>DASZJF010000001.1:0-1743 GCA_035948355.1 Solirubrobacteraceae bacterium
CCGGCGCAAGGCCGCCACAACTCGATCATTTTGCCGGGATAAGGGGGAGGTCCCAGGAGGGAGCACTATGAACCGGCTGGCGGTCATCTGCTCGCTCGCCGTCGTCCTCGCCGGGTCGGCCGAGGCACAGGAGGCGCGCACCTGGATCTTCAATTTCGATTCGGACACCGCCGTCCTGCAGTACGGCACGCCCGATTCCGACGACGCGGTCCTGGTGATCGCCTGCGAACCGGGCAAGAAGAGCATGCACATCAACGAGTTCATCGGCTCCGACGGTCTCGTTCCCGGACGCACCGCGCACCTCAAGCTCGGGAATGGGACAGCGAGCATCGACTATGCCGGCCAGACCGTCGCCAACGAGATGGACGGCACCGTCAACGTCGAAGTATTGGCGCCGGTCGACCCCAAGCTGATCGCGCTGTTGAAGACCGGCACGGCGCTCACCGTCGACATCGCCGGCAAGCAGACCTCAATTCCGCTCAAGGGCGCCGCGCCCCATGTCGCCGATTTCGAGAAAGCGTGCCTCCAGCCCTGACGCGGTGCCCCCGACCCATCGTCGGCCCTCGTTGTCGCGCGCACAGCCCGTCGATTGACGCATGAAAGCGCGACACCTAGCTTCGGAACGACAAAATCCGCCCCTCCTCGGCTAGGGAGACGTCCGTGCCGATTGCACAATCGCCCAGGAAGGATGCCGAGACAGAGCCCGTTGCCGATCGCAGCGCGCGGCGCATCCTGTGCGTCTTCCCGCGCTACACGCCCGCGTTCGGCATGTTCGAGCACGCGTACCCGCTCACCGACGGCGTGCGCGCCCTCATGCCGCCGCAAGGTCTGCTGGTGGTCGCCGCCGCGCTACCCCGTTCCTGGCAGGTTCGTTTCGTGGACGAGAACCTGCGGCCGGCGGGCCGCGAGGACTTCGCGTGGGCCGATGCCGTGTTCGTGAGCGGAATGCACGCGCAACGGCGCCAGATCGACGATGTGCGCCGCCGCGCCCACGCCGCGGGCCGAACCGCCGTGCTGGGCGGCTCCTCGGTCTCCGCCTGCCCACAGAACTACCGCGAGTTCGATTACCTGCATGTGGGCGAACTCGGCGACGCGACCGAGGAGCTGATCGAGCGGCTGGCGCGCGACCCGTCACGGCCCGACCGTCAGGTGGTGCTCGTCACGCGCGAGCGCCGCGACCTGTGCGACTTCCCGCTCCCCGCCTACGAGCTCGCGGAGCTCAACCGCTACCTGACCGGCAGCATCCAGTACTCCAGCGGCTGTCCCTACCAATGCGAGTTTTGCGACATCCCCGCCCTGTACGGCCGCACTCCACGCTTGAAGACGCCCGCCCAGGTCACGGCCGAGCTCGACAAGATGCGCGCCTGCGGGTTCTCGGGCGCCGCCTATTTCGTCGACGACAATTTCATCGCCCACCGCCGCGCCGTGCGCGAGCTGCTGCCGCATCTCATCGCGTGGCAGCGGCGAAACGGTTACCCGTTCGCCTTTTCGTGCGAAGCGACGCTCAACATCGCCAAGCGCCCGGAGATCCTCGAGCTGATGCGCGAGGCGCTGTTCGAGACCGTGTTCTGCGGCATCGAGACGCCCGAGCCGGACGCGCTGCGGGCGATCGCCAAAGAGCACAACATGATGGTGCCCATCCTCGAGGCGGTGCGCACCCTCAACCGCTACGGCCTGGAGATCACCTCGGGCATCATCCTCGGCCTCGACACCGACACCCCGGACACCGGCAACCGCATCCTC
>DASZJF010000002.1:0-8699 GCA_035948355.1 Solirubrobacteraceae bacterium
CGGACGGTCTGCAGGCCATACTGAGTGCACAGCTCCTTGAGCCGGCGCTCGGCGATCCGGGCCGCTCCGAGTGCAGCTAGGAAGTCCCCGTACCACTGCTCCGGCACGCGGAGGCGCGCTCGGCACATGCGGATGATGTCCTCGACATTGCCGTACTCTCGCTGCACGCGCACGCACGGGAACGTCAGCGCGCCCTCGTCGTAGACATCCTTGGCCGTCGGGGCGTACGTGCTCGGTAACCCGTTGCCGCAGTCGGCCTGATGCGCCTTGGCGACGGCGGTGAACACGTGCACTCCGTCGACGAACACCGGCACCAGGATCGCGTGGTCGGCCGAGTGCGTGTTTCCGAGGTACGGGTCGTTGTGCAGGTACGCGTCACCCTCCGCGATGTCGGAGTGCAACTCGATCATCGCCTCGGCGAGGAACTCCGACCCGATCACGTGCACGGGCAACCCCTCCGCGGAGGCGAGCAGCTCGTTCTCCGCGGTGACGATTGAGCAGGAAAAGTCGCGGGCCTGGTTGATGACCGCCGAGCGCGCCGAGCGCAGCAACGTGTTCATCATCTCCCGGCAGATACTCTCCATCCGGTTCGCCATAACGGCGAGCAGAATTGGATCCGACGCTCGTTGCGGGGCAACCTGGGTCACTACACCTCCTCTGCCCCGCGGTCGACCACGGGGTCGCGTGTCATCACGAAGTCGCCGCGTTCGCTGATCTCGAGGATCCAATCGGGGTAGACAACGACGGTGGTCGTCGGTAGCTCGACGATCGCCGGACCGTTCACGGTCCAGCCCGCTGCAAGACGTTCGCCGTTGTAGATCGGAACGTCACGGGGCTCATCGCCACCCCACCAAGTCGGGCGGCTGCGCACCTCGACGGCCGGCGCGGCTTCGTTGGTCGCCAGCGTCGGCAGCACCGGCTTGGGCAGGCGAACCGAGGCTCGAGCCTTCCAGGTCAGGCACTCGACGCGCTGGCCCGGCTCGCTGACCGCAAACACGCGCTCGTGCGCCGCGTGAAAGGCCTGCTCTAGCTGCTTCACGTCGCGCGCACCGTCAAAGCGGGTGTTGGGCAGCGGGACGTCGAGCTCCCAGATCTGGTACGGATAGCGGGCCTCCGCGACGTACTCGCGCACCTGCGACGCGGGGGCTACCTTCATCCGGGCGAAGAATTCGTCGATCTGCTCGTCCAGCGAATTCAGCGCGTCGTTGACCGCCTGGAAGTCGAAGTCGCTCGTCTGCGTTCGACGGCTAGCGGTGAACTCGGTGACAATGTCGCCGAACAGCCCACCGGTCGCCGACAGCGCCGCCGCCGTGCGCGGAATAAGCACTTGGCGGCAGCCCAGCTCGTCGGCCAGCTTGGCCATCGTTAACCCCGCTGCGCCTCCTCCCGCCACTAGCACCGAGTCACGAGGGTCGATCCCCTGGTTGATCGTGATGTCGCGCACGGCCGTAACCATGTGCTCGTTGACGACGGCGAGGATCGCCCACGCGGCGCGTTTGGTTGACGTCGGCAGCGCGCGCGCCACCGCTTCGTCGATCGCCGCCTCGGCGGCGGTCGCGTCGAGTGTCACCCGGCCGCCGAGGAAATAGCGAGGGTCAAGGTAGCCGAGCGCCACGGCCGCATCAGTGACCGTGGGCGCCTTCCCCCCGAGGCCGTAGCAGGCCGGTCCGGGCTCGGCGCCGGCGCTTTGGGGACCGACCCGGAGCAGCCCGCCGGAATCGATCCAGGCGATGCTGCCGCCGCCCGCACCGACGTTCTTGACCGCGACCGACGACAGACCTGTGATGTGGCCGGTAAAGGCGGGCCCGAGCCACGTCTCGCGCGTCAGCTGCACGTCGCCGTCGCGCACGACGCTCACGTCGAAGCTCGTCCCGCCTGTGTCGCAAACGACCAAGTTGCGGGCCGGGGCGGCGACGGCTTTGCCGGCGAGCGGTGCCATCGCGGGTCCGGAGTTTACCGAGTACAGCGGTCGCTGGGCGATGTCGTCCAGACGCAGTACCCCGCCGAACGAGGTGACGAGCAACAACTCGCCAGCAAACCCGGCTCGGCGCAGGTCGGACTGCATCTCGGCCAGATGACGCTGCATCAGCGGCTTGAGCGAGGCGTCGATGGCCGCAGAGGATGTCCGCCTGTACTCGCGGATGATCGGGTTCAGCCGGGACGAAAGCGTGTAGGGAACCCCCGGTAGATACTCGTCGAGCAGCTTGCCGATTCGTTCCTCGTGCACCGGGTTGGCGATCGACCAGAGCAGCGAGACGGCGACCGCCTCAACGTCGCGCTCGCCTAGATCGGCGAGGATTTCCCCAACCTCCTCAGCGTCGAGAGGCTCGAGCACCTCGCCCTCCGATGTAATCCGCTCGCCCACCTCGAAGGTCAGCTCCCGCGGCACGTACGGGTCCGGATATCCATGACGGAAGTCGAACGGAAGTAGCTTGCCGCCTTCCCGGAAGGTCAACGTGTCCCTGAACCCCTTGGTGGTGATTAGCGCCGTCCGGGCCGTAGTGCCCGTGAGGATCGCATTGGTTGAACGCGTCGTCGCGTAGATCAGCAGCTCGGTGTCGCCCAGCAATTGATCGAGCTCAAGTGATCGCTCGCGGGCCGCGAGGGCAAGTGCATCGCCGATCCCGTCAAAGATCCGCCGCGGCGTGGTCGGCGCCTTGCTGAGCGAGAAGCGGCCGTCGGCGTCAGTGAGAACGACGTCGGTGAACGTCCCGCCAGTATCCACGGCTATCTTAAAGGACATCACTGCACCCTGGCGGTCGTCGCCTTACGCGGTGGTGCGATCGCGTCGCGCCCCTTGAGCGCTCGCGTCACCAGCGCCTTGCAGGCGTCAAGATCGGTCTCTCGGTACATCGCCAGCACCTCCGCCGCTGGCGATCCCGAGCCGTGGATGATCTCGGTGTTCCAGTAGCCCGAGTACTCGGACGCGGCGAGGTCTCGGATCAACTTGAACACACGCAATCGCTCCCAGGCCGAGCCCGGCTCGGCGCCGCGGAAGTACTTTTCGACCAGGGGCTTAATATCGGGCGCCTGCAGGTCCTCGAATAACGGCGCCGTTGTCACCGCACCGCCCGCGATTTCGAGCAGCAGACGGCACGCGGTGAAGTGGCTCTCCATGCACAGGTGTTTGCCCGCGTTAGTCAGCACAGGGTCGGGGATCTGCAGGCCAGGTGCGCGGCTGGAGCTTTCGAGCGAAGCGGCGACGCCTAGCGCCCAGATTGAGCGCTCCATCCTGATCAGCTGCGCGATCTTCCCGCGGATGTGCTCGACGTGGGCGACGCCGTTCAGCTCGGCAATGCGCTGCGCGGCGCCGATAAAGATTCGCAGCTTGCCAGACTCGGTGCCGAGGTAGCCTTGGCGATTGACGCTCGCGAACACGTTCGCCACGTCACCGGCGAATTCCCACTCACCCTGGAGGAAGACCCGCTCGTGGGGAACGAACACGTCGTTGAACACCGTGAACGTCTCGGCCAGCTCATCGTGGGATGAGATGGGCGCCTCCCACGCGCTGTCGCTGCCCGCGTTCAGCGCCCGAGCGACAAGCGTTATCCCGGGCGCGTCGACTGGGATCGCGAACGCGACCGCGTACTGCCCTTCGTTCTCGCGCATCGCGCGGGTCGGGATCACGATCAGCTCCTCAGCGCCGACGGACCCGGACGTGTGCGCCTTGGCGCCACGCACGACGATGCCCTCGTTGTTGCGGTCCACGATGCGGAGATACATGTCGGGGTCGTCTTGCTGGGCGGGGCGCAGGCCGCGGTTGCCCTTCACATCCGTGACAGCGGCGGCGGTCATCAGCTGCTCGCTCTGGAAGCGCCGCACGTAGTCGAGGACGCGCCGGTGGTAATCCGTGCCCCGGGCCTGGTCGATATCCTGCGTTGCGCACATCAAGGCGTGCAGCTCGTCGCGTCCAATGCTCGCGTAGCCGGTGAGCGGCGAGCGTTCGGCCAGCAGCTGAGCGGCCTTGAGGTTTTGCAGCAGATCCTCGGCGCTCGTCGCCATGTGCCAGAAGATGTGGCAGTCCTCGCCGTTGAGGTCGGGGCGCGCGACCATTGTCTCCGCCGTCTCTGGGTCGAACGCGGCTTGGTAGAGCCACCCTCCCCACGACAGCAGAGTGGGCTTGAAATCCGGGTGTTCGGTGGGCTTCTTGACGACCTGACCGCGCCAGCGAAAGTCGGCGTCGCGACGCTCAAGTCGTGCGGTCAGTTGCTCAGCTGTGTGTAGCGGCATCGACTCCCCCTTTGGATGTTGCTGTCTATGTCAGGCGGTGCGGGCCGCTCGAGTCCGAGGGCATCCGCGAGCGAGCGGTCGAGCTCGCCGAGCGACCAGCCGCCGTGCAGGAACGCGACGCGCCGCTCACTCGGCGGCTGCCAAAGCGACAAACGGTCGCCGCCGACGCCGAGCAATCTGCCCGTCAAGCACCGCCATCGCTCGGTGATCAGAAGGACGATGAGCGGCGCTACCTCGGAGGGCTCGCCCATCGAGCGTGGGAATGCCTCGGGCGGCCCGTAGCGGTATTCGGAGAGCAGCTCGGGAAGGTTCTCAGTCATCGCCGTGAGCGCGTTCGGCAGCACGCAGTTGCAAGTGATCCCGTAGCGTCTCAGCTCGCGCGCCCAAGTCAGTGTAAGGCCGAGGATCGCTCCCTTGGCCGTGGCGTAGTTCGACTGACCGAACGCTCCGAGCAGGCCAGAGTCCGACCCAATGTTGACGATCGTGCCGCCGCCCGCGGCCCTCATCGCACGGGCGCAGGCGCGCGAGACGTAAAAGGTCCCGTAGACGTGCGCGCGAATCACCTCGTCGAACTCGCTGTCCGACATGTTCAGCAGCGTTCGGTCCCGAAGCCCGCCGGCGTTGTTGACCAGCGCGTCCAGGCGTCCGAAGCTCGACGTGGCCGTCTCGACGATTCGATCTGCGACCGCGGGCTCGGCGACATCGCCAATTACCGGCACAGCCGCGCCGGCCAGCTCGGCGACCAACGCGAGTAGTGGGTCGCGTCGCCGGCCGACAACGACCAGCCGGGCCCCAGCCTGCGCCAGCGCCGTGGCATAGGCCCGGCCAAGACCGGACCCGGCGCCGGTGACGATCACCACGCGGTCCTCGAGCGGCACTCGCTCGTCGGCAGGGCTCACGGGACGCTTACTCCCCCGAACTGCTTGTTCGCGCAACGGCGCAATCCATGACGGTCGGTCTTCCCAGCGGCGTTCCGCGGCAGCTCGTCGAGGACGATGAAGCGCTCCGGAACAGCGTAGTCGGCGATCCGCTCCCGCAACCTGCCCGCGACGGCCTCTGCTTCCAGCTCGGTCGTGCCGCGCAAGGTCACGAACGCAACCACCCGCTCGCCGAAGATCGGATGCGGAGCCCCAATCACGGCGGCTTCGCCGATGTGCGGCTCGAGGCTCAGGGCTGCCTCCACCTGCAGCGGACTGATCTTCTCGCCACCGCGGTTGATCACCTCCGCGGCGCGTCCGAGCAGTTTCAGAAAGCCATCCTGGGTGACCGCGCCGATGTCCCCGGTTCGCAGCCAGCGGCCATCGAGCGCGCGCGAGGTCAACCCGGAGCACCCCAGTAGCGAAGCATGAGTGTCGGCCCGGATAGCTGCAGCTCACCGGCCGTCCCGAATGGGACCTGCCGGCCTGCGGCATCGACGATCCGTTGCTCAACGCCGGCGACCGGACAACCCACGCTCCCGGAGTGCGCGGCGATGTCGGCCGGCTTAAGTATGTGGCTGACCGATGTGAACTCGGTCAGCCCGTAGCAGTTGAAGAGGCGCAGGGAAGGCCACCGGCTGGCCAGCTCGCTCAGCCATGGCTGCGGCATTGGAGAGCCCCCGTAACAGGCGATCTCACACCGTGAGAAGATCTCGTCCGCGTCCTCGCTGATGGCCAGCAAGCGAAGGATCCCTGGGACGGCGATCAGGAAGTTGGCCGGGCGCCGACGCAGCGCGGCGCGCGCGGCCGACGTTCCGAACTCGGCCAGCAAATCGCAAACGCCGCCGACCAACAGCATGTGTGCCAGCTGGTCGCAGAAACCGGTGTTGTGGAAGAGGGGTACGAGTACGAGCGTTCGGTCGCTCTCGCTCGTGCCAAGGGTTCGCGCGTACGCGGCCGCGGCTGCCACCAACGCCCCGTGCGAGATTAGCGCCCCTTTCGAAACGCCGGTGCTGCCGGAGGTGAAGCTGATGAGCGCGGGAGCCCTTGGGCTGATCTCGATCGGATCGAGGGCCGCCGGTGGGGCCTGCCAAATCGAGTTCGGCCCGGGTTGGCCTCTGTCCATGGTTCGGCGCCGGGAGGCATCGGCTAGCGATCCGATTGCGTCCGAGCACTGCTGATCATGCAGGACGAGCTTGGGCGCGACCTGAGCCAGCTGCGCGGCCAGTTCAAGACGGCCTAGGCGGTGGTTGAGGGGCACGGCGATCGCACCGGCCTCGATCGAGCCCAGAAACGCCACCACCCACTCCGGCGAGTTCACGCCCACGATCGCCACGCGGTCACCCGTCCGCACACCCAGCCCCACGAGGCGTCCGGCGAGTGCACCGACGAGTCCGGAGAGCTCAGCATATGTGAGTTCCTCGGAGCCGGCGCTCAACGCCGGTTGCTCGGGGCGCTCGGCGGCGCGGGCCCGCAGGACATGGGGCAACGTCGCCGCGCTAAAAAGGTCAGATGAGATCACTTGCTTATCTAACGCTCGTCAGGTAGGTGAATCGTAACAGCGTCGCCGACAAGCTGTCAAGCACGGCTAAGGCGCACAAATGGATAGCCCGTAACGATGATCCTCGTCTGATAATCACCGGACAGTTGTTAGGTATGTTGACCCCGGCAACGCGACGCGTAGCTGAATCCGCTGGCTCGCGTTGTGGTGAAACAGTAAGCTAGCGAGCGGTCACTTAGTGATGCCACCGAAGCCCAAGACCCCACCCAGTGTCCCCGCCGACCGCCGCGCCCAGATCCGGCAGCTGGCCGCTGAGATGTTCTTCAAGCGCGGCTATGAGGCGACGACAATGCGGGAGCTCGCCGGGGCCATCCAGATCAAGACAGCCAGCCTGTACTACTTCTTCCCCAACAAGGAGCAGATCCTCTTCGAGCTGATCGAGTCGGTGGTGCGCCAGCTGATCGTGGGCGCAAGACACCTGATCGCGCGCGAGCAGACTCCCGAGCACCGGCTTGCGGGGTTGGTCGTCAACCACGTCGTGCTCCACGCGATGCGGCCGAAGGAATCGACGCTCGGTGACTCCGAGCTGCGCAGCTTGACCAAGGGACACCTGCGCACCAACATTCGCCACCGCGACGAGTATGAGCGTCTCGTGCTGAGCGTTCTGGACGAGGGAGCGGACGCCGGTCGGTTCTCGCTGATCGAGCCAAAGTTGACGTCCTACACAATCATCGCGCAGAGCAGCCACGTCGGCACCTGGTACCGGACATCCGGCCGTCTCTCTCTTCAGGGCGTCGCGAGCGCGTACGTGGCGCTTGCGCTGCGCACCGTCGCGGCCAAGCCGCTGTCCGAGGATGACGTGCAGCGGCTGGTGGCGGACGCGCTAGTCTTTCACGAAGCCTTCGTCGACTGAGGGATCGACCGCGGCGGCACCGGCGAGCCGGGCTCAGCCCTCGATATCGCTTATCACGTGCGCACGCCAATACTGGTTCTAATCGCCATTATCGGATGACCGCTTCTGGCAGATTTTGTTGCAAAAGTCGTTGGCGGAGCGCAAGAAGCGACTGGAATTCGGGCCGGCCTATTGCCTCGTCGAAAGCACCTACATGGTGACGGCGACCTCCGGCATCCGGACGCTCGCTGAGGTCGACCGGCCGGGCGTCCGTGTCGTGGGCATCGCCAACACCACGACGATCCGCGCCGCCGGCCGCTCGCTGATAAATACCGTCCCGATCGCGGTGACCTCGATCGACGACGCGGTAGCGATGTTGCGCGCGGGTCAAGCGGATGCCTTTGCACTCGGTCGTGATTCGCTGCCGCCGTTCGTCGCAGAACTCCCCGGCTCGCACATCGTCGATGGAGGATTTCAGCAGACCGGCATCGCGATCGCGGTGCCGAAGGGCCACCCAGAAGCTCTCGCCTATGTGACGAAGTTCATTGAGGATGCCAAGGCCTCCGGCAGTGTCCGGCGTGCGATGGACCGGGCCGGAATGGCGAACCTGGCTGTTGCGCCGCCGGAGCGTTAGCGATTGTGCCGCCACGTTCGGCCGGACGACCGGTCGGCGCCGACCTTCCCTAGCCGACGCGTGCCTCGTGAACCTGCGCGCCGTCACGGCAGTGGTTGTAAAATGTGATGGAGCGTTCGGAAGCACTGTCATAAATCGTCATCGCTATTGGCGCTTTAGCCGAAATGATTTCACGCGAGGGATTTGATTCGTCTTCGGACTATTCGGAATGTGCCGCCCTCACCGCGTGGGCACCCCAGTGTGAGCCCATGAGTGAAATCACCTATTGCTAGGTGGCGTCCCCGATTGGGCAGAAATTTCCCAGCCCTACGATCAGCTCGTCAAAAACACGCTGTTTAGTCCCGCGTCCGGGCGGCGATACCGTCGCGGGTTAAATGCGCCGAAGCGAACTGAGCGGGGAGGATAAGCCCATGTTCACCGTGGACATCGATACGGGGGGCACGATGACCGATGCCCTGGTGTCGAACGGCAGCGAGATCCGGGCCTTCAAAGTCGACACCACGCCGCACGACTACACCGTGTCGT
>DASZJF010000003.1:0-31607 GCA_035948355.1 Solirubrobacteraceae bacterium
TCTGAATCACCGTGAACTCCAGGCTCGGCCCGTTGAACTGCAACGAATACGACTCCGCTTTCGTCAACACCGACGCGAACGAACCCGCCGCCGGCAGCTTGCTCGGCTTAATCCACGCCTCCAACGAGAACGGCGAACTCAGGTTCAGCGACGTGGAGGACGCCACCTGCACCGTCCCCGTCACCCCGTCGAGGGTGACCGCCGAGTTGGACGGTTCGGTCGTGACGAGCGAGGGCGCGCCGAGCGTCGTGCCGCCGAGGTAGGCGCCGGGATTGAGCGCCTCCCGATCGGCCGCGACCGTGCCGGAGGTCTCGCCCAGGCGCCACCACGAGATCGGCGCGTCGGTTTCGACCATCTTCGCGTAGCCGACGCCGCTCGACTGCGGGGGTGCGTATTCGATCGTGTCCTGCTCGGTCGGCCCCCAGCCGGCTTCGGGGTCGTGGAACTGCACGTAGACGGTCCGCTGGCCGGCTTTTTCGCTGCCGCCGTAGGCCGCGTTGTTGAGTTCCCAGGGGATCGTCTGCGTGATCGAGTCATACGAGGTGCTGGGGTAGGTCTTCCACGATTTGCCGTCGTTGGAGACGCGCACTTCGTTGACCGCGTCGAGGTCGTCGCGGCCGAGCACTTCGAGCGTCACCTGCGGAGAGCTGGTGGCCTTGTCGATGTGGTTGATCGTCACCGTTCCGGTCGGCTGGTCGCCGTCTTCGATCGTCCCGTTGGTCACTTTGAACGTAGTGGTCGCTTCGTGGGCTTCCGCGCTCTGGCGCGAGGGATCGCTCTTTTCGGGGCTCTCGTAGAGGATGTCGTCCGGGTCGACGACCGAGCGCAGCACGTAGGTGCCGTTGGCGAGCGTGCCGTTTTCGCCGAGGTCGATCCACTGTTCGAAGCGATACCAGTCATAGGTGTCGCCCCAGCCGGGAGAGAGCCCCTCGGCGATCACATTTTCGGCGTTCGTGCCGCAGTCTTCGGGCACGTACACCGCGGGCCACACCGCCGCGGGCACGGAGGTCACGAACTCCTCGTCCTCCACGCAGCTCGTCGTCTTCTGGCCGATCAGATACGGTTCGCCTTTGCTGCGCCCGCTGGCGAGCCAGCTTTCAAAGCCCGCCTTCGTCCACAGCTGATAGGCGCCCCAGTGGTCGAAGTGGTAGTGCTTGTGGATCGCGTGGTAGTAGAGCGTCGCGCCGGTGAGTTCGAATTCCTTGTAGCCGCCGCCGGTTTCGTACACGCGCTGGAAGGCCTGGCCGGAGGGAGGGTTGAGGCTCTGGTTGATTTTCGCGCGGATCTCCAGCGGCCCTTCGCCGGCGTTGTAGACCGTGTTCGAGAAGCGCAGCACGTTGTGCAGGATCCCGAGCGATTCCACGCTGACGTCGGTGCGGTCGAAGCGCAGATCGCGCGGAGGCAGCGTCTTCAGCTCCGGATACAGGAGCGCCGCGCGCGCGGACGTTGCCCCCAAGAGGGCAACGAGGACGAGCGCGATGATGATTGCCAATCCGTGGCGCATGACAGCGGCCCAAAGTACCAGAGTGGCACGTGTTTAGCCACTTAGTCGATCTACTTGAGCGAGCCCACCTGTCGGTCAAGTCGGAGTCCGGCCGACCCGCAAGGCCCGATCGGACCGGCGAGGTCCGGCGAGGCTATGTCTGACTCGACGCCCTGCGTTTACGGTGCGCGAGGATCGGTATACCGGCCAGAATCAACAGGAGCACGGGGAGGCCGAACAGGATCGCGCTGGGAGTCCCGCCGCGCCTGGTCGTGGTCGGGCCGGCGATCTGCGGGGGAGCGATCGCGTGCCCGTTGGCGCGGGCGAGCGCGCTCACCGCGAGGATCGCCGCGCGCGTGAGACCGGACGTGCGAGCCCCGGCGTCGATGCTCACGCGGGCGAGGGCCGAGGCGGGCGCCGCGGCGGCGAGCCCGAAGCCGGCGGGCATCACGACGAGCAGCGGTTGCGGGGTTTTGGTGCTGTAGGAGATCTCGCGGTCCAGGAACGCGGCGTACTGCTGGGGGTGTCCGAAGTAGGTGGGCACCGCGCCGAGGTCTTCGCGCGAGCCGATGATCGCGACCTTCAACGGCATACCCGCGCTTCTCGCTTGGCTCAGCAGCGCGTTCAGGGCGGCTTCGAGCTCCGCCGGAGGCGGGGGCTGATAGGGGTAGAAGGCGTTTTGGATCAGCAGCACATCGCTCGCCGGGTCGCCGTCCCCGCGAGCCGCGCCGGCAGGCACGAGACAGAGCAGCACGACCGCGATCAGCGTCGTGTCCCTGCCGCGGCGCCGGACGGCAGACGCCGTGCGGCGCGGCAAGCGGGCGCAGAAAGCCCGCCGGGGCGCGTCGATCACGACCTTGCCCACGCCAGCGACGGGAATGTGTAGCCGGCGTGCGGCGGCACGCGGGCGCCCACCTCAACCGTGATCTGCGAGCCGGGCGCCAGGGGAGCGGCGGGGGGGTCGCCGTGCCAGGGCGCACCGTCGACGAACACGGACACACGACCGCGCGAGCTTGCATGGAAGCCCGCCATGACCGTGCGGCCGAGCGGCTGTCCCCAGATGTCGAACAGGTCGCCGAGCGTGTATGGACCGCCCGAGCCGAGCAGTATCAGGCCCGTCGGGTCGAGTGTGCGCAGCGGATATGCGCACCGTCCGGCGCGGATGCGCGCGCCGCGGATGCGCAATGGCGGCTTCAAGCCGATCCCGGCGGGGACGATCACGACCCGGTTGGCCGCGAACAGCTCCACGTGGGCGGCCGATACGACGGGTGAGCGGCTCTCGCAGGCCATGCCGGCGATCGTCGCGCCGTCAGCGGCGCCGACGCCTCGCGCCGGTGGCCGGAAGCGCGGTCCGCGCCCGACTGGACGTGAGCTCGCGAGCGCACGTGCGAAGGGGTTGTGCCGGGCACCGGGGTGAGTGGGTATGCGCTGCGCGCCCGGAGCCGCCTGCCGCGCGCAGCCCGCGAGCAGGCAGGCGAGCGAGAGTCCGAGTCCGAGCCACTCGGCGTGACCGGGGCTCGCGCGCGCGAGAGACTGCCTGAGACGCAAGCGGAGGGGGGGGGATTCGAACCCCCGAGACGAGAATCCCCGTCTGCTGGTTTTCGAGACCAGTGCATTCATCCGCTCTGCCACCCCTCCGGGCGACCGGCCCGAAGGCTAGACGATCGTCTTGGGGCATGAGAATGCGCCCACGTCCAATCTAGCGGCCCATGCGCGGGCGCCACACCGCTGCGATGGCCTGCCATCGATGCGGCGCGAGGAGCCAGGTAGGGGACGGGATCGAAACACCTACCCGCGACCCGCGTACTCCGTATCGAAGAGCCCCTGGGACCTATGGGCCCAACCAGAGCCCTTTAGCCGTTGGACAAAGTAACGCAAAATGCGTTAGACCGTCCTGCATGCCCGGACGCAACTTCAAGACGTCCTTAGCGCCGTCGTCACACGCCGATGCAATGCTCAAGGTACTCCTGTGCCACGGATAAGCCTCGCCCATGAATGACGGGCATAGCGTGCCCCATAAGCAAGCGGGGCTCTATTTCAGCCACCCGGCGTGCCTGGAACACGATCCGCGCGCATATATGCCTGAGCACCCGGACACGCCGGAGCGTCTGCTTGAGATCGAGCAGACGCTGGCGAGAGAAGGCTGGCTGGGCTGGGAGCTACGCGAGGCTCCGCCAGCCCCCGAGACCCAGCTCCGGCTCGTCCACAGCGCGTGTCATGTCGAGAGGATCAAGGATCTGGCGATGGCCGGCGGCGGGGCGATCGACTCGGACACGCTCGTCGGGGAGCCGTCATATCGCGCTGCGTTGCACGCTGCCGGCGGTGTCTGCGAGATGACAAGGGCGCTGGTCGAGGGCGAGGCAGCGGTCGGGTTCTGCGGCGTGCGGCCTTCCGGGCATCACGCCGAGCCAGATCGCGCGATGGGGTTCTGTCTGTTCAACAACGTCGCGATCGCCGGTGAGTTCGCGATATGCGAGCTTGGTGTCAAACGGGTGTTCATCCTCGATTGGGACGTGCATCACGGCAACGGCACCGCCGAGGCGTTCCGCCGGCGCCCCGACGTGCTGTTCGCGAGCATCCACCAGTCAGGTATCTACCCCGGCACCGGCCCGTTGAGCGACGTGGGCTCTGGCCCAGGCGAGGGCTACACGATCAACCTTCCCGTGCCTGCCGGCTCGGAGGAGGATCTGTGGCTGTCACTGATCGAGCACATCGTGCTTTCCGCCGCCGAGCAGTTCGAGCCGGAGCTGGTCCTGCTCTCGGCCGGCTTTGATGCCCACCGGGCAGACCCGCTCGGGGGCTGTCGTCTGCAGAGCACCTCATTTGCGGAGATGGCCCGCCACGTTCGTGACTTCGCCGATGAGCTCGGCGTGCCTCTCGGGGCGGTCTTGGAGGGCGGCTATGAACCTGCGGCGCTCGCGCAATCCGTGCAAGCGACGCTCGCCGCGCTAGGCGGGGAAGAGCCGGCGCGATCCGCCGCGCCAGAGCCGCTGTTGACATCGCGGGCCGCCGCGCACATCGGCCACTACTGGTCACTGTGAGTCTCACCGTCCGCGTAGTTTTCCGCGTCAAGCTGGCGGCCAATCTCTGATGCCCGAACTTGCTGTTTGCACCAGGCTGGGGCATCGTGATATGTGCAGCCCCAGCGTGCTCCGCCCCAACCGCAACGATGTCAGCCGCGGAGGCCGAGTTCGTCGTACTGCGAGACGGCTCGTCGGTGACGATTCGCCCGGCGAGCACCAAGGATGAGCCGGCGCTGCGGACGTTCCTGGAGGGACTGTGCCTGGAAGCCCGTCGCCTGCGGTTCTTCACGGGAGCGGCGAACATCGCATCCGCGGCGCACCTGGCGGCCGTTACGGACGCGAACCACTATGGACTCGTCGCCCATGACGAGCTGGGCGTGCTCGTCGGGCACGCCATCTATGTTCAGCTCGATGAGGCGCGCGCCGAAGTCGCGGTCGAGGTCGCCGATCACATGCACGGCCGTGGCCTCGGGACGGGGCTCATCGAGCGTCTGGCAGTTGTCGCTGAGCAGCGTGGGATCACGTATTTCGTGGCAGAGGTGCTCTGTGAAAACCGTGCGATGTTGGATGTATTTCGAGAGGGCTTCGATGGGCGCGTGGTGCGGCACGAGGGACCGGAGGAGAGAGTTGAGTTCCTCACTGCGGGCTGGCGGCTGGCACGAGAGCGTTTCGGACAGACCACGTAACGGACCGGATGGCTCTGTGATGTTCGCAAAGGTGATATCTCGCCCGTCGGCGATCGGGTGGACATCCTGGTGGTTGGCTCACGCGGCTATGGCCCGGTGAAGCGCTTGGTGCTCGGCAGCACCTCCGACTACCTGCAGCGCCACGCGCGCTGCCCCCTGGTCGTGCTGCCCCGCACGACGGCCAGCCCTGCCGAGCCGAGCGTAGACTCCTCCTCGTGACGAGGAGTGCGAGGACGGATGCGCCTTCGCTCACGCCGGAGGCGCTGGGATCGCTGGATGCCTACTGGCGGGCCGCGAACTATCTGTCGGTCGGCCAGATATACCTGCTGGACAATCCGTTGCTGCGCGAGCCGCTTGCGATCGAGCACGTCAAGCCGCGCCTGCTCGGGCATTGGGGCACGACGCCTGGCCTGAACTTCCTGTACGCGCACATGAACCGGGTGATCCGGGAGCGTGATCTGAACGCGCTCTATGTGGCGGGCCCTGGCCACGGTGGTCCGGGGGTTCTCGCGAACGTGTATCTCGAGGGCACCTACAGCGAGGTCTACCCCCACGTCGGGCGTGACAAGGAGGGCCTGCGCAGGCTGTTTCGCCAGTTCTCCTTTCCCGGCGGCATCCCGAGTCACGTGGCGCCGGAGACGCCGGGGTCGATCCACGAGGGCGGCGAGCTTGGCTACTCCCTCGCGCACGCCTACGGGGCCGCGTTCGATAACCCCGACCTGCTCGTCTGCTGCGTCGTCGGCGACGGCGAGGCGGAGACCGGGCCACTGGCGACGAGCTGGCACTGCAACAAGTTCCTGAACCCGGCCCGCGACGGCGCGGTGCTCCCGGTCCTGCATCTGAACGGCTACAAGATCGCCAATCCGACGGTGCTGTCGCGGATCTCACCGCAGGAGCTGCGGTCTCTGATGGAGGGCTACGGGTATGCTCCGCGCTTCATCGAGGGCGATGACCCGCAGACGATGCACCAGCTGATGGCCGCCACGTTGGATGAGGTCACGGCGGAGATCGCGGAGATCCAGCGTCGCGCCCGCGAGGATGGCGACTCGGAGCGTCCGCGTTGGCCGATGATCGTGCTTCGCACCCCGAAGGGTTGGACCGGCCCGAAGGTAGTCGACGGGCTGCCGGCGGAGGGTTCGTTTCGCTCCCATCAGGTTCCGCTCGCCGACCTGGCTGGGAATCCCGAGCACCTGCGTCAGCTCGAGGAGTGGCTTCGCTCCTACCGTCCCGAGGAACTGTTTGACGAGGATGGTGCGCTACGGGCTGAGCTGGCGGCGCTCGCGCCCGAGGGCGAGCGGCGCATGGGCGCGAACCCTCACGCCAACGGCGGAGCATTGCTGCGCGATCTTGAGCTGCCCGACTTCCGTGACTACGCGGTCGAGGTGCCGGCGCCGACGGCGAGCATCAGCGAGCCCACACGAGTGCTCGGCGCGTTCCTGCGCGATGCGATCGTTGCCAATCCGACGAACCTCCGCATCATGGGTCCTGACGAGACGGCATCCAACCGCTTGGGCGCGGTGTTCGAGGTCACGAACCGCGCGTGGGACGCCGAACGCTTGGACAGCGACGATCACCTCGCGCCCGACGGGCGGGTGATGGAGGTCTTGAGCGAGCATCTCTGCCAGGGCTGGCTCGAGGGCTATTTGTTGACGGGTCGGCATGGCCTGCTGAACAGCTACGAGGCGTTCATCCACATCGTGGACTCGATGTTCAACCAGCACGCGAAGTGGTTGAAGGTATCGCGCGGCATCACGTGGCGCGCGCCGGTGGCATCGCTGAACTATCTGCTCTCCTCGCACGTGTGGCGCCAGGACCACAACGGGTTCTCACACCAGGACCCAGGGTTCATCGACCACGTGATCAACAAGAAGGCGGAGGTCGTGCGCGTGTACCTGCCGCCGGATGCGAACTGTCTGCTGTCCGTCGCCGATCACTGCCTGCGCAGCCGCGACTATGTGAATGTGATCGTCGCCGGCAAGCAGCCGGCGCTGAACTACCTGACGATGGACGAGGCGGTCGCGCACTGCACGCGTGGAGTCGGCATGTGGGACTGGGCCTGCGGCGACGGGGGCACCGCGCCCGAAGGGCGCGGTCAGGAGCCCGATGTGGTGCTCGGCTGCGCCGGGGACATCCCGACACTGGAGAGCGTCGCGGCGGTGGCGATCCTGCGCGAACGTCTGCCCGAGCTGAAGGTCAGGCTTGTGAATGTCGTTGATCTGATGCGCCTGGAGCCCGACACCGAGCATCCCCACGGGCTGCCCGACGCGGAGTTCGACGCGCTGTTCACGACCAGCCGGCCGGTGATCTTCGCCTACCACGGCTACCCGTGGCTGATCCACCGTCTCACCTACCAGCGCACCAATCACGTCAACTTCCACGTCCGTGGCTACAAGGAGGAGGGCACCACCACGACGCCGTTTGACATGGTGATGCTCAATGACCTGGACCGCTTTCATCTTGTGATGGACATCATCGACCGGGTTCCCGGCCTGGCTGAGCACGCGGCGCACATCCGGCAGGAGATGACCGACGAGCGGCTGCGCCACAGGGCTTACACACGCGAGCACGGACAGGACCCGCCCGATGTCACAGACTGGTGCTGGCCCGGCGCAAACGAGGCTCGATCGACATAGGCTCGGCGATGCGGGTACTGGTGGTCAACGCGGGCTCCAGCAGCCTGAAGCTGACGCTGCTCGACGGCGATGACACGACGATCGCCACGCGCGAGCTCAGCGCTCCTCGCGCGCAGGTGGACCCAGACCAGCTCCGAGCCGCGCTCGACACGGTGCTGTGCGAAGCGGACGCGGTTGGGCACCGCATCGTTCACGGAGGCGAGCGCTTCCACAGGGCGGTGAGGATCGGCGCCGATGTGGAGGCGGGGATGCGCGAGTTGAGCGGCCTTGCTCCGCTTCATCAGGCCAAGTCGCTGGCCGCGCTTGATGGCGTCACGGCGGCACTGTCGAAGCTACCGGCGGTGGCTTGCTTTGACACGGCTTTCCATGCGACGTTGCCGCCGGCCGCTTCGACGTACGCCTTGCCCGCAGAGTGGCGGGAGCGCTGGGGCCTGCGCCGCTATGGCTTTCATGGCCTGTCGCACTCGTGGGTCGCGCGGCGCACACCGCAGTTGCTCGAAGGAGACGCCTCGGGGCTGCGGATCGTCAGCTGTCACCTCGGGGCGGGAGCTTCGCTGTGCGCGATCAAGGACGGCCGCTCGCTCGATACGACGATGGGTTTCACCCCGCTTGAGGGCCTGGTGATGGCGACCCGCTCGGGCAGCGTCGATCCGGGGATGCTGTTGTGGCTGGCAGAGCACGAGCGGCTGTCCGCGGCGGAGCTCGCGGATGCGCTGGAGCACCGCTCCGGGATGCTCGGCCTGGCGGGTAGCGCGGACATGCGCGAGATCGTCGCCGGTGCTTATGCTGGTGAGCCCGCGCCGCGCCTGGCCTTGGATGTGTATGTCCATCGGCTGCGCGCTCAGATCGCCGCGATGGCGGCGGCACTCGGCGGCCTTGACGCGCTCGTGTTCACCGGCGGCGTCGGCGAGCATTCAAGCGAGGTCCGCGCTCGAGCCGCGGCGGGGCTGGCGTTCCTCGGCGTGGAAGTCGATGGCGCCCGCAACGATGAGACACGAGCCGACGGGGAGATCGGAGCCCACGGCGCGGCTGTACGCACGCTGGTCCTCACCGCCCGCGAGGACATCGAGATCGCGGGGCAGGTCAGGACGCTGCTCTCGCGCTGAGAGCGGCTCGGTGCAACCCGTCATAGCCGTCCAGCGACCGCGTCGACCGCCACCTTTTAGAGCACGGCCCATTTCGCATTAGGGTCCCGTCAGGTCGCGGCGCTGGAAGATCCATGTTGCCGCGATCGCACTGGCCAGCGCGATCGCGAGCATGAGGAGCGCGGCATCGGCGCGAAAGGGTTGCGCGGGCACGAGCCCGACGTGCGCGAACGGTGTCGCCTGCACGAGCCAGTGCGGCACGTTGAGCAGCGAGCCGAATAGATCCCACAGAAACGCGACCGTCACCAGGCCGTATGAGAGCCCGGTGCTTGCTCGGGGAACGATCGCGTAGGCCAGCGCCGCGATGCCGAGGAACATCACAGCGACGGGCAGGCAGTTCGCGCCGGCTCCGAGCATCCCCACCAGGGAGATGCTGACGCCGCCCGACTCGGCGCCGGCCCAGGTGAGTAGGCCGGCGGCGAGGGAGATCGCGGCGGCACCGGCGACTGCGAGCGCGAGCCTGCCTCCCAGCCACCGGCTGCGGCTGACGGGGAGGGAGAGCAGCGTCTCCAGCCGCTCATCGGCTTCCTCGTGGCGCGCGGCACCGAGCTGTGCGCACATGAACAGGCTGACGGCCAGGACGAAGAAGATGAACACGAACGCGAGGTATCCGGCTGGCGTGACGATCGAGCCGGTCCCGAGCTTTGAGACCTCGTGTTGCAGGCTCTTTGAGATTCCCGCGGTTGATGTGCTCTTTGCGAGCGCGCCGGTGATGTAAGCGAATGCGCCGATGCCGGAGAGCCACACGATCAGGCTGGTGCGCTCTGAGCGCAGCGCCTGCGCGGTCGGCGAGGACAGCAGACCCAGACGTGGCTTGGCGCTCTCGCGGCTCGGAAGGACCCCGGTGCCGATGTCGCGGCCGGCGGCGATCCGCGCGGCCACCGCGAGCAGCAGCACGGTTGCCGCGGCCGGCAGCAACAGGACGATCGGGTGGGCGCCGGTGAAGGGACGCACTTCCTCTGCCCAGCCGAGCGGGGTCGCCCAGCGAAGCCGGCCGGCGTTAGCGGAGGTGTCGGCGATGACTCGTAGGGCGAGGAACAGTCCGACTGCGGCGCCGCCGAGCTCGAGCGCCATCCTGCGTGTCGAGGCAAGCTGGCTTGTAAGGGCGCCCACGCCTACGAACACGGGCACGATCGAGGCCGTCGCCGCGGCGAGATTGGCTGAGCCGCCCGCCGGCAGGCCAGATAGGACCAGGCCGGCAAACTCGGCGAGGCCAAGGATCAGGACCCCTGCCGCGATCGCGGCCAGCGCCGAGAGATATGCGGTCCCGCGCCCGACCGAGCTCGCGAGCACGAGCTCCATGCGGCCCGCGTCCTCCTCTGTGCGCAGTGCGCGGACCGCGGCGAGCAGCCCGAAGACAGAGGCGAAGATCGCCAGCGTCCCGCCGACTCGCCAGGCCGTGTAGCCGGAGACGGTGAGCAGATCGTGAGGAACGCCGTAGAACAGGCGAATCGCCTTGTTATCAGCGAAGCCGTGCGCGAAAGCGAGCCGGCTCGATGGCGTCGGGTAGGCGTCGCGGTAGCCGACCGGCTGGATATAGGCGAGAATCGCGAACAGGTAAGCGAAGGAGATCGTGCGGACCCGAGCGTCCCGAAGTGCCCGCCGCGCCAACGCCCGCGGCGCAGCGAGACCCATTCCCCCCGTGCTCGAGGCGGGCGCGCTGGGCGCCGCGACCGTCCCGCTAGCCGCCGACATGACCGTCGGAGCCCTCGTAGTGGTGCAGAAATATCTCCTCGAGCGAGAGCTCCCGGCTGGTCAATGTCGTGACGGGGTGCTCGGCCAGCGCGGCGATCAGCGGACCGACGCCGCCCGAGACCTCGAAGCGCAGCGCGTTCGGACCCGCGCTCTGCACGTGGACTCCCGCAAGCGCCGGCAGCTCTGGCGCGTCGCCCGCGAACGTCACCTCGACGGTCTGCACCGCGAGGTGGCGCAGCTCCGCGAGCGTTCCCTCGTCAACGAGCTTCCCGTCTCGGAGAATCCCAACACGGTCACACAGCGCCTCGACCTCGCTGAGGATGTGAGAGGAGAGAAAGACGGTCTGCCCGCGCCCCTTGGCCTCCTTCACACAGTCTCGGAAGGCGACCTCCATCAACGGATCGAGGCCGCTCGTCGGCTCATCGAGCAGCAGCAGCTCCGCGCGCGTGGCGAGCGCCGCGATCAGCTGAACCTTCTGGCGGTTGCCCTTCGACAGCGCCCGGATCTTCTTACGCGTATCGAGCTTGAAGCGCTCAACGAGCACGTCGCGATAGGCAACGTCGGTGCCGTGGTGCAGGCGCGCGAGGAACTCGAACGTCTCCGCGCTCGTCAAGGACGGCCAGAGGAATGGCTCCCCCGCGACGTATGCGACTCGCTCGTGGGCGCGCACCGGATCGCTCCAGGCATCCAGACCGAACAGCTCCGCCCGCCCACTACTCGCGCGATGCAGCCCGAGCAGCAGCCGAATCGTGGTGGTCTTGCCCGACCCGTTTGGTCCGAGATACCCGTAGACCTCGCCTTTGCCCACCGTGAGGTTGAGCCCGTCGAGTGCGAGCGTGGTCCCGTAGCGCTTGGAAAGCCCGTCGGTATGAATCGCGGACTCCGAGCGATTGGCGATGGAGCGAACCTCCGGGGTGTCAGGTCGTGGCGGTGTCAGTTGCATAGGAGCAGGATCTGAGGATCTCAAGCCTGGGGCATCCGGGTTTTTCCCGCACATGATCGCGGAATCACCCTACGGAATGGCCGATCTGGGGTGGACCCGGGTTTCGCGATCAAGTCTGGTCTGTCAAAGGGAATCCATTCCAACTAGCCTCTCCAACATGACTACCACCACAGACACCAGCAAGCTCCGCGTGGTGATCGTCGGCGGCGGAGTGGCCGCCCTCGAGATCGTGCTTGCCCTCGCGCACCTTGCTCCTGAGCTCACCGACGTGACCGTGATCGCGCCCAATCCCGAGTTCGTCTACCGTCCGATGACCGTCCGCGAGCCGTTCTCCTATGGCGCCGCGCGGCGCTACCCGCTCGCGCCGATAGTCAAGGACTCAGGCGCAGAGCTGCTGGTCGGCGAGCTTGCCTGGGTTGACCCCGCCCGGCGGATCGCCCACACCGAGGCTGGCGAGGAGATCGCATACGACGCGCTCGTGCTGGCGCTTGGAGCCAAGGCTCACCCCCGCTATGAGCACGCAGTGACGATCGACGACCGCCGCCTGGACGAGACGCTGCACGGACTGATCCAGGATGTCGAGAGCGGCTACATCCACAGCCTTGCGTTTGTCTCGCCTGGCCGGATGCCCTGGCAGCTCCCTCTGTATGAGATCGCGCTGATGACGGCAGGGCGAGCATATGACATGGGAATCGAGCTCTCAACGACGATCATCACCCCTGAGGACAGCCCGCTGGCGATCTTCGGAGCGAACGCGAGCAGTGCCGTGGCGGCGGCGCTCGACCGGGCGAAGATCCGGCGGATCAACTCGGCCTACGCCGAGGTCCCCCGCCAGGGAGAGGTCGTTATCAACCCTGGCGGCCGTCACCTGCGCGTCGATCGCGTGATCGCGCTTCCCGAGCTGTATGGCCCATCCGTGCGAGGTATCCCGCTGGGCGAGCACGGCTTCATCCGCGTGGACCCATATGGACGGGTCGCCGGCATAGAGCACGTTTACGCTGCGGGCGACGCGATCGACTTCCCGATCAAGCACGGTGGTCTTGGCGCCCAGCAGGCCGACGTCGCCGCGCAGTCGATCGCCGCACTGGCCGGCGCGGACGTGACACCCGAACCGTTTCAGCCGGTGATTCACGGGATGCTGCTGACCGACGGCAAGCCTCTGTACCTGACTGCTCGCATCACCGGCGGGCGCGGGTTCAGCTCGGAGATCACCGACACTGCCACGTGGTCGCCGCCGAGCAAGATCGCTGCGCGCTACCTGGCTCCATATCTGGATGGGCACGACAAGGGGCACCCCCGCGAGCGGAGCGCCCGACAGCGATAACCCGGCGAGCGGAGCGACCAAGACCGCCGGGGTGAGCCCGTGCAGGTCCGCCCACGGCTGCTCCCTCCACGCTCTGGCCTGCGCACGTCTCTTAACACAAGCACCTGCGCCCACCGTGACCGTTCGACGCGTTCGCGGGTCGCATCTGCGCAGGCGAACGACGCGCCGAAATCGCGGCTACCATGGCGAATGTCGCCGCAGGCGCGCAACGACGCCGGCTATGAGGGCGAGGATCCGGACTTCGGCGCCTGGAGCTCGACGGAGCTTCTGAGCACCGTCGAGGACGCGGTGCAAACCGCCGAGGCAGCGGCACGCGCTGTTCAGGATGTAGACGATGAGGGAGAGGAAGAAGCAGAGACGACTCCGGACACCCCCGAGGGGTCGGCGCCATGACTGCTGTCAATGTGGTGACCCACAGTAACGCCGATGCTGATTGGAGTACACGCCTGCGAGAGGATCGCCGCCAAGCCCTCACGCTGCAACGCTGGACACATGTACGCCGATCGGGCTGGACGATTACCGGCTCCGACGACGCCCGGCGGGCGTGCCGGACCTGACCCACGTCATCCCGGACGACGCCGGAGTGCAGAAGCTGCTCGAGACCTGACCCCCGCGCCGAAGCACTCCGCCGGGGGCCGGCACGGAGCCTACCGCCGCGACGCGAAGAACCCGCTCAGCAGCTGGCCGCAGTCGGGGGCGAGCACTCCGCAGAGGACCTCGGGGCGATGATTGAGCCGGGGCTCTGAGAGCACGTCCAGGACGCTGCCGGCGGCGCCGGCCTTGGGGTCGGTGGCGCCGAACACCACGCGGGGGACGCGCGCGAGGACGATCGCCCCGGCGCACATCGTGCACGGCTCCAGGGTGACGTACAGGGTGCAGTCGAGCAACCGCCAGGAGCCCAGAGCGCGAGAGCCCTCGCGCAGCGCGAGGATCTCGGCGTGGGCGGTCGGGTCGGCGCGCAGCTCGCGCTCGTTGTGGGCGGCGGCGAGCACCTCTCCCCCGTGCACGAGCACCGCGCCGATCGGGACGTCCTCGTGGGCGAGCGCGCGCTGGGCCTCGCGCAGGGCCAGGCGCATGAACCAGGCGTCGCGGTCCTCCTCGTCGGGGCGGTAGTCGGGGGTGTGCGGGGTGTTCATAGGGCGTGGCAGCCGCGCGCTCTGCGAGAGTGCTTGCGCAGCGCGCTCGCCACCATCGCCGGCCTGCCGGTAAGTCGGGTCACTGAAGGATGATTACGCAAGGGGACCATGCAGCCGAGCAAAGGCCATACGACAGCGTCGGCGACGGCGCGCGCGAGCGATCCCGCCGGCGGGCGGCTCCGCCTACGCGCGGGCGCCCGGCAGATCACGCTCGCCGTGTGGGCGACCGTGGCGATCGCGATGGTGCTCGCGACCGCGAGCGCGGCGCGGGCGGGCGCCGAATACTGGGCCCATGAGGCGGGCGGGCTGATCCCGAACGACACCGGCATCCCCGGGCAGGGCGACGCGCCGGGAGGCTGGCAGCAGGCGCAGTGGAACTTCACGGGCCCGTTCGGTGTGCAGGCGCCGCAGGCGTGGGCGAACGTCGCCGCCGAGGGCGCGCCGGGGGGCAGGGGGGTGATCGTGGCGGTGCTCGACACGGGCGTGGCGTACGCGAACAGAGGGCCGTTCCGCCGCTCGCCGGACTTCGGCCGGTGGGGGTTCGTGCAGGGGTATGACTTCGTCGACCACACTCCCTACGCCAACGACCGCAACGGCCACGGGACGTTCGTCGCCGGGACGATCGCGGAGGCCACCGACAACCGGTACGGGCTGACGGGGCTGGCGTTCGCGGCGCGGATCATGCCCGTGCGGGTGCTCAACAGCGAAGGCGAAGGCGAAGCGTCGACGATCGCCGAGGGGGTCAGGTTCGCGGTCAACCACGGCGCCCGCGTGATCAACCTCAGTCTGGAGTTCTCCAGCGATGTGACCGCGAGCGACATCCCGCAGCTGATGAGAGCGCTGCGCTACGCCTACCGCCGAGGGGTCGTCGTCGTGGCGGCGGCGGGCAACGAGGGGCACAGCGCGATCGCCTATCCGGCGAGGGCCCCGCACGTGATCGCGGTCGGGGCGAGCACCGAACACGGGTGCCTGGCCGACTACTCCAACGACGGCCCGGGGCTGACGCTCGTGGCGCCCGGGGGCGGCGCCGACGCGGACCTGCCCGGCGACCCGAACTGCCACCCGGAAGGCCCGTCGGGCAGGGACGTGTTCCAGATGACGTTCACCGGACCCTCGCCCCGCGTGTTCGGATTTCCCGACGGCTACGAGGGCACCTCGATGGCGGCCCCCCACGTGGCGGCGACCGTCGCGCTGATGATCGCCGGGGGCGTGCTGGGGCGCAGGCCGACGGTGGCCCAGATAACGCGCAGGCTGCGCGCGACCGCGCGCAAGCTCGGAGGTCCGGGCGACGCGGGACTGTATGGAGCAGGACTGCTGGACGCGGCCGCGGCGACCGCCCGCGGCGGACCGGGATAGGGAGATGGTGCGGTTCGGGTCTGCACATGTGCAGACCCGCCGAGCGGCGCATGCGCCGGTCGGGCACGGGCCGCATGCGGCCCGTGCCGGGGGCGCGCATGCGCGCCCCCGCCGCTGGGCGCGTGCGCCCAGCGGGACATCATCCGGCAGATCCTCCGCCCCACGGCTCCTGCCGGGAATCGACCACCGGCGGTGGCAGGCAAGCGAGCGACGCCGGCGCGCGCGCCGGCGGCAACGCCTCAGGTCGTGCGGATGATCAGCACCGAGCAGGGAGCGTGATGGGAGACCTTGTTCGGGACCGAGCCCAGCAGAAAGCGCTTGGCGCCGGTCATGCCCTTGTTGCCCACGACGATCAGATCGGCCTCCTGCTCCTCGGCGACGTCGAGGATCGCGTCGGCCGGATCTCCCTGGCGAGGATAGGTGTTGACGGTCACCCCCGCCCCGCGGGCGACCTCGGCGGCGGCTTGGAGAGTGGTGTCGACGTCCTCGCGCGGGCTGATCGCCCACTGCAGGTCCTCGGGCGCCTCCCGGCGCTCCTCGCGCAGACGCTGGGCGGGCACGGGCTCATACGCGCTGACGAGCTCGATCGTGGCCCCCACCGCGCGCGCCAGATCGACCGCCTGGCGCACCGCCTGGGTGGCGGTGTCCGAGCCGTCCGTCCCAACTACGATCGATTTGAACATGGTCCTCCCGTTTGCTGTAGCCGAACCGGGCCGGGAGCCCGGCAGGCGGATCATATCCGGGTGGGGCGTAGACTCTCGCGCCACCGAACGGACGGATGTTGAGCGAGGGTCACCGCACCGGTTCGCCGGTGACCGTGTTCCGGGTATAACCGGCCCTCGCCCTGGCTAAGACCATGCTCTTGCTTCCCCGCACTCATACTCCCCGTCGCACTCATACCCCCACTCGTATAGACGAGCGCGAGTGCGCGCGATCACGAGCACGATCTCGAGCCCTCCGAGTCGCCCTGCGGGGACTCGTGCTCGCGGCGCTGATCCTGCCCGTCGCCAGCGGGCGGGCCGGCGCCTTCGGAGTTCCCCTGCAGACCGGCATCGACGTGAATCCGAACGTTCCGGAACGGGAACAGACCCTGACCCACGTCCGTGCCGTCGGGGCTCAGTTCCTGAGGGTGACGTTCAGCTGGGATCGGATCGCCCCCGCAAACCCGCCACCGGGGTTCGAACCGGCCAACCCCGATGACCCCGCCTACCAGTGGGGCGACGTCGACCGAACGCTCGCCGCGATCGTCGCTCGCGGATTGACGCCGCTCGTCGGCATCGACAGACCGCCCATCTGGGGGCAGTCCCCGCTCGGCGCCGGCGAAGACAGCCCGGACCCGAGCCAGCTGGCGCTGTTCACGCGCGCCTTCGCGGCCCGCTATGACGGGTCGCGACCGGGGCTGCCGTGGGTCCGCTACTGGGAGGTCTGGAACGAGGTGAACGCCAGCTACTTCCTCCAGCCCCAACTCCAGGGCAGCCAGATCGTGTCGGTGGACACCTACCGGACGATGCTCAACGACGTCGCGACGGCGGTGCACGGCGTGCGTCCCGACGACGTGGTGGTCGGCGGGGCGCTCTTCCCCAACGGACTGCAACGGCCCACGGCAACGGCGATCGCGCCGCTCGAATTCATGCGCGACCTGTTCTGTCTGTCGCCCGGACCCCGGCCGCACAGGACGTGCAACGCCCAGGTGGACGCCGATGCGATCAGCGTCCATCCGTACACCTCGGGCGGCCCCTCGACGCTGCCGGCCAACCCGGACGATGTCTGGATCGACAACCTCGGATCGCTGAGCGCGCTGGTCAGATCCGCCCAGCGCCTGGGGGCGCTCGTCTCCTCGCAGCCGGCCCAGGTGTGGGTCACCGAGTTCAGTTGGGCCAGCAATCCCCCGCGCCCCCAGGGCGTTCCGATCCAGCTCGAGCGTCGCTGGGTGGCCGAAACGCTGTACCGCAGCTGGCAGGCCGGGATCAGCGTGTTCACCTGGTACTCGCTGCGCGACGAGCGGCTCGCCACCCCGCCCCAGCAGGAGGGGCTGTACTTCGAATGCCCGCAGGGCATCTACTGCGACACACCCAAGCCCACAGCGGCCGCGTTCCGGTTTCCGTTCGTCGCCTACACGTCCTCCCGGCACCGGGTGCTGGTCTGGGGACGCACTCCCGTCGGGGCGCCCGGCACGGTTCAGATCCAGTGGCAGCGGGGACGCCGCTGGCGGACGCTCGCCACGCTCGGGACCGACGGCGACGGGATCTTCACGGCGCGCCCCGCCCTCCCGCGCGCAGCCAACCCGAAGAGCGCGCTGCTGCGAGCGGTCCTGGACGGGAGCGGCGAAGCGTCACCCGCGTTCTCGCTGCACCGGACGCCCGACATCCTGGTCACGCCGTTCGGCACCTGAGAACGTGTTCTGAGCGTCGGGGGCGTTGCCCTCGCGTCCGCATGTCTGGACGCTCAGGCAGGATGTCTGCTGCGTGACGCGAACCCTCAACGCCCTGCAAGCACGCCTGCGCACCGAGGTAGCGGTCCTGCTGCCGGCGGGCCTGGCGATCGCGGTGGTGATCGCGTGGGCGGCGACGGGAGGAGGCTATGAGTCTCAGCCCGCACTCAGCGGGTATGCGCCGGACCCCTGGTATCTGGGAGCGCTCGGGCTCGTCGGCCTGACGTGCGCGACCGCGGTCGGGGTCGGGCGAGTCCGCCTGTCCCGCCGGGCGACGATCGCCTGCGGCGCCCTGACGGCCTACGTCGCGTGGTCGTTCCTGTCCGTCCTGTGGGCGCACGATCAGGGGACGGCCTTCCTGGGCAGCGACCGTGCACTCGTCTATCTGGCGGCGTTCGTCACGTTCGCGATCCTGCCCTGGAGCAACTGGTCGGCGCGCGGCGCGCTGGCGTTGTTCGTGGGCGGCATCGGCGCCGTGGCGATCGTGACGGCGATCAGAGTCGCGGCGCTCGGCGATCCCAGCGGCCTGTATCTGAGCGAGCGGCTGGCGTATCCGCTGGGCTACTACAACGCCGACGCGGCGCTGTTCATGACGGGCGCCGTGACGGCGGTCGCGCTCAGCGCCCAGCGCAGCGGCACGGCCGCGCTGAGGGTCGGCGGACTGCTCGTCGCGGCCGTCTGCCTGCAGCTGGCGGTCCTGAGCCAGAGCCGTGGCTGGCTGTTCACGGTCCCGATCGTGCTGGCGCTGACGCTGCTGCTCGTCCCCGGTCGTCTGCGCCTGCTGGCTTTCGCGCTCATCCCGGCCGCGGCCACCGCCGCGATCGCGCCCGCGCTGCTGCGGATATACGGACGGGCCTCGCCGGGCGGCACTCCCCTGACCCAGCCTCGGCTGAGCCATGTCCTGCACCAGCAGGGCGGCCACGCCGTCCACGCGATGCTGATCGCCGACATCGCGTTGAGCATCGTCGCGGCGCTCGCGGTGGCGCTCGATCGGCGCGTCATGCTCAGTCGGTCGGCCCATCGACGCACCAACAGGATCGCCGCGGGGCTGGCGCTCGCGCTGGCGCTCGCCGGGATCGCCGCCGGCCTGATCGCCGTGCACGGCGATCCGATCGGACGCGCCGAACGCGCCTGGCACTCGTTCGCCGACGCGGGCGAAACGACCGGGGGCTCCTCCTCGCACTTCACCACGCTCGCCAGCAATCGCGCGGACATCTGGCGCGTTGCCCTGCACGAATTCACCCGACATCCGCTGCTGGGCATCGGCCAGGACAACTTCGCCACCAGCTACACACGCCTGCGCCACACCCAGGAAGAGCCCCGGTGGGCGCATTCGATCGAGCTGCGCCTGCTCGTCCACACCGGCCTCATCGGCGCGCTCCTGTTCGCGCTGTTCATGCTCGCGGCCCTGCTCGGCGCCCTGCGCGGCCGGCGCGCGGGCGCAGAGCGGGTGACCGGGGGGATCCTGCTCCTGCCGCTGGTCGTGTGGCTGGTGCACGGGTCGATCGACTGGTTCTGGGAGTACCCGGTGCTGAGCGTCCCCGCCCTGGCGTTCCTCGGCGCGGCGACGGCGCTCAGGCAGAGACCCGTCTCGGCGGCGCCGAGCGCTGGCGGCCGCCGGCGCGGGGTCGCGGTCGTGTGGTGGGCGGGCGCGGCGCTGCTGGGCGCCGGCGCGCTGGTGGCGCTGGCGATCCCGTTCATCGCCGCGCGCAGAGTGCAGAAGGCGATCGCCGTCTGGCCCGCGCAACCGGCCCTCGCCTACAGCCAGCTGCGCTCGGCATCCAGCCTGATGCCGTTCGATGCGCAGATCGATGTGGTCGGTGGCGCGATCGCGCTCAACCAGGGCGAAAACGATGAAGCCCGCGCCTGGCTCCTGCGGGCCGAGCGCCGTGAAGCGGAGGGGTGGCTGACGCCGTTCCTGCTCGGCCTCATCGACGGCGAACAGGGCCGTCGCCGCCAGGGTCGAGTCGAGCTGCTGCGCGCACGCCGGCTGAACCCGCGCGAGGCGGCCATCGCCGAAGCCCTCGAACGCATCGGCGGCACCCATCCGCTCACGTTCGTCGAAGCCCAAATCCTCCTGACCCCGCATATCGCGACTCCTCCCGCATAATCGAATCAATGACCGCCGGGGCGGCGATTTGCGGCTATCGTATGAGTGAGGCTTCACCGAGGCACCCCGTAATGAAGGCTCGGACACTCACACCACTGCGCGCAGGCATTCTGGCGATAGGCACAGCCTGCGCCATCGCGGCTGCGCCGGCAGCCGCCGAAGTGTCCTCGCTTGACGCCTATGCCGGTCAGGCGCTGGTATTGGGCAGTCCTCATCACCCCCACCACACCGGCGGACACGCCGGGAAGGACAACGGTCCCGGGAGCTCCAATAGCGGCGCCGGCTCCGCCGGTGGCAGTGGCAGCTCCGGCGGCGGCTCCGGCGGTTCGAAACGCGGGAGCAACTCCGGCGCCGCCGCGGGTGGCCCCGGAGGCGGGGGCAGCTCGGGCGGCGGCGGCAGCTCCGGCGGTGCGGGAGGCGGCGGGGGCGGCCCGAAGTCGTCCGCCGGCGCCGGCTCATCCGCGGGCGTTACGCACATCAGCTCCCCCGCACACCCGAGCCGCTCGGGCGCCGTCCCATCGGGAACCGGGCGGTCCGCGCGCGAAAGCGGTGGATCGACCCTCGGGACGGCACAGCCGGCCGCCGGCTCGGTGCCGCTCAGCGGCCTGGATGTGCTGATGCTCATCGCGGGCTTCGCTCTGTTGCTCGGCACCGCGGCGCTCCTGCGCGGCACCCGCGGGAACGCCTGACGCGTAACTACAATACGGCGCTCATGACGTGCCATCTCACAGCGCCGCCGGCCGGCGTACGCTGCCTGCCCGCATGACGAGGGCCCCGTCCGCGGTCCGCCACCCGCGAGCAGGTCGAATGTGGGTGAGAACGCTCCGGCCGGTGTGCGAACGGCGCTCGATCGTGCTGGGATACCACGGCGTCGCCGAATCTCGCCTGCGCGACGACCTCAGCCTGCTGCAGGTCTCCCCCGCTCGCTTTCGCAAGCAGATCGAGGCGCTGCTGAGCGCCGGGTTCAGCTTCCTGACGATGGCGGAGCTCGCACGGCGCGCCGGCGGCGGCACGCCCGAGCCCGGCTTGGCGGCGATCACGTTCGACGACGGCATGCGCAACAACCACGCCATCGCCCTGCCGATCCTGCGCGAATACGACATCCCCGCGACCGTATATGTGACGATCGACTTCATCGGCGGTGTCAGCCCTTGGATCGGCGCTCAGGGAGATGGCGCGATGATGCGTGAGCCGGAACTGCACGCTCTCGTGGCCGCGGGCTGGGAGCTGGGCGCGCACACGATGACTCATCCCGACCTCTCGCGGCTCGATTACGAGACCTGCCGTCGCGAGATCGAGCAGAGCCGCGACGAACTGCAGCGCATCGCGGGCGTCGACGTCGAGACGTTCGCCTATCCCTTCGGCAGGTACAACCCCGAGGCGCTGGCTGCGGCGCGCGACTCGGGGCTGCTCGCAGCGGTGACCACCGGCTCCGGCAGCTGGGCTCCATATGAGATCACGCGCGCGATGATCAGCACGATCGACCCGCTTCCGATCGTGCTGCTCAAGCTGACCGACCGCTACGAGCCGCTGCTCGGCTCGCCGCCGCTTCGCTTCGTCAGACGGGCGAGCAAGCGCGCCCGCGCATCGCTCAGCGGGCGCGAACGCGGGGATCGCCGGCGATGAGGACGCGCACCGGCGGGCCTCCGCGCATCCTGATCACCAACGCCGAACAGCGCTCGATGCTCGCCACCTGCCGGAGTCTGGCCGCCGCCGGATACCGTGTGAACGCGATCGCGTTCACACGGCGAGCGGCAGCGCACTACTCGCGCTGCTGCGAGCGACGACTGCACATGACCGACCCCGCCCAGGATGCGGAGCGGTTCATCCGGGAGCTCACCGACGAGCTCGGACGTGAAAGCTACGCCGCGCTGATTCCCGGCAGCGACACGGCACTGCTGACGATCTCCGGCATGCGCGAGCGCCTCGAAGGACTCACGCGCATCGGGCTGCCCTCTCACGCCACGGTCGAGCGCAGTCTCGACCGCGAGGCGCTCTCCGCCGCCGCGACGGCGGCCGGCCTGGCGGCGCCCACGTCGATCCGCTGCGCCGGCCCGCGGGAGGCGACTGCGGCCGCCCGCGGTCTCGGATTCCCCGTAATCCTCAAGTCGGTGCACACCGCGGAGCGTCTCGGCCGCACGGTCGACCAGGGGACCCCCAGCCGGATGATCGACACCGAGCGTGAGCTCGCGGAGGCGGTTGCGGACGAGGGGTACGAGTGTCTTGTGCAGGGCGTCGAGCGAGGAGAGCCGTACTCGTTCGGTGGTCTGATGATCGACGGGCGGCTGGTCGCGCTCGCGATGTCGCACTACCGACGGACGTGGCCACCACAGGCCGGCTACGCCGCCTTCGCGGAGACGATCGACCCACCGCAGGCGCTCGAGCGGATGGTGGGGACGCTCATGCGCGAGATCGGCTGGCAGGGCATCTTCGAGCTCGAGCTGATTCGCACGGCTCGCGATCGCTTCGTCCCGATCGATCTCAACCCGCGTCCCTACGGCTCGCTGGCGCTCACCGTCTCGGCGGGCGCCCCGCTGCCCGTCATCTGGTGCAAGTGGCTACTCGACGGCGACCCCGACCCGCCTGCAGCGTCTGGACCGGTGCGCGCGCGGGCGGGCTATCGCTACCGCTGGGAGGACGCCGATCTGCGCAACGTCGCGTGGCGGCTGCGCCGTGGGCGGCCTGCCGGCGCGCTCCAGGCGGCTCGCCCACGGCGGCGCGTCACCCATGCGTACTTTCGACTCCGCGATCCACTGCCGCTCCTCGTCCGCGTCCTGGACATCGCGAGCAATCGCGTCGGCACAGACGGGGCGAGCGGCGCCCCTCGCGCGACGCCGGCCGGACGTGAGAGCGAGACGCCGCCGGTCGCGTGAGGCGCGTACTGCTCGTCCACCAGCCGACCGACGGCGGGGTCGGCCGGCACGTGACCGATCTCGCCATCGGGCTGGAGGAGCGCGGCTTTCGCGCCGTGCTGTGCGGACCGTCGCGTCCCGTCGGTCTGCCCGGCTCGTGCGCTCACATCAGGCTTGACCTGCGGCGCTCGATCGCGCCTCGGGCGGATTCGGCGACGATCCTCCGGCTGGCGCGGGTAATCGGCGAGGTGCGACCCGCGCTGGTCCACGCACACAGCTCCAAGGCGGGCGCGGTCGTCCGCCTGGCGAAGCCCCTGCACCCGCGGACTCCGGTGGTCTACACGCCTCACGGCTACGCGTTCGCCGGGCACTTCTCGCGGGAGCTCGAACGCTCGGCCTATCGCGAGATCGAGCGCCTGCTGGCGCGGCTCGCCGACCGTGTGGTGTGCGTCTGCGAGGCGGAGGCACGCCTCGCGCGCACGGTCGGCCCGGCGGAGCGAGTGCGGGTCGTCCACAACGGGATCGAGCCGGCCGGCGCCGGACCCGTGGATCGCCGGGTGGCGGAGCTTGCGCAGGACGGCCCGGTCGTGTGCGCTCTGACGCTCCTGCGCCCGGGCAAGGGCATCGAGACGCTGCTGGACGCACTGCCCGAAGTGCTCGCCCGCCGGCCGCGAGCGCGGATCGCCATCGGTGGAGACGGGCCCGATCTGCAAGCGTTGCGCGCGCGGGCGAGGAGGCTCGGCGTCGCCGGGGCGGTGAACTTCCTCGGGCGCAGCCCGGACCCGCTCAGCCTGCTCCGCGGCGCCCACGCCTTCGTGCATCCGTCCTGGGCCGAGTCGTTCCCGTATGTGATCCTCGAGGCGATGTCACTGGGGCTGCCGATCGTGGCCAGCGACGTGGGCGGCGTGAGCGAGGCGGTGTCAGACGGGGAGAGCGGAGCGCTGGTGACCCCCGGCGACGCGCGCGCGTTGGCACGAGCGCTGATCGAGCTGCTCGGGGACTCCGGCGCCGGCGCCCGCATGGGGGCGGCCGCGAAGCTCCGCTTCGAACAGCGGTTCACGCGGGCGCGGATGATCGGCGGCGTCGCCGACGTGTACGAGGAAGCCATCCGTCGCGCTCCCGTGCAGGGCCTGGACGCTCGGTAGTTCACCGGCGGCCCCTGTGAAAACGCCCGCACCTCGCCGACGGGCAACTCCCATGGTCTTTCCGTCCAGGGAGCCGACTCCAAGCCAAGTAGGCGGCCAAGACGTCCGAGGAAGGGCACATGCTACCCCCCTCCTCCACACTCACCCGCCTCGCGGCGCCGGCGATCGCCGCCCTACTCGCGCTCCCGGCCGGCGCCCTCGCGCAATCCACACCGCTTCGCGGCCCGGTGGCCCATGCCGCGAAGGCTCACAAGGCCCATAAGAGCGCTCGCTGCCGGCCCAAGCGACACAAGCGCCACTGCGTCAAAGCTCACAAGACCTCCCACAAGCGCGCGCATGCCAGCCGCCATCGGCGCATAAACCCGCCCGCACCGGCCCCGAAACCCTCAGCTCCGAGCACTCCTAGCAACCCCACCGGTCCGGTGCAAGCCCCCGTGCTGACGATCACGGGCACCACCTATTACGTGTCGGCGTCCGGCTCGGACTCCAACTCCGGGACCAGCCCCGGCTCGGCCTGGCGGACCGTGCAGCACGTCAACCGCGCGTCCCTGCGCCCGGGCGACGGCGTCCTGTTCGAAGGCGGCGCGACGTTCTCCGACGAAACCCTGATGCCCAGCGTCTCCGGCGCATCCGGATCTCCGGTCATCTTCGGATCCTACGGTCAGGGAAACGCGACCCTGCCGCAGGGCGTGTGGTTCCGCGGACACAACCACCTGGCGTTCGAGCACCTGACGATCGGCCCCGAAGGCGGTTTTCAGGGCACCGGCGAAGACGTCACGATCGAGTGGTGCACGATCGGCAACGACAGTCTCGCGATCAACGCCGCCGCCGGCAGCTCGAACTCGAACAACACGAACTGGACGATCGACGACAACACGATCGACCACACCGGCAACTCGGGCATGCTGCTGGAAGGCGAAGACTTCACCGTGTCGGGCAACACGATCACCAACACCGGGCTCGACACCTCGATCCCCTACGGCAAGCACGGCATCTACCTGAAGGTCGCCAACGCCACGGTGACCGACAACACGATCACCAACTTCTCCGAAGACGGCGTCTCGGTGCGCTACCGCAACAGCACGGTCGCCAACAACTACATCAGCGGCGGCTCGATCGGCATCGCCTGGTTCCAGTACGACCCGATCGCGGGAACGAGCCACTGGACCGGGAACACGATCCTGGGAACGACCGCGGCCGGCTTCTATGTCTCGTCCTCGAACATCGGCGGTGCGACACGTGAGAGCTTCGTGATCACGAACAACACGATCCAGCCGTCGGCCGGCGTGTTCATGAACCTCCAGCCGAGCACCGGCTCGTACATCGTGCAGGAAAACACGCAGATCTGAGTCCGGCTCCCCAGCCGGGGCGATGGGCATCGTCGTCGTCGTCGTCGGCCGTCGCCTGGATGGTGGCGGCCGACTGCTCTGAATCCCCGCGGCGCGCAGGGCACGCGTCCCGCGGCGCGCTATCGATCGCGGCGCGCGCACGGGTTAGTGGACTTCGGCGCCGCCTGGACCTCGCCGCTGCACGCTGGGCCGGACTTCGCCGCCGCCTGAACGTCGCCGCTTGAAGCTAGGCTCGACCACAGCATGCATAGACTCCTGGTCCGCGCGCGCAACCTGCTTGTGCTGCCAACCGAGAACCTGCTCGCGCGCTTCGTCGCGCTGAACGTCCTCGGCAAGGTCGCCACCAACGCGATCGGATTCGTCGCCTCGATCGCGCTCGCCCGCTGGCTGGCGCCGGCCGACCGCGGCCTGCTGGCGCTGATGGTCTCGATCGCCACGCTCGCGCTGATACTCGGCGGCGTCGGCCTGCCGTGGGCGACGGTCTACTATTCGAACAGGAAGGACGTCTCTCCGGGCGCGCTGCTGGGCAACAGCCTCGTGCACGCCGGCTTGCTCGCGCTGCTGATTCCCCTCGCCTGGCTGTTCGACCAGCAGCTGGCCGACGCGTTCGGCCACGGTCAGGGAGGGATGACGTGGGTGCTGGCCGCCGCGCTGGTGCCGATCACGTTCCTGGACTGGACGACGCACGGCCAGCTGCAGGGCATGCTGTTGTTCGGGCGCTACAACGCGCTGAGCGTCCTGTCGAAGATCGTCTACGCGCTCGGGGTGCTGGTCCTCGTGGGAGCCCTCGGCATGGGCGTGGCGGGCGGCGTGATCGCCACCGGCGCGCTGTCGGTCGTGATGGTCCTCGGCGCGTTGAAACCGATCCTGGCGGCCGGGCGCCTGCGCTTCGAACGACGGCTGATGCGCGCGATGCTGCACTACGGAGCGCGGGTGCAGGCCGGCTCGATCTTCCAGACCGCGATGGCGCGCCTGGACGTGGTGATCCTGCAGTTCTTCCGACCGCTGTCACAGGTCGGCTACTACGTGATCGCCCAGACGATCGCCGAGCTGGTGCTCGAACTCACCGAAGCGTTCAAGGCGAGCGTCATGCCGCTCGTCTCACATTACGAGGGCGACGAGCGGCAGGCGAGCACGAGCGCCGACTCGGTTCGCCACCACGGCCTGATCACGGGCGTGGCCACGCTCGCCAACGTGTTCTTCGGCTCCGCGGTGATCCTGCTCGCGTACGGCTCCCAGTATCGCGCCGCGGTCGTGCCCATGATCGTGCTGCTGCCGGGTGTGTGGTTCCTGGGCCTGGGGGGCGTGATCCAGAGCGACCTCAGCGGGCGCGGCAGGCCGGGCGCCAGCTCGAAGCTGGCGGGAGTGGCCGCCGTCGTCACCCTGGTCCTCGACTTCGCGTTGATCCCGCCGTTCGGCGTGATCGGCGCGGCGCTGGCGTCGGTGATCGCCTACACGACCTACGGGGTGGCGTCGCTGATCATGCTGCACCGGATCAGCGGGATACCGGTTCGCCGGCTGCTGGTGCCCACGCGCGAGGACATCGCGGCCTACCGCCTGGTCGTGCGGCGAATGCTCGTACGTCTGCGACCCGACGTCGGGCGGGCGGCCTGAGCGTCCCCTTCATCCGTCCGAGCGTCCCGCTCATCCGTCCGGGAATCGCACGCGAGCCGTGGCCGCGCGATGGTCTCGTCTCCGTGACGGACCCGGCCATATCAGATGCTCGGGCTCGAGCGGGTTTCGTCTAGTACTGGAGTCCAGAGCGCGTTTTCGCCGCCACTCCATCTGTCATGATGGCGCCCATGAAAGAGCAACCCGAGCCGGTCAACGCTCAGAGGATCGGACCCATCCTGTGGCGGCAGAAATACGTCATCCTGGCGTCGATCGCGGCGATGCTGGTGCTTGCCTTCATCTATACGGCGCGATCCGCCAAGGTCTACGAAGCGACGGCAGTCCTGCAGGTCAGCATCCCCAATCAGTCGGCCAGCACGGACACCACCACCGCCAATCAGGGCCTTGCGCAGAACTACGCCACGCTGCTCGTGTCGCGCGGCTTCCTCGAAAGCAATCGCGCTCAGATCGAACACGGCCGTCTGAGCACGGCCGGGCTGGAATCGCGGCTCAGCGCCAGCGCCCTCCTGCAGACGGCGTTGGTGGAGCTGCACTCGACCGGCCCCTCGCCGCAGGCGGCCCAACGCCTTGGACAGCAGGTGATCAGCGCTTTCCTCGCGGATCTGCAGAACGAAGCCGCGAGCCGTACCGCACAGCAGCAGAGCCAGGTGCAGAAAACGATCGACGGGCTGAGCACGCGCATCACCTCCCTGCAGGCGTCGCCGAACGCCGGCGTGCCGCCGATATCCGAGCAGATCAGCTCGCTGGAGGCGTCTCGTCAGTCGCTCATCGAACAGAACGCGACCCTCGTGGCAAACGGTCTCGCCCAGGGCACCAGCGCAACGCTGTCATCCCCTCCGGCGGCCTCGTCCACTCCGATCAAGCCGCGGCGCTCGCTCAACCTCATCGCCGGGTTGCTGCTGGGAGCCCTGCTGGGCGTCGGATTGGCCTGGCTGCGCGAGACCCTGCAGCCGGGATTGCGCTCCGCCGAGGAAGCGGCGACATTGTTGAACGTTCCCCTGCTTGCCTCGATCCCGCTGAAATCGAGATTGGACCCCGGCGATCCGGCGCTGCTCGAGGCCTACGACGTTCTGCATACGAACCTGCTGTTCGCCCTTCGCAGTCCCGAGATGCGGCTGGTGACATTCGTCGGACCTAACCCCCAGGTCGGGAAGAGCTCGGCGGTCGAGGGCATGGCCAAGGCCGCGCTTGGCGACGGTCGCAACGTCCTGGTCGTGGATGGGGACATGCGCGCGGGCGTGCTGTCGACACGGCTTGGACATGGCAAGCGCGTTGGCATGGCTGAGGTGCTGCGCGGAGAGGTCAGCCTCGACGAAGCCCTGATCGCGTTGGGGCAGGGGCTGTCGCTGCTGCCGACGCACCGCTCCAAGATCAACCCACCGAGCCTCCTGTCCAGCAGCAATATGCGGGGCCTGAGCGCCGAGCTGCGCGACAGGTTCGACATTGTGCTGATCGATTCGCCCCCGATCACCGACCTGGCCGACGGGCTGATCCTCGCCTCCCTATCGGATGCCGTTGTGATGGTGGCTCGCACGGGATTGACCAAGCCGGCAGACCTGACCGCGGCGGCGAGCAGCCTGCGTCACAGTCAAACGCTGATCGCGGGAGTCGTGGTGTTCGAGGAGCGGCAGGTTGAGTCCTACTATCCGGCTACCCGCGAGAGAGCGGTGGAGATGCGCGATCCGGCGATGTTCTCCTGAGCCTGTGGCGCGCGCCCTGGCCAGCCGTCATCCTCAGCTGGTGCTGCTCGGAGCGGGAGCGCTCGGCTGTCTCATATTGCTGCCGACGCTCTCGCAGCCGCTGTATGCGATCGCGCTGGTGGGAGCCGCCGGAGCGATCTGGCTCGCCAGCCGGTCGGTGGCGTACCCGCTGGCGCTCGCGGGCGTGCCGACGATCATCGAAGCGATCGTCGGCCACAACCCCCTTCCGAAAGGCGCGGTCACGTTCATATTCGCCGGCTGGATCGCGGTCGCCGTCGCCTTCGCGATCGCGCGCGGCACGCATCCCACTGCCGGTCGCGGCCTGGTCTCACCGACCGTGCTGCTGTCGCTCACGCTGCTTGGCGTGATGATCCTTCGCCTGGGCCCGTCTCCCTCTCATGAATATGGCAGCACCAAGGTGCAGCTCTATATCGCCGACAATCTCGTTTTCCTGATCGGTGCGGTGTTCGTCGGAGCGCGTAGAGAGGATCTGCGGCTGTTCTTCGCGATCGTGCTTGCCGTGGCGGTCGGCGAGGGAACCGTGCTGCTGCTGAAGCTGCTCAGTGGAAACATCCATATGACGTTCGAAGGCAGGTTCGCCCTGAGCGCGCAGGAATACCCGATCTATCTCGGTCGTGACAGCGCCGATGGGCTCATCATCGCGATCTACGCGGTGCTGACGGCGACGCGGACCTGGACGCGCATGGCCGCGGTCGCGGCGCTGCCGCTGCTGACGGTCGCGATGCTGGCCGCCGGCTCACGCGGGCCCGTGGTCGCATGCCTGATCGGGGTGATCGTGCTGGTCGTGCTCACCTCCACGCGCGGACGATCGCGCCGACGCCTGCTGCTCGCCGGCGGCGGTCTGCTGGGAGCGATGGCGATCGTGCCGCTTGTTCTCCCCGGCTCGGCGATCGGGCGCGCGCTGTCGGCGATCGTGGGCGGCGCCGGCGGACTCGCCACCAACGGCAGGTCCGCCCTGTGGGAAAAAGCGTTCACGGGATTTGGGCAGCACCCGCTGTTCGGGCTCGGCACGGGAGGCTTTGCCTCGCTCAATCCACCGTTGCCCTATCCACACAACATCTTGCTCGAAGCCGGTGTGGAGCTGGGGATCGTCGGTGTCCTGCTGGTCGCCGGCATCGTGTTCAGCGCTGCGCGGCGGCTGTACGGAGTCTGGCGCACGAGCGGCGACAGAGACAGGATCGACGCCGCCGTCCTGGCCGCGCTGTTCGTCGCCGCGCTGATCAATGCGCTCGTCTCGGGCGCGATCCAGGACAACAAAGAGATATGGCTGTGGGGCGGCCTCGCGGTGGGCATGAGCACCCGTTTGATGTTCCAGCGACAGCCGGGGACGGTGTTTCGGCAGGCCTCTGCTCTCACTACACCGTATGGCGGCCGGTGGGACGGTGCTGCCGAGTAGCGTCACGCACCGCTCGTGCAGTCGGATGCTGAGCGCTGTGTTGCTGCTGGCGCCGCTCGGAGCGGGACTGCCGTCCGCACAGCGCCCACTCGCAGAGAGGCCCTCCGATCCGCCCATTCCGGCGCGAAGCCGGGTAGCGCAGACGCCGAGCGATTGCGCGCGCAATGGCGTAAACGGACCATCCGCCGACGGGGGCGGGCTGCTCAGCGGACTCTCTCCGGTCGCCGTAGAAGCCGGCACGCATCCCTACGCCGTCACCGTCTCCGCCGATGGACGCAATGTATATGTCGCCAACTATGGATCTGAAAGCGTGTCGCAGTTCTCTCGTGACACTGAAACAGGCCAGCTCACCGCGCTCTCTCCAGCCACCGTGGCGGCGGGTGTCGAACCCCACTCGGTCATCGTCTCGGCCGACGGCAAGAACGTCTATGTCGCCAACGCCGGCTCGAACAGCGTTTCTCAGTATGCGCGCGACCCGGCAACGGGAACCCTCACCCCACTGTCGCCCGAAACCGTAGCCGCCGGTGGAGAGCCGCGGTCGATCGCCGTGTCTCCCGACGGCAGGAACGCCTACGTGGCGAACACGGGGAATACCGATGGATCGGAAGCGGCAGTGTCGCAATACGCGCGTAACACGCAGACGGGGGAGCTGACGGATCTGGCGCCCGCGACCGTGCAGGCCGGTTTGAGCCCTCGCTTTGTCGTCGTGTCGGGAGACGGCAGGAGCGTATATGTCGCCGCCTACGGCGCCGGATACATCGCCGGGTTCACACGAGACGCAAAGACCGGCGCGCTGGAGAGCAGGGCGATCTATCAGACGCCCGGACAACCATTTTCGATCGCGGTATCGCCCGACGCAGAGAACGTCTACGTAGCCGACTATGGCGCCGGCGTCATTTCACAGTTTGCGCGCAGCCCCGATACGGGCCGGCTGACGGCGCTCGATCCGTCCACCGTAGCGGCGGGTGAAGAAACACACTCGGTCGTGGTGACACCCGACGGCGAGAACGTCTATGCGACCAACGGCACACCGGCCGGCACCGTATCTCAGTTCTCGCGCAACATCGCGACCGGCACCCTGACCGCCATCGGCGCGGGCCCGATCGAAGTGGGAACCGAACCGACCGCTATAGCGCTCTCCCCCGACGGGACGAGCGCATATGTCACAAACCACCGGAGCGCCACCGTCTCTCAATATGAACGAACTCCGCCGAGTGAAACGAATCCGACGGTGATGCTGACCGACGTGGGCGTGCGAGGCGGGCGCGTCATGCTGGAGGGCGTGACCAGTCCGAGTCTGATCGGACACGAGGTGGCGATCGTATTCGACGATCGCGCGCACGTCGGACGCGCCAGGGTCGGCCTCGACGGCCTGTTCAGCGCAACCGTGGCGCTACCTCGATCCTCGGCCCACGGCAACGGCAACGGCAACGGCAACGGCAACGGCAACGGCAACGGCAACGGCAACGGCAACGGCAACGGCAACGGCAACGGCAACGGCAACGGCAACGGCAACGGCAACGGCAACGGCAACGGCAACGCATGGT
>DASZJF010000004.1:0-1739 GCA_035948355.1 Solirubrobacteraceae bacterium
GAAGAGGAGGGGTTTGCAGCGATTTATACCCGTCGTGGCAGTGGCGAGATCGTCGGAGCTACGCTCGTCGCCGCGCATGCCGGTGAAATGATCAGCGAACTCACGCTGGCGATGACCCACAAGGTGTCGCTTGAGGTGCTGGCGGAGACGATCCATTGCTACCCGACGCAGGCGGAGGTGTTCCAGCGGGTCGCTCTGCAGTACGCCAGTACCCGCGAGACCGCGGCGGCCGCCTAGGCGCCGCCCGTGTCGTCAGTACGAGCGGGGCGATGAGCCTCCAGCATTAGCGGATGCTTCCGTGAAACGCGCGCCACTGAGCGTTGGTCGGAGGCCCTTGTCCTTCTTGCGAACGGCTCGATTTTCGGGGTTTTCCATTTATGTCTAGTCGCATCGAGGATTACGCGCTGATCGGTGACTGCGAGACGGCCGCGCTCGTCTCCAAGGACGGCTCCATCGACTGGCTCTGCTGGCCCCGCTTCGACTCGGAGGCGTGTTTTGCGGCGCTCTTGGGCGACGCGAACAATGGCCTTTGGCGGATCGCGCTAGCCGCCGCCGCGGGAATGGACGCAAACGTGCGGGTCAGGCGCCGCTACCGGCGCGACACGCTGATCCTCGAAACCGAGTTCACCACCACCGACGGCAGCGGCGCGGTCGTTCTGATCGACTTCATGCTGGCGCGCGGGGGGCGGGCCTCTTCCCATCTCGTGCGTCTGGTGGTCGGCAAGCGCGGCACCGTGCCGATGCGCAGCGAATTGACCGTCCGGTTCGGGCACGGCGGCTCCGTGCCGTGGGTGACGCGCAGCGAGACCGGCGATCTCCTTGCGATTGCGGGCCCGGACATGCTGCACCTCCGCACACCCATCGAGATTCGGGGCGAGGGGCTGACCACGATCGGCGACTTCGCCGTGTCGGCCGGGCAGCGGGTGCCGTTCGTTCTCACCTATGTCCCGTCCCACTTGCCCCTTCCCGAACCGGTGGATGCCGATGACGCGCTGCAATCCACGGAAGAATTCTGGCGTTCGTGGGCGAGCGCCTGCCGGAGCCCCGAACAGCATGCCGAGATCGTCACGCGCTCGCTGATCACGTTGAAAGCTCTGACCTATGCGCCGACCGGGGGCATCATCGCCGCGCCGACGACCTCGCTGCCCGAGCAACTGGGCGGGCCGCGCAACTGGGACTACCGTTTCTGTTGGCTGCGCGACGCGACGCTGACGCTCCTCGCCCTGATGAACACGGGATATTACGACGAGGCGCGGGCCTGGCGCGACTGGCTGCTGCGCGCCGCCGCCGGCAGCCCGGCGCAGATCCAAATCATGTACGGGGTCGCAGGCGAACGATGGCTGGCCGAGCGCGAGGTGCCGTGGCTCGGCGGATACGAGAACTCGAAACCCGTGCGAATCGGCAACGCTGCCGCCGACCAGCTGCAGCTCGATGTCTACGGCGAAGTGATGGACGCACTCCATCATGCCCGGCTCGGCGGTCTCCAGGACCTCACGGCCGCGTGGGAGTTTCAGCGCGCCCTGCTCGCGCATCTCGAAACCGAGTGGCGCGCTCCCGACGAAGGCATCTGGGAGGTGCGCGGCGGACGCCGTCACTTCACCTATTCGAAGGTGATGGCGTGGGTCGCGTTCGACCGGGCCATCAAGGCCGTCGAGGCATTCGGGCTCGAAGGCCCGGTCGACCGCTGGCACCGGATCCGCGCAGAGATCCACGAGGAGGTCTGCCGGCGAGCGTTCAAC
>DASZJF010000005.1:0-1689 GCA_035948355.1 Solirubrobacteraceae bacterium
TGGAGATATTCCAGGATGCCGCCGTACAGCCAAAAGCAGCCGATGATCCGTACCACACCCTGGCTTGGGCCGTAGCCCACCATCGCTACCGCGGCCGACCCGGCATAAGCGACGAAGTGCTCCAGCCGGCCCGGAAGGCCGGTCCTCAACATCTCTTGCGCCGGCAACAGCGACAGGACGGCGAGCAGGATAACGCAGAACCAGGTGAGGACCCTAAAGGTTGGCAGGACCAGGCTCGCGCGCATCAGCGGACGGTCCTCGATGGTGACCCATTTGGCAAGCAGGTTCCGGGCGAGGCGGTCGGTCGGGTCCGACCTTTCCGGGTAGCTCCCGCCCTCGCCCCGCGCCGCGGGCGGGTGGCCGGCCGTGCCAGGTGTAGGATGGTCCTATGGGTGCTCGTATGACGGAGCTACACCTCCCCCGTAACGTGTTGATCTGATTGGAGGTTCGCTAGGTCCCAACCTGCGCACTAGGGTGATTTTGCGCAGGTTCCCCGGCCCCGCTCGACCGAGTGGGGCGGCCCCGCGCTTAGCCCGCACGCCCGGCGAGCCGAACCACAACACTCTCTGATGGCTCCTCGCCAGCATAGAATTTAGCCCACCGTTCCATGACCACCCGCCGCTCTTCAACGCGGGTGACGCGGCTGTAGGATGCTTCAACGCGATCCGGCAACTTGTGCGCGAGGGCAAATTCGATCAGGCGAGGGTCGCTACCGTAGCCATTCTCCTCGGCCCAAGATTTGAAGCTCGCACGAAAACCGTGCATCGTGATCGGCACTTCCTCGGCGCCAGTGCTGCTACGCCGCAGCACGGTCACGCCCATCCGTTCGAGCTGATCTGAGAGAACGCGATCGTGTCGGCCGCCGGGGAATATGCTCGGCCCGCGCCTTCATGCGTGCCGCGGGGATGGTCCAGAGGCGAGCCGAGGTGTCGATCTCAGCCCACGTGAGCGGTGGCTTCCCCCGCGAGCGACTGCCGATCACCTCACCAGTCCGCGCCGCTGTCAGAATGACGAACTCAACTGCGCGGGCCGAGATCCCGCTCTCCCCCCGAAGTCGCGCAATGAACGCAGGAACCTCTGACCAGGGAAGTGCCGCGTGCCCGAGACCGCCACCCTCACCGGCCGGCCCGAGAATGTGCCTTTGAAGCGTCAGGCGAGCCGGGTTGTCGGGGGCGCGAAGCTCTCGCGCGATCGCCCTCTCGAAAATCTGCTCAACACGGTTCAGAATACGGCCGGCCGAGGCGTTGGTCCTCCAAACCTCCCCGAGCGCTTCAGCCACGTCATCGCCGTCGATTTGGTCGATCGGCATAGGTCCGAGGGTTGGTAGGACGTGAAGCCGCAGTGTCGTTTCCCACTCCGTCAGGGACGATCCGGGCTGAGCACGCTGACCTGCCCTTGTCGGGCGCGATGCCGCTTGCCGCGACGCGAGCGTTCGAGGATCTGCGCCCGCTCGTATTCCGCGATCATGCCCTGGAACTGGAGCAACAGCTGATCCTCGGCTGTTGTCGCCCGTGGCGAGCGGATAAACAGGGTCTCGACACCGGCCCGCGCCAACTCCTCGATCAGCAGGATCTGATAGGCATATCGTCGACTGAGCCGATCGGGTGCATAGACCAGCACGGCGTCGAGCTCGCCTTCGGCTGCCAAGTCGCGAACCCGCTCGAGGCCAGGACGGATCAAACTCGCGCC
>DASZJF010000006.1:0-200861 GCA_035948355.1 Solirubrobacteraceae bacterium
GCCGCAAACCGTCGGAACGCCGATCAGGCCGAAGCCTGACGGAGAGCCAAATCCACGACCAGCCGCAAACAGCCGCAAGTCTTGGAACGCACTCATAATCGATTGGTCCCAGGTTCGAGTCCTGGCGGGCCCATGCCGGGATCGGACATTCTTGAGCGGAATTTCGGTTCGCCTGGTCCTTACTCGAAGCAGTGGGGAACCGCGCCGATGCTCGGCCCGGCGCTACGCCTCCAAGTGACGAACAAACCGCGCTCTGTGCTGCTGTCGCTCATACCCGGCGGTGCGCCAGAAGGCCATGGCGCCATCCTCGTCCTCGGCGACGATCGCGGTGAGTCTGATCGCGCCGCGCTCGCGCAGGCGCCGCTCACCCTCTTTGAGCAGCTCCGTCGCGAGACCGATCCGCCGATGCTCGGGCGCCACGGCCAGCCGGTAGAAGCTCCCACGCCAACCGTCCCAGGTGGCGATCAGCGAACCTGCCAGGACGTCCTCGAGCTCGGCGACCAGCAGCGCCTGGGGGTCGGTGGCCAGCAGTCGGGTCAACCCGTCGGGAGAGTCGTCGCTGACGGTCGGCACACTGCCCGCGGTGGCCCACAGGTCGAGCACGCCCGCGATATCCCGCACGCCGGCGCTGCGAATCGTCAAGTGAGCGAGGACATCGATGTTCATAACCGAATTGCGAATGCGGTGAGGAGGAGACGCACACCCACCGGGTGCTATCCCTCCCCCGAGGAGTACGAATAGTCGGCCATAACCTCTGCAATCGCCAAATCGTCATCCTCGCCGCGCTCGCGCAACCCGCCGATGATCCCGTCCCGGTCCTCGGCAGTGCGGTTCTGGCTGAGCTTGCGCTTGCCCTGGAGCGCCTCGATCTCAAACCGGAACGCGGCGATGTGGGGCAGTCGTTCGTCGACATAGTCATCGGCGACGGACGCGAGCGACCACGGCTGCGAGAGTCGCTTCTCGTGGACGTTCACAAGCTCACCTAGATGGCCGAGCACGACGTCTGGGTCCTCCAACTGGCGCGGGCGACCGTAGGCGTGGACGGCCAGATAGTTGTACGTCGGCAGGCCGCCGCTCGGACACCACCGCGGCGAGATGTAGGCGCGGGGCGCGCTGAAGATCGCCAGCGCCTCGTGCTCGCCGTCGAGATGACGCGCGAGCGGGTCGCGGGCGGCGACGTGCGCGATGAGCGTTCCATATCTACCCTCGTCGCGGTGTAGCAAGAACGGGATGTGCGCGGCGAGCGGACCGTCGGCGCAGATCACGAGCACCCCGAAGCGGACCGCCTCGATCGTGTCGTGCAGGACCGGCAGCTCGCGCTCGGCGAAGTGGGGGTTGACGTACATCGGTCCTCCTGGGTGTCGCTGCCTCACGCTGATGGGTGGACGGATGAACGTTACTGTGCGAACGGCGATGCTCCCCGAGCGCCTGACAGCCCAGCTGCTGGCCGGCTCGCCGGCGAAAGACCCCGAGACGGTGGTGAAGCGCCTGCTCGCGGTCCAGGGCCAGGACCCGCGCGGCGCACGCCTGGCGATCAGAGCGCGCAGCGAGGGCCTGGCGGCCTCAGACGTTGACCGTGCGCTGAACGACCGCACGCTGCTGATCACGTGGTTGAACCGAGGGACGTTGCATCTCGTACGCAGCCAGGACTACCCATGGCTGCAGGCGTTGACGGCGCCGCGCCTGACGACGAGCAGCGCCCGGAGACTGGCGCAGGAGAACGTCACCCCGGACGCGGCCGAACGCGGTATGAAGACCATCGAGCGCGCACTGGCCGACGAGGGCCCGTTGACCCGCGGTCAGCTGCGCGAGCGGATCGCGGCGGCGGGGGTGCGCACGGAGGGACAGGCGCTCGTGCACCTGCTGCTGGAGGCGAGCCTGCGCGGCATCACGGTGCGCGGGCCGATGATCGGCCGCGAGCATGCGTACGTGCTCGTCCGTGACTGGCTGCCGACACAAGGCCCGATTGATCGTGATCGCGCCCTGGGGGAACTGGCCCGACGCTACCTTGCGGGTCACGGTCCCGCCGGCGACCGCGATCTGGCCAAGTGGGCGGGACTGCCGTTGCGCGATGCGCGCGCCGGCCTGAGGACGATCGCCTCCGAGCTGATCGAGCGCGAGGATGGGCTGGTCGATCTCGCGCGACGATCATCCGCGGCAGAGCTGCCGCCGCCGCGCCTGCTGGGCTCGTTCGACCCGGTCCTGCACGGGTGGGTCTCGCGCGAGCCGATGCTCGTCGACAAAGAGCCGATCATCACCCTCAACGGCGTGTTCCGACCGTTCGCGCTCGTGCGCGGGCGTGCCGTCGCGGTGTGGAGCATGCGCGCGGGCGAGGTCGCGCTGAAACCCTTCGGTCGTCTGACGCGCGCGGACGCGGCGGCGTTGCGAGCCGACGCACTGGCCGTCGCGGCCTATCTCGGCGGCGAGCCGACCACCGGGTGACGAAGGGTGCATGCCCGTCGATCGCGGGCGGTGCGATCGAGGTGTGCGAGCAGCGCCGAGCGCGAATCGTCGGCTCCCGCGCGGGCCTTGCCGTCCCTGGCCGCTCGCTCCACGGCCGATAGTGCGTGTATTGCATCTGAGTACACATCGAGGCGGCCGTGTTTGAAAGAAGACACAAAGTAGACAGACATTTGTATACATCAGACTCTATTACCTGTAGTCATGTACTCGCCGACCAGCGAAGTTCCAGGTGTGTCCTCACCGACACCCACCAATCCCGAGCTGGGTCGCGCGATCCGCCGCCTGCGGCGTGCGCGTAATCTCACGATCGAAGGCCTCGCGCACGCCTCGGACATGCACCCGACCTACCTGTCCGGCATCGAGCGGGGCCGGCGCAACCCGACCTGGAGCAAGCTCACCAGTCTGGCCGGCGGGCTCGGGATCCCCGTCGTCAAGATCGTCGAGGACGCCGAAGCCGAGGCCCAGCTGACCGAGCGGATGCGCATCGCCCGTTCCGAGCTCGGTCTGTCCGAGCGCTTCGCCTGACCGTCCCGCTCCGGGACCCGCCGGTACGGCCGAAGCCCTCCGGCGCGGCGAATACGCTCAATGCATGACGGGGATGCACGAATCGTGACGCGTACGCGCGAGCGGCTGGCCGTAATCGACCTCGGCTCCAACTCTTTTCGACTTGTCGTGTTCATGGCGTGGGACGGATGGTGGAGACGGACCGACGAGATCTACGAGCCGGTGCGCATCGGCGAAGGGCTCGCCGCGACGGGCCGCCTAGGCGAGGCGCCGATGCGCCGGGCACTGGCCACGCTGGACGTGTTCGACCACTTCTGCCGCGCGGCCGGCCTCAGCGGCCGCTCCGTGGACGCGCTCGCCACCAGCGCGATCCGCGATGCCGAGAACGCCGCGGGCTTCCTGGCGCTGGCCCGGGAACGCACAAGCCTGCCGATTCGCGTGCTCAGCCGGGAGGAGGAGGCGCGTTACGGCTATCTGGCGGCGGTCAACTCCACGACCTTGACGGAAGGCTGCGTGCTGGACCTAGGCGGCGGATCGCTGCAGCTCGTGCGCGTCGTCGACCGGATGGCGCGCGAGCTCGGCTCCTGGCGTCTGGGCGCGGTGCGCATGACCGAGCGGTTCCTGCCCGCCGGTAACGGGCGCCGGAGGGCTGAGCGCAGGCAGATCGAGCAGCTGCGCGAGCACGTCGCCGGCGAGCTGAGACGCGTCGAGTGGCTCGTCCGGGCCGGACCGCGCCTGGTCGGCATCGGCGGGACGGTCCGCAACCTCGCCGTCGCGGTCCAGCGCGCGTCGGGACTGCCCTCGGGTGGCGTGCAGGCGACGGTCATCTCGAGCGAGGCGCTGGAGGAGCTGGTGGAGCGCCTCGCCGTGCTGCCGGCATCGCAGCGCAGCTCGGTGCCGGGCATCAAGCCGGCGCGCGCCGATCTGATTCTCGCCGGGGCGATCGTCGTACAGGGCGCGCTGCTGGCCGGTGGGTTCGACGGCTTGGAAGTCACCGAGGCGGGGCTGCGCGAGGGTGTGTTCTTCGAGCGCATGCTCGCCGACCGTGACCCTCCTCTGTTCGCCGACCTGCGCCGTACAAGCGTGCTGAACCTGGCCGCGCAGTACCGGCCCGACGCGGCCCACACCGATCACGTCGCGACGCTCGCGCTGGCGATGTTCGACGAGCTCGCGCGGCTGGGGCTGCACAAGGGCGACCCGGTCGAGCGGGAATTGCTGTGGGCGGCCTGCATGCTGCACGACATCGGCATGTCGGTCGACTACGACGACCACCATAAGCACTCGCGCTACCTGATCCTCAACGGCGGTCTGCCGGGCTACTCGCCGACCGAGGTGGCGATCGTCGCGCAAGCCGCGCGCTATCACCGCAAGGGAATGCCCAATCCCGGTCCTCTGGCGGCGCTGTTCGGACCGGAGGACCCAGCGCGCCTGGACCGCTGCGCGGTGCTGCTGCGTCTGGCTGAGGATCTCGAGCGCTCGCGCGATCAGCTGGTGCGTGCCACCCGGTTCACCCTCACCGGCGGGGCGCCCGGCGGTGAGAGGCCCGTGGGATCGGACGCCAATGGCGATGGCGGTGAGATCGAGCTGCGGTTGATCGCCGACGGCGAGTCGGCCGTCCCGCGCTGGGCCGCACGCCGCGAGAGCGAGCTGTTTGCTCGCGCCTTCCATCGCGAGCTGCTCGTCGCCGCCTAGCTTGAGCTCCTAATCCGCCTGTCCGGGCCTCAGTGCGCCCGCAGCGCGCGCTCGCGCCCGGCGCAGTCGTACAGCAGCAATGCGTTGGGATTGACCGGGCGCGGTTGCCAAGCCGCGGCCGGAATCACGCGACAGGATTCGATCACGGCGTTGGAGCCCGCGTTGCCGCCGCGTTCGGAGTAGGCCCCGCCGAGCACGACATAGCGCGCTTCACCGCGCCCCACCAGCCGCGCCAGGCCGGGTCCGTTGACGGCCGGATCGTTGCCGCTGTAGCCGCCCATCGCGCCCGCGTCGTGGCCGAGCAGGATCATCGGCGCGGAGGTGATCGACGCCTCGGTCAGCACGTTCCAGCGCGTGCCCGGATGCCGGGCGTCCACGTAGTCGAGCAGCGCCTTCGTCACACGCAGGCCTGTGGGGCCCTCGCCGAGGGAACCGACCGCGCCGGCGGCGCGCGGACCGGCCGCGGGGAACGTGCCCTCTACGGCGAACTGCCAGGTGGTCGCCGCGTAGGCGGCCGGAGCCAGCAGCAGCAGGCCGAGCGTGAGTGCCATCGCCGGGCGCGTCCAGCGCCTGACAGCCACGATCGCGACCACGCCGACCGCACAACCGACGATCAGCACCGGCCTGAACCAGTGCATGTAGTGGTCGTAACCGAGCAGCGTCAGCTGCGCCGCGACCGCGCCCGCGACCGCGATCGGGATGAGGGCCAAGCGGGCGCGACGGCGCGCACCGGGCGCGACGAACGCGACGGCGCCCGCGCCGACCATCGCCGCCGTTCCCGGCCCGAGCGCGGACAGGTAATAGGGATGCACGATCCCCTTGGACATGCTCAGCACGGCCGCCTCGACGAGGAACCAGCCGCCCAGCACGATCAGGCCCGCCAGGCGCGGATCACGCCGCCCTCCGGTGCGCTGAAGACCACCGGCGGGCGTTTGCGTTTGCACCACCTCGGTTTCGGGCCGCCAATCGTCGCTCCTCGCGCCCCCGTCACCAGATTGGGGCCCTACGCCGATCGACCACAGGGCGAGGGCGATCAGGCCGACGAGCGCAAACGGCAACATCCAGCCGGCCTGTCCACCGAGACCTGCTTCGAACAGGCGCAGCGGTCCGGTCGGACCGCCGAAGGCGACCGGATAGCGCAGCCGGCCGTTGGGGAGGTATTTGGAGAGGACGACCTTCTTGGCGTGGTGGCCCGCGCGAGGAGCAGGCGCAGCTGGATGGGCGCCGGCACCGGCGCCCGGTGTCGGTGTCGGCACGAGGGTGGGAGCGGCGGCACTGGAGCCACCACCGGCGCGGCCGTGCGTCGCCTGGACGCGCAGCGCTTCTTTTTCGATGTGCGCGAGCGAGCCGTGTTTGAACACCACCGGGATGCGCCCGGGACCGCCGACCTGTCCTTCGACGCGTCCGAACCCGTTGTAGCCGAACGTGAGATCGCGCTCGGTGTTGTTGACCGAACCACCGACGAACGGGCGCTGGGAAGCGGGCGTCAGTTCGACCACGAGCGACCAGGAGGCCGACACGAGCAGCAGGACGACGCCCGCGGCGAGCAGCTGAGCGCTCCTGCGCGCGAGCGATCCGGGCGCGCACACCAGGTAGCCGAGCGCGAGCCCGGGCACGACCAGGTAGGCGGCGAGGGTCTTCGTGTTGAACGCGAGCCCGACCAGCGCCGCGCAGCCGAGCAGCGTGAGCAGCCTGCCGGATCCGATCGCGCGCAGCCCTACACCGCAGGCGAGGATCATCAGCAGGATCAGGACCGCGTCGAGGTTGTTATCGCGCGAGACGGCGACGAACGACGGGAACACCGCCAGCGCGAGCGCGCTCATGACGCCCGCCGCGGGACCGAACCTGGGGGTCACCACCCAGTAGAGCGCGGCCACCGAAAGCACTCCGGCGATCGCCTCGGGCAACAGCAGGCTGAGGGGATGAAACCCGAACAGGGCGGCGCTGAGTCCCTGCACCCAGAGACCCAGCGGAGGCTTGTCGACCGTGACCATCCCGCCGGGATCGAAGGAGACGAAGAAGAAGTTGTGCCACGAGTGCAGCATCGAGCGCACGGCGGCCGAGTAGAACGTGTTGGCGTAGCCGTTGCGCGAGAGGTGGTTGACGTTCAACACGGCCGAGAGCGCGAGCACGGCGGCGAGCGCGATGTGCTGGGGCAGTACGCGCGTGCGGCGACCGGGCGCGGCGATGGCGGCAGGTCCCGCGTCGAGTGTCGGCGTCGCCGCGATCGTGGACGTCTGGGGAGCTGAGGTCATGGTGGGAGCGTCATCGTGCGAGCGCGCTCATCAGCCGGTCGAGGTCGTCCTCGTTGTTCCAGGCCCCGACGGACGCCCGCAGCCAGGGTGTGCCGGGAATGTTACGCACGATCACACCCTGTTGGCGCAAATGCTCGCGCTCGCGCTCGGGGTCTGGGCTCTCGAAGGACACAAGCGTGGTGTCTGCGCGCGGCGCCACCACGCGGCCGCGCTCAGCCAGCAGTGCCACCAGGCGGCCGGCGAGCTCCCGCGCGCGCCGGTGCACCCCCGACCAGCCGGCGCCCTGCAGCACGCGTGCGGCGGCCAGCGCGCACGCGAGCGTCTCGGCGCTCAGCGACATCGTGTCGAGCGCGCGCGCGTCCTGGTGCAGCGGGGCATCCACGCCGGCGTTGGGATCCGCGAGATTGCTATAGCCTCGGCGTTCGATCGCCAGCCGCGCGCGCAGGTCGGCGCTGACATACAGCATCCCGGTGCCGTCGGGACCGCACATCCACTTCTGGCCAGCGCCCGCGTAGGCGTCACAGCCCAACGCGTGAACGTCGACGGGGATCGCGCCGACGCCCTGTGCGCCGTCGAGCAGCACCGGAACCTCCAGTTGCGAGAGGGCCGTGGCGGGGGCGAGGCGCCCGCTCATCCAGCCGACGTGCGAGCACGCCACAAGGCGCGTCGTGCGCGGATCGACGGCGTCGGCGATGTTCGCCAGCGGGGCCATGCGCACGGTCACGCCTTTGACGTCCCGCGCGCCCGCGAGCGCGCCGAGGAGACCGGGATGCTCCTCGTCGCTCGTGAGGATCTCATCGCCCGCTCCCAGATCCAGGCCGCCGATGATCTGGGCGATGCCCTCGCTGGTGCACGTCGTCAGCGCCACCTCCCGCGCCGCGCATCCGAGCGCGGCGGCGTAGGCGTCGCGCAGTTCGCCGCTCAGCTCGGCGCGACGTTCGAAGTGGGCCATCGCCCGTCCGTCGCCGGCCTCGCGCGCGAGCTCCGCACCGGCGGCGCGCATCGCGGCGGCGGGTAGGGGACCGTCGGTGCCGGCGTTCAGATAGGCGAGTCGGCGCAGTACCGGGAATTCTTCGCGCAGGTCGTTGCGGGCCACGACGGGCGAGCATACCGGCGACGGACTCTCAGCCGGGACGGTCGTGCAGTCCGTCGACGGGCTTTCGCATGGCACGAAAAGCGAGTATCAATTGCAAGCAGGACGACACGGTGTGCGGACGGTGGGGAGCTCGGCGACCGTCCGTGCACGCCTATTGGGGTGAAGGAGGGTGCGCAGAATGACTTCCGACACGGGCGCCACGCCATTGTGGGAACCGACCGCGCGGGACCGCGAGCGCACTGAGATGACCCGGTTCATGCGCTGGGCGGCCGAGCGCACCGGACGGACGCCGCCGTTCGTCGGCTACGGCGAGCTGTGGGAGTGGTCGGTGTCGGAGATCGAGCAGTTTTGGGCCGCGGTCTGGGAGTATTGCGGTGTGCGCGCGTCGCGGCCGTACGAGCAGGTGCTCGACTCGCGGCGCATGCCCGGCGCGCGCTGGTTCGCCGGCGCCGAGCTTAACTACGCCGAGAACATGCTCATGCGGGAGCGCGATCCCGACGCCGTGGCGGTCATGCACGCCTCGGAGCTGCGCGAGCTGGACTCGCTGACGTGGGCGCAGCTGACGGGCCGGGTCGCCGAGGTGGCCGCCGGACTGCGTGCGCTGGGGGTGACGCGCGGCGATCGGGTCGTCGCCTACATGCCGAACATCCCCGAGACGCTCACCGCGCTGCTGGCGGCCGCGTCGATCGGCGCGATCTGGTCGAGCGCCGCGCCGGAGTTCGGCGCGCGCAGCGTGATCGACCGCTTCGCGCAGATCGAGCCCGTTGTGCTGCTGGCGGTGGACGGTTATCGGCACGGGGGCAAAGACTTCGATCGCACCGAGCCCCTGCGCGCGATCCTCGCCGAGCTCCCGACGGTACGCACAACGGTGCTGCTGCCCTACCTCTCGCCCGCGGCATCGCCCGCGGCGCTGCCCGGGGGGGTGACCTGGAGCGAGCTGGTGGCGATCGGCAGGGAAGGGGGCAGTTCCCCACCGCGCGTGCGCGATGGGGCCGTCGGGCGCACGCGCCCGACGGATGATGCGCCGCATGCGCCGAATGGAGCTGCATCCGCACAGAGCTCGCCGCCCGTCCTCGAGTTTGAGCAGGTGCCGTTCGACCACCCCCTGTGGGTGCTGTACTCCTCGGGCACGACCGGCCTGCCCAAGGCGATCGTGCACGGGCATGGCGGGATCCTGCTGGAGCAGCTGAAGAAGAGCTGGCTGCATCTTGACCTGCGCGCCGGCGACCGCATGTTCTGGTTTACGACGACCGGCTGGATGATGTGGAACTTCCTGATCGGCGCGCTGTTCACGGACGCCGCGATCGTGTTGTATGACGGCAGTCCCGGCCATCCCGACATGGGTGCGCTGTGGCGTCTGGCGGAGCGGACGGAGATGACGTGCATGGGCGTCTCGGCCGGCTGGCTCGGCGCTTGCGCGAAGGCCGGAGTGGAGCCCGCGCGCGACTATGACCTGCACGCCCTGCGCGCGATCGGCTCGACCGGCTCGCCGCTGGCGCCGGAGAGCTACCGCTGGGTGTACGACCACGTCGGCGACGATATGTGGCTGTTCTCCACCAGCGGCGGCACCGACGTGTGCACCGCGTTCGTCGGCGGCTGCCCGCTGCTGCCGGTGTACGAGGGCGAGCTGCAGGCCCGCGCGCTGGGGTGCGCCGTCGAGGCGTGGGACGAGGCGGGACACAGCGTGGTGGACGAGGTGGGAGAGCTGGTGCTGACCCAGCCGCTGCCCTCGATGCCGCTGTACTTCTGGGGCGAGGACCCCCCCGACCGCGCCGGCAACGGCGGCGAGCGCTACCGCGAGAGCTATTTCGGGATGTATCCGGGCGTGTGGCGCCACGGCGACTGGGTGCGGATCACGCCGCGGGGGGGCGCGGTCATCTATGGCCGCTCGGACTCGACGATCAACCGTCAGGGCGTGCGCATGGGCACGAGCGAGATCTATCGCGCGGCGGGGGCGGTGGAGGAGGTGATGGACGCGCTCGTGGTTGACGTTCCCCGACCCGATCGCGACGCGGAGCTGTGGATGATCCTGTTCGTCGTGCTTGGCGAGGGCATAGTGCTGGACGAGGAGCTGCGCGGGAGGATCGCGCGACGCATCCGCGAGGACTGCTCGCCGCGGCACGTGCCGAACGAGATCCTCCAGATCGAGCAGGTGCCGCGTACGCTCTCGGGCAAGGTGCTGGAGGTGCCGATCAAGAAGATCCTGATGGGCACCCCGCCGGGCGAGGCGGCGAGCGTCGACTCGCTCACGGACCCGCGTGCGCTCGACTATTTCGTGGAGCTGTCGAAGACGCTGCAGTGAGGGACCCGATCCGGGCTCGGGCCCGTTCAGAGCCCCAGCGAACGTCCCACTATCTCGAGCATGATCTCGTTGGCGCCGCCGTAGATGCGCGTCACCCGGGCGTCGGCGTAGGCGCGAGCGATCGGGTAGTCGAGCATGTAGCCGTAGCCTCCGTGCAGCTGCAGGCAGCGGTCGACGACGCGCCCCTGCAGCTCGGTGCACCACCACTTGGCGCTCGCGGCGTCCTCGGGCGTGAGCTCGCCGGCGCCGAGCGCCTGCGCGCAACGGTCGATGTAGGCGCGCGCGATGTCGGTTTCGGAGCGGATCTGCGCGAGGGTGAAGCGCGAGTGCTGGAATGAGCCGATTGGCTGGCCGAACGCCTGGCGCTCGCGCACGTAGTCGAGCGTCCAGTGCAGTGCGGCTTCACAGGCCGAGACGGCCGAGGCGGCGATCGACAAGCGCTCCTGCGGAAGGTTCGAGACGAGGTAGCGAAATCCCTGACCCTCTTCGCCGAGCAGGTTCTCGACCGGTACGCGCACGTCGGTGAACGACAGCTCGGCGGTGTCCTGGGCGTGCTGGCCGAGCTTCTGCAGGTTGCGCCCGCGCTCGAACCCCTGCATGCCGCGCTCGAGCACGAGTAGTGAGATGCCGCGGTGGCGCTCGGAGGGGTCGGTCTTGACGGCCACGATCGTCAGATCCGCGTTGATGCCGTTGGTGATGAACGTCTTGGCGCCATCGACGACATAGTGGTCGCCGTCGCGGCGCGCGCGCGTGGTCATCGCGGCGAGGTCCGATCCGATGCCGGGCTCGGTCATCGCCAGTGCGGTGATCAGCTCGCCGGAGGCGATGCCGCCCAGCCAGCGCTCGCGCTGGGACTGTGAGCAGTAGGCGAGGAAATAGGGGAGACAGATGTCGTTGTGCAGGGTGATCCCCAGCCCGAAGCTGCCGACGCCGGCGAGCTGGGTCTCTTCGCCGATGACGAGGTTGAAGCGGAAGTCCTCCGCGCCCGCTCCGCCGTAACGCTCGGGCACGGCCATGCCGAGAAAGCCGCCGCGGCCGGCCAGGGCGAACACCTCGCGCGGAACGATGCCGGCGCGCTCCCATTCGCCGTAGCGGCCATCCTCGCCGATCACCTCGCGTGTGAGGAACGTGCGGAAGCTCGCGCGGAAGTCCTCGTGCACGTCCTCGAACAGGGTCCGTCTCATCGTACGGAGACCCTACCGGCGCAGGACGCCGGCTCGCGATTGCAGACAAGCCGAGCAGGAGAGACGGGCAGCGGCGTCGAATCAGACCGCCGATGAAGCGTGTCGCGACTCCCACCGCTCCGGTGCCGCCCGTGAACGGCACCAGCGAGCATCAGAGCCTGTCGAAGTACATCCGCGCACGGTTCGAGGAGTGCTCGCGCTCGCAGAAGGATGTGGCTCAGTACATCGTCGACCATCTGGACGAGGCCGCGTTTCAGACGGCGGAGGAGCTGGCGCGCCGCGCGAACACGTCGAGCTCGACGGTCGTGCGATTCTCGCAGGCGCTCGGGTTCGAGGGGTTCCCCGAGCTGCAGGCGGCCGCGCGCGAGGAATACCGCCGCGTCCACGCCAAGGCGCCCGCGGGCGCAGCCCAGACTACGTCCTCCACGCCGCTGTTCTCGCTCGACCAGAACGAGTTCGAGAGCTCGCTGACGGCCGACTACCTGAACGTCGAGGAGACCGCCCGCAAGGTCTCGCGCAGCTCCGTGGAAGCGTTGGTGGAGGCGATCGTGGAAGCCGAGAAGGTGCTCGTGGCGGGCACCGACCAGATGGCGTTCTTCGCCAGCTATCTGCGCCACCTTCTGATGTTGCTCGACCTGCGCGTGGATGTCGTCGCGAGCCCTTCCCAGGAGGCGCTGAGCCGGCTGGGGCGGATCGATCAGAGCACGCTCGTGATCGGATTGTCGGCGGGACGCCCGCATCCGCTGGTCGTGCGCGCGATGAAGCTCGCGCGCCATCGCAAGGCGCGCACGGCGGCGATCACCGACGCGACGCTGTCGGAAGTCGCGAAGCTGGGGCAGATCAAGCTTTACTACTCCTCGAACTCGCCCGCGTACGTGCGCTCGCATACGGCGCTCTTGAGCATCATCCAGGCGCTGGCGTATGGCGTGTACTCGCAGGACAGCGCGCAGTACGACGATCGCATCAAGGCCTTCCGGCTGAAGTAGTTCGGGTGACCTGCCCGCATGCGGGCAGGTCCGAGGCAGTGCATGCACTGCCTCGTCGGATGGCGCATGCGCCATCCGCAGCCATGCCGCATGCGGCATGGCTCGGGGCCGCACATGTGCGGCCCCGCTGGGGGCACATGTGCCCCCAGAAAAACATCCCAAGCGGTCCTTACGCTCCATAGGTTGCCTTTGGGTGACGCGCCCTCGCCGCCGGACGCGGGCCCCGGATTCACTAACTGGGGTTGGCGGGTTCGACTCCCGCCGGGGGCGCTATACTGCGAGCTAGTGAATCCGGGGCCGTTTCGGCGGCAACCCCAGTTCGCGAGCGACCCGCCCACCGCGGGTCGTTTGCGTTCCGAGCTTCGCTTGGCTAAACTCAGACAGGTGAGTTCAGGGTCCCGTTAGTTCGGCGGCAACCCCCGGTTCGTAAGCGACCCGCCCAGTGCGGGTCGTTTGCGTTTTCGGCCCGCCAGCTATCCTCCCGGGTATGCGCGACGAGGCGACGTTCCGGGTCAAGACGGGCCTGGCGGAGATGTTGAAGGGCGGGGTGATCATGGACGTGGTCACGCCCGCGCAGGCGACCGTCGCCGAGGAAGCCGGCGCGGCTGCCGTGATGGCGCTGGAGCGCGTGCCCGCGGACATCCGTCGCGACGGCGGCGTGGCGCGGATGAGCGACCCGGAGATGATCGCGGGCATCCAGCAGGCCGTGTCGATCCCGGTGATGGCGAAGGCGCGCATCGGCCACTTCATGGAGGCGCGCGTGCTGGCGGCGCTGGAGGTCGATTACATCGACGAGTCTGAGGTCTTGACGCCCGCGGACGAGCGCAATCACATCGACAAGCACCCCTTCACCGTGCCGTTCGTGTGCGGCGCGACGAACCTGGGGGAGGCCCTGCGCAGGATCGGCGAGGGCGCGGCGATGATCCGCTCCAAGGGCGAGGCCGGCACCGGGGACATCGTCGAGGCCGTCCGTCACATGCGCGCGATCACCGGGGAAATCCGCCGTCTGGGCACGCTCGGCGAGGACGAGCTGGCGAGCGCCGCCAAGGAGCTCGGCGCGCCCGCGGAGCTGGTGCGGCAACTCGCCGCGGACGGGCGCCTGCCGGTGGTGCTGTTCTGCGCCGGCGGCATCGCCACGCCGGCCGATGCCGCGCTGATGATGGCGCTCGGCGCCGAGGGCGTGTTCGTGGGCTCGGGCATCTTCAAGTCCGACGATCCGCCCGCCCGCGCGCGGGCGATCGTCGAGGCGACCACGCACTGGCAGGATCCTGAGCGCGTCGCGGCGGCCTCGCGTGGGCTGGGACCGGCGATGGTGAGCCTGGAGAGCTCGAAGCTCGAGCAGGAGCAACTTCTGGCCCAACGCGGTTGGTAGCGCGCGTCTAAGTGCACGGACAGGGCGGTCGAGGGTCAAGCGAGGCAAGGACGCAGGGAGCGTGGCGTACTACGTACGCGAGCGACCGAGGACACAGCATCGCGAAGGCCATCGGCCGCCCTGCGCTGGTGGGCGTGCTCGCCCTGCAAGGCGGGTTCGAGGCGCACGGGCGTGTCCTGCGCGGATTGGGCGCGGACGTGCGCGAGGTGCGCACACCCGCCGATCTGGACGGTCTCGACGGGCTGGTGATCCCAGGAGGGGAGTCCACGACGATGACGCTCGGCATCGAGCGCGAGGGACTGCGCGAGCCGCTGCGCGCGCTGGCAAGCGCAGGCGTGTCGGTGCTGGGATCGTGCGCGGGTCTGATCATGCTCGACTCCGAGCATCTCGGCCTGATGGACATGCGCGCGCGGCGCAACGCCTTCGGGCGCCAGCTGCATTCATTCGAGACCGACCTCGAGCTGCGCGGTCTGCACGGAGGCCCGTTGCGGGCGGTGTTCATCCGCGCGCCGTGGATCGCCGAGCACGGCCCGGACGTGGAGATCCTCGCCGAGGTGGACGGTCATCCGGTGGCTGCGCGTCAGGACGGTCTGCTCGTGGTCGCTTTCCACGCCGAGCTGACGGCTGACGACCGGATCCACCGGCTGTTCCTGGACTCTCTGCACTGAGCAGCGGCTCCTCCAGCACGGCCAGCACGGCGTTGACGGAATCGCGGATCTCGCCCACGAGCCGGCCTTCGTCCTCCAGCCGTTCGGCGTCGCCCCACGACCACGAGCGGGCGACGTGCATGCTCGGGCGCAGGTGCGCGAACCGCCGGCCGAGCGCGCGCAGGAACGGGTCCAGTCGCTCGGCGTCCTGGGCGGAGGCGTAACCGCGCTCCAGCAGCCACGGCCATAGCTCGGTGCGGATCGAGTTGCGGTGGTGAGCGCCGACGTGCGCCCAGTCCTCGCCCTCCCAGCGACGCGCGTACGTGGGCGCGTCGAGGGTACACGTCAGATATACGCGGGTGCGCCGGGGCGCGTTGCGAAATCCGAGCAGCGGTTGAGGCTCCACGCGCCAGGCGGGGGGGACCGATCCATCGGCGGCGTCTTGCACGCCCGTGGCCAGCTCGCACAGGCGATCGGCATGGCCGGCCGCATACAGATGTTCGGCCTGGGGCTTCAGCTCTCCCGGCCACATGTGCAGCGTCAGGCGGTCGTCCTCGTCGATGTCCAGCGCGGCCCGCTGCAGCGATTGTGCCCCGAGGGCGTTGTCGAGACGGACGTGCACGAGACCGACGCGCTCGGGCTCGATCGAGGTGGCCTCGCGCAGCAGCGAGCGCAGCCGCCACTTGCGTCGCGTGGGGTCGGCCCCGACACGGCGCAGGCTGCCGAACGGCAGCAGATGGCCGAAATCCTGGTGGGCATAGGAGAGCATGTCCTGCACGAGCGCATGCTCGGCCGGGGAGAGCACACCGATCTCGGCCAGCCGCCACCACGCCTCGAGCAGGTCATGCCAGCGCAGCAGGCAGGTGCGCCGTTGCTGAAAGCGCACGCCGCCGAGGTTCAGCTCGCCCACGCGATGTCCGTTGCGCTTGGCCCATTTGCGGCAAACCTTGCTCTCCAGCAGCACGACCAGCTCGGGGTCGAACCGCAGCACGCCATCGAAGCGCTGGCCGCTGTCGGTGTCGGTGACGTCCTCGCCGATCTCCGGAGGCTCGAAATCGGGCGTCAGGAACACGCTCACCAGGCGCCCCCGCTGAACCTCGCCGTTGCAGGCGCCTTCCTCGGAGGGGTCCACGAGATGGGCGGCCTGCAGGTCGATCGTGCAGTCGGGCAACCGGCTCTGCGAGCGCTCGCCGATCTCGTGCAGCAGCGCCTCTCGCGCGAGCGGCACGAGCCGCAGCACGATCATCGCGGCGCGCGTGAGCTGGTCCTCGTGGCCGCGACCGAGATCCCCGTAGGGCTCGAACACGTTCAGATGCGGATTCGAGGTGATGCTCTCCACTCCGCCCCCGGTCACGACGACCACCTCGCTCCCACTCCCCTTGGCCGACCCGCAGTGTCAATCAATCGCACTGCAAGCCAGTCAATGATTACTGGTCAACAGCATGTGCCTCAATGTACATAGACCTTACCGCACTATTGTGTTTCTGACCAGTGGTATCGGGTGCCGCAGGCCTGAGTCTTGGGATCACAGGCACAGCTGGAGGAAGGTCGGTCCCGATGGAAGGGCGATGGGGCGCGATACTGCGGGCATGCGCGTTATCGCAGTGGCAGCCGACGAGCGGGTGGGGATCGCCGAGGGGTTGCCGGCGACGCTGCGCGAACGCGGATGCGAGGTGCTGGCACGCGGGGCCCTCGCCGACGGTGAGCCGGGCGAGCGCGAGGACTGGGCATGGGCCGCGGAGGCGGCCGCCCGCGACGTCGCCGAGGGCCGAGCCGAGCAGGCGATCGTGTGCTGCTGGACGGGCACGGGCGCGTCGATCGCGGCCAACAAGGTCCGGGGCGTGCGCGCCGCGCTGTGCGCCGACGCCGCGACGGCCGCCGGGGCGCGGCGCTGGAACGACGCGAACGTGCTCGCCCTGAGCCTGCGCTCGACGTCCGCGGCCGAGCTGGAGGAGATCCTCGACGCATGGTTTACGACCGCGCCCAGCGAGGAGGCCGAGGACTGCGCGAACGTTGCGCACCTGGGGGAGATCGAGGGCGGTTAGGTTAGGCGCCCGCTGGGATGGTCGGGTTCATCATAAGGCGACGGTCAGGTCGCGCCATTGCTCTTGGGATGGCCGGAGGTCGAGCTGGTGTTCGAGGCCTGTGACGATTGCGGCGAACTGGCTGTGGTCGAGGGTCCAGATGAGGATCAGGCCGGCGTGCGATCGTCGCGCTTCGGCCCACTCGCGCGCTATCGGTGCGAAGTCGCGACTGTTGCGCGTGACCAGCACGCGCCCTTCGAACGTGGCCAGCTCGAGCACCTGGGGGTCTGAGAGGCCCTCGTGGGCCGCGTCTTCGGCGAGCGCCAGTACGTCGTGCTTGCCTATCTTGCGCAGCTGAGTCGCGACACGGCGCGGAGAGAGATTTGCGTCGAGCAGCAGGCGCAAGCCGTGGCTACGCAGCAGGGGATAGCTGGACGAACGGGTAGAGCTCTTGCCACTCCGCGGCTGTGCGACGGTTCTGCGCTATCGCTTCCGCGATCTCCTCGGGATAGCTGTCGCGGTAGGCAATGGCAAGGCGGACCTGACGCTCGGTCAACTGGGTCTCATCGGCCAGCCGCTCGATCGAGCCGAAGTCATCGAGCATCTGGATGATCTCCCATATATCCAGACCAGAGCCGATCACCCAGGGGCGCCGAGCCGCGTCCTCGCCACGGAAGCCGACTCCAGCGAAACGTCGCATACGGATCGCCTCGTCTGTCATGGACTCGACGATCGCGCTCTTGGAGCGGCGTGTGCGTCTGGCCTCCTCCTCGACCATCCGGTCGGTGAGCTGTGTGAAGCGCACGCTGAACGGCGCGCCCTTGGGAGTTTTCTGGCTCGTCCCACTCTTCATGTTCCAAAATTAGCACACAAAACTTACGATGTGTTCTGGCGGCATGTTCTGGACGGGCCTGAGACGAGCGAGCATACGCCCAGCTCACACCGCCTCGAACCGCACGACGTCCTCGTCGGAGCCGGCGCGCTCGACCACGCGCTGTTCGTCGAGCAGCAGATCGACATGGCCGAGCACCTCGGACAGCGTCAAATACGCCTGGGTGACGGCGACGTTGCCCCACAGCTCGACCGCGATCTCGTGCGCCGTGCGCGGCTCCACGGCGATCAGGCTGTAGATCTTCTCCGCCCGGCGGCGATGCATGCGAAAGCGCTCGTCGATCAGCGCGACGTGGGCCGCGATCGGCGCGCCGTGGCCGGGCAGCACCAGCGAGAGATCCATCTCCCGGGTGCGCTCCAGCGAGGACATGTACTCGATCAGCGCGCGCGGGCGGGGCCCTGAGAAGTCCGGTCCCGCGTCGAGGGGACGCGCGAGCAGGGGGTTGGAGGAGATGTGCCCGATCAGGTGGTCGGCGGCCAGCAGGATCGAGCGGGACTCGTCGAGGAACACCGTGTCCGACGGACTGTGCCCGGGTCGGTGCAGCACGCGCAGGGTGTGCTCGCGCAGGCGCAGCTCCTCGCCGTCGCGCAGCGGCCGCGTGATCTCCACGGCCGCCCCCCACGCGCGAAAGCTCGCGCTGACCGCCCGCAGCGCGGTGACGACGTCGGCGGAGATGCCGTGCCGGAGCATGATCTCCTGGGCGAAACGGTCGTCCAGCTCGGTCGAGGCGCCGAACTCGCGCAGATAGGGCGCGAGCCCGTCCAGCGCGGCGACCTCCGCGCCCGAGCGCCGCGCGAGGATCGAGGCCAGACCGAAGTGGTCGATGTGCTGATGGGTGACGATCAGCAGCCCGATGTCCTCGATCGCGTGCCCGCGCACCTTCAGCGCCTGTTCCAGCTCGTCCAGCGCCTTGCCCGAGTTGGGACCCGAGTCGATCAGCGTCAGCGGGTCATCCTCGATCAGATAGGCGTTGACGCGCCCGACCTGAAACGGAGTGGGGATGGCGAGACGATAGATACCCGCGTCCGCGGCCCGCCGGAGCAGCTCCTCCTCATTCGGTCCATCCTTGCCCGGTACGTTCGACTGCTCAGGCGTGCTCACGTGCGAATCAGCGCCAGCACCTCGTCGCGCCTGCGTTCCATGTCCTCGCGTGAGCGCAGCGACTCCAGGCACAATCGCAGCAGCGGCTCGGTGTTCGACGGACGCACGTTGAAGTGCCAGTCCTCGTAGTCGATCGAGATGCCGTCCAGGCGATCCTGGCGCGCGTCGGCGTAGCGCTCGGCCAGCTCGGCCATCTTCGCCTCGGGGTCGGAGACCTCCGAGTTGATCTCGCCGGAGATGAAGTACTTCGCGCGCAACGGCTGAAGCAGCTCAGACAGTGAGCGGCCCTCACGGGACAGAAGCTCGAGCATCAACAGTGCCGGGATCGTGCCCGAGTCCGCGCAATAGAACTCGCGGAAGTAGTAGTGCCCCGAGACCTCCCCGCCGAACAGCGAGCCCTCCGCGCGCATGCGCGTCTTGAAGAACGCGTGCCCCACGCGGTTGATATGCGGCACACCGCCGGCGGCACGCACCGTGTCCGGGACCGCGCGCGAGGCGCGCACGTCATACAGCACCGCCTCGCCCGCCTCGGCGGCCTTGCCGAGCAGCGACTGCGCCAGCAGCGCGGTCATGAAGTCTCCGTCCACGAACTCGCCCGTGTCGTCGATGAAGAAGCAGCGGTCGGCGTCCCCGTCCCAGGCGATGCCGAGATCGGCTCCGGTCTGAAGTACCTTGGCGACGATCGCCGCGCGGTTCTCCTCCAGCAGCGGGTTCGGCTCGTGGTCGGGAAACGTGCCGTCGGGCGTCCAGTAGGTCTCGATCAACTCCAAACCCAGGCGCTCCAGCAGCGGGCCGACCATCGCCCCCGCCATGCCGTTGCCGCCGTCCACGACCACCTTCAGCGGCCTGCCCGCGCGCCCCGCCGGAGAGCGCACGACCTCGGGGTCGACGAATCCCAGCGCGTACTCCCGGAACTCCTCGTATACGTCGACGTCCTCGGCCACACCACCGCCGGGAGCGATGCCCAGGCCCGACTCGATCGCCACACGGATGTCCTGGATGCCCTCATCCCCGGACAGCGCGATCGCGCCGCCGCGCACGAGCTTGGCGCCGGTGTAGGCGGCCGGGTTATGCGAGGCGGTGCACATCAGGCCCCCGTCCAGCTCGCGCGAGCCGACGAGGTAATACAGCATCTCAGTGCCCACCCGGCCCGCGTCGAGCACATCCGCGCCCTCCTCCAGCAGACCGATGCGATAGCGCGCCGCCAGCTCGGGCGCACTCAACCGCATGTCACGGCCGAGACCAACTTGCAACTCGGACACCGGCTTACCCACCAACCCGGCCAGCACATGCGCGAAAGCGCGCCCGATCGCCTCGGCCGTGTCGCCGTCCAGTTGCTCGCCGTACAGCCCGCGGATGTCATACGCCTTGAATATGCCCGGGTCGAGATCGCTCATCGCGGCGACCATCCTACGCTTTGCCGGCCGGTATCCAGCGCGATCCGCGATCGTGTGCGCGGGGCGAGGCCATCCGGTGCAGTCGCGGCTCGGGCAAGATCGCTCGCAGAAGTATTCTGTGCGCATGTCCGGGCACTCCAAGTGGGCCTCCATCAAGCACAAGAAGGCGATCGTCGACTCCCGCCGCGGTCAGCAGTTCACCAAGCTCGCGCGGGCGATCACGGTCGCGGCGCGCGACGGAGGCGGCGATCCCGACGCCAATGCGACGCTCGAGAACGCGATCCGCAAGGCCAAACTCGCCTCCATGCCCAAGGACAACATCGAACGCGCGATCGCCAAGGGCACCGGCGCGGGCGCCGACGGCGAAGCGGCGCTGGAGACCGTCCTCTATGAGGGCTACGGCCCCGGCGGCGTCGCGCTGCTCGTGGAGGCCGTCACCGACAACCGCAACCGCACCGGCGCCGACGTCCGCCACGCCTTCTCCAAGTTCGGCGGCTCGCTCGGAGAGCCCGGCTCGGTCGCCTACCTGTTCGACAAGATGGGAACGATCACGATCGACGCCACGCGCTATTCCGACGACGAGGTGATGGTCATAGCCGTGGAGGCCGGCGCGGAGGACATCACCGCCGAGGACGATCTCTGGGAGGTCGTCGCGGCGCCCGCCGACTATGCGCGCGTGCTCGCCGCGCTGGAATCCGCGGGCGTTGCGATCGACAACGCCGAGATGGGCTATCGCCCCTCCAGCCTCGTGCCGATCGACGAATCCCAGGCATCCAGCTTGATGCGGCTGATCGAGGCGCTCGAGGACAGCGACGACGTCGGCGAGGTCCACGCCAACTTCGACATCCCCGCCGACGTCCTGGAGCGCGTCGCCGGATAGGCCGGGCGCCCGGGAATGAGCGCTTCCGATACACCGGCGGCTGCGGTGAGCGGCGCCGAGGGCAGCTCGATGCAAGGACCGGCTATGGCTCACCCACCATCCAGACCCCCCGTGATCATCCTCTGCGGCGGGCGTGGCACGCGCCTGCAGGAGCACACCCGCGAGATCCCCAAGCCGCTCGTGGAGATCGGCGGCCGCCCGATCGTCTGGCACGTGATCCAGCTCTACGCGCTGCAGGGCTTTCGCCGGTTCGTGCTCGCGACCGGCTACCGCGGCGAGCTGATCGAGCGGTTCGTCGCCGCCACCGAGTGGCCCGACGGCGTCAGCGTCGAGTGCGAGGACACCGGGCCGCAGACCCCGACCGGCGGGCGGATCAAGCTGCTGCAGGGTCGGCTGGCGGGCGAGGAGAGCTTCTGCGTGACCTACGCCGACGGCGTCGCCGACATCGACCTGGACGCGCTGCTGGCGTTTCACGCCACCCACACCGCCACCGCGACGATGACCGTCGTGCGCCCGCGCCTGCAGTTCGGCGTGACCGAGCTCGACTCCGATGGCCAGGTGACAGGCTTTCGCGAGAAGCCGCGCTCCGAACACTGGATCAACGGCGGCTTCCTCTGCCTGCGCCACGACGCGTTGGACTACCTGCGGCGCGACAGCGTGCTCGAGCGCGAGCCGCTGGAGCGCATGGCGGCGGCGGGCGAGCTGCGGGCATACCGCCACGACGGCTTCTGGGAGTGCATGGACACCTACAAGGACGCCGTCGCCCTCAACGACCTGTGGGCCTCCGGGCAAGCCCCCTGGGCAGGCGTCCGAGCCGGCGCGCAGAATCACTGGGTGTGATCGTTCTCGGCATCGACCCGGGCCTGGCCAACACGGGCTACGGGGTGGTCGCTCAGCGCGCCGGACGCCTCGTGGCGCTCGACGGCGGTGTGATCGAGACGCGCGCCGGCGCACCGACCGAGCGCCGGCTGGCCGACGTCCACTCGGGGATCGACGCGCTGCTGGCCGAGCACGAGCCCGACGGAGTCGCGCTCGAGGAGCTGTATTTCGGACAGAACGTGCGCACCGCCTTCGCCGTCGGACAGGCGCGGGGCGTCGTGATGCTCGCGGCGGGACAGCGCGGCGTGCCGTGCGAGAGCTATACCCCGCAGGCCGTCAAGTCCGCCGTTTGCGGCAGCGGGCGCGCTCCCAAGGAGCAGGTCGCGCGCATGGTGCAGGCCCTGCTCGGGCTGGAGTCCCCGCCCACACCCGATCACGCCGCCGACGCGCTGGCGGTCGCGATCTGCCACGTCAACCGCGCGCCGCTGTCCCAGGCCCTCGCGGGAGCCACCGCATGATCGGCGTGCTCCGAGGCGAGGTCGTCGTGCGCCGGCCCGATCACGTCGTGCTGCTGTGCGGCGGCGTCGGCTACCGCGCGGCGGTCTCCGCGCAGACGCTCACGCACGTGCCGGCCGCGGGCGCGGAGACGATGCTGCACACCCACCTGATCGTCCGCGACGACGCGCTCACGCTGTACGGGTTTCACTCAGAGCAGGAGCGCGATCTCTTTCTGATGCTGCTGTCCGTGCAGGCGGTCGGCCCAAAGGTTGCCCTGGCCGTCCTCTCAGGCGGACCCGCCCGCGAGCTGATCGGCGCGATCGCCGGCGGGGACGCCGCGCGGTTTCAGGCCGTCCCCGGGATCGGCAAGCGAACCGCCGAGCGGATCATCGTCGAGCTGCGCGAGCGCGTCGTCGGTGTGCACGGTGCGGCGGAGGAGGGACAGCACATCACCGCCCGGCGCGGGGAGGGGCCGCGCGGGCTCGCGCGCGACGGGCTGCTGGAGCTCGGCTACGCGCCGGGCGAGGCCGAGGAGCTGCTGGCGGGCGCGGACGGCGATATGAGCGCCGAGGACCTGATCGCGCACGCATTGCGGACGGCCCGCACGGGCGGCCGGGCGGGATGATCGAGCGATGACCGAGACCACCACCGCCGTCGAGCGCATCCAGACGCCCTACCTCGTGCCCGAGGACGAGCTCGACCGCTCGCTGCGGCCGCGCCGGCTGGAGGAGTTCATCGGCCAGGAGACGCTGCGCGAGCAGCTCGCGGTCGCGATCGAGGCGGCCGCCGCCCGCGGCGACGCGCTCGACCACGTGCTGCTGGCGGGGCCGCCGGGACTGGGCAAGACCTCGCTCGCGCAGATCGTCGCCGCCGAGCTGGACGTCCCGTTCGTGCAGACCGCCGGGCCCGCGCTGGAGCGCAAGGGAGACATTGCGGCGTTTCTGACCGCGCTGGAGCCACGCAGCGTGTTCTTCGTCGACGAGATCCACCGGCTGCCGCGCACGCTCGAGGAGACCTTCTATCCGGCGATGGAGGATCACCGCCTGCCGATCACCGTCGGACAGGGCGCCGGGGCGCGCGTCGTGACGCTCGAGCTGCCCCCCTTCACGCTCGTCGGAGCGACCACGCGCACAGGCCTGCTGACGACCCCGCTGCGCGATCGCTTCGGCATCCAGGCGCGCCTGGAGCCCTATGCCACCGACGAGCTCGCGGCGATCGTCAGGCGCTCGGCCGGGATCCTCGCGATCGACCTCGACGAGGACGGCGCGCTCGCGATCGCCGCCCGCAGCCGGGGGACGCCGCGCGTGGCCAACAGGCTGCTCAAGCGCGTGCGCGACTACGCCGAGGTGCGCATGGCCGGCGTGGTCACCGCGGCGGCCGCGCACGCCGCCCTGGAGATGCTCGAGGTCGACGAGCTGGGGCTCGACCGGCTGGACCGGGAGATCCTGCGGGCGATCTGCGTCAAGTTCGACGGCGGCCCCGTCGGGCTCTCCACGCTGGCCGTGGCGGTGGGCGAGGAGCAGGACACGATCGAGGACGTCTACGAGCCGTACCTGCTGATGCAGGGCCTGATCAAGCGAACTCCGCGCGGGCGCGCGGCGACGCCGACGGCCTTCGCCCACCTGGGCCTGGAGGCGCCCGCGCCATCCGGACCGGCGCTGTTCTGAGGCGCCGGCAGGCCCCCGCGCGCGTCCGGCGCATGCGCCTCGTGCGGACTCGCCTACGCTCCAATCCGGTGCGTGCACGAGCTCGCGAGCGCGCTCGCGACGTACGGGGACCTCGACGCGGCCGCTCCCCTAGTCTGTGCCTATGGCCCACCCGTTCATCTGCCCCAACTGCGGGCATCGCACGAGCGAGCTGGACCGCAACATCGGCTTCACGCGCCAGCCGAAGGGCTGCGCGAAGTGCGGGTTCGCGTTCCTGTTCGAGCTGCTCGACGACTACTACCCGGCGCCGGACGCCGCCTTCTTCGTGTGCGACGCCGAGGGACGGATCATCGGCTGCGGCAAGAACTCGTTCGCCTTCACCGGCCTCGAGGAGGAGGAGGTCATCGGCCAGCGCGTCGAGCAGGTTCTGGGCCTCAGCTTCTCCAACGGCGACGACCCCGTCGCGACCGTGCTGGAGTGGGGAGTGCGCGCGCTGGAGGTGCCCGTGCTCGTCAGCGGCGAACGCGACGTGGCGGCGAGCGCGAAGGCCGACATGTTCCCGGCCTATGACGACGACGGCGGGCTGTTGCTCGTACTGACCCCGGAGAAGTAGTCTCTTCCGAACGATGCTCGCGTTCCCGCACACCCTGATCGATTGTGGTCGGCGATGAACGACCGCCGGCGCAACATCTTCGTCCTGCTGCTCGTCGCCGGGCTGTTCGCGGCCTCGATCGCGGTGATCGCGCTGATGCCGACGAAGCTCGGGTTGGACCTGAAGGGCGGAGTGCAGCTCGTCTATCAGGCCAGGCCCACGGCGCAGTCGAAGGTCGACCCGGAATCGCTCGAACGCTCGATCGACATCATGCGCAAACGCGTCGATCAGCTGGGCGTCGCACAACCCGAAATCCAGCGCAGCGGCGCGCAGGAAATCGACGTGGACCTGCCCGACGTGAGCAACGCGCAGCGCGCCGAAGCCGAGGTCGGCAAGACCGCGCAGCTGTACTTCTACGACTGGGAGCCGAACGTGATCGGCCCCACCGGCAAGCCGGCGGGCGCGACCGAACCGACGGTCACGGGCGGGGCTGCCGCAGGCACCAGCGAAGCGGGCCTCCCCCAGTACCAGGCGGTGCTGCGCGCCGCCAAGCGCCCAGCGATCCTGCGCAAGACCGCCACGACGCTCGAGCCAGGCTGCACGCCCCAGCAGGAGAAAGGGTGCATCTACGGCAGCTGGTATCTGATCGACACCGCCCACGAAAAGATGCTGTGCAGCGGCGGCAAGCCCATCTGCCAGCCGCAGGAAACCGAACAGGACCTCTACGCCGACGGCTACAAACCGCCGGCGGGCTCCAAGCCCAAGGCCGTGCGCGTGAACCCCGGCACGATCCTGCTGCAGGCCCGCCCTGTGGAATCGCCGAAGACCGGCAAGGTGACTCAGCAGAGCCCCAACAGCTTCTACGTGCTCAACGACGAACCGGTGCTGACCGGCGCGGACATCACCAACCCGCAGCAGGGCTTCGACGAAGGCGGCGGCGGCAGCGGCGCGCCGAACGTCAACTTCGGGTTCACCTCGCACGGCAAGCAGGTCTTCCAGCGCGTGACCAAGGAAATCGCCCACCGCGGACAGGAAGCCCAGCTGCCGGGCGTCAGCAAGGAAGCCGCGCAGCAGCACTTCGCGGTCGCGCTCGACGGGCAGCTGATCACCGCCCCCTCGATCGACTACACCCAGTACCCGGAAGGGATCGACGCCACCCAGGGCTCGCAGATCTCCGGCGGCTTCACGATCACCTCCGCCCAGGCCCTCGCCGACGAGCTGCAGTCGGGCGCGCTGCCGATTCGCCTGGAACTGATCTCCAACTCGCAGGTCTCCGCGACACTCGGCAAAACGGCGCTGCACCAGGGCCTCGTCGCCGGCCTCATCGGCTTCGCGGTCGTCTGCATGTTCCTGCTGCTGTTCTACCGCGTGCTCGGCATGATCGCGGTCGGCGGGCTGATTATCTACGGGGCCTACTTCTTCGCGCTGATCAAGCTGATCCCCATCACGCTCACGCTCCCCGGGATCGCCGGCCTGATCCTCACGATCGGCATCGCCGCCGACGCGAACATCGTCATCTTCGAGCGCGTCAAGGAGGAGATACGGGGTGGCAGATCGATCGTGTCCGGGATCGCCACCGGGTACACGCGCGGGTTCGCGGCGATCGTGGACGCAAACGTGGTGACGTTCATGACCGCGTTCATCCTGTTCGCGCTGGCCACCGCGGAAGTCAAGGGGTTCGCGTTCATGCTGGGGATCGGCACGATGCTTACCCTCTTCACCGCCGTGCTCGCGACGCGCGCGGCGCTCGGCACGATGGGGCGCACGCGGCTGATGAGCCATTCCTGGGCGCTGGGGGCCGGCAAGCCCAAGCGCGAGTGGACGTTCGACTTCATGGGCGCCTCCAAGTGGTTCTTCTCCCTGTCGGGCACGATCCTCTTGATCGGCGCGCTGGCGATCGGCGGCAAGGGCCTCAACTTCGGCATCGACTTCAAGTCCGGCACCCGCATCCAGACCGCGTTCGTCAGGCCTGTCACCTCCGCCGAAGTGAGCGCCGTGATGAGCGCCGAGGGCTACCCCACCGCACAGGTGCAGAAGTACTCGAGCAAGGGCGTAGGCGGCAGCGGGTATCAGATCTCGACCGAGAAACTGAAGCCGACCGCGGTCCACGAAGTCAAGAGCGCGCTCGATACCAAGTTCGGAGGTGGACCCAACTCACCGGGGACGAGGGACTTCTCCAGCACCTCGATCGGTCCCACGTTCGGTCAGACGATCGCCAACTCGGCCGTGATCGCGATCATCGCCTCGCTGCTGGTGATCTCGGCCTACATCGCGCTGCGGTTCGAGTGGAAGTACGCGATCCCGGTGCTGATCGCGCTGATGCACGATCTGCTGATCACCTCGGGGATCTACGCCCTCACCGGGCGAGAAGTGACCTCGGCGACCGTCGCGGCGCTCTTGACGATCCTCGGTTATTCGCTGTACGACACGATCATCGTGTTCGATCGCGTGCGCGAGAACGTTCCCCGAATGCCCAGGGCGGCCTTCTCGCAGATCGTCAACCGCTCGATGTCCGAGGTGCTGACCAGATCGCTGGCGACGAGCTTCTGCACGCTGCTGCCCGTGCTCGCCCTGCTGCTGTTCGGCGGGAGCACGCTGAAGGACTTCGCCTTCGCGCTGATGGTCGGGATCGCCTCTGGCGCCTACTCCTCGATCTTCATCGCCTCGCCCGTGCTGACGCACTGGAAGGAGCGCGAGGGCGGCTACCGGCAGCGTCGGGCGCGGATCGTGCGCGAACTCGGCGCCGTGCCGGCGTACGCGACCGCGATCGGGGGGGCGCCCGTGGACGTCGAGCCCGAACGCAAGAAGCGACGCTCGCGTCGCGGTCTAGCCGAGGAGCCGGGCGAGCAGATCTCCCGCGACGAGTTCCGCGAACTCGTGCAGGACCTCGACGTCGACGGAGTGGCGCAGGGCGGCAAGCGCGCGCCCACGAGCGTCGCGCAATCCGCCGGCGCCCCGGGGGCGCCCAACGGCGACGGCGACGGAGCGCCGGCGAGCAAGCGCGCGCCCACGCGCGATCCGGCGGCGGATCTCACGCCCGAGGACCTGGTGCTCAAGCAAGCCCCCAAGCCACGCGAGAAACGTAGTAGGCGTCCACGTAACAAACGCCACGGGAGGTCGCGCTGATGGGCATGCTCGGCTGGGTGATGATGGGCTTGGCGATCTGGCACTTCACGATCTTCCTGCCCGACCGCTTCTGGGGCGGGATCGTCGGCGCATTCGTCGGCTCGCTGTTCGGCGCCATCATCGTGGGGCTGATCATCTACGGCGCGAAAGTCGGCGCGCTGAAGGTGCCCGGCCAGAAGGCCACGGACATCGCGGTCGTGCTGTACGCGGTTCCCGGCGCGCTGCTGGGCATCGCGGCGGTGTATTTCGAGGGCATGCGGCGCGAGCATCACGCTCGCTAGGCCTTCCGTCCAGTCCCGCCCGTAGGTTTGCGGGGTGGGGGAGCCCCGATTCGAGATCCCGGAGTGCGAGCCGAACGCGGTCGAGCGGCTGCGGCGCGAGCTGGGCGTGAGCAACCCGGTCGCGCAGGTGCTGGTCCGCCGTGGCATGGCCGAGCCCGCGCACGCCCGGGCGTTCATCGCGGCCGACGAGGAGCATCCGTATACGGCCTTCGCCGGCATCGATGCGGCGATCGCGACGCTTGCCAAGCACGTCGAGGCCGGGACGAGGATCACGATCCACGGGGACTACGACGTGGACGGCGTGTGCTCGACGGCAGTGCTCGTACGCGCTCTGCGGCGGCTGCGCGCGGACGTCGACTGGTACCTGCCCGATCGCGCATCCGACGGGTACGGGCTGAGCATGGACACCGTCGAGCGACTGGCGGCGCGCGGGACACGACTCCTGGTGACCGCGGATTGCGCGATCACGGCCGTCGAGGAGGTCGCGGCCGCGAGAGAGCTGGGGATGGACGTCATCGTCAGCGACCACCACAGCGTGCGCGCGGACGGCGTGCTGCCGGACGCCCCGATCGTGCACCCGACCGTGTGCGGATATCCGTTCCAGGCGCTGTGCGCCACGGCGGTCGCCTACAAGCTCGCCCATGGCCTGGGGGGACGCGCCCCGGTGGAGGATCTCGATCTGGTGGCGCTCGCAACGATCGCGGACGTGGTGCCGCTGCTCGGCGAGAACCGCGCGCTCGTGCGGCGCGGGCTGCGCGCGCTGTCCGGCACGGTCAAGCCCGGGCTGCGCGCGCTGATGGCGGTCGCGCGTGTGGATCCCGCGAGGGTGAACGAGCGCTCGGTCGCGTTCGGGCTGGCGCCGCGGCTGAACGCCGCCGGCCGGCTGTACCGGGCGGATGCGGGCCTCGAGCTGATTCTCACAGAGGACTCCGCGCGCGCGGCGCAGATCGCCCAGGAGCTCGACCGGGTCAACCGGGAGCGTCGTGTCGCGGAGCGGACGATCAGACTCGAGGCCGAATCTCAGATCGCGGCGCTCGGAGATCTCGACGAGCGTCGCGCGCTCGTGCTCGCCGGCGAGGGCTGGCACGTGGGAGTGATCGGGATCGTCGCCTCACGCTTGGCCGAGGCTCATCACCGCCCGGTCGTGCTGATCGCGCTGGAGGGGGATCGCGGGCGCGGATCGGGGCGCGGCGGCTGCGAGGCGTTCGACCTGCTGGCGGGGCTGACAGCGTGCGCCGAGCACCTGAGCCGTTACGGCGGACATCGGGCCGCCGCCGGTCTGGAGGTCGAGCGCGAGCGCGTGGCGGGATTCGCCGACGCGCTGGACGCCTACGCCGCTTCGGTGCTGAGCAGTGAGGACATGGCGCCGGTGGAGCACGTGGACGCGGTCGTGGACGGCTCGGAGCTGGGGATGGCGCTGGCCGAGGAGCTGGGGGGACTCGCGCCGTTCGGCCACGCCAATCCCTCGGTGTCGTTGATGATCGCCGAGGCCACGTTCGTCGACGTGCGCCCGATGGGCGAAGGCAAGCACGCGCGCTTCACCGTGCGCTCGCCCGCGGGGCGCGCGCGGGCGGTCGCGTTCAACACGGGCGCGCGGCTCGGAGTCGCCGAGGGCGAGCCGGCGCAGGCCACGTTCGCGTTGGAGGTCAACGAGTGGAACGGCGTGAGCGAGCCGCGGCTGGTGCTCCGTCGCGCCAGGCCACAGAGGCCCGCCCCGACGCAGGCGCCGGAGCGGCACGAGGAGCACGAGGAGCTCGTGCTGTTCGCCTGACATAACCCGCTTCAATCCGAGAGGACAGTCCCCTAACCTGTGGCTATGGCCTCTGCCGCAGATCCGCATACCACGACGGTCGTCAGGGTCGAGGAGTCGACCCCCGAGCCGCCCGTCGCGCCGCGCCTGGACCTCAACGAGCTGGAGCGACGGCTGCTGGGAGATCTGTTCGCGATCGTCTCCGAGCACGCGCCCGACTCGGCCGTGGACATCGACCGCGCTCGCGTGCAGGATGCGTTCGTGTTCGCGTGCGAGCACCACGCCGCGCAGCGGCGCAAGTCAGGTGAGGACTTCATCGTGCACCCGGTAGGCGTGGCGCGCATCTGCGCGGGCATGCGCCTGGACACCGAGACGCTGTGCGCGGCGCTGCTGCACGACACCGTCGAGGACACCTCCGCCTCGATCGAGGAGGTGGGCGAGCGCTTCGGCGAGGAGATCGCTCAGATCGTCGACGGCGTGACGAAGCTCACCGGCATCACGTTCCAGTCGCGCGATGAGGCGCAGGCGGAGAACTATCGCAAGATGATGGTCGCGATGGCCACCGACGTGCGGGTCATCCTGATCAAGCTCGCCGACCGGCTGCACAACATGCGCACGATCGACGCGATGCCCAAGCAGAAGCAGATGGAGAAGGCGCGCGAGACGCTCGAGATCTACGCGCCGCTCGCCCATCGGCTGGGCATCCACGCGATCAAGTGGGAGCTGGAGGATCTCGCGTTCGCGACGCTGCACCCGCGCAAGTATCAGGAGATCAAGGGCCTCGTGGCGCAGCAGCGCGACGAGCGCGAGCGCTACGTCGGCGAAGCCGGCGAGTACCTCGCGAGCGAGCTCACGGAGCTGGGCATCGAGGCGCAGATCGCGGGCCGGGCCAAGCACTTCTACTCGATCTACTCGAAGATGACCAAGAAGGGCCGCGAGTTCAACGAGATCTACGACCTCACCGCGATGCGCGTGATCGTCGACTCGGTCAAGGACTGCTACGGCACGGTCGGCGCGATCCACTCGCTATGGAAGCCCCTGCCCGGGCGGTTCAAGGACTTCATCGCGATGCCCAAGTTCAACATGTACCAATCGCTGCACACGACCGTGATTGGGCCGGAGGGCCGGCCGCTGGAGATCCAGATCCGCACGCGCGAGATGCACGAGATGGCGGAGTTCGGGGTCGCAGCCCACTGGATGTACAAGCACCTGCCCGGTTCCGAGCACGCCGGGCAGAACGCTCGCGCGGGCTCACCCGAGGACGCCAAGCTGCAGTGGCTGCGCTCGATGCTCGACTGGCAGAAAGAGCTCTCGGACCCGCAGGAGTTCATGGACACGCTGCGCACCGACCTGTTCGAGGACGAGGTCTACGTGTTCACACCCAAGGGCGAAGTCAAGTCGCTTGCCGCCGGCGCGACGCCGCTGGACTTCGCCTACGAGGTCCATACCGAGATCGGCCACCGTTGCGTCGGCGCGCGCGTGAACGGCAAGATCGTGCCGCTGCACTGCGAGCTGCGCTCGGGCGACATCGTGGAAATCCTCACGGCCAAGCGCGAGCGCGGTCCCTCGCGCGACTGGCTGGCGATGGTCAAGACGACCCGCGCACGCAACAAGATCAAGGCCTGGTTCAAGGCCGAGTCCCGCCAGGACACCGAGCACACGGGGCGCGAGGTGCTGCAGGAGCACCTGCGCAAGCAGGGGCTGCCCGCGCAGAAGATCACCGGGTCGGCGCTGCTCGCGGACGTGATCCGCGAGATGGGCTACCGCAAGGCGGACGACTTCTACATCGCCCTCGGCGCCGCCAAGGTCTCGCCGAAGATCGTCGTCAACAAGGTGATGCAGCGCTTGAAGCAGGGCGAGGCAGCCGACGGTGAGGACACGGGTGCCGAGCTGTTGCGCGTCGGACGCGCGCGCCGGCGCCCCACGAAGTCTTCGGGCCAGTACGGGATCGAAGTGGAAGGCGTCGATGATGTGATGCTGCGCTTGGCCAAGTGCTGTCGCCCGGTGCCGGGCGATGAGATCGTCGGCTACATCTCGCTCGGACGGGGGATCACGATCCACCGCGAGGATTGCCCCAACGCGGTGGTCCTCGCCCGCGACCCCGAGCGCTTCACCAACGTCTCCTGGGCGGGTGAGCGCAGCACCTCTTTCGTGGTGGAGATCCAGATCGACGCCTGGGATCGCCACCGTCTGCTCGAGGACCTCTCGCGTGCCTTCTCAGAGTCCGGCGCGAACATCCTCGAAGCGCGCTGCCTGTCGATGGGCCCCATGGTTAAGAACCGTTTTGTGGTCGAGGTCGCCGACACGCATGGCCTAAAGGGCGCGATCACGCGCCTGCGCAACACCGAGTCAGTGTTCGACGCCTACCGCGTCACGCCCGGAGGCGGCGCTGCCGCTTAGGGTGGCTTCGCCTACCTAGGCGGACGCTGGCCAAGCGAGACAAGGACGCAGCGAGCGTAGTGTGCTCGGCACATGAGCGAGTGAGGACGCCGTATCGCGCCGGGCAGCGTCGCCTAGGCGACGACGTTCAGCGCTCCCGGCATGATCGAGTAGCGAACCTGGGAGACCTCGCCGAGGTAGTCGCCGTCGACCTGCAGTGGCAGCCTGCGCTCGTCGCTGGAGCGCACCGTCAGCTCGGCCAGCTCGGACAGGCCCGTGACCTGGCGGTGGCGGGTGACGCGCGCACCGCGTGAGAAGGCGCGCAGGCCGATCGAGGGCATCGACAGGGGCGTGGCACGGTGCAGCACGCACCCGCACAGCGAGCCCGAGTCGAGCGTCGTGCCGTCGGCTATCTCGATCGGACGATTCTGAAAGTAGGTGAACGGCGAGCCGTTCTGGACGATCGTGGTGACGCCGGCAAGCGTGTCGCCGTCCGTGAGCGCCACCTCCATGCGCGGAGGCTTGACGAGATAACGACGCGCGAACGTGCGCAGCGCGACCCACGTGAAGTAGTAGGCGCCCAGACGTGCCTTCAGCCGCGGATTGGCGTCGACCCGCTGGACGACGCTAGCGTCGACGCCCAAGCCCGAGGCGAACGTGAAGCAGCGGCGATCCGCGACCTCGCGACCGTCTCCCGGGCCGCCGGCGCTGACGACGCCGAGATCAACTCGGCGGGGGCGCCAGTCATCGGCGAGCGCGAGCAGATGCTCGGTGGCGTCCACCAGCTCTCCGGGAATGCCCAGCATCTTGGCGAACACGTTCGCCGAGCCGCCGGGCAGGCACGTCAGCGGCGTAGGGGAGCCCAACAGGCCGTTGGCGGCCTCGTTGACCGTGCCGTCGCCGCCGAACGCGACGACCACGTCATAGCCCTCGTGCGCGGCCTCGCGGCACAGCTCGGTCGCGTGACCGCGAGCCTCGGTGTCGACCGCGTCGACCTCGAACCCGCCCTGCAGCGCATATACGACCAGATGGCGCAGGCGGTCGGAGACAGTGGTCGCGTACGGGTTGACGATGATCAGCATGCGCCGCTTGACCGCGGGGATATCGGGCTCGAAGTCCGTCGGCGCCTCGCCTAGCGCTGGGATCTGATCGCCGGCTGGAACGGAGACCGTGGGCTCTACTACGCTCATCGCACGCCTCTTACACCGGGCGGGCACGGGCGTTACCGTCAAGCGCGCATTCGCGCTCGCGGCGCCTTATCGAGCGCTGGCCGGGCGGCGCCCTGGGTGGCCTTGCATCCGTCCGCACGCTTGCTAAACTTCCCCGCCACATAGCAGGACACATCAAGAGGGGTGGAGGGACTGGCCCGGTGAAGCCCCGGCAACCACCGTCTTAGGACGGGAAGGTGCCAATTCCAGAAGATGTGTGGCGGGCTTCTAGCTCTTCGCCACACCGTTGAACTGGCGAAGGTCTTCAAAGGAGCCCCGACATGGCTGTGACACATCTGCAGTGCAAGGAGTGTAAGTCCGAGTACCCGCTGGAGGCGCTGTACGTGTGCGAGCGCTGCTTCGGACCGCTGGAGGTCGCCTACGACCACAGCCGCCTCGCCGGTGGCGACACCGACGAGCTGCGCAGGCGGATCCAGGCGGGACCGCAGAACATCTGGCGCTACGCCGACTTTCTGCCGACCACGGCCTATGGCCGTGGCGCCCCGGGCGACCTCCCGGAGAACACCGGGGGGGGAGGCTCCGTGCGCACCGGCCTCCCGGCCGGGTGCACGCCGCTGATCCGCGCCGATCGCCTAGCCCAGCGGCTGGGACTGCGCGAGGTATGGGTCAAGAACGACGCGGCCAATCCCACCCACTCGTTCAAGGATCGCGTCGTCTCCGTGGCCACCGCGCGCGCCCGAGAGCTCGGCTTTCAGACGATCGCGTGCGCGTCGACGGGCAACCTCGCCAACTCCGTGGCCGCACACGGGGCGGCGCTGGGATTCGAGTCCTACGTGTTCATCCCGGCCGACCTGGAGGAGCAGAAGGTGCTCGCCACCGGCGTGTACGGGACGAGACTGATCGCGGTGCAGGGCAACTACGATGACGTCAACCGCCTGTGCACGGAGCTGTGCGCCGAGCGCGATTGGGCGTTCGTGAACGTCAACCTGCGCCCCTACTACGCGGAGGGCTCAAAGACTCTGGCGTTCGAGATCGCCGAGCAGCTCGGTTTCGAGTTGCCCGACCGCATCGTCGCCCCCGTCGCCTCGGGGTCGCTGTTCACGAAGATCGGGCGGGGCTTTGCGGAGTGGTGCGAGGTCGGCCTGCTGGACGGCGAGACGCCGCGGATGAACGGCGCCCAGGCCGAGGGCTGCGCGCCCGTGGCGAGCGCGTTCGCCACGGGCCACGACGTGTGCAGGCCGGTCAAGCCGAACACGATCGCCAAGTCGCTGGCGATCGGCAACCCCGCCGACGGCCCGTACGCGCTGGAGCTGGCGCGTGACAGCGGCGGCTCGGTCGACGCCGTCAGCGATGAGGAGATTCGGGAGGGCATCGAGCTGCTCGCGCAGACGACCGGTGTGTTCACCGAGACCGCGGGCGGAGTGACGACCGCGGTGCTCTCAAAGCTCGCTCAACGCGGCGAGATCGACCCCGACGAGCGCGTCGTGCTGGTCATCACCGGCGAGGGCCTGAAGACGCTCGACGCCGTACGCGGCAGGTTCGAGACGAACGTGATCGCCCCAACCGTCGAGGACTTCGAAGCACACGTGCCCGAGACCGTCGCGGCCTGATGGCGGTGACGGTGAAGATCCCAACGCAGCTGCGCTCCGCATCCGGGGGCGAGGCCGAGGCGGTGCTGGACGGCGCCACCGTCCAGGATGTGCTCGACGGGCTGTATGCGCTTCACGGCGAGCTGCGCGAGCGACTCAGCGACGAAGACGGCTCACTGCGACGGTTCGTGAACGTGTATGTGGCCGGCGAAGACATCCGCTTCCTCGACGGTCTACAGACACCGGTCGAGGACGGCTCGGAGCTGACGATACTGCCGGCTGTCGCCGGAGGCGCCTAGCCGCGACGCGAGCTTCACACCGCGATTGTGCCGCTACAGCAGCGAGCGATGCCAGAGGGAGCTACCGGTGGGCTGGGGCGGCCGGCATCGGCCGGTGCGATGAGGCGCGTGTCGGTGGAGTGGAGCCGCTGAAGCCGATCGTCGAGAAGATCGCCGCGCCGGACATCACGGCGATCGTCAGCGCGCGCATGCGGCGTGGGGTCAGCCAGCCGAAGTGATGGGTCTGCAGCCAGGTTCGAGTTCCGGTCGCGGCCGAGGCCGCCGCCATTGCACAACCGACGCACATGCGCTGAGAATATCGCCGGTCAGCGCTCGGGGGCGCCGGTGCGAGCCTCCAGGCGTCTACGCAGCTCCGCGCCACGCCCGGCCGCGACGGCGCGCGCGGCGCGCGCGTCGGTCAGCTCGACGCCCTGGGCATGGGCGAAGTCGAGCAGCTCCTGGCGCTCCTCGCCCTCACGCGCGGTGCGCAGGAACAGCCAGCAGAACAGGCAGAGCGTGAGCAGCGACTCCTCGACCATCATCACCGCCCCGGCGATGTTCTGATCGGCCAGCGGGGAGATGTGGTGGACGGCGTCGCCATGGATGTAGAACGGGTAGAACACCGTGCCCGACCACAGAAATATGTTGCCGAGAACGGTGCCGGTCAGGCGTACGGCGATGATGTAGAGCAGCTTGGCGAAGTTGCCGAACCAGCTCGGCATCGGCAGCGGGCCGAACAGGCACATCCACATGTTGATGCCGAATCCCAGGAACATCGCGTGCTCGAGCGCGTGCACGCCCGTGTGACGCAGCGCCGCCTGGTAGAAGACGGGCAGGTGCCAGGCGTACAGGTCGATCGCCCACAGCGGGAACGCGATCAGCGGATGCGCAAGGATGCGCAGGCGGTCGAAGAAGCGAACGCGCAGGATCGGCGCGATCAGCGGGCCGGTCAGTCCGAGCACGATCAGCAGCGCGGCGATGTCGCCGAGCAGCAGATGCTCGACCATGTGCGCGAGCAGCAGTTCCTGGCTGGCGCCGCCCAGCGAGGTGAGCGCGAGCGCGATCGTCACGAACCCCGAGTAAAAGCACGCCTGGCGCCAGCCCGGCACGGGATTGCGAGCCTCGACCGCGAGGGTGTGGACCCGTTTGGCGTAAAGCAATCCGAAGATCGCCAGTGGCCCGAGCTGTAGGGCGGCCTCGATACCGGTCGAGACGGCGATGGGGGACACGGTCATGTGACAGGGAGATTAAGGGTTCGGAGCGGACCGCTGCGCGGGCATCGAGCGTCTGCCGACGCAAGCCTCCTCCCGGAGCGTCCTGCGCTCGGATGGGAGGCGATCCGTAGACTGCGCCGGGCATGAGCCCCGGGTTTCGTCGCATGTTGCCGCGTCTGCTCGGTGGCTCGATCATCGTGACGCTGGCGGTCCCGGCGAGCGCGCAGGCACACGGAATCGTGGGGCGGGCAAACCTGCCGATCCCCGTGTGGCTGTTCAGCTGGACGGCGGCGATCGTGCTCGTCGTCTCGTTCGTGGCGCTCTCGACGATGTGGAGGACCCCGCAGCTGCAGCAGCAGCGTAGGCGGGTGCTCGTGCGACTGCCCGCGGCGCTGGAATGGCTGGGCTGCCTGGTCGGCGTGGGGCTGTTCGCGCTGGTGCTTTACAGCGGGTTCGCCGGTGCGCAGGTGCCGCTCGCGAACTTCTCGGTGACCTTCATCTACGTCATCTTCTGGGTCGGCGTGCCGGTGGCGAGCGTGCTGTTCGGTGACGTGTTTCGCGCGTTCAGTCCATGGCGCACGTGCGCGCGGGCGCTCACCGCGCTAGCGCGACGCGCACACCACGTGTCCGGGTCGTCCGGCTCATCCGAGGACTCCCCCCGGCTGCGGTATCCCGCCTGGCTGGGGATGTGGCCGGCGGTGGCCGTGATCGTCGGGTTCGCGTGGCTGGAGCTTGTCTACGTCCCCGCCGATCGTGACCATCCCGCCACGCTGGCGGCGCTTTCGCTCGCGTACTTCCTGGTCATGCTCGCCGGCATGACGCTGTTCGGGGTGGAGGAGTGGGGAGGACGGGCCGACGGGTTCGGGGCCTACTTCAATCTGCTCTCGCGACTGTCGGCGCTGTGCCGCGACGAGCAGGGCTTCGTCTGCCTGCGCCGCCCGCTCAGCGGGATCACCGACCTGGAGATCCGCCCGGGCACGGTCGCGCTGATCTGCTCGATCATCGGCACGACGACGTTCGACGGGCTCAGCAACGGCGGTGTCTGGCGCAACCTCGAGCCGAGTCTCGAAAGCGTGTTCGCCGGCCTCGGCCTGCACGCAGTGCCTGCCTATGAGTTGACTTACTCGGTCGGGCTGGTGCTTTGCGTCATGCTGATCGCGGGCGTCTACCGGCTTGGGATCACGGGAGTACGCAGCGTCAGCGCACGTTATGACACCCGCCGGCTGACGCACGCGTTCGCGCACACGCTCGTTCCGATCGGGTTTGCGTACGTGCTGGCGCACTATTTCTCGCTGCTGATCTGGCAGGGACAGGCGATCGGCTACCTCGCCTCGGACCCGCTCGGCAACGGAGCGAACCTGTTCGGAACCAGCAGTTATCAGATCGATTACAACGTCATCTCGTTCGCGGCTATCTGGTACGTGCAGGTCGCCGCGCTGCTCAGTGGTCACGTGGCCGGACTGGCGCTCGCGCACGACCGCGCGCTGGAGATGTACGACAACGTCGAGGAGGCCGTGCGCTCGCAGTACTGGATGCTGGCGGTGATGGTCGCGTTTACGAGCTTCGGCCTGTGGCTGCTCTCGGCGGTCGGCACCTGAAAGGTTGACGGGGCCTCGCGCGTGCCGCGTGGGTTACCGTGCTGTGCATGTCACCTCGCCTGATACCGACACTGTTGGGGGTCGCGGCGCTCGCGCTGCCGATCACCGCGAGCGCAGCCACGACGAGCGAGAGCGACAGTCCGATCAACGACCAGGGCAGCAACTACCACTACCGCTCGAACATCACCGGCGTCGCGCCCAGCGTGCCCGGACTCAGCCTGGAAGTGCTCGAGTTCGCCGACCGGCTGCTGCTGACGAACCATACGGGCAAGACCGTGACGGTCTACGGCTATCAGGGAGAGCCGTATGCGCGCGTGCTGGCGAACGGCACGGCCGAGCAGAACACGCGCTCGCCCGCGACCTACCTGAACACGAGCTTTTACGGCAACGTCACCGTTCCCGCTTCGGCGAATCCAAGCGCTCCGCCACACTGGGTCGTCATCGATCGCACCGGGCAGTTCGAATGGCACGATCACCGCATCCATTGGATGTCGCCGCTGACGCCCCCCCAGGTCAAGGACAAGGGCAGGCGGACGCTGATCTTCGACTGGCGGGTTCCGATCCGCGTCGGAGCGCAGGCGGGAGCGGTTAATGGACAGCTGTTCTGGACGCCCGAGAGCTCGCACGCATCGACCGCGGTGATCGCTCTGGGCGTGGTCATCGCCCTGCTCGGACTGGCGTTCGTTCTGTTCGTGCGCCGGCGGCGCACCCGTGCCGGCGTGCGACCAGTCGGCATCTCCAGTGGAGGAGCAGCCACGGGTCCAGACGTCGCGACGGACGCCGCCGGCGCTCCCGAGGCGCCGGGGAAGGAAGCGTGGTAAGGGCGTGGTAGCGTTTGCCGCCATGGCTTCGCTTGCGTGCTTGATGCACTGGTACATCTCGATGCTCTACGTCGTACCGGTCCTGGCCGTCGGCGGCTGGTGCTGGTGGAGCTCCAAGCGCATGTCCCGCCGCTCGGACCCGCCGAAACCCACGAGCGCGGCGTAGCGACCGCCGCGGGCCCGGATTTGCGGCTCCGGTGGATGTGCGGCTCCGGTCATACTCCAGGTGCTTCTCAACGAAGACCAGACGCGCTCACGGCCTGACGCGGCACGTCACTCCGGCATGCGCCTCTCAGCGGCGGCGTCCACGTCCGGTCGAGGGTCGCGGGGGGTAGCGCTTGCGCTCCTCCGCCGTCATCTTGCGGATCGTCAGCGAGCCGTCCTTAACCTGCCGCTGAATCTCCTCCAGTTTCACGCGGCGTCGCTCAGCCGCGCGATCTGCCTGGGTGATCATTACCTTAGGTTAGCGCGCCGACCGGCGCACGCCCGTAGCCTTCGGGCTAGGCTCATCGCCGGTTGAGTCGAGTGTCGTGTGATCGTGTTTGCATTCCGTCGGCGCGTTCCCTGCTGGCGGGGGCGGTGGTGCTGCTCGGATCGGCGTGTGCGCACGGACGCGCGAACGCGGCAACGACCGCGCCCAATTGCGTGCCGCGGACGCTGAACGTCTCCCGCGCGCTCGCCAGCGGCGGTGTCAGCGTCTCGCCGGAACCCGGCTCCACGGACGCCTCCTATCTGACCCAGATCAGCTTTCTCGGCGTCCCCGCCGCCGACATCAAGAACGTCGTCGTCGTCGGATCCCACAGCGGCGTCCACTCCGGCCGGCTCGCCGCCTACTCGCAGGGTGACGGAGTTAGCTTTCTGCCCAGCAGGCCGTTCTCTCAGGGCGAGGTCGTAACCGTGCACGCCGTTCTGCGCCGAGGCGCCGGCTCCACCCCTTTCGCGTGGAGCTTCACCGTCGCCGAGGTCGACGCGGTGAGCCATTCACTGGAGACGCCGCCGCCCCCGCCGCCGCCCGCCAAGTCGAGCGAACTCCAACACTTCCTCTCGCGTCCTGATCTACGTCCGCCGACCGTCACCGTCACGACCAGCGCGGGCGCGCCCGCCCCCGGCGACATCTTCCTGGCGCCCTACGCCGGACCGGGGCAGTACGGACCGATGATCCTCGACGGAACCGGCGGTCTTGTGTGGTTCAAGGCCATTCCCACCGGATCCAGGGCGGCGGACCTGCGGGTCCAGGCCTACGAAGGCCGGCCCGTTCTCACCTGGTGGCAGGATCCGCTCGTTGCCGATGGTCGGCATGACGCCGGGGTTGTGATCGCCGACGGCTCCTACAACGACATCGCGATCGTACGCGCCGGCAATGGCTATCAGCCCGACCTGCACGCGTTCGAAATCACTCCGCGGGGCACGGCGCTGTTCACGGTCTATGACGCGATCCGCTGCAACCTCAGCGCCTACGGCGGGCCCGCCGACGGCGCCGTCGCCGACACGCTCTTTCAGGAAATGGACCTGCGCACCGGTCTCGTGCGCTCGGAGTGGCACGCGCTCGATCACGTGGCTCTCACCGACTCCTACATGCCCGTGGGACACGACGGCACACCGGTCTCTCCGTGGGATTACTTCCACATCAACGCCGTTTCCGAACACGGCGGCGATCTGCTCGTGGACTCACGCAACACGTGGGCCGCCTACGACGTCGACGCCCGCACCGGACAGATCGTGTGGCGTCTCGGCGGCAAGCACTCGACCTTCGCGATGGGTCCCGGGGCGGCTCCGGCCTGGCAGCATGACGCGCGCGAAGAGCCCGGCGGCACGATCTCATTCTTCGACAACGGCGGCACCCCGAAGGTGCATTCGCAATCGCGCGTGACCGTGCTCGCGCTCAACGCTCAGACCAAGACCGCTACGCTCGTCGCGAGCTTCGCTCACTCCGCCCCCGCGCTGCTCGCCGCCAGTCAGGGAGACTTTCAGCCGCTGCCCGGCGGCAACTGGTTCGTCGGCTGGGGCCAGGAGCCATTCTTCTCGGAATACTCCCCCTCCGGCCAACTCCTGTTCGACGCTCACCTGCCCGCGCTCTACCAGTCCTACACGGCGCTCAAGTTCCCCTGGGCGGGGCAGCCCGCGCAACGGCCGTCGCTTGCGGTCCGGGCGAGCTCGCCCGGTGGCCCCGTCGCCTACGTCAGCTGGAACGGGGCCACCGCCGTGACGCAGTGGCGGCTGCTGGGAGGCGCGAGTCCGCACGCGCTCGGACCCGTCGCCGCCGCGCCGCGCGGCGGCTTTGAGACGGCGATCACGTTGCAGTCCTCGGCGCGATACTTCGCCGTCCAAGCGCTCGGCGCGGACGGGCAGGTGCTTGGCGTCTCCGCGACGGTCGCGCTCAGCCCAAGTCACTAAGTAGTCACCCCTGGAGAGCGCGCCCGGCAAGATTCGAACTTGCGACCTCTCGCTCCGGAGGCGAGCGCTCTATCCACTGAGCTACGGGCGCAGGCGGCGCTGGATCTCCTCCGGCACCGTGTCGCTCCCAAGAGCTTACCGGCGGACTCCTCCCGCACCCGTGTGAGCCTGGGCACTGGGCACCCGCATCCAGCAGCGCCGTCCGGTCCGCTCCCGGCCTCCAGGCCGGCTCATCGGCGCCGTTTCGCCCGCCACGCCCTGAGCCCGCCCATCCCACAGGTCCCGGCCATCGCTACCGTTGCGCGCATGGATCTATCGGTCTTCTTCGCCGGCACCGGCGGCTCGGTGCCGAGTTCCCGGCGCGGGCTGCCCGCGGTGTTGATCCGTCGCGGGGGAGAGCACATCCTGATCGACTGCGGCGAGGGCACGCAGCGGCAGTTGATCAAGTCCGTAGGGCTGGCGGATATCGACAGCGTGTTCATCACCCATTTTCACGCCGACCACTGGCTGGGGCTGCCGGGGATGCTGAAGTCGTTCGGGCTGCGCGAGCGCACCCAGCCGTTGAGTGTGTACGGGCCGCGGGGGCTGATGGGGCTGATGGAGCAGATGCGGTTCGTGTACGGGCGGCTGCCGTATGAGCTGAGCGTCATCGAGCTGGCGCCCGCGGAGACCGTCGCGCGCGAGGGGTATCTGATCGGCGCGATCCCGGTCCGCCACAAAGGCGAGGCCTGCTACGGGTATGCACTGGTGGAGGACGCCCGCCCCGGACATCTGGACCCGGAGCTGGCGCAGCGGCTCGGGGTCAGGCCCGGCCCGGACTTCGGGCGGCTGCAGCGCGGGGAGACCGTCGACGGCGTCACCCCCGAGCAGGTTCTCGGCGCGGTGCGTCCAGGGCGCAAGGTCGTGATCTCCGGGGACACCGCTCCGTGCGAGCCGCTGATCGTCGCCGCGCACGAGTCCGACCTGCTCGTGCACGAGGCCACGTTCGCCGAGGAGGAGTCAGAGCGGGCGCGCCAGACCTCGCACTCCACGGCCCGGCAGGCCGCCGAGGTCGCGCGCGAGGCACAGGTGCGGATGCTCGCGCTGACGCACATCTCCAGCCGCTACCCGGGCGGGGAGCTGCGGGAAGAGGCGCGCGAGGTGTTCGCGCAGACGGAGGCGCCGCGCGACTACGACACGATCGAGGTTCCCTTCCCCGAGCGCGGCGAGCCCCGACTGGTGCGCTGGTCTGAGCGCCGCGCGCGTGAGGCTCCCCCCGTCGAGCCCGTCGCCGCGGGGTAGGGTAGCCGCAGGGTAGATCACCGGGTCGGCCATCCCACTGTGCTCAGACCATCCACCGCGCCGACGGACCATCCCACGGCGCTGATACAGTCTGGCGCGATCCTTTAACCCGGTCCCGAGAGGCCAGGAAGGTAGCTACGTTGGACGGCAGCGGCGACAAGACGGTCCTGCGCGAGGACGACCTGCGGCGAGCGCTAACGCGTATCGCTCACGAGATCGTCGAGCGCAACCCCGGCGCTTGCGGCGAGTCCGATGACCCCCACGACGAGGTCGACGACTCCGCTTCTGACGGCGGCGTCCGCGGCGAGGGCACCTGCGACTCGCTTGCCCCGGCGCTCGTCGGCATCCACCGCCGCGGCGCGTTCCTGGCGCGGCGGCTGAGGGACCTGCTCGAAGACCTGCTGGGCGTCGAGGTGCCACTCGGCGATCTCGACATCGGGTTCTATCGCGATGACGTCTCGCGCCGCCCCGACACCATGCCGATCGTGCACGCCTCGCACATCGACTTCGACGTCGCGGGCCGTACGGTGGTGATCGTCGACGACGTCCTCTACACGGGCCGCACCGTGCGCGCCGCGATCGAGGCGCTGTTCGACTACGGCCGCCCGGCGCGCGTGCAGCTGGCGGTGCTCGCCGACCGCGGCCACCGCGAGCTGCCGATCAGACCCGACTACGTCGGCAAGAACCTGCCCACCTCGCGCGCCGAGCACGTGTACGTGCGCCTCGCGGAGCTGGACGGTGTCGACGAAGTCGCAATCGCGCCCGCCCCGGTGGAGGTCGCGGCCCCATGAACCACCTGCTCTCGATCGAGGATCTCGACCGGCGGGCGATCGAGCGGATCGTCACCCAGGCCGCGCGCTTCGCGGAGGTCTCTGACCGCGAGATCAAGAAGGTCCCGGCGCTGCGCGGGCGGATGGTGCTGAACCTGTTCTACGAGGCGTCCACCCGTACGCGCAGCTCGTTCGAGCTGGCCGCCAAGCGTCTGTCCGCGGACGTGGTCAACTTCGCGGTCAGTGGCTCCAGCGTCGAGAAGGGCGAGTCGCTGAAGGACACGATCCTCACGTTGAGCGCGCACAAGCCCGACGCGATCGTCCTGCGCACGCCCTGGGCGGGCGCCGCGGAGCTCGTCTCGCGCTGGTGTAGCGCGGCGATCGTCAATGCGGGTGACGGCAAGCACGAGCACCCGACCCAGGCGCTGCTCGACGTGTACACGTTGCGCGAGCGTCTCGGCGGGATCGACGGCGCCTCAATCTGGATTGTCGGCGACGTCGCTCACTCGCGCGTGGCGCGCTCGAACATCATCGCGTTTCAGCGCATGGGCGCCCGGGTGACGGTCGCCGGTCCGCCGACGCTGATTCCGCGCGAAATCGACGCGCTCGGGTGCGAGGTGCGCTACACCCTGGACGAGTTGGGAACGGCCGATGTGGTGTATGCGCTGCGCATGCAGCGCGAGCGTATGAGTGAGACGTCGTCGTGGGTGCCCTCGCTGCGCGAGTACGCGTCCTGGTATCAGATCAACGGCCGCCGGCTCTCACCGCGCCAGGTGCTGATGCACCCCGGCCCGGTCAATCGCGGTGTCGAGCTCTCCGGTGAGGTGGTCGACTCTCCGCAGGCGGTCATCGCCGAGCAGGTGCAGGCCGGGGTGGTCGTGCGGATGGCCGTGCTGTATGAGCTGCTCTCGGGCGCGCACGTCCCGAGACCCGTCCCCGAGCCCCAGCTCGCGTAATGGCGGCAACCACGCTCATCCAGGGGCCGACCGCACGGGCCGAGCTGCTGCTGCGAGACGTCCACGTCCTGGACCCCCGCGCCGACCTCGACGCTCGTCACGACGTGCTCGTGCGCGACGGGCTGATCGCCGAGCTGGGCGAGCCCGGCGCGATCGAGGGGCCGGACGGGATCGAGACGGTCGAGGGAGGGGGCAGGCATCTGCTGCCGGCGTTCGTGGACCCGCACGTGCACCTGCGCACGCCCGGACAGGAGCACAAGGAGGACCTCGAGACCGGCACGCGGGCGGCGGCCGCCGGTGGGTTCGGCGCGGTGATCGCGATGCCCAACACCGACCCGGTGATCGACTCCGCGCCGCTGCTGGGATCGTTGCGCGACGCGGCCGCGCGTGAGGCGCGTATCCCCGTCGGGTTCCTCGCAGCGATCACCCGCGGGCTGGGAGGCGAGGAGCTGACAGAGATGGCCGAGCTGCGCGAGCAGGGCGCGCTCGGGTTCACCGACGACGGTCGCCCCGTGTCATCGGCTGGGATGCTGCGCAAGGCGTTGCAGTACCAGCGGCTGTGCGGAGGTGTCATCAGTCTGCACGAGGAGGACCCGACGCTGTCTCACGGTGGCTCGATGCGCGAGGGCGCCGTCAGCGCGGCGCTCGGCATCGGCGGTATCCCCACGGTGAGCGAGTCCACGATGGTGGCCCGCGACGCGGAGCTGGCGATGTATGAGCAGGCGCGCGTGCACTTTCAGCACCTCAGCTGTGCCGCCTCGGTTCAGGCCGTCGCGCATGCCCGCGCCGCCGGCGGGCGTGTCAGCGCGGAGGTGACACCTCACCATCTGCTGCTGACCGACGAGGCCGTGCGTGGTCTGGACACGCGCATGAAGATGAACCCTCCGCTCGCGGGCGAGGCCGATCGCAAAGCGCTGATCGCCGGGCTGCACGATGGCACGATCGATTGTGTCGCTACCGACCACGCTCCGCATGCGCGCGAGGAGAAGGAGGTCCCGTTCGAGCAGGCGCCGATGGGCACCACTGGACTGGAGACCGCGTTCGCGGCGCTGTACACCGGCCTGGTGATGACCGGGGAGCTATCGCTCGGCCTGCTGGTGCAGCGGATGACCGCCGGCGCCGCCCTGTTCGAGCTGCCGACCCCTACGATCGCCCCGGGCGAGCCCGCCAACCTGACGCTTGTGGACCTCGAGGCCGAGCTCCTCGCGGGCGAGCGCGGCTGGGAGAGCCGCTCGGAGAACTGCTGCTTCGCCGGACGGCGGCTGCACGGGCGCGTGCTCCTGACTCTCGCGGCCGGCGCGATCGTCTACCGCGAGCGGGTCTTTTCAGTGGTGGCCGCGTAATGGGTCTGCTGGAGCGCGAGAACACGGCGCTGATCATCGTGGACGTGCAGGAGGGGTTTCGCTCGTACGCGTCGTTCGCCGACGTCGCCGATGCCTCGCGCAAGCTGGTGCAGGCCGCGCGCATCCTCGACGTCCCGACGATCGTCAGCGAGCAGTACCCCAAAGGCTTGGGCCATACCGCGCCGGAGGTAGGGCTCGAGGATGAGCAGCCGATCGAGAAGACGGTGTTCAGCGCCGCGCGCGCGGACGGGTTCGATCTGGGCGAGCGCACCCAGGCGATCGTGTGTGGGATCGAGACGCATGTGTGTGTCAGTCAGACCGTCCACGACCTGCTCGACGGAGGCGTCGAGGTGCACGTGCCCGCCGACGCCGTCGGTTCGCGCCATGAGATCGACTACGAGCGCGGACTGGAGCGGATGGAGCGCGCCGGGGCGGTCGTGACGACGGTCGAGTCCTCGCTGTTCGAGCTGCTGGGTCGTGCCGGCACCCCAGAGTTCAAGGCCGTCCAGAAATTGATCTTGTGAGTGATTCCACGGGGTATGTGCTGCTCGAGGACGGCACGCGCTATGACGGGATCGCCTGCGGCGCGCAGGGGTATGTGGTCGGCGAGGTGGTGTTCACGACCGGCATGTCCGGCTATCAGGAGTCGATGACCGACCCTTCGTTCGCGGGTCAGCTGATCGCGTTCACCTATCCGCATATCGGCAATTACGGGGTGAGCGCCGAGGCGATGGAGTCCGAGCGGCCGTGGGCGCGCGCGGCGATCATGCGCGAGGCATGCGACCGCGAGGACGCGCCCGGCGCGGAGGGTGGCTGGTTGCAGTGGCTCACCGACTGCGCCATCCCGGCGATCGGCGGCGTGGACACCCGCGCGCTGGTCATTCACATCCGCGAGCGTGGCGCGATGCGCGGTGGGGTGTTCCCGGCGGCGATGTCGGTCGGCGAGGCTCGTGCTTTGATCGCGTCAGAGCCCCCGATGGCGGGCCAAGATCTCGCCCGAGAGGTGACGTCGTCGGCGGTCAGCCGCCACGGTGAGACGAATATCGGGCCGCACATCGCCGTGCTCGACACCGGCATCAAGCTGTCGATGGTGCGCGAGCTGGTGGCGCGTGGCGCTCGCGTGACGCTGCACCCGTGCACGAGCTCCTCTGGGGATCTGCTCGCTGAGGCGCCCGACGCGGTGTTCCTCGCCAACGGCCCCGGCGACCCGGCGGCCCTGGACTACGTCGTCGACACCGTGCGCGACATCGTCGGGCGCAGGCCTGTGTGGGGTATCTGCCTGGGTCATCAGCTGCTGTGCCGCGCCGTCGGCCTGGACACGTTCAAGCTTCCGTTTGGCCATCACGGCGCCAACCATCCGGTCAAGGATCTGCAGACGGGTCGTATCGAGATCACCTCCCAAAACCACGGGTTCGCGGCGCTCGGGCCGGGCGGGGCGCGTACGATCGACGCAGACGAGCCGGTGCGCTGGCAGACCGACTTCGGCGAGGCTCAGCTCTCGCATGTGAACCTCTATGACCGCACCGTCGAGGGGCTGGAGCTGCTCGACGTGCCCGGCGGCACCGTCCAGTACCACCCCGAGGCCGGACCGGGACCGCACGACAGCCTGTACCTGTTCGACCGATTCTTGGCGCGGATCGAGGAGGCGGCGTAGCGGTATGGGAGCTGGATTTTTGGGGGTAACCCATAGCGCGTATCTCCTACGGCCCTACCGCCACCGGTTACCGCACCTGCCGGCATCGCGCGAGCGCTTCACGCCCGCCGGTCGATTGGGGTCTCGGCACGCCGATGCCTAAGCGCGATGACATCCACAAGATCCTGATTCTCGGGTCGGGCCCGATCGTGATCGGGCAGGCCGCCGAGTTCGACTACTCCGGGGTGCAGGCCTGCAAGGTGCTGCGCGAGGAGGGGTATGAGATCGTGCTCGTCAACTCCAACCCGGCGACGATCATGACCGACCCGGAGTTGGCGGACGCGACGTACGTCGAGCCGCTGCTGCCCGGCCCGGTGGCGCAGGTGATCGCGCGCGAGCGCCCCGACGCGCTGTTGCCGACGCTTGGCGGTCAGACCGCGCTGAACCTGGCCAAGGCGCTGCACGACGACGGCACGCTCGGGCGTTACGGAGTGGAGCTGATCGGCGCCAACTACGAGGCGATCGCGTGCGCGGAGGACCGCGAGCTGTTCGGCGCGGCGATGGCGGGCGCGGGCCTTCAGATGCCCAAGAGCGCGATCGCCACGACGCTCGAGCAGGCGATTGAGGCGCTGCCTGCGCTGGGGTTGCCCTGCATCGTGCGCCCGGCCTACACGCTCGGCGGGCGCGGCGGCGGGATCGCGCGCACCGAAGAGGAGTTCCGCGCGATCGTGGCGCGAGGGCTGGAGGCCTCGCCGATCGGACAGGTGCTACTCGACCAGTCGGTGCTGGGCTGGGGCGAGTTCGAGCTGGAGGTGATGCGCGATAACGCCGACAACGTCGTGATCGTGTGCTCGATCGAGAACGTCGACCCGATGGGTGTGCACACCGGCGACTCGGTGACGGTGGCGCCGCAGCAGACCTTGACCGACCGGCTGTATCAGCGCCTGCGCGACCAGGCGATCGCGGTGATTCGGGCAGTGGGCGTGGAGACGGGTGGCTCGAACGTGCAGTTCGCCGTCAACCCGCAGACCGAGGAGATCCTGGTGATCGAGATGAACCCGCGCGTCTCGCGCTCCTCGGCGCTGGCCTCGAAGGCGACGGGGTTTCCGATCGCGAAGATCGCCGCGCGCCTGGCAGTCGGTTATCGACTGGAGGAGATCGACAACGACATCACTGGTGTGACGCCGGCGTGCTATGAGCCGACGATCGACTACGTGGTGGTGAAGTGGCCGCGGTTCGCGTTCGAGAAGTTCCCTGGCACGAGCTCGACGCTGACGACGCACATGAAGTCCGTCGGCGAGGCGATGGCGATCGGGCGCACGTTCGGGCAGGCGTTCGCGAAGGCGCTGCGCTCGCGCGAGCTGGACAAGCCCCCGTGCCTGGACTCCGTCTCCGAGCAGGCGCTGCTCGACGGGCTGGAGATCCCGGGCCCTGACCGGTTCGAGACGATCCTCGAGCTGCTGCGCCGCGGCACGGGCATAGAGGCGATCCACGCACGCACGTCGATCGACCCGTGGTTCCTGCGCGAGCTGCTCGCGCTGGCCGAGGACGCGAACGCCCCGTTCACGGGGGAGCGGGGGTTCCGTTCAGTGGACACGTGCGCAGCTGAGTTCCCGGCACAAACTCCCTACTACTACTCGGGCTGGGAGCGCCCGTCGGCGACGGGCGCAGGGGCGCACAACGAGGTCGTGCGGGGGGAGCGCCCGTCGGTCGTGATCCTCGGCGCCGGGCCGAACCGGATCGGGCAGGGGATCGAGTTCGACTACTGCTGTGTGCACGCCGCGATGACGGTGCGCGAGTCCGGGCGCGACGCGGTGATGATCAACTGCAACCCCGAGACGGTATCCACCGACTATGACACCTCCGACCGGCTGTATTTCGAGCCGCTGACGTTGCAGGACGTGCTCGGGGTCATGGCGGTGGAGCGACCGCAGGGCGTGGTCGTGCAGTTCGGAGGTCAGACGCCACTGAAGCTCGCCGCCGGGCTGGCCGAGGCGGGCGTGCCGCTGCTGGGCACGAGCGTGGAGGCGATCGACCTGGCCGAGGATCGCGGGCGGTTCGGCGCGCTGCTGGCGGAGCTGGGCTATTCCGCTCCGCCGTACGCGACAGCGCGCTCGGTGGACGAGGCGCTGGCGCAGGCCGATGCGGTCGGCTATCCGCTGCTCGTACGCCCGTCCTACGTGCTGGGGGGCCGGGCGATGGAGATCGTCTACTCGCGCGAGGGACTGGCGGACTACCTCAGCCGCGAGCCGCCCCCGGAGGCGACCGGCGCCGAGGGGTCGCCGGGCTCGGCGTCCAAGCCGTCGATCTTCCTGGACCGGTTCCTGGAGAACGCGACGGAGGTCGACGTGGATGCGCTGTGCGACGGCACGGATGTGTGGATCGGCGGGATCATGCAGCACGTCGAGGAGGCCGGCGTGCACTCGGGGGACAGTGCGTGTGTGCTGCCGCCACATTCGCTCGGCGAGGAGATGCTCGAGCAGATTCGCGCGGCCACGCGTGAGCTGGCGCTCGCGATCGGCGTCGTCGGGCTGCTGAACGTGCAGTACGCGGTGCACGCGGGCGAGCTGTATGTGATCGAGGCCAACCCGCGTGCCTCGCGGACGGTGCCGTTCGTCTCCAAGGCCGTCGGCGTGCCGCTGGCGAAGCTCGCGTGCCGGATCATGCTGGGCGAGCGGATCTCGGACCTCGACCTGCCCGCGGGCCGGCAGGGGCTGGGGTATGGCGATCACGTGTCGGTCAAGGAGGCGGTGCTGCCGTTCGACCGGTTCGAGGGCTCTGACGCGGTGCTGGGCCCGGAGATGCGCTCCACCGGCGAGGTGATGGGGATCGCGCGCGACTTCCCGACCGCGTTCGCCAAGGCCCAGGCCGCCGCGGGCGTGCCGCTGCCGAGCGAGGGGACGGCGTTCATCACGGTCACCGACTCCGACAAGTCGGGCGCGTTCGCGATCGCCCAGACGCTGCACGACGTCGGCTTTGCGATCGTCGCCACGCGTGGCACCGCGGAGGCGATCGCGCGCATGGGCGTGCCGGTGCAGCGGCTGAACAAGCTCGGCGAGGGCTCACCGCACGTGCTCGACTGGATCGAGCGCGGCGACGTGCACCTGGTCGTGAACACCCCCACCGGCTCGGGCGCACGCACCGACGGCTGGGAGATTCGCCGCGCGGCGGTCGCGCACGGCATCCCCTGCCTGACGACCCTGGCGGCGGGGGTCTCGGCCGCGCGCGCGATCTCGCGGGCACGCGCCGATGGCGAGCCCGAGGTGCTGTGCCTGCAGCAGCTCCACGCCGCGAGCAGCCCGGGGACGAGCAGGCCCGACGGGGCGGGGGTCGCGTAGGTGGACGCCACGATTGGGCGAACCCCGGCGTCGCCGCGCCGCCGGCTGTTGCAGGTCACCGCCAACGAACCGCTGGGCGCCTACCGCCTGCTGCGCGTCGCCGACCCCGACGCCCCGCACCCGGACCCGGGTCAGTTCGCGATGCTCGCCGCCGCGGAGCGCTGGGGCGGGGGGGAGGGCGAGCGCCCGTACCTGGCTCGCGCGTTCTCGGTCGCACGCGTCCAGGACGGCGAGGCGCACTACCTGCTGGAGGACGTCGGGCCGGGGACACGCCGGCTGTGCGAGCTTCAGGCGGGGGAGGGTCTGTGGGCGCTGGGACCGCTCGGGCGGGGGTTCTCCTCGCCGCACGAGGCTCGTCGTGCGCTGCTCGTCGGCGGCGGCGTCGGGATCGCGCCGCTGGCGATCTTGCAGGACGGCCTCGCGGCGGAGGGGGTGGCGAGCACGGTTCTGCTGGGCTTCCGGGACGCCGCCCACGCCGCCGGCGCGGCGCTGCTGAGCGACGCGATCCTCGCCACCGACGACGGCTCCGCAGGCCACGCCGGGCTCGTCACCGATCTGCTGGCAGCCGAGCTTCGGCGGGACGGGCACGCGGTCGTGTACGCATGCGGTCCCGCGCCGATGCTGGAGGCCGTCCGCGCGCTGTGCGCGGCGCGCAAGACGCCCACCCAGCTCGCGCTGGAGGCGGGCATGGCGTGCGGGTTCGGGGCTTGCTACGGCTGCGTGGTGCCGATAGGAGGGGGCGGATATGTGCGCGTGTGCGTTGACGGCCCCGTCCTCGACGCGAGCACACTCGATCATGTCGACGCTCACGCGGGGGCGCCCGCGTGAGCCCTGTCGAGTTCTGCGGTATGACGCTGGCACACCCGGTGATCAACGGCTCGGGCACGTTCGACGCGATCGCCGCCCGCCGTGCGTTCGGCGACGCGCTGGAGCGGGAGTTCCCGTTCGCGGCGTTCGTCTCCAAGACGATCACGCTGCGTCCGCGCGAGGGCAACCCGCCGCCGCGGCTGTGGGAGGCGCCGGCGGGCCTGATCAACTCGATTGGCCTGCCCAACCGCGGCCTGGAGGGATATCTCGCCGAGGACCTGCCCCAGCTCGCGCGCTGGCTGCCGGCGCCGCTGATCACGAACGTGATGGGCTCCACCGCGGAGGAGATCTCCGAGCTCGTGCGGGCGTGCGACGCGCACGATCAGATCGCGGCGATCGAGTTGAACGTGTCGTGCCCGAACGTGCAGACGGGCCTGGACATCGGCGCCGACCCCCGCCAGTTGGAGACAGTCGTGCGGACGGTGCGCCCGGACACGCGCAAGCCGCTGATCGTGAAGCTGACACCGAACACCGCGGACGTGGCCGCCTGCGCGAGGGCGGCGCAGGCGGGCGGCGCGGATGCGGTGTCGCTGATCAACACGCTGCGGGCGATGGCGCTCGCGCCGCAGACCGCCGATCGCAGATCGTCAGAGCCCCGATCGAGCCAAGCGCGGAACGGCGGCGCGCGCGTGGGCGAGCGACCCGCTGTCAACCCATCGGGACGGTGGCTGGGCGGTGGCATGGGCGGCCTGTCGGGACCGGCGATTCGCACCGTCGCGCTCGCGCAGGTCGCCGCCGCCGCGGCGTGCGTGGAGATCCCCGTGATCGGCATGGGCGGTGTGCAATGCGCCGCGCACGCACAGGATCTGCTCGACGTGGGCGCGACGCTCGTGGCGGTGGGGACGGAGAGCTTCCGCGAGCCTCTGGTGGGAACGCGGATAGCGCGAGGTCTCGCCCGTGGCACGGCCTGACGGGCACCCGAGGACTGGCTGCGCAGCCAAATGCTCGGTGGATAAAAACCCCTGCAAACGCGCCATGCCACCGTACAGAAGCCTCGACACGACTATACCTCAGGTTGAGGTATAGATGAATTCACCTCGTTGCCCTTGATCGCCGCGCGTCGGTGTGTAGACTCGCCGCCCATGGCGACGGCGACCGAACCGACGGGCTCCAAGCACGTTATGGCCCCCGAGCGGTCCCTCAATCAGCGCATGGACGCGCTCGCGCGAGCCAACCGCATACGCACCAAGCGCGCCCAGCTCAAGCGCGATCTGAAGGCCGGTCGCCTGTCGATTCACGCGCTGCTGCTGAACCCGCCCGAGTACCTGGAGACGGCCAAGGTGTTCGACATGCTGCTCGCCGTCCCCAAGTACGGGCGCGTGAAGGTCAACAAGATCCTCGCCCACTGCCGGATCTCGCCGAGCAAGACGATCGGCGGGCTGTCCGAGCGTCAAAGGAGCGAGCTGGTCTCGCTCCTGCGCCGTTAGCGCCAGCGCCCGACGCGCCCTCGACAGACTCCGCCGACCTCCCGATTAGTGTCTCGGCCGTGGCGCGCGTGTTCGTCATCACGGGACCCTCGGGGGTCGGCAAGGGGACGCTCATCAGGGGGCTGATGGAGCGCCTGCCGCAGCTGGAGCTGTCCGTCTCCGCGACCACGCGCGCGCCCCGCCCGGGCGAGCGGGACGGCGTCGAGTACCACTTCCTTACCCGCGAGGAGTTCGATCGCCGCGTGGCCGCGGGCGGGTTCGTCGAGCACGCCGACTACGCCGGGCGCAGCTACGGGACGCTGCGCTGTGAGCTGGAGGCACGCGTCAGCGCGGGCACGCCGGTCGTGCTGGAGATCGAGGTGCAGGGCGCCCGGCAGGTGCGCGCGGCGATGCCCGACGCGGTGCAGGTGTTCATCGGGCCACCATCGCTCGCGGCGTTGCGCACCCGCCTGGTCGGGCGCGGAACCGACGATGGCGAGGAGGTCGAGCGCCGGTTGCGGGTCGCCGAGGAGGAGCTCACCGCCCAGCCCGAGTTCGGCCATGTCGTCGTCAACGACCGTCTCGACGACGCCTTGGAGCAGCTGACAGCGATCGTCGCCGCCGAGCTGGACTGACCGAGCCACTACACTGCGAGGTCAACCAGGAAAGGCCCGCACCCAGTGATCTCACCCCGCATCGACAGACTGCTCGACAACGTCGACTCCAACTACGCCAGCGTGCTCGTGGCCGCCAAGCGCGCGCGCCAGATCAACAGCTACTACCACAACCTCGGCGAGGGTACGTTCGATGAGTTCCCGCCGCCGATGGTCGACACGGCCTCCAAGAACTACCTCACGATCGCCCTCGAGGAGGTAGCCGCAGGGAAGATCAAGTACCACTACCGCTAGCCCGCGGATCGCAAGCACGCCACCAGTACTTGCCGACTGCCGGCAGGCCGTCTAAACCTCAAGATCATGTCCCGAATCCTGCTCGGCGTGAGCGGCGGCATCGCCGCGTATAAGGCGCTCGAGCTCGTGCGCCTTATGACGGGCGCCGGACACGCGGTCAGGGTCGTGCAGACCCCGGCGAGCAGGCGGTTCGTGGGAGCGGCGTCGTTCGAGGCGCTGACCGGCGCGCCGGTGCTCGTCAGCGAGTTCGAGCACGACCCCGCGCGGGGAGCGTTCCCCGGTCAGCAGCCGCCCGAGCACGAGCCACTCAGCCACCTCGAGCTGGTGGCCAATGCGGAGGTGTACGTGATCGCGCCCGCCTCGGCGAACACGATCGCCAAGCTCGCCGCCGGTCTGGCGGACAACCTGTTGAGCAGTTGCGCGCTGGCCGCGGACTGTCCGCTGGTGATCGCCCCGGCGATGAACAACCGCATGTACGATCACGCGGCGACGCAGGCGAACCTCGGGACGCTGTGCGAGCGCGGCGTGCGGATCGTCGAGCCCGACAGCGGACGACTCGCTTCTCGCGGCGAGCATGGCGTCGGTCGCCTGGCGGAGCCGGCGCGGATCCTCGCGGCGTGCGAGCAGGCGCTCGCCGGGTCCCCCGCGGACGCCCCAACGACCCTCGACGACGCTCGGGCCGGCGAGGGCGCGTGGCACGGTCTGAGAGTGCTCGTCACGGCCGGTGGCACGCGCGAGCCGATCGACAGCGTCAGGTTCGTCGGCAACAGCTCCTCGGGGCGCATGGGGCTGGCGCTCGCGCGGGCAGCGCGGGCACGGGGGGCCGACGTGACGATGATCGCCGCCAACGTCGCGCTGGAGCCTCCCGCGGGTGTCGTCTGGCGCGAGGTCTCGACGGCCGCCGAGCTGGGACGGGCCTGCGAGGAGGAGTTCCCGGCGTGCGACGTCCTGCTGATGGCGGCCGCCGTCGCGGACTTCCGTCCGGCGAGCCCAGCCGGGGGCAAGATCAAGAAGTCAGGGCGCGAGCGTCTGCAGGTCGAGCTGGAGCCGACCGCCGATGTGATCGCCGCTCTGGCCGAGCGCCGCCGCCCCGACCAGACCCTCGTCGGGTTCGCCGCCGAGCACGGCGAACGCGCGATCGAGTGCGGGCAGGCCAAGCTCTCCGGCAAGCGCCTGGACGCGGTCGTCGTGAACGACATCTCGCGCACCGACATCGGCTTCGAGGCGGACGCCAATGAGGTCACGATCCTGACCGCGGGCGAGGACTCGCGAATCGCGGAGCGTCACGTGCCACGAGCGCCGAAGGCACAGGTCGCCACGGCGATCCTCGACGCTGTCGAGACTCTGCGCGCCGGCCGCTGAAGCCCGCGGCGCCGGGCCTTTGCGACTCACGGTCGGGGTTCCGCGCCGGACCCCGTCGATACCGGCGCGGAGGTTTGCCCGGCCGAGGTGCGAGCTCTAAAATGAGCGTCGATGGAGAGCGTCTACGACCTCTATCGGCGGGGCTGTGATCTGCTCGACCACGGTGACCACCAGGCGGCGATCGTGCCTCTGAGCCGAGCGCGCGACCTGGAGCCCGACAAGACCTCGATCCGCGAGGCGCTCGGGCGGGCGCTGTTCCACGCGCGGCGTTACGAGAGCGCGGCCGCCGAGTTTCAGGCGGTGGCCTCCAGGACGCCCACGAACGATTACGCGCTGTTCTGCCTGGGCCGCTCGATGCAGCTGCTGGGACGCCATCGCGAGGCTTGCCAGCCGCTGGCGCTGGCATGCTCACTGGCGCCCGAGCGCGAGGACTACCGGCGCTACCGCGACCGCGCCCGGCACGACGCCCAACACGCCTGAGAGGCGTATGCGCCGCCGCCCCGATGCTATGCTCGGCAGACAGCTTTCGTGCCGACCGATCGGAGATCGGCCAGCAGGCGCAGCAGCAGTACCGAGAGTGGGCGCCCGCCCGCTTTTTTTGCGTAAGGATTGAATTGATGACATCGCTGCAAGCAGAGATAGAGAGGCGTCTAGCCACCGGCCAGCCCGACATCGAGGTGCTCCTCGCGGAGGTCGTGGGCGGTCGCTGCCTGCGCGTGTTCATCGACCATCCCGACGGTGTGACGCTCGCCATGTGCGAACGCGTGAGCAGCGAGCTGAACGATCTGCGCGAGCGCTACTCGCTCGAGGTCTCCTCGCCCGGCGGCGAGCGACCGCTGACGAAGCCCGCCCACTTCCGCCGCTTCGTCGGGCGGCGGGCCAGGGTGCGCGCGCGCCGTCCGCTGTCGGTCGGTCAGCGACCCATACGGAGCTTCACGGGAGAGCTCGTGGGCGCTTCCGAGGAGGAGGTCACGTTGGCCGCCGACGGAGGCGTCATCGCGATCCCGTACTCGGAGATCCGTCGTTCGAACCTCGTGGAGGAGTAGACATGTCACGCGAAATCCTTGAGGCGATGCACGCGCTGGCGCGCGAGAAGGGGATCGAGCCCGAGAAGCTGATGGTCGCGCTCGAGGACGCGCTGCTGTCCGCCTACAAGAAGCAGCCCGGCTCGGCCAAGTACGCGCGCGTGGAAATGGATCGTGAGACGGCCGACTTCCGGGTGATCGAACTGATCATCCCCGAGCGCTTGGAGGCGCACCTGATTGTCGAGACGATCGACGAGGAAACGACGATCGACCCCGAGACGGGGGAGATGCGCGAACCCGAGGAACCGGAAATCGACCCGGCCAAGTTCGCCGAATACCGCGACCAGATCGACGAGCGCGACGTCACCCCCGACGACTTCGGCCGGATCGCCGCGCAGACCGCCAAGCAGGTGATCCTGCAGCGCATTCGCGAGGCCGAGCGGGACATGATGTACGAGGAGTACCGCGACCGCGTCGGCGAGCTGATCACGGGCATCGTGCAGCAGTCGGACTCCCGCTACACGCTCGTGCAGCTGCGCGAACGCGTCGAGGCGCTGCTGCCCAAGTCCGAGCAGGTCGAGGGCGAGCGCTACGACCACTCGCAGCGGATCAAGGCGGTCATCAAGGAGGTCTCGCCGTCCACGAAGGGGCCTTCGATCATCGTCTCCCGGCGTGACCCGGAGCTGATCAAGAAGCTGTTCGAGCTGGAGGTCCCCGAGATCGCCGACGGTCTCGTGGAAATCGCCAACGTCGCGCGCGAGCCGGGCTACCGTTCGAAGATCGCGGTCGTCTCGAACACCGACGGCGTCGATCCGGTCGGCGCCTGCGTGGGACCGCGCGGCTCGCGCGTGCGGATGGTCGTATCGGAGTTGCGCGGCGAGAAGATCGACATCATCCCCCACAACGACGAGCCCGCGCGGTTTGTCGCCAAGGCGCTCTCGCCCGCGCGGGTGCGCGAGGTGCTCGTCGACGACGAGGCCAAGCAGGCGACCGTGATCGTGCCCGACGACCAGCTCTCGCTGGCGATCGGCCGCGAGGGCCAGAACGCGCGCCTGGCGGCCCGTCTCACGGGTTGGCGCGTGGACATCCGCTCGGAGACCGAGTTCGCCGCCGAGGAGGCCGAGCACGGCTATGAGGAGGAGGAGGTCCAGGGCCGCTGCGCCGCGGTTCTCTCCAACGGCCGGCGCTGCCCGAACGCGTCGCTGCCCGGCTCGCGCTACTGCGGCCTGGAGACCCACCAGGCGCTGGCGCACATCGCGACCGACAACGTCGCCGACCTGAACGCAGACGGTGGCGAGCCCGCGGGTGAGGAGGAGGCTCTGGGCGGAGATGAGGATGTCGCGGCGCTCGCCCACGACGGGGAGACCGACGCCGCCCCCGACGTCCAGGCCGCCGAGACCTCCATCCCCGAGACCTCCGCCGTAGAGGAGGTCGCCGCCGAGGAGACCGTCGTGGAGGAGGTCGCCTCCGAGGGGACCCCCGCCCAGGCGGAGACCCCCGTGGAAGAGAACCCCGCCGAGGAGATCGCCACCGCCGAGGGGGTCGCTGCCGAGGAGCCGGCGCCATAGGCGCACATGTCCCCCGACGCAGGTGCGTCGGGTGCGGGCGCACCGCGTCGAAGCCAGAGCTCCTCAGGATCGCACTCGGGCGGACCGGCGCGGGCCGGACGAGGCCGGCGGTGCTCGACCGTGACGGCACGATGCCGGGTCGCGGGGCGTATCTGTGCCGCGGCGCGAGCGCCGGCGAGCCCGCTGCCGACTGTCTGGCGCTCGCCATCCGCGGGGGTGGGATCGCGCGCGCACTGCGCTGCGCCGTGACCCTGCCCGATGAACTCGTAGAATCGGTGAGTCGATGAGCAAGAAGCGCGTACACGAGATCGCCAAAGAGCAGGGTCTGTCCAGCAAGGAGCTGCTGGAGAAGCTGCACGCCGCCGGCGTGGAGGCCAAGACGGCCTCCTCCTCGGTCGAGGAGACCGCGGTCATCCAGGCGCTGGGCAACGGGGACGCGTCGTCCTCGGCATCGCCCCCCACCGCCACCGCGGAGCCCGCCACGGCGACCGCGACCGCGTCCCCCCCGAGGTCCCCGTCCAAGCCCGAACCCGCGCCATCCGCCGCCCCCAATGGCGCGTCGACTGCGATCGCGTCGGCGTCCGTGTCCTCCGACGGCGGCCAGTCGGCCGCGCTCACGCCCACCGGTTCGGCTGAGCCCGAGGCGGACGCCGGTGAGTCCTCGACCAACCCCGCGGCCGAGCGGGTGCGTCCCACGCGCGACTCGCGCACGGGCGAGCGGGCGCCGGTCGCCAACACGCCGGGAGGCCGCCGGCGCGTGGTGATCGACTCCCAGGCGTCGCGCCGCCAGCAGGGCGGGCCCGCCAACCAGCCCCAGCGCCGCCCCCGTCGCGGGAGGCGTCGGCGGGGAACCTACGACGAGACGATCGCGCCGATCGACACCACCGCGATGGAGGCGACCGACCTCGTGCGCGTCAACTCGGGCTCGACGGTGAAGGACGTCGCCGAGTACCTCGGCGCACCGGTGCCGGAGATCATCAAGAAGCTGATGATGCTCGGTGAGATGGCGACGCTCACCCAAACGCTGTCCGACGATGCGATCCAGGTGTTGGCCGACGAATTCGAGAAGAAGATCGAAATCGTCCATGCCGCCGACGACGTCGAGGTCGAGCCCGTGTTCGAGGACGCCGAGGAGGATCTGATCGAGCGTCCGCCGGTGGTGACGATCATGGGGCACGTCGATCACGGCAAGACCTCGCTGCTGGACGCGATCCGCGAGACCGAGGTGGCCGCCGGCGAGGCGGGCGGCATCACCCAACACATCGGGGCCTACCAGGTACGTCACGGCGGCAAGGAGATCACGTTCCTGGACACGCCCGGCCACGAAGCGTTCACCGCGATGCGTGCCCGCGGCGCACGTGTCACCGATGTCGTGGTGATCGTGGTCGCCGCCGACGATGGCGTCAAGCCCCAGACCGAGGAGGCGATCGACCACGCTAAGGCCGCCGAAGTGCCGATCGTGGTGGCGGTGAACAAGATCGACAAGGAGGGCGCCCAGCCCGAGCGCGTGCGCACGGAGATGACCCAGCACGGACTGCAGCCGGCGGAGTGGGGCGGGGAGATCGAGTTCGTCGATGTCAGCGCCAAGACGCGTCAAGGCCTCGACACCCTGCTGGACACGATCCAGGTCGTCACCGACCTGGAGGAGCTGAAGGCCAACAGCGACGCCGACGCCTCCGGCACGGTGATCGAGTCCAAGCTAGACCCCGGTCGCGGCCCAGTCGTGAGTGTCCTGATCCAGCGCGGGACGCTGAACGTCGGCGATGCGCTGGTCGCGGGCGCACACTTCGGACGGGTGCGTGCGATGCACGACTTCACGGGCGCGCGGGTCAAGCACGCCACCCCGGGCCAGCCGGTCGAGGTGCTCGGCTTCGACGGGGTGCCCGAGGCCGGCGAGCTCGTGCGCGTCGTCGAGAACGAGCGCCGTGCGCGCCAGCTCGCGGGCGAGCGCGCGAACCGCCTGAAGACCGAGGCGCTGGCGCGGCGCTCGGGACGCAAGGTCTCGCTGGAGGACGTGTTCAAGCTCGCCCAGGAGGGCGCCGTCAAGGAGCTCGGACTGGTCGTCAAGGCCGACGTCGCGGGGTCGCTGGAGGCGATCGAGGACGAGATCGCCAAGCTCCCGCAGGAAGAGGTCAACGTCAACATCATCCACCGCGGCGTCGGCGGCATCAACGAGTCCGACGTGATGCTCGCCGCGGCCTCGCGCGGGCTGATCCTCGCGTTCAACGTGCGGCCCGTCGGCGAAGCGCGCCACGTGGCCGAGCGCGAGGGCGTGGAGATCCGCTCCTACTCGGTGATCTATCGCGCGATCGAAGAGCTGCGCGCCGCGATGCAGGGCATGCTCGAGCCCGCCGAGGTCGAGACGCCGCTCGGTCAGGCGGAGGTGCGTCAGCTGTTCCGCGCCTCACGGATCGGCGTGATCGCCGGCTCGTTCGTGACCGAGGGCAAGGTCACGCGCGGCGCGCGGGTGCGCGTCGTACGCGAGGGAACGGTCATCTACGACACGACGATCGCGAGCCTGCGCCGCTTCAACGAGGACGCGCGCGAGGTCGCCTCCGGGTTCGAGTGCGGGATCGTGCTCGCAAACTTCCAGGACCTGCGCGAGGGCGACATTCTCGAGACCTACGAGACGCGTCTGCAGGAGCGCGAGCTGAGCTGAGCCGAGACGGCCGATGGCCTGCGCCGGCTCGAACCATGGGAGGTTGCTCATGCAAGCAGTGGCGGTGGGCGCTCCCCGCGTGACGGTTGGAGGATAGGATGAGCGCGGGACGTATGCGCCGCGTCGACGAGGCGATCAGGCAGGTGCTCGGCGACGCGGTGACAGGAGAGCTGAAGGACCCTCGAGTTGGATTCGTGACCGTGACAGATGTCAGGACAAGCGCCGACCTGCGCCATGCGCGCGTGTACGTGAGCGTGCTCGGCGCCGGCGGCGAGCCCTCGCGCGATGCCCAGCGCCAGGAGACGCTCGACGGTCTGCGCAGCGCGCACGGCTACCTGCAGGGCAGGGTCGCCTCGGAGCTGGGCCTGAAGCGCACGCCGACGCTGGAGTTCGTCTACGACGACACGACCGACCGGGCGCTGCGCGTGGATGAGCTGCTGAGCGAGATCGAGGGCTCGTGAGTCACGGCAGACCTCACGCCGGCCGAGGTCGTGTGCGGGAAGAGTCCTCTCATGCTCGCGGGCAGGGTTCTTGCACGGGTGCGGGAATGATTTGCTTATGAGTGAAGGCATCGAGAGCGTCGAGGTCACGCGCGAGCGGGTGCTGGAGCGCATCCGCGAGGACTCGCGCTTTGTGCTGGCCGCCCACGAGGGCCCCGACGGCGACGCACTCGGGTCGTTGGTGGGAATGCAGGGACTGCTCACCGCGCTGGGCAAGGACTCGCACATGTTCATCGCGCCGGAGGACCTGCCGCTGCCGTACGAGTACCGCTTCTTCGATCTGGACGGGCTGATCTCCTCGCCGCCGGCGGACATCGCGCGGCGCACGGTCGTGTTCCTGGACTGCGGCAACATCGACCGCAACTCGGCCGGCGTGCTGCAGCAGGGCAGGCACCTGCTGAACATCGACCACCACCACGACAACACGCGCTTCGGCACGCTCGACCATGTCGTCCCGGACGCCTCGTGCACGGCCGAGATCGTGTGGGATCTGATGCACGGACTCGGGGTGTGCCCTACGGCGGAGGCGGCGCGAGCGCTGTATGTCGGGTTGATCACCGACACGGGGCGGTTCATGTACGAGAACACCGGTCCGCGCGCGCACGAGATGGCGGCTGAGCTGATCGGGGCGGGCGTGGACGTGCAGGACGTCTACCGGCGGCTGTACGAGGAGACGCCGCCGGCGAAGATTGCACTGCTGGCGCTCGCGCTGGGGCAGATGCGGCGGTTTGACTCCGGTGAGCTGACGCTGGCCGCGCTGAGCGCCGCGGACTTCCGTGAGACGGGCGCCGAGGACAGCTATTCGGAGGGCATCATCGACCATCTGCGCGCGGTCCAGGGCACCAAGGTCGCGGCGCTTGTGCGCGAGCTGAGCGTGGGCGAGCAGGGTGATGGCCGGCGCAAAGTGTCGCTGCGCGCGACCGACGATGACGTGGACGTGTCGGTGATCGCGCGCGAGCAGGGGGGTGGTGGGCACCGCCGCGCCGCGGGCTTCACTACGACCCTGGAGGTCGAGACGCTGATCGAGTTCTTGCGCGGCGCGCTCGCCGCACAGCTGCACGCGACCTCCAACGGGCCGGCCACCGCGACGGTGGCCTGAGCCGCGCGAGCCGCGACGGCCGAAGGCGCCCGTTGCAAGCGGATGCCCGCGCGCGGTCCTCGCGCGCGATGATGAGCGGCGCATGGACGGCATCCTGCTGATCGACAAGCCCGCGGGCATGACCTCGCACGATGTGGTCGCCGCGGTCAGGCGCGCCCTGGGCGGGGTCAAGGTCGGTCACGCCGGCACGCTCGACCCGTTCGCGACGGGGCTGCTGATCGTGCTGGTCGGGAAGGCCACAAAAGCGCAGCGGCAGCTGATGGAGCTGCCCAAGCGCTATGCGACCGTCGCGCGGCTCGGCGCCACCTCCAGTACCGGAGACACAGAGGGGGAGATCGTCGAGACGGGCCGTCTGCCTCCCGATCCGACGCCGCTGCCGACCGGAGAGGTCAGACAGCGTCCGCCGCGGCACTCGGCCGTGAAGATCGGCGGGGAGCGCGCTTACAAGCGTGCACGGCGCGGAGAGCGGTTCGAGATGCCCGAGCGGATCGTGACCGTGTACCGCTTCGAGCAGCTGTGGCGCGAGCGGGACGCTCCTCCAGCCCCTCCCGTTGCGTTCGCCGAGACGTCCGCCGCCGCCGCCGCGCCCGGGCAGGTGGGACCGCTGGAACGCGCGGGCTACGCGATCGAATGCTCGGCCGGCACGTATGTGCGCTCGCTGATCGCCGACCTGGAAGACGCCTACTGCGTCGAGCTCAGGCGCACGGCGATCGGGCCGTTCGAGGTCGCGGACGCGGTCGCGCCGCCGCGCCGGGGCGAGCCGTGGGCGCAGCCGCCGTTGATCGGACTCGACCAAGCGCTCGCGACGCTACCCAATAGGCTGTGCGGGTCGTGAAGATCACCCGCCTGCCCGACGTTCCGCCGCCCGGCGAGGACAATCCCGAGCGCAGCGTGGCCGTCGGCACGTTCGACGGCGTGCACCTCGGTCATCGCGCCGTGATCGAGGGCTCGGACAGCGTGCTGACGTTCGAACCGCACCCGGTGTCGGTCGTCGCGCCCCAGCACACGCCGAGGCTGCTGACGACGCTGGAGGTCAAGGCGGAGCTTGTCGCCGGACTGGGCGTGGAGGAGCTGATCGTGATTCCGTTCGACAGGGAGTTCGCGGCACGCTCCGCGGAGCAGTTCATCTCCGAGGTGCTCGTCGGCGCGCTCGGCGCGAGCAGGGTGGCGATCGGCGAGAACTTCCGGTTCGGGCGCCGCGCCCAGGGCGACCCCCGTCTGCTGGCCGCCGACGAGCGCTTTGAGACGGTCGTGCACCCGCTGCTGGAGGTGGACGGGGAGATCGTCTCCTCCAGCCACATCCGCGGTCTGGTGCTCGCGGGCGAGGTGGATCAGGCCGCGCGGTTCCTCGGCGCGCCGTTTCAGCTGCGCGGCGAGGTGGTCCGTGGCGACGAGCGCGGACGCGAGCTGGGCTTCCCGACCGCCAACCTCGTGCCGCAGGAGGCGCTCGCGTGCCCGGGCCACGGGGTGTATGCGTGCCTGGCCAACGGCGGCGTCCCGGCCGCCGTCAGCATCGGTGTGCGTCCGACGTTCGAGACCGGCCGCGGCGAGCTGATCGAGGCGTACCTGATCGACTTCGACGGCGACCTGTATGGAAGCACCCTGCGACTGGACTTTCTGGCGCGCCTGCGCGGGGAGCGGCGGTTCGACACGCCCGAGGCGCTGATCGAGCAGATGCGCCGCGACGTCGAGCGCACGCGCGAGATCGTCGCGGCCGGCTGAGGAGTGGACTCCCGAGCACCGGCGCTCGGCCTGTGTCGGTCGCTGCCGGCGCGCTGACGCGAGGCTCGCTGAGCACTCTGCTACCGTTGGCGCGCGAATGACAGCCATCACCGCAGAGCGCAAGCGCGAGATCGCCGCACAGTTCGGATCGGGCGAGCAGGACACCGGCAACACCCGTGTGCAGGTCGCGCTGCTGACCGAGCGCATCAACCATCTAACCGAGCACCTGCGCGAGCAGAGCAAAGATCACCATTCGCGCCGCGGGCTGCTGATGCTCGTCGGGCGTCGCCGGCGGTTCTTGGACTACCTGCGCCGCCGCGACCTTGAGGGCTACCGCGCATTGATCAAAGAGCTCGGCCTCCGAAAGTGAGCGTCGTCGGCCCCGGCACTCCGGCGCCGTCGTTCAGACTCCAGCGCGAGGACGGTGAGCGCTTCACCGAGCAGGACCTGCGCGGGCACACGACGATCCTGGTGTTCTATCCGTTCGCGTTCAGCCCGGTTTGCACTGACCAGCTGCAGGTCTACGAGCAGGCGCTGGGCGAGCTGACGGCGGGCGGCACGGAGATGTACGGGGTCTCGTGCGACAGCTCCTACTCGCAGACGGCGTTCAAAGAGAAGCTCGGCGTGAGTATTCCCCAGCTGTCGGACTTCGAGCCCAAGGGCGCCGCGTGCACCGCGCTGGGGGTGCTGCACGAGGGCGGATTCGCTCAGCGCGCGCTCGTGATCACGGGCCCCGACGGGGTTGTGCGCTGGAGCTATCAGGCGTCCTCGCCGGCGGAGCTGCCCGGCGTTGAGCTGTTGCGTGCGGGCCTCGCCACCGCGGCGGCCACCGCCTGACGCGAAAAGCTTGCCGGTTCGTCCCGGTCCTCGCCTCCGCGCCTGGCCCGACCCGGCTACGGCGTCCGTCGTCCGCTAAGCTCCGCTGGTTCGGAATAAGAGATAAACACGATCCGCCAGGGCGCGGCGGTCTGACCAGACACGCGTCCCGACCCGACGGGCGGAGCATAGGAAGGTAGAAAGCATATGAGTAGTAGCAATGACGCCGTAACACGGGTCTCCGTGGAGATCGCGGGCAGTGAGATCTCGTTCGAGACCGGCAGGATGGCCAAGCAGGCCTCGGGCGCGGTTGTCGTCCGCCAGGGTGACACGATGCTCCTGGCGACGGCCGTCGCGGGCAGCCTGCGCGACGTGGACTTTCTGCCGCTGACGGTGGACGTCGAGGAGCGCATGTATGCCGCCGGGAAAATCCCCGGCTCGTTCTTCAAGCGCGAGGGCCGGCCCGGCGAGAAGGGAACGCTGACCGCGCGCATGATCGACCGTCCGCTGCGCCCGCTGTTCCCGAAGGACTGGCGCTATGACACGCAGCTGGTAGCGATCCCGCTGTCGATCGATCATGTGCATCCGTACGACATCCTGGCGATGAACGGCGCGTCGGCCGCGGTGATGATCTCCGACATCCCGTTCCCTACGCCCGTGGGCGCGGTGCGGATCGGCAAGGTCGACGGCAACTTCGTCGTCAACCCCAGCGAGGAGGACCTGCTCCCAGACGCCGAGGGCGGCTCGGATCTGGATCTGATCGTCGCCGGAACCGAGGAGGCGATTCTGATGGTGGAGGCGGGCGCGAACGAGATCCCCGAGGCGGAGATCCTCGACGCGCTGGACATCGCGCACGCGGAGATCAAGAAGCTGTGTGCGCTGCAGCGTGAGCTGGCCGAGAAGGTCGGCAAGGAGAAGAAAGTCTTCGAGACGATCCAGGTCGATCCGGCGGTCCTGGACACGATCCGCGCCTCGCACGGCTCGGCGCTCGATGCCGCGACGCAGATCGAGGACAAGCTGGAGCGCCAGGACGCCACCAAGGCGGTCGAGCAGGCGATCCTCGAGCAGCACGCCGCGCCCGCTTCGGAGGGGGCGTCCGAGGAGCAGCTGCTCGCCGCCAAGCAGAAGCGCGCCGCGGTGCAGCTGGCGTTCGACAAGCTCGAGAAGTCGATCATCCGCGAGCGGATCGCGGTGAACAAGAAGCGCCCGGACGGTCGCGGCGAGAACGAGATCCGCGATATCTCGATCGAGGTCGGCGTGACGCCGCGCACGCATGGCTCGGCGCTGTTCACGCGCGGGCAGACGCAGGCGCTGAGCGTCGCCGCGCTGGGCACGCTGAAGGAGGAGATGCGCCTGGACACGCTCGGGCTGGAGACGAAAAAGTATTACTGGCACCACTACAACTTCCCGCCGTTCTCGGTCGGGGAGGCGGGGCGCATGGGCGGCGTCAAGCGCCGTGACATCGGCCACGGCGCGCTGGCCGAGCGGGCGCTGGCGCCGATGGTGCCCTCGATCGAGGAGTTCCCGTACACGATCCGCGTGGTCTCGGACATCCTCGAGTCCAACGGCTCCTCCTCGATGGCGTCGGTCTGCGGATCGTCGCTGTCGCTGATGGACGCGGGCGTGCCGATCAAGCGCCCGGTCGCGGGCATCGCGATGGGGTTGATCAAGGAGGGCGACGATTACGTCGTGCTGACGGACATCGCGGGCGTGGAGGATCACCTGGGAGACATGGACTTCAAGGTGGCGGGCACCGAGCGCGGGATCACGGCGCTGCAGATGGACATCAAGATCACGGGCGTGACGTTCGACATCCTGCGCGACGCGCTCTCGCGCGCGCACGAGGCGCGGACGTTCATTCTCGGCAAGATGGCCGAGGTCATCCAGACCCCGCGCGAGCAGCTCAGCCAGTTCGCGCCGCGCATCCAGACGATCCAGATCGACCCGTCGCAGATCGGCATGCTGATCGGCAAGGGCGGAGAAACGATCAGGGGCCTGTCGGAGGAGTTCGAGTCCCAGATCGACGTCAACGACGACGGCCAGGTGCTCGTGTACTCCGCCAACGGCGATCTCGGCGACGCGCTCGCGGAGCGCATCCGCGTGATGATGAAGGAGGTCGAGGTCGGCGACGAGTACGTCGGCAAGGTCGTCAAGACGACGACCTTCGGCGCGTTCGTGGAGTTGACGAAGGGCACGGACGGGCTGCTGCACATCTCCAACGTCTCGCCGGGCGAGCGCGTGGAGAGCGTCGAGGACGTGCTTAACCGCGGCGATGAGATAAGCGTGCGCGTGGTCGAGGTCGACCGCGAGCGTGGTCGCATCGGGTTGCGCCTGGCCGAGGACCCGGAGATCGCGGGCAAGTCGGTCGAGGAGCTCGAGGGCGTCAGCGCTGGCGGGGGCGGGGGCGGGGGCGGCGGCAGGCCCCCGCGCGACGGCGCGCGGCGCAACGGTCGCGAAGGCGGTCGCGGCGGCAGCGGCGGTCCTCGGCGGGAGGGCGAGCGCGGCTCGGGTCGTCCCCGGCACGGGTCCGGGCGCGATCGTTAGCCGCGCCAGGACCGGCGCGGCCGCGGGCGACACCCGGCATGAGATGACCGAGCACCGCACAACCACGCTGAAAGACGGCGTGCGGGTGATCACCGAGCGCATCGAGAACGTGCGCTCGGTGGCGCTCGGGTTCTGGATCGGGACGGGCTCGGCGATGGAGTCCGACGGGCAGGCGGGAACGAGTCACCTGCTGGAGCACATGCTGTTCCGCGGCACCAAGTCCTATCGCTCGCACGAGATCGACGAGCTGTTCGACGCGATGGGCGCGGAGATCAACGCCGGGACCGACCGCGAAAGCACCTCGCTGTATACGCGCGTGATGGACCGCCATCTGCAGCGCGCGTTCGACGTGGCCGCGGAGATGGTGTGGCGGCCGCGCTTCGAATCGCTGGAGGCCGAGCGCGAGGTGGTGCTGGAGGAGATCGCGATGTACGAGGACGACCCGCAGGACCGCGTGTTCGACGTGCTGGGAGAGGCGGTGTTCGGAGCGCACCCACTGGGGCGCGCGGTGATCGGGACGGCTGCCGTCGTGGGCGCGGTCACCGACGAGCAGCTGCGGGCGTTCCACGACGAGCGCTACGCGCCGCAGCGGATCGTGATCGCGGCGGCGGGATCGGTCGATCACGACGCGCTCGTGGAGCTGGCTCGCGCCGCGGGTCCCGGTGGAGGGGCCTCCGCGCAGGCGAGCGCGAACGGGGCGTCCGACGGGAATACGCCACCGCCGGAGCCCGAGTTCGAGCGGAGGATCAGATTTCTGCGCAAGGACACCGAGCAGTACCACGTGTGTCTGGGGGGTAGGGGGATATCGCGCCACGACGAGCGGCGGTTCGCGCTGCGGGTGCTCGAAGGGGTGCTCGGGGGCACGTCCTCGTCGCGCCTCTTCCAGGAGGTGCGCGAGCGCCGGGGGCTGGCCTACTCGGTGTTCAGCTTCTCCAGCCAGTACGCCGACACGGGCGAGGTCGGGCTGTACGTGGGCACGCGCCCGGACAACCTGACGGAGGCGCTCGCGACGATCGCCTCAGAGCTGGAGCGAATCGTCGAGGACCCGGCGACCCCACAGGAGCTGGACCGCTCGCGCGAGAACCTGAAGGGCCGGGTCGCGCTGTCACTGGAGTCCACGACCGCGCGGATGAACCGCTTGGGCGCGGCGCTGCTGGGGGAGATGCCGATCTATTCGGTGGACGAGATCGTGGACCGGATCGACGCGGTCACGGTCGAGGACCTGCGCGAGTTGACGCGGGAGCTGTTCGTGGCGGATCGTCTGTCGATTGCCGGCGTCGGCGCCGAGGAGGAGGCGTTTCTGCGGGCGCTCGGCCCTCTGGAGCAGGTGGCGGCGTGATCCGGGTCGCCGTGGCGGGCGCCGCGGGGAAGATGGGCGCGACGGTGTGCGCGGCCGTGGAGGGCGCGCCGGACATGGAGCTCGTGGGCCGCGCGGACCCGTTGCTGAATGTCGCGCTGGCCGACATGCTGGATGCCGCGGAGGTCGTGGTCGACTTCACGCGGCCCGACACCGCGCTTCAGAACGCCCTGGAGTGCGTGAAGGCGGGTGTGCACGTCGTGATCGGCACGACCGGGTTCGACATCGAGCCGCTGAGGAACGCGCGCACGCCCGCGGGGCTTCCCAGGGCGAACGTGCTGATCGCTCCCAACTTTGCGATCGGCGCGGTGCTGATGATGCGCTTCGCGGCGCAGGCCGCCGAACACATGGCCCGCGCGGAGATCGTCGAGCTCCATCACGACCAGAAGCTCGACGCGCCCAGCGGGACGGCCAGGCTCACGGCCGAGCTGATGGCGCGGGCGAGCGGCGAGCCGGAGCCCCCGATCCACTCGGTGCGCCTGCCCGGACTCGTCGCCCACCAGGAGGTCATCCTCGGCGACGTCGGCCAGACGCTCTCCATCCGCCACGACACGATCGGCCGCGAGTCCTTCATGCCGGGCGTCCTCCTGGCCGTCCGCCGCGTTGGCGCCCTGCCCGAATCCCCGGTCGTGGGGCTGGAGAGCCTCTTGTTCTGATGCTCACCCAACGCGCTTTTTCGGGTGAGCCACAGCCAGCCGTTCCATCGGATTGCGGCCGGCGCCGCTCACCGCACCCGCCGCTTATCGGGAGCGTCCGGGTCGAGCGCTCCCGCATCATCCCGTGATTCGCCGTACATGAGTTCGTCAAAGTGACGTATGGACCCGGCGATGCAGCCGCCCGCGTAGATGGGTATCAGCACCCACAGCGGTGCGCCCAGGATCAGGGCGCCCACCCCGATCAAACCGATCGCCAGAAACATGACGAAGTCGTAGCGGTCGAAGATGTCGAAGCCGGTCATGACGCGACTCTAGCAATGAAGACAAAGAGCATCAAGGCGCCGAGGGGCACACCGGCGATGAAGCCGTATCCCTGCCAGCGATCGATACGTCGCTCCAGGGAGTCGGGCCTGCTTGGGATGAACAGGGCGATCGCCGCCGACAGGCCGGAGACCTTTCGCTCTTCGTGAGATACTGCTCGCCATGCCCGACCTGGACCTCGGCGTCATCCTGACCGCGATCGTCACGCCCTTCGACGCCCAGCGGCGCATCGACGAGGACGCGTTCGTCGCGCTCATGGCCCATCTCGCCCGCAACGGCTCCGACGGCTTCGTCGTCGCCGGCACGACTGGCGAGGCCGCGACGATGACCGACGAGGAGCATCTCGGGCTGATCGGCCTTGCCGCGCGGGAGCGTCCCCCCGGGACGACGATCGTCGCGGGGACCGGCACGAACGACACGCGCCACGCCGTCTTCCTGACCGAACGCGCCACGGAGCTGGGCGCCGATGCGCACCTGAGCGTGACCCCGTACTACAACCGACCCAGCCCCCTGGGCCTGAAGCGCCATTACGAAGCGATCGCCAAGGCGACGGACAGGCCCATCCTGCTCTACAACATCCCCTCGCGCACGGGCGTCAACATACCTCCCGATCTGCTCGCCGAGCTGGCGCAGATCGAGGGGATCGCGGGCGTCAAGCAGTCCAACCCCGCGGAGCTACAGCCGATCGACGGTCTCGTCCTCTACACCGGCGACGACGCCACCTTCGCGCGCACGCTCGACATGGGCGGCGCCGGGGGCATCTCCGTCGCCAGCCACATCGTCGGCCCCGAGATGCGCCGCATGGTCGATGAGCCCGAGCGGCGCGCCGAGATCGACGCGTCTTTGCGCGACGTGTACGAGACGCTGTTCATGACCGCGTCCCCGACGTGCACGAAGGCCGCGCTCAACCTGCTCGGGCTGCGCGCGGGCACGACGCGCCTGCCGATCGTGGACGCCACCCAGGAGGAGACCGCCGCGGTGCGCGCGATGCTCACCCGCCACGGCCTTTTGACGGGCGCGCCCGCGTGAGTCAGGCGTTGCGAGTCCTGCCCCTCGGCGGATTGGGGGAGATCGGCAAGAACATGACCGTCGTGGAGCACGACGAGCGCATCGTCGTCATCGACGTCGGCCTGCGCTTCCCCACGCCCGAGATGGTCGGCATCGACCTCGTGCTCCCCGATTTCTCCTACCTGCGCGAGCGCGCGCGCGACATCGAGGCGATCGTCGTCACGCACGGGCACGAGGACCATCTCGGCGCGCTGCCCTGGGTGCTGCGCGAGCTGGGCGCCAACGGCGCCACGCCGCCCGTGTACGGCGGTCCCCTGACGCTCGCGATGGCCCGCTCGAAGCTCGAGGAGCACAAGCTCCGCGACGTCGAGCTGCACGACGTCGCGCCGGGCGAATCCCTGGAGCTGGGGCCCTTCGAGCTGGAGCTGATCCACATGACCCACTCGATCCCCGACTCCTCCGCGGTCGCGCTCGGCACGGAGCTGGGCACCGTTCTGATAACCGGCGACTACAAGTTCGACCAGACACCCGTCGACGGTCCCCCCGCCGACGTCTCGCGCCTGGCCGAGCTCGGGCGCGAGGGCGTTTTGCTCCTCTGCGGGGACTCCACGAACGTCGACCGCTCCGGCTTCTCCCCCTCGGAGTCGGGCGTCGGCCCGCATCTGGAGGAGGCCTTCGCGCGCTGCGAGGGTCGCATCGTCGTCACCTCCTTCGCGTCGAACATCCACCGCGTCCAGCAGGTCGTCGACGCCGCCCACGCGCTCGACCGCAAGGTCGCGCTGGTCGGGCGCTCGATGCGCAAGAACGTCGCGATCGGGCAGCGCCTCGGCCACATCGAGGTGCCCGACGGCATGCTCGTCGGCCCGCGCGAGATCTCCGACTTCCCCGACGAGCGCGTCGTGATCATCTCCACCGGCTCCCAGGGCGAGCCTTTGAGCGCCCTGCGGCGGATGGCCTACCGCGACCATCCCCAGGTGCAGCTGCGCGGGGGAGACACGGTCGTCTTCTCCGCCACGCCCGTCCCCGGCAACGAGCGCGCCGTGAATGAGACGATCGACCGGCTCTACCACATCGGCTGCGACGTCGTCACCCCCGCCGACGCGCCCGTCCACGCATCGGGCCACGGCTACGCCGAGGAGGTCAAGCTGATGCTCAACCTCGTCCGCCCGCGCTACGTCATGCCTTTTCATGGCGACTTCAAGCGCCTGCGCCTGCACGCCCAGCTCGCCGAGGCCGTCGGCGTCGCGCCCGAGGACATCTTCCAGGGAGACAACGGCCTGCCTTTGGACATCGACGCGCGCGGCGCCCGTTTCGGCTCGCGCGAGCAGTCCGGGATGATCTTCGTCGACGGCGTCGAGATCGGGGACATGGCCGACGTCGCCCTGCGCGACCGGCGCATGCTCTCCGCGGACGGCATCTTCATTGTCGTGGCAACCGTCGCCGGGCGGGACGGGTTGCGCTCGGTCGCCGACCCCGAGGTGATCTTCCGCGGCGTCCCCTTCATGGACCAGGCCGACCAGCTCGTAGGGGAGATCCGCACGACCGTCGACGCCTCACTCTCGCGGGCCGCGGACGAGGAGATCCGCGAGGTCGATCTGCTCCAGCAGATCCTGCACGACGACCTCGCGCAGCTGGTCTACGACCGACTCAAGCGGCGGCCGATGGTGCTGCCGGTCGTCGTCGAGGTGTAGTGGCTGACGCTTCGCGCAGCTTGCCCGCGACGAACTCGCCGGCGCTCTCCGGTCCGAGGAACGGCGCCAGCGCGAGGTAGACAACGCCCGGTGTTTGCTCGGGCAGCCGCTGCAGGTGCCCTTGGCGTGCCGCCAGATACACCGTCTCGATCAGCACGCCGGCGATCGCCTCCGAGCACAGCGCGGGCAGTCGCTCGGCCTCGGGGCGCTGACGGTAGCCTTCCTCGAGAAACACCGTGAACGCCATCATCGCGTCGTGGGCGTGGCGCAGGCTCTCGCTGCCGGCGGCGTGCGACTCGAGCACCCCGATGTGCGCGTACTGGGGGTTGCCGGCGAACAGGTCCGAGACCGCACGGATCCCTTCCCACACCCGCTCTGTCCAGGTCGGCGCGCTGAAGAACGCGCGCGCGCTGATCGCCATCAGCTGATGGAAGCAGACCTGCTGGATCTCCATGAACAGCTCCTGCTTGCCGTGAAAATGCTCATAGAAGACCGCGCGGGTCAGACGCGCCGAGGCGACGATGTCCGCAACCGTACTCGCCTCGTAGCCTTTACCCACGAACGCGGCCGAGCCGGCGCGCAGGATCCGCTCGCGCTGGTTGCTCGACACCTCCGATGCCGACAGCCGGCGCCGGCCCGGCGGCAACGGCTCCGGCGGCGATGTGGTGGGCAGCTCGGCATAGGGCGAGCGCGGCAGGCGCGCTCCGTCGTGACCGGCCTTCAGTCTGCGCCAGCGAGGCGTTCCCCTGGTTCTGGCATAGGCGCTCGCCCTGGCCCGTAGGTCGGGGAGCGTTCCTTGAAGACTGCCGGCTCCGCGCAGGATGCGGATCGAGATCAGGCGGAACACGCCGCCGACGAGCTCGCCGGGCGCGATGTCCATGCGGGGCGTGCGAGACCCAGGCCGAACGAGCCGCGCACGAAACGCTCGTACGGTGTGAGGCCACGCTCCGAGGTCTTTACAACCCCCGGAAGCGAGCCAGCCCGCGACTGACCTGGGGCTGGCGACGCTTCCAGTAAGCGGCGATCGTGGCCCGGCTCTCGGGGATCATGTCGTCTTCGTCCACATCGTTGAGGTAGCCGAGGGCTTCGACGATGTGGACGATGCTCGGGTGCTCTGACGCCACCTGGTAGCGGGTCATGTAGAGGCCGATGCCTTCCTCGATGCCACGGCCGGTGATCTCCTCGATTCGCATGAGGTCGAAATAGTCGCGTAGCTCGCCCCGGTCGCCGATGACCTTGACCTTCATCGCGAACACGTCCGCGAGGCTGGATACGAGGATCCCGGCGTGTGGACGGGCCTTGTCGAGCTCGATCTGATCGTGAGCATCGAGGAACTGCAGCTTGGCGTCCCGCAGGAGGCCGTTGAGGGTTCCGGGCGCGCGGCCGCTCACGGCGAATGAGCCTAGCGCTGACAGTTCCCGCTCGAGCGCGGCGAGGTCCAGACCGGGATCGTTGTAGAAGAAGTCGAGATCGCGGCTCTGGCGGTGGTGCAGATGCACGGCGAGCGCGGTTCCTCCGGCCAGCCGGCAGTTGTCGGGGAGGATGGGAGCGATCCGCTCCCACGCCCAGGCGGTCTCGCGCGGCAGTATCCGCGTGAGCTCAGCCGGGAGTGTCACCGCGACTCCGGGTGGTGGCGTAGCTCAACGCGAGCGCGCGACGTTGGGGCGATACGCCGCGGGTGCGGGCGGCGTGACGCCAGTCGGCGGCCGAGAGGTTGGCGGCGCCCCACGCGAGGCCCTCAGGATCGCCCACGCTCAACAGCCTCCGGGCGATATAGCCACCGGCGCTCTGGGTGTCGAGCTGGGAGGAGGCGGTGTTCCAGAACAGGTGCCTGAGCCTTGTGGGAACACTCCGATCGGGATCGCCTCGGTGACTCGCCGGAGGCCGCGCTCGCGCGATCGCGGGAGCGAGCCGCTGCCAGTGTGGCGATCCGTAGTCGAGCCGGATCAGGTCGATCGAGCGGGCACGCCCAGCCGGAAGCGTACGCCGCTCGACCGTGAGGAGTCTGTGTGCGCGCAGCAACGCAAGCGCGCGACCCGCCGCCGTCGGGGAGACGCCGGCGCGCTCGGCGACGGTCCGCGCGGAGCTCAGACCGAGCGGCGCGCGGGCCAGCGCGCCCAGGACCTTGACCTCGGTGGGTGTCAGCCCGGGGACGCGAGGGGAGACCCCCAGCTCTTCGCGCAGCAGCGCGACATCCGCCGGCTGGAGCCGCATGCGCCCGTTGTCCTGGCGGACGTCGAGCCCGAGGCGCTCGATCGAACGCACCACGCGCGGCAAGCTCGTCCCCAGCTCCCGCGCGAGCGCCGCAGCCGACATGGTGATGTCCATATCGTTATTTTAGCGCTCACCGGCGGCCTGCGGAGGCCGACGGCGTCGCTGGGCGCGGCGCCGGCGCGGCGCTCTGCACAGCGGCAGGCAGATCGACCACAAACCGCGCGCCGTGAGGATCCCGCTCCTCCAGCCTGACCGAGCCACCGTGCGACTCGGTGACTGCGCGCACGATCGCCAGGCCGAGGCCGAAGGACCCGCCGCGATCGCCGGCCCCGCGGACGAAGCGCTCGAACAGAGTGGGCGCCAGCTCCGGCGACACACCCGGGCCGTTGTCCTCGACAACGAGCTCGGCCTGGGCGCCCGCGACAGCGCTGGGCGCCGTCCCCGCCCCTGCCGGGCGTCTCCCCGTGCCCTCGCCTGCGGTCATGCGCGTGGAAACCCGAATCTCGCTCCCGGGAGGCGTGTGGCGCAGGGCATTCTCGAGCAGGTTGATCGTCAGACGGTGCAGCTCGTCGCGCGAGCCCTCCACGGGCGCGGGCTGGACATCCAGCTCGATGTCATGGGTGTCGCTGACGGGACCGAGCTCGCCCGCAGCCTCCACGACGATCCGAGCGAGATCGCACGGCTCGTGTGCGACCACCCGCCCTACGTCGGTGCGAGCGAGCAGCAGCAGGTCCGCCACCAGGCGGCGCATGCGCCGGGAGGAACGCAAAGCCGAGCGGGCCGCGTCGCCCTGATCCCCGTGCAGCGATTCGGCCAGCAGCTCGAGGTTGGCGAGCACGCTCGTCAGCGGGGTGCGCAGCTCGTGCGAGGCGTCGGCGACGAACCGTCGCTGACGGGCGAGCATCGCCTCGGTCTCCCCGCGCGCGGCATCGAGCTCGCGCAGCATGCCCTCCAACGTGCGCGCCAGCTCCCCGACCTCGTCGTCGGCCTGCGGCTGCGGGACCGTGCGGGAGGGGTCGCGGGTGCGCGCGATCTGCTCCGCGGTGGCGGTCAGCTCGGCGATCGGCGCCATCGCGCGGCGGGCGATCGCGACCCCGGCGAGCAGCGCGAACGCGGCGCCCGCGAACACGCCGAGCAGCAGGAACAGCTCGACCCGGGCGATCGTCGCGTTGGTGTCGGCGACCGAGCGCCCGTACTCGATGACGACCCGGCCGATCGGCTCGCCGCTGCCGGCGATGCCGATCGTCGCGGGCAGGCTGACGACGCGATAGCCCGCGACGGTGTGTGGATCCTCGGAGGGGGCGCCGAGGTTCGGGGCGCTCGACGGCGCCTGTTCGACGGTGACGCCACCGAGGGTGAGCACGCGGATCACGGCGCTGTGCGGCGGCGTGACGAGATCCTCAAGCGGCGGCACGATCGATTCGATCTTGTACGTCGCTGGGTTGACCCTGATGCTCAGCTGCTTGGGCAGCTGCTGAGCGGTCGTTTCGACCTCGCGGTTGAAGTCCGAGCGGATGCGTCTTACCGTCAGCGAGCCGATCGCGACGGCGAACGCGCAGAGGATCGTGAACGTCAGCAGCGCGGAGACGCCGGCCAGCCGCGTGCGGATCGGCAGGCGGTCGAACGCAGCTGTCAGATTCTTGAAGACGCGCCGGGGGGCGCTTGACCCCTGGGCGTCACCCGGGTTGCCGGCCGCGTTGGGACCATCGTCGGCGCCTGGACCGTCGACGGCATTCGCGGCGGAGCCGACACGCGGGGGCTCGGGGTCTGGGCTCTCACGCGCGGAGGACGTATCCGGCTCCCCGGATCGTGTGCAGAAGGCGAGGCTCGCCCTCGGCCTCCAGCTTGCGGCGCAGGTTCGAGACGAACACCTCGATCGTGTTCGTCGTGGAGAAGGGGTCATAGCCCCATACCTCGTCGAGCAGGCGCTGGCGGGAGATGACGATGCGCTCGTTGCGCATCAGGTACTCGAGCAGCTCGAACTCGCGCTGGGTGAGGTCGATCGAGCGCTCGTTGCGGATGACCTCGTGCGTGTCGGCGTTCAACGACAGATCCGCGACGCGCAGCGGCGCGGAGCCGCGCGGCGGGCGGCGGCGCAGCAGCGCGCGCATGCGCGCGAGCAGCTCCTGGCGCTCGAACGGCTTGACGAGATAGTCGTCGGCGCCGGCGTCCAATCCCTCCACGCGCGACTCCAGCGCGTCACGGGCGGTCAGGATCAGGATCGGCACGTCATCCTCCGCGCGCAGGCTGCGCGCGACCTCCAGGCCGTCGAGGCCGGGCAGGCCGAGATCGAGGATCACGAGGTCGGGGGCGAACGCACGCCCGTGCTCGAGCGCGGCGGGCCCGTCCGGCGCGGCGCGCACCTCATAGCCCTCCATCCGCAGCGAGCGCTGCAGGGCCTGGGCGATGTCCTCGTCGTCCTCGACGACGAGGACTCTGGGGGCGCGGGCAAAGTCGTTCATGAGCAGGCTCTTTATCTAGCGGGACGCGCTAAAGCGATGGTAAGGACTCTCGCCAGAATAGATGGTGGTCGAGGGGTCGGGTCGTTACCGATCGTCCGGGATCGGCCAGCAGACGCCGGCCCGCCCGTCACGGCGGGCGATCCGGTGCGCGACGCTCGGCCGGTGGAGGACCGCGAGCGCCGGCGTCGAAGTTGCGCGGGATGAGTACGACCAGAAAGCGCTCGACGGCGACGCGAAGGACGACTTCGAAAAAACCCGCCCGTGTGCGCGCGCGTACGCGCGCGCACTCACGCCGCCGCAGGCGGCGAAGCGCTACGGGGCTCGCCTCGCGCGACGCGCTGGCACGGCTGTGGCCGGCGCCGCTGGCGGAGCTCGATCAGCGCCAGATCGACATGCTCGGGTTCGCGACGATCGCCGTGGGCGTGTTCATGGGCTTCGTCCTGTATGGCGGCTGGAACGGCGGTCGCGTGGGGCAGGGGCTGGCGCAAGCGCTCGGCTGGTGCGTGGGCGAAGCCAAGGTGTTCGCGCCGATCGCGCTCGTCGCCGGCGGCGGGGCGCTGCTGGCGCGCCCGGCGTGGCCGCAGATGCGACCGCTCAGGACGGGCGCGACGTGCCTGGCGGCGGCCGTGACGATGGCGCTCGCCGCGGGAACGCTCGGGGTGAGCTCGAGCGCGAGCCCGAACACGGGCGAATCGTCGTGGTCGGGCGTGTTCGTGCAGGCGCACGGCGGCGTGCTCGGCGAGGCGCTCTACCAGGTCACGCACAGGCTCGTGCAGAGCGTGGGCGTCGACCTGCTGATCGCCGTGTTGCTGTTTGTCGGAGTAACGTTGCTGACCGGCGCCTCCCCCGCGGGCGTGCTGCGCTCCGCCGCGAGGCGGATGGCGGGCGCGACGAAGATCGGGTTCGAGCGGCTGCGGGCGTGGATGCGCGCGCAACGGGTCATAGCCGGTGGCGACGGGGCGACGGGTGGGGTAGGAGAGGGCTTCCCCCTTACACCCCCCGCCGCCGGCTATGACCCGCTGGAGATGAGCCCTCCCGATCCGGCCCCCGAGGAGCTGATCGTCAGGGCCACCCACGTCGAGGCGCCCTCGCGCGACGGCGTGGTCTCCGACGAGGACTATGCCGGCGGGGCGCCGCCGGACGCAGAGCAGGAGATCGTGGCGGCCTCGGGCGCCGCCCGCGCGAGCAGGGGACCCGAGGGCGATGGGGGCGAGGATTCCGAGGAGGAGACAATCCCCGGTGTAGCCCACGCCGACGCCGATCCGGCCGCGCTGACCCCGCAGGGGCGTTACCGCGACAGCGTGACCGAGGACCCGGAGTTCGTGTGGGAGATGCCCGACGCGGGCAGGCTGCTGACGCGCTCCACGGGCGAGCAGTCCCGGCCCGACACGGCCGGGCAGGAGCGCACCGCGACGAGCCTGGTCGAGGCGCTCGGCCACTTTGGCGTGCAGGCGAAGGTGATCGGCACCGTCGCCGGTCCGCATATCACCCGCTATGAGCTGCGACTGGCGCCGGGCACGAAGGTCGCGAAGGTCGCGCAGCTGAAGGACGATCTCGCCTATGCGCTGGCGGCGACCGACATCCGCATCCTCGCGCCGATCCCGGGCAAGCAGGCGGTGGGCGTGGAGGTGCCGAACGCGCGGCGCAAGATCGTGAGGCTCGGTGACGTCTTCCAGCAGCCGCCGAAGGACTGGTCGCCGCTGACGGTGTGGCTCGGCAAGGACGTGGCGGGCAAAGCGATCGGCGCGGACCTCGCGAAGATGCCGCACCTGCTCGTCGCGGGGACGACGGGCGCCGGCAAGTCGGGGGCGATCAACGCGATGCTCTCAAGCGTGCTGCTGCGCGCCAGCCCGCACGAGCTGCGCCTGGTGCTGGTCGATCCCAAGCAGGTCGAGCTCAACCACTACGAGTCGATCCCGCACCTGCTGACGCCCGTGATCACGAGCCCGCGGATGGCGGCCAACGCGTTGCAGAACCTGGTCAAGGAGATGGAGCAGCGCTACGGCATCATGTCGCTGGCGCGCACGCGCAGCCTGGTGGAGCTCAACAAGGCGCGCACCAAGCGCGAGGAAGCGCCGCTGCCCTACATCCTGTGCGTGATCGACGAGCTCGCGGACCTGATGATGGTCGCGCCCGCCGACGTGGAGGACTCGATCATCCGCCTCGCGCAGAAGGCGCGGGCCGTCGGCATCCACCTCGTGCTGGCGACGCAGAGCCCGCGCGTGGACGTGATCACGGGGATGATCAAGGCGAACGTCCCCTCGCGCATCGCCTTCGCGGTCTCCTCGCAGACCGACTCGCGCGTGATCCTCGACCAGAACGGCGCGGAGTCGCTGCTGGGGCAGGGCGACATGCTGTTCAGCCCGGTCGGCAGCTCGCGGCTGCAACGGATCCAGGGCGCGTACATCGACGAGGCGCAGATCGCGAAGCTGACGGAGCTGTGGCGCAAGCAGGGCGAGCCGGAGCTGCGCGAAGAGCTGCTCCAGGAGGTCGAGCCCTCCGAGCCCGAGGGCGGAGCGGACGAGTTCGACCCCGACGAGGACCCGCTGCTGAGGGAGGCGATCGTGCTCGTGGCGGAGATGGGCACGGCCTCGACGTCGATGCTGCAGCGCCGGCTGCGGTTGGGATACACGCGCGCCGGCAGGCTGATCGACATGCTCGAGCGCCGCGGCGTGATCTCCGGGTACGAGGGATCGAAGCCCCGCCAGGTGCTCGTCAGCGAGGCCGACCTGCCGCGAGTGCTGGCCGCGCTGGGTGAGCCGACCGTGATCGCAAGCGACTAGCCTACGACCGGACATGCCCGAGATCGGTGCAACGCTGCGCGAGGCGCGGATGCGCGAGCGGATCGACGTGTCCGAGATCGAGGCGCAGACGAAGATTCGGGCGAAGTACCTGCGGGCGCTGGAGAACGAGGAGTGGGACCTGCTGCCGGGTCCCACGTTCGTGAAGAGCTTCCTGCGCACGTACGCAACCGCGCTGGGATTGGACGGGAAGGCGCTGGTGGAGGAATACCGGCTGAACTACGAGCGCCCGAGCGAGCCGCCGGAGCCGATCGTGCCGGCTCCGCGGAGGGTGCGCGTGCCCCGTGGGCCGAGCGCTCCGGGCGGTCGAGGCCCGTCGCGCGGATATATGGCGCTCGTGGGGATCGTCTGCGTCGTGATCGTGCTGCTGATCGTCGGGCTGCTGTCGGGTGGTGGGAAAGGCGGATCGACTCCCGGCACGAGCGCGCGAACGGATACGACCGCGAAGCACGGGGCGGTGCGCAGGGGACCGGCCCGCCATGCGGGCGAGACCTCGGCGAACGCAACGGCGACGGTCTCGCTGTCGCTGCGCGCGACGGGAACCGTGTATGTGTGCCTGCTCGGCGAAGGCGGCAGGAAGCTGGTGGCGGGACAGACGCTGGAAGCGGGCTCGCGGACCCCCACATTCCATGCCAGACGCTTCGAGCTGACGCTCGGCAACAACGCGGTCGCGCTGACGATCGACGGCACGCCACGAGCGGTGCCTGCGAGCAGCGGTGCGATCGGATACACGATCACCAAGGCCGGCCGCCGACCGCTCACGCCCGGACACCTGCCCACCTGCACATGAGCGCTCGTGCGGGCATCGTGGTCACGGGCACCGAGGTGCTGGAAGGCCGCGTGCGCGATCGCAACGGGCCGTGGCTGGCCGAGCGGCTGCGCGAGCTGGGGGTGGATCTCGCGTATGTGACGATCGTGGGGGACCGGCCACAGGACATGGGGCAGGCCCTGCGGTTCATGGCCGAGCAGGGGGTCGACCTGGTGCTGACGAGCGGCGGGCTGGGGCCGACCGCGGACGATCTCACGGCCGAGATCGTGGCGGGGTTCCATGGTCGCGCTATGGCTTTGGACGAGGCGCTGGCGGATCGCATCGAAGCGATCGTCTCACCGCTGCTGAAGCGCCGGCCGAACCTCGATCCTGAGGCGATCCGGGTGGGCACCCGCAAGCAGGCGATGGTGCCGGAGGGCGCGACGGTCCTGGAGCCGGTCGGGACCGCACCCGGGCTGGTGGTCCCGCCAAGCGTGCCGGGAAGCGGTCCGACGGTGGTCGTGCTGCCCGGCCCCCCGCGCGAGCTGCGGCCGATGTGGAGCGCGGCGATCCAGACGGACGCGCTGCGCGAGGCGATCGCGGGCGCGACGGTGTATGAGCAGCGGACGCTGCGACTGTTCGGCATCCCCGAGTCGGAGATCGCCGAGACGCTGCGCCAGGCCGAGCGGGAGGGGATCGAGCTTGGGAAGCTGGAGGTCACGACGTGCCTGAAACGCGGGGAGATCGAGGTCGTGACACGTTATGAGCCCGACGCCGCGGGTGCATATGAGGAATTCGAGCGACTCGTTGGGGAGCGGCATGCAGACACGCTTTTCTCAACCGATGGCGACACGGTGGACGAGCAGGTGGCGGGCATGCTGCGCGAGCAGAGCTGGTCGATTGCGGTGGCCGAGTCCTGCACGGGAGGAGAGCTGACGGCTCGCCTCACCGGCCCAGCAGGCGCGTCGGAATACGTGAAGGGCGGGATTGTGGTGTATGCGAACGAGGCCAAGGTCGTGCTGGCGGGCGTCGATCGGGAGTTGATCGAAGAGCACGGAGCCGTGTCCGAACAGGTCGCGCGGGCGCTGGCCGAGGGCGCCCGCGGGCGGATGGACGCCGACGTGGGCGTCGGGGTCACGGGCGTGGCCGGTCCGGGCGGTGGGACCGAGCGCAAGCCCGTCGGGTCTGTGTGGCTCAGCGTCGCCGGGCCCGAGGGCACTTCGGTAACGCGCTCGGTGAACCTGCCCGGTGGGCGCGCGGACGTCAGAGACCGCGCATGCACGGTGTCCCTGCATATGGTCAGACGGCTACTGCTGGGCGAGGTTGACGGCTGACGCTGAGATGACCGACGCCTCGACCGCCCGCCTGTTTGTAGCGGTGGACCCGCCGGCGCAGGTGTGCGAGCAGTTGGCCGCGTGGGCAAGGAGCGCGGTGCGCGGCCTGGGGACGTCCGGTGGCAAGACCCACTCCGTGCGCGTGCTGGACCCCGAGCTGCTGCATGTGACGCTCTGCTTTCTCGGCAACCGGCCGGTGCAGGAGATCGCGGCGGTCGGCGAGGCGTTGGAGGAGTGCGTCAGAGGGGTTGGCGAGCTGGCGGTCGGCGCGCCGCTGTGGCTGCCACCGCGCCGTCCGCGCGCGCTCGCGGTCGAGCTGCGCGACGATGCCGACGGCGGGCTGGAGGCTCTGCACGACGCCCTGGTGCGAGCGCTCGCGCGGGCGTGTGGGTATGAGGAGGGGCGCAGACGATTCCGCGCGCATGTGACCTTGGCCCGCATGCGAGAGGGTCCCCGTGGGCCGGCCGGCGCGCGTGCGCTGCCTCCCACGCCGGCGCTGTCGTTCACTCCCGCGTCGATCGTCCTGTACCGCTCGTGGCTGTCGCCCGCGGGCGCGTCGTATGAGGCGCTGATGACACGTATGCTCGCGCCGTAATGGGCGCACGACGGCGGCGACGCGGCGTTCAGCCTTCCTCTTCGCCGCCTTCGCTTGCTTCGGGTTCGCAGACGAGCGTTGAGCCGTCGCCTGAGACGACGGGGGCAAAGCCTTCTCGACAGCCGGGTTCGGCGCCGCCCGCGCAGGCGAAGGTCCCTTCTTCGTCGAGGGTCGCGTTAACGCCGTCGGAGCAGGTCGCCGCGGAGGATCCTCCAGGTGCCGGGGCCGGAATGGAGGCCTTGCTCCGAGAGAGGGCATGGCGAGCGCCGGCCGCGTGTTTGTGGTGGGCTTCGGCCTTCGCCTTGTGCTTGTGGCCTTTGGCGGACGAGCAGGCGTGGGAGCCGTGCTTGACGCGTGTGGTGGAGCAGGCGGCCTTGTGTGCCTGAGCGCCGGCGCCGTGGGTGTGAACGCGAACCCTGCGTGCGCGCGCGCCTGGGCTGGGCGTGCGGGCGCTGAGGCCGCGCGTCTGGGCGCCGGCCTGCGAGGGGAGGAAGCACGCAAACGTGAGCGCCGCCGTCACGAGCACCGGTGCGCACGACGCGAAGAGTCGTGTGGAGACGCCGGAGAGGTATGTGGTGCGGGGCGGACGGGTCATCGTGGTGGGCTCCTGAGCGGGCGAGAGCATCGTCGTCGCGGGCGGTGGAGGGAACGACTGTGATGGCGGTATCCGATCGTCCAAGGGCACGCCGTGCACGAGCGCAGTGCCGACATATGGACGAACGGATCGGAGGCGAGAGGCGAACAGACGTTCCGTCCGAAGCGTTCCGTAGCTTGTCAGTTCCATCTCGACCGAGGAGCAAGACCATGCCCGTGAACGAAGAGGAGAAGGCCGCAAAGGCGCGCGACGCCGCCCTGAAGGGCGCGCTCACGCAGATCGAGCGCGAGTTCGGCAAGGGCACGGTCATGCGCATGGGCGACGAGGGCGCGCAGGTGCGCGTCGACGCGATCCCCACGGGAGCACTGTCGCTCGATCTGGCGCTCGGCGTCGGGGGGGTCCCCAAGGGGCGCATCGTCGAGGTCTTTGGCCCGGAGTCCTCGGGCAAGACGACGCTGATTTACCACGTGCTAGCGGAGGCGCAGAAGCTCGGCGGGGTGTGCGCGTTCATCGACGCCGAGCACGCGATGGACCCGCTGTACGCACAGGAGATCGGCGTGGACATCGACGAGTTGCTCGTCTCCCAGCCCGACTATGGCGAGCAGGGGTTGGAGATCGCCGACATGCTCGTGCGCTCCGGTGCGGTCGACGTGGTCGCGATCGACTCGGTCGCCGCGCTCACCCCGCGCAAGGAGCTCGAGGGTCAGATGGACGACATGAGCGTCGGCGAGCAGGCGCGGATGATGTCCAAGGCGATGCGCAAGCTCGCTGGCAACCTCAACCGCACGCAGACGCTGTGCATCCTCACCAACCAGATCCGCGAAAAGGTGGGTGTCATGTTCGGCTCGCCCGAGACCCAGCCGGGCGGGCGCGCGCTGAAGTTCTACGCCTCCCAGCGCCTGGACATCAGGCGCATCGAGACGCTCAAGGATGGCACCGAGGCGGTCGGCAACCGCGTGCGCGTGAAGGTCGTCAAGAACAAGTGCGCCGCGCCGTTCAGGCAGGCCGAGTTCGATATCGAGTTCGGCAAGGGCATCTCGACCTCCGGCTGCCTGCTCGACCTCGGGATCGAGCACAACATCGTGTCGAAGTCCGGCTCGTTCATCTCCTACGGCGAGGATCGTCTCGGCCAGGGTCGCGCCGCCGCCAAGGCTCATCTCGATGCCAATCCGGCGGTGGCGAAGGAGATCGAGCAGAAGATCTACGCGGCGCTCGGCATCGGTCGCGAGCACGTGACGCCGATTGACAGAGACAAGGGCGTCGGTCCGGTTGCAGTCGAGGCGGAGCCGCCGGCGGTGGTTGCCGCCTGAGCGTCGGAGGTTCGTGAGCACATAGAGCGGCCTGGATCGCTCGCGCGAGTTAACCTGTCGGGTGAGATGAAGCGATATCACCTGACGACGTAGTTCCGTAAATGCAGAGTCAGGACAGGCATACGGGGGCTGTCGGCCTGCCAAACTGCCGGGTCGTCATGGCTGATCGTCCTGCACCGCTGGCGGAACTCGATGGTTACTTTGGCGCGGCGACGATTGCGCACGAGTATGCCGATGATCTGCATTGGGAGCTGGCCGAACTGCACGCGGACGATGTCCATACGCGCAAGCTGGTTGCCGATTCCGCGGCGGTAGTCCTGCAAGAGATGCCCAGGATAGCTCGTGAGTTGCGCGATTTGGGCCGCGAATGGGCCGAACAGGAGCTGCTCGATCCCCCGCGGGCCGAGCAGACCGCTGAGCTGATCGGATCTCGTTGGGCGGAGGTAGAGCCTGAGCTTGCAACGCTTCGTGCCCGTCAGGAAGCGATCGTGGCCGAGTTGGCTGAGCGCCTCGGGCGTGCGAGCAGAGCTTGACGGCCCTCAGGCCACCAGACGGTCCGCGGCTGCTTGCTCGTAGTGCGCGGCAAGTGCCAGCGCGGCGTCGCGGATCCCTTTGATGTCTGTCTGCTCCGCCGCGGCATACAGCTCCCTCGCCCGCGCCCGCAGCTGTTCGGGAGTCCGTTTGCTGTTGCGCAACCGCCGCTCCATGGCAGCAGTTAGCCACTGATCCTCCTCGCGCAACTCAGGCCAGGAAAGAGCTGCCATGACCCCAGTGTACCGGACCCCAGGAGGGCTCTATCAGCGTGTCCATCGACCAGCCTGTCCACGGGCCATCTCGCGACCGGACGCTTTGCGGTCGCCGCGCTAGGGCGGTACGGCTACCCTTCGGAGACGTGAAGACCTTCCACCTGACAACCTTTGGCTGCCAGATGAACGAGCACGACTCGGAGCGGATGAAGGGGATGCTCGAGTCGCTTGGATATTCAGAGGCGCCGGAGCGCGGCGAGGCGGACCTGATCCTGTTTAACACGTGCTCGATCCGCGAGACGGCGGACAGTCGATTCATCGCGCATCTCGGCGAGGCTAAACGCCTGAAGAGCGAACAGCCCGAGCGCGTGGTCGGCGTCGGCGGGTGCTGGGCGCAATCGGTGAAGGAGGAGGTGTTCGAGCGGTTTCCGTTCGTGGACGTGGCGTTCGGCCCGGGGCAGGTGCACAAGCTCGCCGAGTTCCTGACCAGCGACTCGCTGAGCGCGCAGGGGTATTTCGAGTTCGAGGGGTTCACCGGCCATCTGCCCGCGCGCCGGGCTCGCGCGTTCCAGGGCTGGCTGCAGATCAGCGTCGGGTGCAATTGCGCGTGCTCGTACTGCATCGTGCCCTCCACGCGCGGGCGGGAGGTCTCACGCCCGCTGCGGGAGCTCCTCGCGGAGGCGCGGACGATGGCGAGTGAGGGCGTGCGCGAGGTGACGCTGCTCGGGCAGAACGTAAACTCCTACGGGCGCGACCTTAGACCGGAGCGCGCGACGTTCGCGCGGCTGCTCGGGGAGATCGACGCGATCGAGGGGATCGAGCGCATCCGCTATACGAGCCCTCACCCGAAGGACATGCGTGAGGACGTGATCCGCGCGCACGCAGAGCTGCCGAGCGTTTGCGAGCACATCCATCTGCCGCTGCAGTCCGGCTCCAGCCGGATCTTGAAGGCGATGCGACGCACGTATGACCGCGAGCGCTACCTCGATCGGGTCGCGATGCTCCGCGAGCACGTCCCGGACGCGTCACTTACGACGGACATTATCGTGGGCTTTCCGGGCGAGACCGAGGAGGACTTCGCGCAGACGCTCGATGTGGTCGAGAAAGTCAGATACGACGGGGCGTTTACGTTCGTGTTCTCCGCGCGCCGCGGCACCGAGGCCGCGGGGATGACAGAGGGGATCGTGCCCCACTCCGTGAAGGTCGAGCGCATGGGCAGGCTCGTGGAGGCCGTCAAGCACAGGGCGTACGAGCGCGCGCAGAGGTTCGTGGGACGCACGCTGGAGGTGCTCGTCGAAGGGCCGTCGCGCACCGACCCCGAGCGGCTGCGCGGCCGTACCCGTCACAACAAGGTCGTGAACTTCGCGGGGCTGGCGCAGCCGGGCGAGCTGACCCGGGTCCGCATAGATTCAGCCACGAGCCAGACGCTGTCAGGCGAGGAGTCATTGCTCGCCCGCCTCGCCGGCTGAATGAATGGCAGGACCGCGGCCCGCGAACCCGGCTTTGACGACGGGCCGGCGCGGGTGCGGAATCGCCCGCGCCCGCGCCGATGCGGCCCGGTCAGGCGCTACTGGTAGGTCGCGCCCGGTGGCGGACCCGGAGGGCCGCTCGCGCCCGAGTTGGGCCCGGAGGGTCCGGTGCTGCCCGAGCCCGAGCCGGAACCCGAGCCCATGTTCGGGCACGGTCGTTTGCCGGTCGAGCCCGGTTTGGACTGGCTGTCCGACCGACCCTGCCCCTGATGGGATGGAGGAGCCGGGGTGGTCGTGGTTGGCGTGGACGTCGCGCCGGCGGGGCCGGTCGCGCCCGTGCTGGGGCTGGGAGCGGCTGCTGCGCCGGCGATGCCGGCGGCGGCGCCCCCGGTCGCGAGCGCGCCGGCGACCATCGTGGCGCCGAGTAGTTTCGAGACGTGCATCGGGTCGAACCTCCTGGTGGTGGGACGAGAGGACTGCTTGTGCGAGCCATCGTCCACCCGGGCGCTAAGCGCGCCTGTAGGCGCGGGTAAGGCTCGGCACAGATGTGTGTAGGAGGTTCGTAAGGGGGCTGGGCGGGGAAGAAGTCAGCGCTTGGAGCGCTGACCCTGCTCCATATCCCTGGCGATACCCTCCGAGCCCAACCGGCGGGCGACCCGCGAGGCCAGCTCGGGGGCGATCCCCGCGAAGGTCGCGCCGGCGCGCATCGTCAACGGGGCGACGTCGACCTCGGCGCGGTTGCGCTCGATCGCGCTGAGCACGGCGCGGGCGACGTCCTCGGGACTGGAGGTGCCGACACCGGACGGCAGCTTGACCTCCGCCTCCGCGAACATGCCGGCGTCGCGGATGAAGCCGGGAAAGACCGCGGAGACGCCGACGCCGCTGTCGTGCAGGTCCGCACGGAGGGCGGAGGCGAAGCCGCGCAGGCCGAACTTGGTCGCGTTGTAGATGCCCGTGCCGGGCGTGGCGGACTTGCCGGCGAGGGAGGACATGAACAGCATGTGACCGGCGCTGCGCTCGACCATCGCCGGCGCGAGCGCGAGCGCGAGCGCGATCGGCGCGCGCAGGTTGACGTTCAGCGCGCGGTCGATCTCCTCCATCGTGAAGGACTCCAGCCGCCCCGCGGCCGGCAGCGCCGCGTTGGCAACCAGGATGTCTACCTCGCCGGCCTCGGCTACGAGGCGATCGACCTCGGCCGGCAGGCTCAGATCGACCGCGAGCGCACGGGACCCGTCCAGCTCGGCGGTGAGAGGCTCCAGCACCTCGAGCCGGCGCCCGGTCAGGATCAGCTCGCCGCCGCGGTCGTGCAGGGCGCGTGCGATCGCCTGTCCGAGGCCGCCGGTGGCGCCGGTGAGCAGGATCGTGGAGCCGGAGATCTGCATGCGCCGGCAGAGCGTACGGCAACACGGCGCCGGGCGCGTGTCGCATGGCGAGGCGATACTGGGCAAGTGAACGATCTGCGCCCATCCTCCCCCCAGGCAGGCGGCGGCAGCGTCATCGCGCTGTTCGGCCCCACGGGCGTGGGCAAGACCGCGGTCGCGCTCGCGCTGGCGCGGCGGCTGCGCGCGCGCGGGGAGCATCCGGTCGCGGTGTCGGCGGACGCGCTGCAGGTCTATGAGGGGATGGAGAGGCTCACGGGTGTCGCGAGCGCGAGCGAGCGGGCGGAGCTGGAGCACCGGCTGGTGTCGTTCCTGGGGGCCGGAGAGACGTTCAGCGCCGGCCAATACGCGCAGCTGGCGCATGCGGAGATCGACGGACTGCTCGCGCGGGGCGAGCGTCCGATCGTGGTGGGGGGCACGGGGCTGTATCTGCGCGCCGCGCTGACGGAGCTGGACATGAAGCCGCCTCCGGCGGACGGCGCGCGAGAACGGTGGCGGGCGGAGCTCGAAAGCAGAGGGGCGCCGGCGTTGCACACGATCCTCGCCGAGCGCGCGCCGGAGGTAGCGCGGGGACTGAATCCGAACGACCGACAGCGCGTGATGCGCGCGCTGGAGCTGGCCGATGCGGGTGAGCTGCAAGCACCCACTGGGGAGTCCCAGCTGTGGAGCGAGGACGTGCGCCGCCCGACGCTGCTGGTCGGGCTGACGATGGAGCGCGAGGCGCTGTACGCACGGATCGACGCCCGCGTGCAGGCGATGCTCGACGCGGGCGTGCGCGAGGAGGTTCAGCGCGCCGACGCGGCGGGGGCGTCTGAGACGGCGCGCAAGGCGCTCGGGTTCGAGGAGCTGCTGGCGGGGGACGTGGAGGCGATGAAGCGGCACACGCGCAACTACGCCAAGCGCCAGCTGTCGTGGATGCGCAAGTTGGCGGGTGTGCGCGTGATCGACGTGACCGGGCGCGACCCGGATGACGTGGCTGGGGAGATCGCGGACGAGCTGGATCGAAGCCTGCCGTGACGATCGCCGCCGGCCCTGGCTCCCCGGCGGCCTGTGGCGTCGGAGGCGAAATAGACTCAGGCAGCGAACGAACAGACGGAGACATGCCGGATGAGATTCGAGAAGTGGCAGGCACTGGGCAACGACTATCTGATCGTGGAGGACGGCGAGCTGCCGTTCGCGCCGACGCCTGCTCGTATGCGCCTGCTGTGCGCGAGTCATGTCGGCGTGGGCGCCGACGGAGTCCTGCTGCTCGCGCGCTCGAAGAACCCCGAGCGCGTGGCGGACTTGCGGATATTCAACCCGGATGGCTCGGAGGCGGAGCTGTCGGGCAACGGTGCGCGCGAGGCGATCCTGTATCTGCGCAGGCGCGGGTGGACCGACCGGGACGAGTTCGCGATCGGGACGGCGGCGGGCGAGATCAGGCCGAGGATCACGGGGATGGATACGTGCAGGGTGGACATGGGCAGGGCGAGACTGACCTCGAAGGATTTCCCCGGCGGTGCAGAGGACGGGCGTGGCCGACTGGTGGCGGATGGACGCGAGTGGGCATTTCGGCACGTCTCGATCGGAAACCCGCAGTGCGCGATCCGGGTGGAGGATTTGACGGCGCTCGAAGCTCTTGACCTGCAGGCGATCGGGCCTGCGATCGAAGGGCATGAGATGTTTCCGAATCGCACGAACGTGTCGTGGTACACGGAGGTCCCGGCGAACGAGGATGGCCGTGCGGCGATTCGCGCGCGTATTTTCGAGCGGGGAGTCGGAGAGACTCTGTCGTCTGGAACGGGAGCCACGGGCGCGGCTATCGCCTACCGTCTGTCGGACAATCCATCTCAGGTGACAGTGCGACTCGACGGCGGCGAGCTGGGGGTCGATATCGGCGAGGGGTTGCAGGTGAACTTGACAGGCTGGGCGCGACCGGTGTTCGCGGGAACGCTGAGTGAGGACTTCATAAGGGAGCTGGATGAGACCGAGTAAGCGACTGGAGCGGATTCCGCCGTACGCGTTTGCGCAGTTGGAGGCGAAGATCGCGCGCAAGCGTGGGGAAGGCGTGGATGTGATCAGCCTGGGGATCGGCGATCCCGACCGGCCGACGCCGCCGCTGGTGGTGGAGGCGATGCAGGAGGCGGTGAGCGAGCCGGGTACGCACAAATATCCGAGCAATCGCGGTCGTGAGGAGTTCAGGGGTGCGGTACGGGACTTCTATGAGCGACGCTTTGATGTGAAGCTCGACCCGGAGAGCGAGATCGTCCCGGCACTGGGGGCGAAGGAGGCGATCTTCAACTTGAACCTGGCGTTCCTGGACGCGGGCGACTATGCGCTGGCGGCCGACCCGGGATATCCGGTGTATACGGGCGGGCCGTGGCTGGCGGGCGCCGAGCCGGTGCTGATGGCACTGCGGCCGGAGCTGGGGTTCGTGCCGGACCTGGGCGTGATCGAGGATGAGATCGCCAAGAAGGCGAAGCTGATGTTCCTGAACTACCCGAACAACCCGACGGGGGCGATCGTGCCCGAGGGATTCTTCGAGCGCGTGGTCGAGTGGGCGCGCGCGTACGAGGTGTTGGTGGTGCACGACAACTCCTATTCGGAGATCTCCTACGACGGGTACAGGGCGCCGTCGTTCCTGCAGACGCCGGGAGCGAAGGACGTGGGGGTCGAGGTGTTCTCGCTGTCGAAGGGCTACAACATGACGGGCTGGCGCTGTGCGGCGATGGTGGGAAACGCGGAGGCGATCGAGACGTACTGGCGGTTGAAGACGAATATCGACTCGGGCATGTTCGACGCGGTGCAGCTGGCGGGGGTGGCGGCGCTCTCGCCCGACGCGGACGCGGAGGTGGCGGCGATGAGCGAGCTGTACGTGCGCCGTCGCGATCTGGTGTGCGAGGCGCTCAAAGGGATCGGCGTGGACGTCAAGCCGCCACGGAGCACGATCTACGTGTGGGCGCCGGTCCCAGCGGGGCATGCAAGCTCGGAGGCGTACTGCGAGCACGTGCTGGAGCGCGCCGCCGTGGTGCTGTCCCCGGGCGCGATATACGGACCGGCGGGGGAGGGCTGGTTTCGGATCTCGCTGACGACAGAAGACGACAGACTGGTGGAGGCCGTGAACAGGCTAGGTGCGCTCGGAGGGGAGGGATGATGGGTAAGCCATAGCCGGTCGTTGCATCGGTTGCGGTCCAAGCCGCTTACCGCAGCCGTCGGCATAGCGGGAGCATTGGGAACGTCTGGCCCGGCGATCTACACTGGTGGGTAGTGGAACAGACCCAGCGCGCACGCCAGCGAGCCCTGTGCATCGCCGTCCTGCCCGAAGGCGACGATCTGGAGGAGCTCGGTGAGCTGCTGCGCACCGCGGGAGTGGCGGTCGTGGGCGAGCTGGTGCAGCGCCGCGAAGAGCCCCACCCGAATACGTATCTCGGCTCGGGCAAGGTGCGGGAGGCCAAGGAGCAGGCACACGCGTGCGACGCGAACGTGGTCGCCTGCGACGACGAGCTGAGTCCGCGTCAGGAGCGCAACCTGGAAGAGGCGCTGGGCCTACCGGTGATCGACCGGACGGCGATCATCCTGGACATATTCGCCGACCACGCGGCCAGCGCCGAGGGAAAGCTGCAGGTCGAGCTGGCCCAGCTGGAGTACAACCTCGCGCGGATGCGCGGGCTGTGGAGCCACCTGGAGCGGCTCGGCGGCGGGATCGGCACGAGGGGGCCGGGGGAGAGCCAGATCGAGACCGACCGGCGCCTGGCGCGCGACCGGATATCGGCGCTGCGCCGGCGCCTGGAGCAGGTCAAGGGAACCCGCGCGGTGATGCGCTCAGAGCGCGAGCGCGCGGCGCTGCCGACGGTGGCGCTGGTGGGGTATACGAACGCGGGCAAGTCGACGCTGCTGAACGCGTTGACGGGCGCGGAGGTGAGCGTGCGCGACCGGCTGTTCAACACGCTGGACCCGACGGTGCGGACGTGGAGACTGAGCGGCAGGAGGTATCTGCTGAGCGACACGGTGGGGTTCATCCGCAAGCTGCCCCATCAGCTCGTGGACGCGTTCGGGGCGACGCTGGAGGAGACCAGGCGCGCGGAGCTGCTCGCGCACGTGATCGACGCGGGCGCGCCGGAGGCGGAGCGGGAGGCGATGCGGCGTTCGGTGGAGGAGACGCTCGAGGAGATAGGGGCGGAGGAGAGCCCGCGGGTGCTGGTGCTGAACAAGGTCGATCTGCTGGAGAGGGACGAGCGCGAGGAGCTGCGCACGAATCACCCCGAGGCCGTGCTCGTTAGCGGCGAGACGGGCTGCGGCCTGGAGGAGCTGGGGGAGAGGATCGAGCGCGAGCTGGCGCACACGCTGCGCTCGGTGGAGCTGCTCGTGCCCTATGCCAACGGCGGCAGCCTGGCGGAGCTGCACGAGGTGGCGGGCGAGATCGCGCGCCAGGACACGCCTGAGGGGGTCAGGGTACGGGCGCTTGTGCCCGCGCGTTTGGCGGAGCGTTTCGCCCGCTTCGCCGTGGCCTCGTAGACCGGCGCGAACGTCAGCGGTCGTCACCGTCGCCCAACAGGACGCCCCGCTGCTGACGCGAGAGCAGCTTGTCGAGGTTCGTCTGAGCTATCTCGTCGAGATCGAGGCCCAGCTCGCTGGCGAGCTGGGCGACGTACCAGAGCACGTCGCCCAGCTCCTTGGCCATGGCCGCGCGGCGCTCGGCGGAGACCCGGCCGCCGTCGTCGCGGATCGCCTTCTTGGCGTGCTCGGCGACCTCGCCGGCCTCGCCGGAGAGTCCGAGGGCGGGGTAGGCGAGCCACGATGATGCCTCGCGCGGATACTCGGCGGTGCGGCGCGAGAGGCGCTGATATTCGGAGAGATCCATGGTCATGGAACGACTCGACCCGCCGGAGCGGGGTCGGGTGCGGGTGCGGGAGGAGCTACCTCCGAAACGGCTGACAACCGGGCCTCGAAGGCTAACAGAGGGCCGCGGCCTACGGGAAAGAAACAATGATTCCCTGCGGCCGAATCGTTCGATAGCGTGTCGTCGATGGAGGGGTTGTTGTCGTTGCGTGACGTGTGGTTGAGTTATCCGCGCGGACGCCGGCACGTTGTCAGGGTGCTGATGGACGTCTCGCTCGACGTGTACGCGGGCGAAGTCGTGGCGGTGCTCGCTCAGCGCGCCCAGGGCAAGACGTCGCTGCTGCGGGTCGCGGCGGGGATGGAGCGCCCGGACCGGGGCAGCGTGAGGTTCGCCGGCGAGGACATGTGGCGCTCGGCGCACACCCACGGTCGCGCCCGCCGCCGCCGCCCGCGGCCGCTGAACGCTCCGATCGCGCTCGTTCGGCCCGCCCCACCCGACGTGGACGTGCCGGTGGGAGAGGGCATTGCGCTGCCGCTGACGGGCGCCCACTCCGGGCATCAGGCGCGCGAGCTGGCCAGGCGGGCGCTGGAGGAGGTCGGCGTGAGAGAGTGCGCGCCGCGGCGCTGGAGCGATCTGAGCGACGGCGAGCGCGCGCGTGTGACGATCGCGCAGGGGATTGCGCGGGACCCGAGAGTCCTGCTCGTCGACGATCTCACCTCGACGCTCGGCCTCGGAGATACCGAAGAGGTGTCGATGCTGCTGCACTCGCTGGCCGTCACGCGCGAGCTCGGCGTGCTGGTGGGCGTGGGGGACGTGCAGGCGACGAGATGGTCCGAGCGCGTCGCGACGCTCGCCGGCGGTGAGCTGCTGTTGGAGCCGGCGCCGGCAGCGCCTGCAAACGTCGTCAACTTCCCGGGCGGTTAGAGGCTCATGGATGCTCGATGTGACGATAGTTGTCGATTCATCCAAATAGTTCTGTTCCAAGAAGCACGGATACCTATTACGATTAGTTGACATGGCTAGCACCGTCCAACAATCCGAGATGTCGGCCGGCGAGATCGTGCTCGGACTCCTGATCGAGCAGCCGGACAGCTGCTACCACCTCGACAAGCGCATCGCCGAGCGCCTCGGCTCGGCCCAGTTCAGCCGTGGCGCGGCGTCCAGGGCGGTGGAACGGCTGCTTGAGCGCAAGCTCGTCCGTACGGCCGACATCGAGGAGCGAGCCGAGCTGCGCGTCGTGGACGGACGCAAAAAAACGGTTTACGAGGCCACCCCCTCGGGGGTGGATCATTTCGAGCGCTGGCTGCGCGCCTCGACGCAGACCCCACCGGTGCGCGAGGAGCTGCACGCGAAAATCGCGCTGTGGGGGTCGGCTGAGCTGCCGCGGCTGATCGAGATCGTGCGCGAGGCGGAGCTGGCTTGCACGATGCAGCTGCAGGACTCCAATCGGGAAAAGCGTGTCGAGCGGCAGGTCGGCGGTGCAAGCGACTGGGAGCGGACGATGCAGCTGATCGTCTCGGCCGGAGAAGCCATGTGGTGGGACGCCAGAATCAAGTGGCTGCAGGACGTGCGCATGTATCTCGAGCGCGAGCACGCCCGCCGGCAGTCCACGGCTCCTCCGCGACGAACGCGGGCGCCCGCGCGGTGATGGACCCCGTTCTGTCGCTGCGGGGAGTGTCGTTGAGCTTTCCGCGCGGGCGCAGACATGTCGTGCGGGTGCTGGCGGACGTCTCGCTCGATATACACGCGGGGGAAAACGTGACGGTGCTCGCACAGCGCTCGCAGGGCAAGACGTCGCTGCTGCGGGTCGCGGCGGGGATGGAGCGCCCGGACCGGGGCAGCGTGAGGTTCGCGGGGCAGGACGTATGGCGCCTGTCCGACCGGCGACGCTCGCGCCTGCTGAGCGGGGAGATCGGGCTGGTCGAGCGCGCCGCGCCGCACCTCGACGTTCCGGTGATCACGGGCGTCGCCCTGCCGCTGCTGGACCGGCACGGCCGGCGCGGCGCCTACGCGCGGGCCAAGCGCGCGCTCGCGCATGTCGGCGCGAGCGAATGCGCGCGCCAGCACTGGGGCGAGCTGGCCGACTCCGAGCGCGCACTGGTCGCGCTCGCGCACGGGATCGCGCGCGAGCCGAGGCTGCTACTCGTGGACGATCTCGCCGCGACGCTCGGCCTCGGCGAGCACGCCGACATCGCCGACCTGCTGGGCGCGCTCGCCGCCGAGCGGGGGATCGCGGTCCTCCTCTGCGCCGGCGAGATGGGCCCGACCCCCAACTGCGACCGGATCGCCTCGCTCGGTGGGGGCGAGCTGCTGGTCGCACCGGCCACGCCGGCGAAAGGGACGAACGTCCTCGAATTCCCGGGCGAGCATCGGCGGCGCGCATCTTCGTGACGCTCGAGCTGCGCAATCTCGTCAAGCATTACCACGTGGGCGACGCCGAGCCGGTGCGAGCCGTGGACGGAGTGTCGCTGTCGATCGCGCCGGGAGAGCTCGTGGCTCTGTATGGGCCGAGCGGATCGGGCAAGACGACGCTGCTGATGCTGATCGCGGCACTGATCGAGCCCGACGGCGGCGCGGTGCTCCTCGACGGCCGCGATCTGTCCGGGATGTCGGATGCCGAGCGCTCGCACTACCGGTTGCGCGAGCTGGGGTTCGTGGATCAGACCTCGGATCTGCTGCCCGGCGGCAACGTCGTGCAGAACGCCGCGATGAAGCTGTGGCTGCTCGAACACACCCGCGACGCCGAGCACCGGATCGAACCCCTGCTCTTACGCCTCGGCCTCGGCGACCGCCTCGCCCACCGCGCCGATCAGCTCTCGATGGGTGAGCGTCAGCGCGTGATGATCGCACGCGCGCTGTCGACCGGGCCGAAGCTCATACTCGCGGACGAGCCGACGGGCAACCTCGACACCCATCGCGGCCGCGAGATCCTGCGGCTGCTCGTGGAGGTCTGCCACGAGCAGGACATGTCCGTGCTGCTCGCCACCCACGATCCGCAGGCGACGGCGTTCGCCGACCGCGTGTATGCGCTGCGCGACGGGCGTCTCGTCGACTACGAGCCCGACCACCTGTTCGTACCCGCCCGGGCGCCCGAGCCCGCCTCATAGCGATGCGCCTGTCGAACATCGCCCACCTGTATGTGGTGCGGCTGAAAGCGCGGGTGGTGCTCGTCCAGGAGCTGTTCGCGGTGCTCGGGATCGCCGTCGGCGTGGCGCTGCTGTTCGCGTCGCAGGTGGCCAGCACAAGCCTCAACGGCTCTGTCGCCCAGCTCACCAGCAGGGTCGTCGGCCAGTCCACGTATCAGCTCAAGGCACGTAGCCCGCGTGGCTTTGACGAAGCTCTGCTGCGCGAAGTGCAAAGCCTGCCCGGAGTGCGCGCCGCCGTGCCGGTGCTGGAGGCCGAGGCGAACCTGATGGGTCCCCACGGCAGCCAATCGGTCGATCTGATCGCCACAGATCCCCGCGACGTGCACCTCACCGGACAGCTTTTGCGGCATATCTCTGCGACACAGCTCACGTATAGACGCGTACTCGCCCTTCCGGCGCCAATCGCAAGCCGGCTTGGGACGGGTCCCCTGGAAGCCGTCAAGCTGCAGGTCGGCGCGAGGGTCGTCCGCGCGCTTGTCGGAGTTGAACTGACTGCTCGAAGCATCGGGCCACTGGTAGACAGTCCGATTGCGCTTGCACCGCTGGCCTACGCCCAGAAACTGACCGGAATGGAGGGCCGGATCACGCGGCTCCTTGTAGAGATTCGCCCTGGGGATGCGCGCAAAGTGCACACCGGACTTGTGCGACTGGCCGCGGGACGCCTCAATGTCGAGCCCGCGGACTACGAGGCGAGGCTCTTCAACCAGGCGGCCGCGCCGGTCGACCAGTCCACTCAGACATTCGCGGCGATCTGCGCCCTCGTGGGCTTCATGTTCGCGTACTGCTCGATGCTGCTTACCACGGACATGCGCCGCGGACTTATCCGTGAGCTGCGTCGCAACGGAGCGACGCGCTGGGAGACGATCAAGACGCTTCTGTTTGACGCACTCGTACTGGCTGCGCTCGCCTCGCTCGTGGGACTCGCGCTGGGCGATCTCCTTTCGATCGTCGCGTTCAACTCACCCCCTGGGTTTCTGTCGTTCGCGTTCCCGATCGGCTCGCAGCGTATCGTCACCTGGGAGAGCGTCCTGATCGCCGTCGGCGGCGGAACGCTCGCTGCGTGCGTAGGAGTTTTGACCCCGATGCGAGAGGTGTTCGTGCGCACAAGAAGCGAGGACGTGCCTCGGATACGCTCGTCCGTCAGCCGGCGAACGGCTGGGATGCTTGCCGGGGGATTCGTCTGTCTCGGCGTCGCGACGACTATTTTCTTCGCCGAGCCACAATCGGCGGTCGTCGGCATCGTGGCTTTGATCCTCGCGCTGCTCCTGCTGCTGCCACTCCTGCTCGATCTGATCGTCGCGGGCTTCGACCGCCTGCAGCGTCCACTCGGGGTGGGAGCCACGACGCTCGCGATTATCGAGATGAGCTCACCGAAGACGCGAGCCCGTTCGATCGCGATCGCAGCGACCGCCGCCGTTGCGGTGTTTGGCAGCGTCACGATCCAAGGGGCGAGGACCAACCTCCAGGGTGGGCTCGACCGCTCGTTCCATGGCATAGCCTCGGTGACCGATCTATGGGTGGCGCCGTCTGGGGCGCAGAACCTGTTTGCAACCATCCCCTTTCCAGGCGTCGCAACGTCCACGCTCGCGCGCCTGCCGGGCGTCCGCTCGGTCAGTCCCTATCGCGGCGGATTCCTCGAATACGGCGGACGTCGTATCTGGGTGTTCGCGCCCCCGGCCACCGCACCGTCCCCGATCCCGGAAAGCCAGCTCGTCACCGGAAGTCTCGCGCTGGCAAACGCGAGACTTCGCACTGGTGGCTGGGCGGTCATCTCGAAGACGCTCGCCACCCAGCACCATCTGCACATCGGCGATGCCTTCGTGTTGCCCTCGCCTCGCGAGACCGTGTTCCGAGTCGCCGCGCTTACGACGAACCTGGGATGGCCTCCGGGCGCGATCATCCTCAACGGTGAAGACTACGCGCGCGCATGGGAAAGTCCAGATCCCGGCGCATACAACGTGATGCTTGCTCCCGGCGCGGCGCCCGCGGTGGTGCGGAGGGAGATTCGGGGCGTGCTGGGACCGCTGTCGGGGCTGACCGTCGAAACCGCGACGCAGCGTGAACAGGCCCAACAAGCCGCCAGTCGCCAGGGACTGGGGCGTCTGACCCAGATCGCCCTGCTCGTACTGGTGGCCGGGGTGTTGGCGACCGCCACGGTGATGGGAGCGATGATCTGGCAGCGACGGCGGCGGTTCGCGCGGATGAAGGTGCAGGGCTACGCCAGCCGCACGCTGTGGCTGGCGCTGATCTGCGAGAGCGCGTTGCTGATCGGTGCCGGCTGCTTGATCGGAGCGTGCCTCGGTGTCTACGGACAACTCCTGCTGAGCCGGGCGCTCGTGACCGTCACGGGCTTTCCTATTGTTTTTTCGGCCAATGCATTGACCGCATTCGCGAGCTTCGTAGTCGTGACCATCGTGGCGGCCGGTTGCACCGCAATACCGGGCTTCCGCGCTGCGGGCGTGGCCCCGTACCCCTGGCCTGAGACCTAGTCTCACAGAGCCGGCGCAAACTCTTCCGCCGCCACTCAAAAGGCTGTCTCGAGTCTCAAGAGGGATGTCACGAGTCCGGCTCCTCGATCTTCTAGTCTTAGAACTATTAGTGCCGTTGGAGCTACCGGTATCTGGTCCCTATCTCCAGCACAGCTTGCGACGCTCATTGCCGCGATGGCCCGAGGATTGCTTTGGAGCCGGCGGGCGGCATCGTGCGAGCTTGGCGCTTGGCGTCAGCGAGCGGAAACGATCCCGGATGTGAGCATCCGCAGGGATGCGCTCGACTCGCTCGTCCGCAAGCGCGACAACGTGGAAGGCGCCTCGCTGTTCTCGCTTCTTCCCAGACATCGGGACGAGCGCCTGCTGACACTGCTGGTCACATACCAGATCCTGTGGGATTTTCTGGACAGCATCAGCGAGCGTGGCGCATGCGCGGGACGTGCAAACGGACATCAACTGCACCGCGCGCTCGTCGAGGCGCTCGACCCCGACGCCCCGATGTCGGACTACTATCGCTTCCACCCATGGAGAGATGATGGCGGTTATCTCTCGGCGCTCGTGGAGACCTGCCGGCGAATGTGTGCCGGTTTGTCGTGCTACCGACAAGTTCGTCCTCTTATGCTCCAAGCCGTCGAGCGCTGCACGATTCAAAGCTTGAACCACGAGCCCGAGTCGGACCGTCGCGACGCCGCCCTGAAGGAGTGGGCAGAGCGTGAGTTCGCCGGCGAGCACTCGCTTGCGTGGTTCGAGTTGACCGCGGCCGCCAGCGCCTTCACCCCGCACGTCCTATTGGCGCTCGCGGCGGAGTCCTCTTTGAATCAGCAGGAGCTGCGTGACGTTTATGCGGCCTACTTTCCATGGGTTGGACTGGCTATCGCGATGCTGGACAGTTATCTGGACCAAGCGGAGGACCTGCTCAGCGGCAATCACAGCTATGTCTCTCACTATGCGAGCCAGACAGAGGCGCTGGAGCGCCTCTCCATGATCATCGGGCGGATCGTGCGTCATGCCGGGAGACTTCCCAACGGTCGTCGTCACGTGGTTCTCACGGAGGGCATCGTCGCATGGCACCTTTCGATGAACAGCGTCGACACGCCGAGCGCTCGCCAGGCAACGCGCATGCTGGCCCGTTCCGGCGGCCTGCTCACACGACTGCTACTGCCGCTCGCCAACGTGTGGCGCGCGACGAGGACACAGTGGTCTGGGCTCGCTTCCGCCTGCAGGGCTCTCCCGCCGGGAGTGCCGCTGCCCGCGGCCACGTTGACCTATGCGTACTGGAGATGGCCATTCACCTATATGGAGTGGTGCGAGGCTCGCTACGGCAAGCGCTTTACGCATAAGCAGACGAGCTTTCCGCGGCTGGTGTTTCTGTCCGACCCCGCCGAGGTCAAAGCGATGCTGACAGCCCCGGCCGACGTACTGCACCCCGGCGAGGGTGGCATGAAGATAGCGCCGATCGTCGACCACAACTCGTTCATGCTTCTCGATGGACACGAGCATCTGGACGGGCGCCGAGCCGTGCTTCCCGCGTTGCAGAAGCGCATGATCGAGGCGGAGTCGCGTTGGGTGATCGACACCGTGCGACGTGCGATCGGGTTATGGCCGCGAGGCGTCAACATTGCGCTGCATCAACGCCTGCGCGTACTGACCTTGACGGTCATCCTGCGACGCGTCTTCGCCGGGGAGGCGTCTCACGGCGAGGACCGGCTTGCGGCGCTGCGCGAAACCGCACTGGCAATGCTGTCCGTCACGGGGAGCGTCGTGTTTCCGGTGCCGATTCTGCGCCACGGCCCCGGACGGACGGTCTGGAGACGCTTTCTACGACACCGATCTGAGGTCGACACGCTGATCCACGCCCTGGTCGACGAGCGTCGCCGCACGGGCCGAGCGGGCGAGGGGGATGCACTCGCGGCGCTCCTCGCGGCGCGCACCGCCGACGGCACGCCGATGACCCGCGCGCAGCTGCGAGACAACCTCATGTCGCTGATCCTCGCCGGGCACGAGACGACCGCTTCGCAGCTCGCGTGGGCGTTTCAGCTGCTCGCGCACAATCCGACCGTGCAGCGGCGGCTGATTCAGGAGATCGACGAGGACGCCGGCGACGCCTACCTGACGGCGACGATCCTGGAGATCCTGCGCCACCGGCCGGTGTTCCTGTTCACGATCCCCCGCGCGGTCGTGCAGCCGATCGAGATCGGCGGGTGGACATACCACCCGCCGGCGCACCTGCTCGGGTGCATCTACCTGCTGCACCACGATCCCGACGTCTATCCCGAGCCCAACGAGTTCCGTCCCGAGCGCTTCCTGGAGGGACAGTCGAGCCCGCAGCCGTATCTGCCATGGGGAGGAGGGCGCCGGCGCTGCCCGGGCTCGCACCTGGCGCTGCTGGAGATGAAGACGGTGCTGCGCACCGTGCTCGAGACCATGACCGTGAGCCCCGCGAGCCGGCGCATGGAGCGTCCGCGATGGCGCAGCGTGATCGTGACCCCCCACGCCGGCTCGCGCGTCGTGCTGCGCCCACGCGAGCGCCGTCCCGTCGCCAGCAGGCGCGCCTGGCGGACGGCGACCGTCCGGCGATACGTCGGGACGCCGATCGTCTCGAAGCCGGACTATAGACACCGCTGACAACTGACTGTAGGCGATGAAATAGCGACACGTCGCTATACACGGCCCCGCATGATCGTCATGATCGGCACGGTGGTAAGGATTGACACTGGCGGCCACTTCCCGCCCGCCCCTCCCAGAGGGGCGGGCGGGACCCGGCAACCCCGGGCGGTGCGGCCGGCGTGTCACCCCACCCTTACCTCCGTCTCGCCAGAGATGGGCCGGACGCCTCCCTACGGCGTTCGGCCCTTAATGACCGTGCCCGCCGGGGCGGTTGGCCGCGACGCGCGTCCCCGGGCGGCCGGAGCGATCCACTAGCGATGCCGCCGCGAGCCGGCACGGCCTACCCGGACACCTGGAGGATCCCCGACCTCTCCGAACCCCGCTACTCGCAGTCGCTGGAGCGGGGCCTGGCGATCCTCGAGTGCTTCACGCCCGAGACCCCCGTGCTGGGAATCGCCGACATCGCCGAGCGGCTGGGGATGAGCCGCTCGACGACCCACCGCTACGTCACCACGCTGCTCGCGCTCGGATACCTCCGGCAGGGAGCCAAACGCAAGTATCGACTCGGCCTGCACGTCACCGACCTGGGGATGGCGGCCCTGAACGAGACGAGCCTGCGCGAGCACGCCCACGCGGACCTAGCGGAGCTCGCGCACAGGTCGGGCTACGCTACGAGCATCGCCGTGCTCGAGGACGATGAGATCGTCTACGTCGACCGCGTACAGGGGTTTCGCCGTCGACAGAGCGTTCCCGGCCCTGACGTGGAGGCCGGATCGAGGCTGCCCGCATACTGCACCGCGCTCGGCAAGGCCATCCTCGCGCACCTGCCCGACCACGAGCGCCGCGAGGCGCTGTCGCACTTAGACCTCAAGCGCCGGGGACCGAACACGATCCTGACCAAAGGCACGCTGCGCGACGAGCTCGCCCAGATCCTGGAGGAAGGCCTCGCCGTCGAGGATCAGGAGTTAGTGAGCGGTCGCATCGCGATCGCCGCCCCCGTGTTCGACGAGGCCGGTGAGATCACAGCGGCGATCGACCTCGCCGCCGCCGCCCCTGGAATCGCCGTGGAGGAGCTCGCCGACGCCCTCGGGCCGCACCTCATCTCGACCGCCGACCGCATCTCCTCCCGCCTGGGAAACCGGCGGGAGAGCGAGGGACGAGACTGAGCCCGACCGGGCGCTTCGAGACGCCACCCTGCCCGCGCAGCGCTGATACTGCGTGCCCGGATTTGAAAACGCTCGCTTTCACCTGACGCGTCCCGCGACGGACTCGGCCGCTCGACTCGCCGGCGGGCCTCGTCTCGCCCAACCCACAACCCGCAACCCTGCACGCACCGCCCTCCGGCTACTTGCCGCGCGCTCGCTCACACCCCCGCGGCGCGACGGGCGCTGCGATGCGCCTCGCGCTCCAGACCGTCGTCCAGCGGGCTCAGCTCGCTCGGCTCGACGTTCAGCGCCGTGGCGATCAGCCAGTCCGCGAACCACGCGTTCTTGGGCAGGAGCGGGCCATGCAGATAGGTGCCGATCGCGGCGCCCTGCCGCGCTCCCTCACGGCCGGAACGGCCGTCGTTGCCGTGACCCCTGACGACGCGTCCCAGCGGGTCGGCGCGCGCGCCGAGATGGGTGCGCCCGCCGTGGTTCTCGAACCCAGCCAGCACCCGCGGCTCGGATCCCTCATCGAGGGAGACCTCGATCGCGACGTTGCCGATCAACCGCGGGCCGGCGTCGCGGACCGTGCGCACGTCCAGCAGCCCCACGCCCTCGATCTCATCGTCGTCGATCGTGTAAGCGTGCCCGAGCAGCTGATACCCGCCGCACACCCCCAGGACGATCGCCCCGCGCGCGGCCGCCTCGTGCAAAGACGCGCGCTTGGTCTGCAGCAGATCCTCGGCGCACAGCCGCTGGTCGCGGTCCTGGCCGCCGCCGATGTAGAACAGGTCGTGCCCGCCCGCGTCCAGCTGCTCGCCGAGCCCGCTCCCGGTCAGCTCGAACCCGATCCCGCGCCATTCACAGCGGTGCTGCAGCACGAGCAGGTTGCCGCGATCGGCGTAGATGTTCATCAGGTCGGGATACAGCGCGCAGACTCGCAAGGCCCGTCCGGTCGTAGCGCTCAGCGCCATGGACTGCCGGCCTCTCCGCGTCGTACGAGCAGCTCGCGCAGCGCGAGCATCGCGGTGTACGTCGGCAACGCATACAGTGGCTCACCGCCGTCGGAGCCGGGACGGTCGGCCACCGCCGCGGTGAGTGCCCGCCCCAGATCGTCGATCACCCTGATACGGCGAGGATCGACCCCGGCGTACTTCAAGCGCAGCGCCAGCTCGCTCGCGCGCGTCCCGGCGCACGTCACGCTGCGCACGCGCCCGGCGAGCAGCTCGTAATCGGCGTCCCAGATCCAGGAGACGTCACGCCCGTCGGCGATGTTGTCGTTGAGCACACCCAGCACGTCGTGCTCACCCGGCTCCAGCGCGAGGGTGCGCAGCACCTCGTTGCAGCCCGCCGGGTTCTTGACGAGCAGGATCTGAGTCCTGCGACCGTCCACCATCACGACCTCCGCCCGCCCGAACGCCGCCGTGGCGCTCTGCAGCCCGGCGACGATGTCGGCCAGCGGGATCTCCAGCGCGATCGCCAGCGCGGACGCCGCGAGCGCGTTATACACGTTGTACAACCCAGGCAGCCCCAGCTGCACCTCCGCCTCGCCCTCGGGGGCGCTCAGCCGAAACCGGGCCCCGCGCACGCCTTCGAGCCTGACCGCGCCTGCCCGCACGATAGGGGAGGGCCGCTGCCGGCCGCAGCTCGGGCAGTGATAGTGGCCGAGATGGCCCAGATACACCGCGTCGAACACGTACGGCGCGCCGCAGCGGCGACAGTGCTTGGCGTCGGCGGCGTGCGCCATGCCGGCCAGCGCGAGCGAGTCGTCCTCGACGCCGAAGTACACGACCCGGCCACCACCGTCATCCCCGTCATCGCCTTTGCCGTGGCCATCGCTCACGAAGCGATCCCGGTCGCGGCCGAGATCCGCCACGAGCGGATCGTCGGCGTTCAGCACGAGCGTCGCGGCCCGCGCCGGCTCGCCGCGCAGCGCCGAGACCCAGCTGTCGGCGATCGTCTCGAGCTCGCCGTAACGGTCGAGCTGGTCGCGGAACAGGTTCGAGAGCAGCACCGCACGCAATCCGCGCAGCTGGGCGGCGACCGGCTCCAGCCACAGCTCGTCGACCTCGAACAGGCCCAGCTCGCCTGCGATCCGTCCACGCGGGCGAGCGGCCGACAGCAGCGTCGAGACGATTCCGCCCGCCATGTTGGCCCCCGCCTGATTGTGCACCAGCTCGACACCATGGCGCTCGAGGATCGACGCGACCATCGCGGTCGTCGTCGTCTTGCCGTTCGTCGCGGACACGAGCACGCTGCCCCGATCGAGGCGAGATGCGAGCGCTCCGAGCGCGTTCGGCTCCAGCCTCAGCAACACCTTGCCCGGGGCGCTCGTCGCTCCGCCTCCGCGCAGGCGCGACAGGGCGCCGGCGGCTCGCGCGAGCGCGAGCTTCGGCGCGAGCATGCGTGCCATCAAGACCTCCTTGGCGGGTGCTCAGGTGCGGTCCTCTGCGCGTCGCGCGAGGACGGCGATGGGGGGGAGGGGTATGCGGAGGAGTCCAACGCCGCGCTCGACGACCCGCTCGAAGCGAACGCCGCGCCCGCCGCGACGCTCTCCGGGACGAGCACCTTGACCGCGCCCCCCAGCGCGCGCACGCGCACCGGCAGCTCGCCGATTGGATCTCCGTCCGCGTACATCTCGAACGGGCGGTCGGCGCTGACGGATATCTCACGCGCGCGCCAGACACGCACGCCGGGCTCCCGCACGTGCGCGCCGCTGAACACCTTCGGGAGTATTCTCGTCACGAACGCAACCTTGCTGACGCTTTCCAGGGCGACCACGTCGAGCAGGCCGTCGTCGAGCAGCGCGTCCGGCGCCGCACGCATCCCGCCACCGTAGGCCCGCGAGTTGGCGGCGCCGACCGTGTAGGCGGAGACGGCAATACGCTCGCCGGGCGGGTCGAGCTCGATCTGAAACCGAGCCGGATGCCACGCGATCAGCGCTCGCAGCGCACCGTACACATACACCAGGTTGCCCAGCCAGGGCGGCGCCTCGTTGGCGATGCGGTTGGCGTCGGAGTCGAACCCCACCGAGGCGATCCCCACGAACGCACGTCCGTTGACCTCGCCCACGTCCAGCGCGCGTGGCGTCCCCTGCGCGATCGTCGTGCACGCCTCCAGCGGATCCCGGGGGATCGCGAGCACGCGCGCGAGATCGTTGCCGCGCCCGCCCGGCAGCACGCCCAGCACCGCGTCGGGGACCTCTCGCAGCGCGTCGGCGACCGCGCCGATCATGCCGTCACCGCTGAGCACCGCCACCGTCTCGCCCGCGCGGCCGGCCTGCCCGGCGAGCGCGCGCGCGTGCTCGAGGTCGCGCGTATCCTCGCGACGCACCTCCAGTCCGAGCTCGCGCAGCCGGCGCTCGACGCCCGGAGCGGCCTTACGCGCCCGGCCGCCACCGGCGGACGGATTCACCAGCAGGCAAACGGGCGCGCCCACTCAGCGCGTCCAGTCCTGTGAGCGCATGAACGCGATCACCTCATCCGGGCGGTCGGTGATGACGTAAGCGTCGATGATCGCGCCCGCGGAGTTGATCGTGATCGACAGACCCGAGTCGACCCGGCGCACCTTCGATATGGCGGCGACGGGACGTCCGGCGCCCATCCGTGGCTTGACGCGTCCGGTTGCCACGCGGTGCACAGCCTCGTGTTCGGCCAGCGTGTCGAGCAGGCGACGGTAGTCCTTGCGCGAGGTGTGCTTGTGATGCGTTTGCTTGGCCACTGCGACTCGTAGGGAGCGGTCGGCTCGGAGGCTCCTGGAGACATCTTGGCGCAACTCCCCGACGGTCGCGCCCTGTCCGCGCGCAGACGCCGGCGCCGACGTTCGGCCAGGCTCTCGCAACCGCGCGCTCAGGAGCCGCCGCGAGCCTCGGCCTGCGCGCGGTTGCGCCGGCGGCGGCCGATCGTGGCGATCACCGCAAGAACGGCCGCCACGAGGAAGAAGCCGAGCAGGACCCCGGGCGCAACGCCCAGACCACCGAACGGCAACGAGATCAGCTCGACGATGCCCAACCCGATCGCGAGCAGCACCACGATCAAGATCACGATCAACACGATCCCGCGCGCACGCGCGAGCATGCCGGCGGAGCCGGGGGGGATGAGCAGGCCCATCGCGCGCAGCGCGAACATCTGCCGTCCGGTCGGCGGGGTCTGTCCGAGGCGCTCGACCGCATCCTTGAGATCCCCCGCGCGACGTTCGGCCAGCGCCAGCGAGGCGTCGGCCATCCGCCGCAGCTGCATCCGCTCCTGCGGTCGGGCCGCGGCGATCGCGCGCTGGAAATAGCCGCGCGCCTCCTCGGCGTCAAACCGCTCGGACGCGCGCGCTCCGAGGATCGCCAGGGCGGCGGACTTGTACTTCGTCTCGTTTTGAAGCTCCTCGTCCGAACGCTGCTCGAGCGCCTGGATCGCCTCCAGCGCTCCCCGCTGCTCCATCCGGACCTGGCGTTGTTTGGGGGCCATCGCGCGCTCATTCTACGGTCTGCGCGGCGGACGGCGATCACGGGGCGTATCGGCGCTGGTCCCGCACGGCGGGCTAGAGCGTGAGCGTGGGCTGTCGGTGAGGAGGACAGTCGTGCTCTCGACAGCGCTTCAGACGATATTCTCGGCAGCGTGACCGTTCGTCCCACGAGCCGAGCCAAGATCCGTCTCTGCTGCCTGTGCACGATCGCCGCGCTCATCCCGGCCGGCGCGTGCGCACCGGCTGCGGTGGGGGCGAGCGCGGGCAGCGGGGGCGCGTTCAACGAACTGACCCAGGGCGGTCAGGAAGCCTCGACCGCCACGACCCCGACCACCACCACGAAAGAATCCACCTCGACCGCGACTTCCAGCTCGAACACAAGCAGCGTGCTGCTGCTGGGACTCATCGCCGCGGGAGCGTTGATCGCCGGGATCGCGTTCATGATCCTACGCGACGCGCACCGGGTCGCACCCGTGCCCGACGGACAGGTGACGGCTGCGGGGCGCCCCGCCCGCGACGTCGCCGCGACGATGCGCAAGCGTCGCGCGAAAGCAAAGGCCGCGCGCCGTCAGCGCAAGCGCAACCGCTGAGCGCGCACCCGACGAGCCACGACGCCACGGCCGTGCGCCCGCGTCATCGTGGTCCTGAGACCGGCGGTCGCGGCCGGCCGGCGTATCCGTCGTGGGGAGGAGGGCGTATCCGAGCCATGGGGCCCGCGCCGACGCGGGCACGGGCGGGGAGAGCGCGGGTGGGGATCCACCGGAGAAGCTTCCAGCACCATGCTGCCACCGTCGTCTTCGGAGTCTGCCCCCTCAGTGTCGGTGGTGGTTGTGCTGACACCCATCGCCTGGTCCTCGCGGAACGGTATCCACAGCATGAGCGCCGCCACCGGCAGCTTCACCAGCCCGAGCAGGACGATCACCATCCACAACGACATACTCACTGCGATGCTACTACCACCCGGCGCGCATGTATGAGGATTCTCGTGAGCGTCGGGTCGCAGACGCGGCGATCGTCGTGAGTCAAGACCTGGACGATCTGCGACGGGATGTCGTCGACTGCCGGCGCTGCCCCCGGCTGGTGAGCTGGCGCGAGCAGACAGCGCGCGAGCGCAAAGCCGCGTTCGCCGATCAGGAGTACTGGGGCAGGCCGCTGCCCGGCTTCGGCGACCCGCGAGCACGGGTGCTGGTGCTGGGACTCGCGCCGGCCGCGCACGGCGCGAACCGGACCGGACGGATGTTCACGGGGGATCGCTCGGGGGATTTCCTGTACGCGGCGATGTGGCGCGCCGGTCTGGCCAGCCGTCCGACCTCGACGGCGCGCGACGACGGTCTGCGGCTGCGCGATGCGTGGGTGACCGCGGCGGTGCGGTGCGCGCCGCCGGCGAACAAGCCCACGCCCACCGAGCGCGACGCGTGCCTGCCCTGGAGCGTGCGCGAGCTGAAGCTGCTGCGCCGGGTGTCGGTGATCCTGTGCCTGGGCGCCTTCGCGTGGGACGCCGCGCTGCGTCTGAGCGCCACGATCGCAGCGGGTGGCGCCATCGACTCGCCGGCGGGCGGTCCCGTGGCCGCGGTGCCGCGCCCGCGCCCGCGGTTCGCGCACGGCGCCGAGTACCGGGGCGCCCGTTACACGCTGCTCGGCTGCTACCACCCGAGCCAGCAGAACACGTTCACGGGCAGGCTGACCGAGCCGATGATCGACGCCGTGCTCGCGCGCGCCCGCCACCTGACCGACGAAAGGAGTGGCTAGCGGGTGCTCGCCAGACAGGCGTGCGCTTCGGGTCACGCCTCGACCAGCACGCGGAGCTTCTCCGGCATGACCGCCAGGATCACATCGATCTCACCCAGGGTGAGGCGCTTGCGCAGGACCGCCGCGACGGCGGTGACCGCGACCGACGCCTCGGTCTCTCCCGAAAAGCGGCCCTCGCTGACGACGTGCTCGAGGAACGTATCGACGGTATGGGCGGGCATCGGCGTGCGGCTCGGATCCCAGTCCTCGTAGTAGATGCCTCGAATCAGGGTCGGGAGCTGCGCGGCGAGCTTCGCCGCCGCGTCGATCGTCAGCCGGTCGCGCAGCACGTGCAGCACGGCCCGCAGCACACGATACGCATACTGGCGATCGTCGTCGCCCAGCTCGCTTGCGAGGTCATCCAGCCAGATGCTCGCCTTTTCGACGCTGCGCTCGATAATTGCGGGCTGGGACTGGCTGCTGGCGCTGTGCATCTCCGATCTCCCTCGATGGACTACCACGTGGACGGCATCATGCTCGCGCTGGAGCGTTCCGCATCGCGGCCGCTCACACATCCGGAGACCTTCGTGAACGCCGCTCAGTACTTATCCGCAGCGGGCGGGTGTACTGATATCCGGTGACTTCTGAGTGACATGCCCCTGCCCCCAGTGAAGATACGGTGATCGGCTGTATGCGATCGACACCAGCGGGCATCACTCGGGGCATAGTTCACCCAAACCAAAGGAGCTCTCATGAGACGTAAGACCGCGCTCGTCGGCATGTTGCTGGCGGCTGCGATCGCAGCGATCGGCGCTGGCGGCGCCACCTCCGCGAGCGCAGCCACGGGGCCCTGCGGGACGCTGCCGCTGTCCTCGACCGACTACACCCACGTCATCTGGGTGTGGATGGAGAATCACAGCTACGAAACGATCATCGGATCGCCGGAAGCCCCATACATCAACACCCTCGCTGGTGAGTGCGGTCTGGCGACCAACTATCACAACGTCGACCATCCGAGCCTCCCCAACTACATCGGCGGGACGGCGGGGCTCTCGTTCGAACAGCTTGCCAAGTTCACCCCTGACTGCAACCCGTCGCACAAGTGCAGCACATCCGCGCCGAGCATCTTCTCCCAGGTTCCGAGCTGGAAGGCATACGAGGAGTCGATGCCGACTAACTGCGACCGCAAGAACGCGGGCGAGTACGCGGTGCGTCACAACCCTCCGCCGTACTACACGACGCTCGCCGAATGCGCGACCAAGGACGTCCCCTACCCCCAGCTCGCGAGCGACCTGGCGGGCGGGACGCTGCCCGCATTCTCGTTCGTGACGCCCAACCTGATCGACGACATGCACGACGGCACGATCGCCCAGGGTAACGCGTGGCTGCAGGCGAACCTGCCGACGATCCTGAACTCCAGTGAGTACCAGAGCGGCACCGTCGCGCTCGTCGTGACCTGGGACGAGGGCGAGGGCGGCACCGCGAACGAATGCGCCGCCAACACGACCGATATCGGCTGCCACGTGGCGACGATAGTGGTCAGCCCCAGCACGGCGCCCGGCACCCAGTCATCGACGCTGTTCAACCACTACTCGCTGCTCGGCAGCACAGAGCAACTGCTCGGTGTCGGTCCGCTCGGCGAAGCGCTCACGGCGAACAGCATGCTTACGACGTTCAATCTCTAGTAAGGCACAAACGTGTGACCGTCGCCCGAGCGAGAACGGGTGGCGGTCACACCCCTTGCCGATCTACCTCACAAGCCAGGCGAGTAGTGAACAGGCCGGGTCGACGGATGTGATCGAAATGTGCAAGCAGATTTCACGCGATCGTCACACCCGCCGTCCGATTTGCGATCTGACATTAACGCGGTTTCTCATCCTCTTATCCCTCCTGTTACGAGCCTGGGGCTGCTCGCCACGCCGAGCAACGGCGGCGAACAAGATGCTTAGTTGACATAACGTAGAGAGTGTGGGGTATCTGTATACTGAGGGTCACGCGGGCCCGTCGCGTTTGATCCGGCTAGATTGGCGCGGCGTGCTCGCGTGTTCTTCCGTCCGATCCGTCTGATGATCTTCTTGCTCATGGATCTAGCCGGATCTGGTAGCAGTCGCTTGTTGACGCGGCCCGGGGGAGGGGGGCGCGCCTTTTGGTGTGCTCTCTTCCCCCTCTTTTGCGTACCTCCGGCTCAAACGTACGGAGGTTGTCATGCAGCGGTTGCCGTGGGATAGAGTTCTGGAGTATCGCGGTCGTGAGGCCGAGGGTTACAGCTTCGTTAGTGACAAGGGTGAGAGGGTCGACTTGGCCCCGATGCTCCGGTTCGAGTTCGAGACTGACGATGGCGACGTAGGGCTCGTCGACATTCGCGCGTCGGCTTTCGACAATGCCCGAGCCTTGCTGGAGTGGCAGGACCTCAAGCGCGGCGATTACGTTCGTGTACAGGGCGTCATCAACCTGCAGGAACGGGGGTCTGGTAAGGACTCGTATTTCAGCGTGAAGGTTGTCGAGCCGGCTCCTGCTCCTGTGCGGACTACTGCTGGCAAGTCCTGAGGTCGATCACGTTTCCTGGGAGGGAACGACTCGTGATGTGTAATCTCAGGTCGGGGCGCCGCCGCTCATCCCCAATGCGTCGGCGGCGCCCCTACGGTGTTTCCCCTGTTACGAAGCTCGAGAAAAGGGCTGCGTGGTGTGCCCTTGTGTTTTGTCTCCTTGTCTGGTTCGGAGTCTTTCGTGTTGTGTCTTCGGTCGCTACGCCTCTTGAACTCGGTACGCCGTCGTCTTTGGTGAATCGTGCTACTGGTACTGAATTCGAAGCTTCGTCTACGTCCGCTACTGTCGTTTATGTAGTTTGCGAAACGACGAAAGTTGAAGCAAAAAGCATGAAGGCGTATGCTGAGGTTTCTGGTGTTGTCTCTCTCGTGTTGTCCACAAAGGAAACTGCTGCAACTGGTTCTGTTGTCGTGAGTGGTACTATTATGGTGCCTGCATCGGCTCACTGGCGTGTGGTTGTGTCAACTGGTTCCTGGTCGTGTGAATCTTCTTATCAGTCTATTGCTGGTGGTGAAGGTAAAGCTGGTAAAGAAGGTCCCACTGGTCCTTCGGGACCTGAAGGTAAATCTGGACCTGAAGGTAAAGCTACTGTTGCTCCTACCAGTTCTTTCAGCGAACAAATCGATGGAGATATCGGTAATCTTGAAATCGTTGGCTGGATTTTGGTTGGTTCTGTTATCGGCTGTCTGGTCTTGATGGTCTTTCGTTCTGATGTTAGGCCATGGTAATGGCTTCTGATCTATTTACTTATCTTCTTCACTATACGGTCGCCCGCACCGTGTACGATGCTCTATTTAGGAAAGAGTTCGTGGTCGTATTGTTCCTTCTAGTTATTGTGTGCCTGGTTGTTCGCTATTCGTTTTTTCGGAGGCGACTCTGATGACTCTTGGCGTTCTCAAAGTTGCGGAAAATGCTTTTGCTGTGGGCTGGGGCATCTTCATGGCTGTGGGGGTTGGTCTTTTCGTTTGGGTTGTGTCTCACTCGATCGGCGTCTTGCGCAGGCTGCTCGATCATGAGTAGTCACACTCAAGCAAAAGGAGGTAGTACAATGCGGATTCTCCGCGCAGTGAAGGACGAGCGCGTCTGTCTGTTGACGCGCACGTCGGTGGCAGTGAAGCTGTTCGTCGTTGCCCCAATCGTGGCGATGGCCGCGGCGGTCGAGGCGTCAGCTGGTCTGGCGACGGAATCGTCGGCTGAAACGGCCGTCAAAACCCTCGCCGAAAAAATTGGGAGTGAAGGCATTGCCATCTTCCTGATTTGCATCACGGCGATCACTGCCCTCCTGGCAGTGATCGTTGGTGTCAACCTCGGCATCAAGAAGCTGAAAAGCTTCGCGAAATAGGCAACGTGCGGCGTCTGAAACATCTTTCGGGCGCCGCACGCCTCGCCTTTGTTGCTGTTCTGTGCGCTCTCGCTTTTGCTGCCGGTAGGAGTAGCGCTGTTCCTAGATATTATCCGATGCAGGTTCGTACTAAGGAAGTTATCGTGAGAGAGGAGAAACTCGGGTCATCGTTGCGAAGCCGGGACGCTCGCGGTTCGGCGTCGGCATCTAAGCCGTCATTACCCGCGGCGATGACCCGAGTTCCTCCTTCTAAAAAGTGCTTGCCTGGTGGTACTGCTACCGAAAGTTTTCAGCAGTGCATTGAAAGGGAAGCAAAAAAGTGATTTTTTCTTGCGCCGGTAGCTCAGTGGTCAACGGTTTTCTTCGGGGAGCTAAAGAGCAGCGGTCTTTCAAGCCGCGGGTCGTGGGGTCGATTCCCGTCCGGCGCACTTTGTGTCTTCTACTCTGCTTGTTTTGTTATGTCGTAGTACCTGCTTCTGCTCGTACGTTTACTTCCCCTGGTTCTATGTCCCCAGGTGAATATAAGTACGTCGAAAACCCTGATGGAACCTTTACCGAGTATTATCGAGGAGCAGTGGGCGGACCTGAACGTATTGTTCAAGGTGATACTTACAGTTCTGAGGCGATGGCGGAAAGTGACAGGCTCTTTGGTCAGATCGCTGTTGACTCTGGTACTAGTGGTCAAGACGGTAGCATTTTTGTTGGTGCTGACGGCCGGAATATATACGCGGCCGAACGAGTAGTCGAAGACTTTAGGACAGGTCAGCCGTGGAAAACTCTTGGTGAACAAGAGGTTGGCGATGAGCTGATCGCGGAGGGTGAGTCACTCGGCAGCCTACCGGTCTTCACGTCCGTGGCTAGTGCAGCTTCAGGTGCTGTACTCGGCGTTGGAGCCGCGGCTCTCGGAATAACCATTGGCACCGGTATAGATGAACTTCTTGGTCTTCCTACACTACAGGAACATATTTTTGGTGGAAGTTCTAACGAATCATCATCTGGTTTCGGGTACGAAAGCCCGTTTTTTCACTTTTTTGAATGGGGTCCGGAAGTCCGTCTTACTAAAATGAAACTTTGTACTGAACTCGGGTTTCCCAATCTCGGCCTGACGATATCGGGTGAACATTGCGCTCACGGTGAAGAGAGGTATGCTGAGCATACAGAATACAAGTCGGGTGGCAAATGGCATCTAGAAACCGAAAGTTCGATAATTTCGGTATGGTCTGGTAGTGGTTCGGCGTCACTAGGATGCCCGTCTAGTTGGCTGTTTTGCGAAGCATACGGTGAAGCACACTATCTTTATTACCTTCAGGGTCAGCTTAAACATGACGCTTATCCCGATAGCGGACTTAAATCTCTCGAAAAATCGGTAGTAGCTCCTACAAAACCTGAAGTGCCTGCACAGGAACCCCTGACGAGTCCGCATGTGATTCCTACGACGGTTCCTGCGCCTGCGCGCCATGTCATCATCGAAAAAGCGAAGGACAAAGAAGGAAATCCGGTAGTGGTGCCACTTGAAACTCCTGGTCCTGAAGAAAAGGAAATACCTGGACCGCTACCGGCTGAAATACCTCCCTGGGAACTCCATGAGCTCGGTACGCATTACCAGTCGCGTATAGAATCCGATGGTTTCACTGATGTTGAAGTGAAAGAACTACCTAATTCGGCTACTGATTTTTCTCTCGGTCCTGATGAGGTCGTGGGTGTTGACCCGGCTGTGGGTACTAAAACGGCTACGTCTACCAAAGTGGTTGTGTCTGAGAACCCTGCTGATGCGCCTCCAGCTACGCCGGGGCCTGTCGTTCCCGGTGTCACTCCACCGGGTTTGAAAATTCCTGACTTCGGTGTTCTCTGTACTAAGTTTCCTTTCGGTGTACCGTGCTGGCTCGTTGAAGAGTTTGCTAGATGGTCTACTACATCTGTCGTGCCTAAATGGAACATTCCGTTGGAAGTACCTCTGCTCGGCTGGCGCACGGAATTCAAACTCGACCTTACGTTTTTGGAACCCGCAATGGAAATTGTGCGTCCGCTTCTTGCTCTTATGGCAACCATCGGCTTGGTCGTCATGTTCTTTCACTTCGCATTGGGTGGTACTGGAGCGCCACCCGGGGGGGACGCTGACGAATAATGCTCGGCTGGCTTGAAGGCATAGTCACTGCTGTGGAGAATATCCCCAGTTATCTGCTGTACGCCGTTGAGACTGTGATCAATTTGGTCACTGAAGGTCTTGACGCATTGTTCGTCACAGCGACGTCTGTGGGCTTCTTTACTCTTCCTGAAACCTTCGCGCCGCCTACCATTCTCGGCTGGCTCAACTGGTTTTTCCCGGTTGCTGCAGTTGTCTCTGTAGCTACGTCCCTTGTTGTTATGTATTCCGGGTTTTTGCTTGTTCGATGGGTTTTTAAAAAGGCCGGTGTTATCTAGATGGTTGTTTTTCCTTCCTATTTCGTAACTTGTACGCTCGCACAGACCACAGGTATGTGCGTAGAGAGGGCTTTGCCCGGTCTGGATGTTAATCGTATGCATTTTGGTACTTGTGTTTGGTGGCGTTGTCATGATTGAGCTGATAACGGGAGCGCCGGGTAGCGGAAAGAGCTATTTTTCTGTGCGTCTCATAGTGCGCAGCGTTCTTGCGGGTCGAGTGGTCGTCACGAATGTTCCGATGCGCGATGACTGGGCTCTGACGCTGGCTAAGCAGGGATGGCACAAATGGAAGAGTGATCAGCATGTAGAGGAGCGCAGGAAGCGCTTCGAGTCTCTCGTGTTCGTGTCTGACGATCTTGATGAGATTCTCCGGGTTCGTGTTCAAGGTGACGGTGAGGGACGTGCCGACATGGTCCTCGATGAGTGCCACCGCTGGCTGAACAGCCGCATGTGGGACTCCGGTATTGGAATGAGCAAAGACGAGGCAACCCGCGCTCGTCTCAAGCTCGTAGCGTTCTTCTCAGCACATCGTCACTACGGCTACAACGTCTACCTTATAACTCAGAATTTGGAGAATATCGACAAACAAATACGCACGCTTTTCGAGTACCGAGTGTCGCTCAAGAACTTGCGTCGCGTGAAGGTCCTCGGCATGCCGCTGTTCCCGGTAAATGTGTTCGTTGCCTTGAGGTTCTGGAACGACACAGCGAAGACCAAAATCAGTGTGAGTAGTTTTGGCCTCGACAAGTCGATCGCCAATCTTTACTCCACGCACGCTCTGGCTGCTGTTGACCATCCCGAGGACGCGATCTGGATGCCGGGCCACAATGAGGCGCCTGGCGGGCCGGACGGGCGGGCGCACGGCGCGCAAGCGCCGCCGCACGTCCCGCCCGCCCCGAGCCGCCCTCAGGCGGCTCGGCCCCCTCTTCCACCTCCCGGCGTACCACAGCCATGAGCGTTAACGCCACGACCACACTTCATAAAGTAAAGCCCAATGTTTTCGGGCTTTCGGCGGGCGGCTCCTCTAACAGCCGTTCTCGTCCCGCTAGTGGGACAGCCAATTGTCTACATGAAAGGGGTTTGTGAGCTCGTGTCTGCGCCTAGGCAGTTGAAGCTGGCCGATCGTGTTTGCTTGTGGTGTTGGTGCCCGGTCATTGCCAATCATCGGGATCGTCAGACGTGCTCAGGGCTCTGTGCGCGTCGTCTTAGGGCGTTCCGTGAGCTGGCGGACTCCTCCGACGGCTTGTCGGTGTCCTGGGAGGATTGGTGCGCGTCTTATGACCGGCTGGAGTTCCTGGTCCACACCGATTCGTATCGAGAGGATCTCGTGGCGTGATCGCAGCTGGTGGTATTGACTCCTGGTCGCCCTGCTGGTATCTCGATCCTGAGTCGCCGGCTGCACGCATCATGGATGGTCTCGCCACGGTGTCGGCGGCGCGCGGTAGGCTCTTGCCTCAGCCCGTTGGTGGCCATCGTGTTGGCTGGCTGCGCGATCAGGGCCTTCTCTACGCAGAGGGCCATCCTCTGGGGGATTCTGAGACTCCAGACCGTCTAGCTCCTCCTGACGCCCTTCCTGGGCTTCTGCGGCGCCTTCTGAGCGCTCTGGATGAGGCCTACGTTCCCGTTCCTCGGGGAACGGCTGTCTCGTGGGATTATGATTGCGATTACTCTTCGATCATTGAGGATCGACCGTTCGAGCCTGGCTTTGCTGGTCTTCGGCGTGTTGACTCGACTGTTGATTTGGGTGTGCAGTCTCGATCGGAGGGTTTGGCGATCCTGGCGGGTGTTGCCGCGGTCGCTACGTCTGCGCCTCGGGCGCAGGCGGAGGTGCGCTACGCGAAGGACGGCACGGGGTCTGTCGAGACGGTCTATCTGCGTGGCTATTCGGGTGTAAAGGTTCTCGGCCGTTGGTACGACAAGGGGTTGGAGTCTGGTTTCGCTTCTCGTGGGACTATGATTCGTGCTGAGGATCAGCGCCGTTTTCCGAAGGGGCACCGTCGCTGGCCAGTGGAGATGACCTCGGAGTATGTTCGTGGCAAGTTTCAACAGCGGTTTTTCACGCTGTGGCAAGCAACTAAAGGAGTGACAGTGGCAGGACATGTGGTGTTGGCCGACAAGCTCGCGGATCTCGTCGACGGGGGCGACCTTACCGCTCGCCAGGCAGAGGGCCTCGCCGGCTACCTGGTTCTGGCCAAGCGCGGCGTCACCGTCTCGCGTTCGGCGACGTACCGTCGCCGAGCGAAGCTTCGCGAGCTCGGCCTGGTCGTCGCCGACGGCGCACTTGAGGAGGTCGAGGTCGATCTCCACCAGGTCCTCGATCGAGCGTTGGACGGTGCCGCGTGGGGGGGCTGATCGAGACACCTAGCTACTTCCGCCTGCAGGAGACCTGCAGGGTCACTACCAGCATCACTCTTGCTACCCGGCTTCGTCTCGATGTTCTCTGTCGTGCCCGGGCACAGAGTCGTAGTGCTGCGATCGCTGAGGCCGTCATGCTGCGCATGATCGTTTGGGAACGCCAGATGACCCGAGAGCAACGCCTGAAGATCCAGCAACTCTGGCGCCAAGCCGATAACTGGGCACCAATTGACGATCTCCTCGCAGCTGCAAAGCAACCTTGGGAAGACAACAACCTCTCACACCCCCACCCCTGAGTGCTTAGCGGTCCGGCCCCCGCCTGGCGGGGCGAGACCGTTGACCGGCCATTGCCCATTTGCCGGGCCGCGTGGAGGCCGTGCTCGTCGCGGCCGTCTGTTGTTGGTAACTCGTAGTATCTGGAGGGTCGGAAACAAAAAAAGGCCCCGCGATTCGCGGGGCCTTGCAGAGCGTGGCCTAAATGCTGCGCTCGTCCTCTTTACCTTTCACAATTGCTTCGATTGCGAGCTGTAGACCAAGCTTTTCACCCTTGCGAATGCCATTGGCGTAAGCTTTCTTCTCTTGCTCTGTGTAGTCTTTGTTGTCCATTATTTTACCTTTCTAGGAGATTTATCTTTCACAAGAAATCCAGATAAATCGGGGGGAAGGTAATGGGCTTACAATGACTTCAGAGGAAGAGGAGAACTCTGGTCGTAAGGGTGGTGTTTATAGCTCGCAGTCGAAGCGTAGTACGAGCGTATCGTTTTGTCTCGTGGTCGTTGGCTGGGCTCTTGGTGATGACTAAAGCGATCGCTGTTCTGTTCCGATAGGTGGGCGTGCCGACTCATCGTGAAGAGCCTTGGGAGCAGGATCGTCGCGAGCTAGCTCGACGGTCTCGCAGCGCATCGTCTGCTCGCGTCGGTCCTTGTCAGTCGTCGCGCCGGTGCGCAGCGTGGTCTCCGGCGCGCCGGCTGGTGGCCATCATCCTTTGGGGTGTCGTAGTGGTCTTTGTCGTTGCAGCACTTTCGAAGGCTTATTATGTCGGCCTGATCTGATAGCGAATAGGATTGTGCGTGTTTGCAGGGCTTTTGTTGGTTGACATAACGTAGATTATCGTGCATTGATCGGCGAACTCCGGCGATGCCCGCCGGGTGCTGCGGCGTCTCATTCATGTGAGATAGGAATCTCACTCATCTGAGACAGCTTTGTCTCATCCATATGAGACCGGTCGACGGTTCTTTCGTCTCAGTCATGTGAGACGGGCGTGTCGAGGGCGCGCATCCTAGCTCCACACACGGAAGGCGAACCTCGCCACGTCGTCAGGGTCGGGCGGGTCGGTGGACCTCCCCGTCGTACTCGTCACCGGGCCCTCGTGTTACTCCGCCGCCTCGGCTGCCGCTGCTGCTGCTGCTGCGAGCCCTCGCCTGCAGTGGTCCATCAGCACGTCGTAGTCCGCGACCTTTGAGATCTCGAAGTATTCGACGTCGGTAACGACCTCGAGGTTGTGGCCCGGCGCCCAGTAGTAACTCTCTCCGGCCGCGTAGTCACGGGCACCGTCCGCGCTGTGCACGCGGATTGTGCCGCTGAGGATGTAGCCCCAATGCGCGCACTGGCAGCGATCGTCCGGGAGTCCCGCGAACAACTCGTCGGTCTTCCCGCCCGCGTCCATACGGATGAGACACATGGCGAGACCGTCGAAGTCCTTCCGCTTGATTATCGCTTCCGGCGCCTCCAGGTCGGTTGGGAGATCGTCCCACGCCAAACCGTCCGTCATCCCGTTCCTCCTATGTTCGTTGAGTTATCAACATCGCGCCCCTCTGGCCGCGCGTGCGGTTATCACTCTATATCTTGGTGCGATGGTGGATGGCGCGGGTTTCCCTTCGTCCATGGGCCGAGCAGCGGAGTCTGCTGCGGGCGAGCGGGCTGCGCTCCTCGCCACCACGCTGTGCGAGGCAGTTCAGATCAGCGCCGTGCGCGTGCCCGACCGGATCGCGCTCGTCGATCACGCCGATCAGGGACGGAAGCTAACCTGGTCGGCTTACGCGGCTGCGGTCGAGCGCGACGCCGGCGCGCTCGCGACGCTTGGCGTACGCCGCGGTGAGCGCGTGGCGTTCCTTGCGCGCAACCGGCCGGAGCTCGCGATCGCCGAGGCCGCGACGCTGCATCTCGGCGCCGCCAGCGTCGTGCTCTACGCGGCCTCGCCCCCTGCAACGATCGAGCACGTGCTGCGCGACAGCGACCCGATGCTGCTGCTCGTTGAGTCCGAGCTGGACAGTCACCTCGCTGAGGTGCGCCACGCGGTGCCGCAAACGCTCACGCTGGACGGTGAAAGCAACGGGCGTGACGTGCTCGCGACGATCGCCGCGCCTGCCGGCTTCGACTTCGAGGCGGCGTGGCGCGCCGTGGCGCCTGATGATCTCGCGGGGCTCCTCTACACCTCTGGCACCACGGGTCTTGCCAAGGGCACATCGTGGCGTTCTTGGCTCCCTTCGCAGCGGCGATGCCGTGACTGGCGGGGACGGCGCTATCCACGACGTCTCCTACGGCTCGATGGCCAACATCGGCGAGCGCTGCGCCGGTCACTGGTACTCATTCACGCGCGGCTCAACACGCACCATCTGCCGCGACCCCAACCAGCTCGGCGCGGCGCTGGGCGAAGCCCGGCCCACGCGCCTGCTCGGACCCCCGCTCGTCTGGCTGGCGTTGCAGCGCGCGCTCGAACGATCGCTCGCGGCAGAGGAGCGCCTGGTGCTCGAGCGTGGCGTGCAGCGCGTACGCGCCCACGCGCGCGGCGAGACCGGCTCACCCGTAGGTGAGCCGGAGCGGGCGCTGCTCGCGAGGCTGCGCGCGCGGATCGGGCTCGACCGCATGAGCGAAGCGGTGAGCGCCGCTGCGCCGTGCCCGATGACAGTGCACGAGCACTACCGTGCGCTTGGCATCGATTTCCGGGAGTTCTACGCCGCAACCGAGTTTGGCATGGCCTGCGCGCAGCGCGCCGGAACTGTCGATCTCGGAACGCTTGGCGGCCCCGCGCCGGACTACGAGCTACAGATCGCCGCGGATGGCGAGGTGCTCGTGCGCAGCCCTCACGCTCCGCGCGGCTACCGCAACCTTCCGCGCGAGAGCCGCGAGACCTACGGCGCCGACGGCTGGATCAGCACCGGCGACCTCGGCGAGCTCGACGGCGACGGCCGGCTGGGGCTGATCGGGCGCAAGAAGGAGACGCTCATCCCCGCGCACGGGCACAACGTGCACCCGGCGTTGATCGAGGCAGCACTGAAGGACGCATGCCCAGCGATCGCCCAGGTCTGCGTGATCGGCGACGGACGTCCCCATCTCGCGGCGCTGCTCGTGCTCGAGGGGCCTCACACCGCGACTGAGCCCAGTTCGTGCGCGACGGTCGCCGCGGCGATCGAGACGGTCAACGCGGCCCTCCCCCCGCTCGAGCGGATCGAGGCGCACACGATCCTCGCGCAGCCGTGGCTGCCTGGCGCCGAGCTGACCGAGACCCTCAAGCTGCGCCGAGCGCAGATCGAGGCGAAGTACGCCGCCGAGATCGAGGCGCTGTACGCATGAGTTGGAGATCGACGGCGAGCAGAGAACGTCAGCTCGCGGATCGCCCTGCCATTGCCAAGGTCGTGGCGAACTCGTCGTCCATACGTTGCGGTGCTGGCTCCCTCACCATGTCCTGGACGTCTCCGTAGAGCCGCAATGGCTCAGCGGGCTGAGACGCGGTCGAGAATCTCTTCTACGTGGTCCTCGATCAGGAAGTGACCGACATCCTTGAACCACACAGGATGGGCGTTGGGGAGGGTCTGGATCCAGTGCTCCGCGTGGGTTGGCGGCGCGATAGCGTCACGCCTGCCGTGGAACACAAAGACCGGGGCACGGATCTCAGCGGGGTCGAAGCCCCACGGGGCTAGCACAACCCGCATATCGTCGGCGAGGCCGCGGCTACCGCCCGCGCGGGTGGCCTCGACGTAGGCATGCTGCAGGCGAGGAGAGATGTCGGGGCGGTTGATGACCTCCCGGTCGATCTTTGGAAAGTTGGCAGCGATGAGCCTCCGCGCCACGGTCGGGCTGCGGCGCATGAGGCGCCCGCCCGACGAGTAGAGCAGCGCCATCGCGCTGGGCAGGTGGGCGGCGAGCCACCAAGCCCTCGCCGTGTGCATCTGATCGACAAAGCCCGGCTGGTCCAGCCTGCCGACGGAGCTGATCAGCGCGACTGACTCGACCCGGCCCTCCAGCCTCGACGCAGAGGCGAGCGCATACGGTCCTCCGGCTGACAGCCCGCTCACGCTGAAGCGGTCGACCTCAAGCCGTTCTGCCAGCTCCTCAACATCAGAGGCCCAATCGGCCACGAAGCGCCCCGGCTTGGGGTCAGACCTGCCAACTCCCGGACGGTCGACGGTGATCAAGCGGAGACCGCGATCCTCACATGCGGAGCTGGCGCCCCGCTTTACTGGTTGGCTACGGGGTGAGGTCGTTGACTATCTGCGCGGCTGGGCGGATGTCGGAGATTCGGATCACACCTTGGCCTGCGTAGAGCGGCCCGGAGTCCAGCAGGCTGGGTGGTCCGTCGTCGAGCGCCATCGGCGGGCCGAGGAACGGCAGTGACGGTCGCTGGATCGCAAGCCCGCGATCCTGCAGCCGTTCCGGGATGCGCATCACGAGAGGCGAGGCGAGCCGGTTGGCGAGCCTGATCCAGCCAGGGCCTCGAGGATCGTGCCGAAGCCAGCGGCGGGTCGCGGCGTTCGGGATAACCCTGTGTGGCGCGGGCCACCCGAGCCCAAAGAGTTCGGTCAGCAGAGTGCTGTCGGCGTCCAGGCAGCGCCGCTTGTACTCGGGGTGTGCGCGGCTCTCCTTGCTGAGTAGGAAGCGTGTGCCCAGGACGGCCGCGGCGGCGCCGGCATCGAGCGCCTGGTCCACGCATTCCTGGTCGACGATCCCGCCGGCCGCCAGAACGGGGATCTTGACCGCGGCCCGAACGCGCTCGACCAGATCGAGCAGCGGCGTCGTACCGCGGACGTGCCCGCCGGCCTCGACTCCCTGAGCTATCACCGCGTCGGCTCCCGCTTGCTCCGCGGCCGTTGCCTCCGCGACTGAGCCGCACTGGTGGACCCACGTACCTCCGGCGAGCCTGCGCGGCTCACCCCAAAACGTGACGATCGCGTCGGCGTCCGCCGCCGCCTGCACGTCCCCCGGCCGGAGCAGCGGCAGCACGAGATTCACCGCGACCGGCCGGCTGGTAAGCCGGCGGGCGGCAGCCAACTCGTTGGCGATCGGAGCGCGGGCGCCGCCGATCGTCCCGAGCCCGCCGGCCTCCGATACGGCCGCGGCGAGCTCATGACGGGCTACAGCGCCCATCCCCGCCTGAACGATCGGCGCCTGCAAATGCCGGAAGTCGACCACGCAAAGCACCCTACCGGCCGGCGCGCCGCTCCTGTCGCCGGCCTTACATCGGTGGGACTTCACGGTCTCACATAAATGAGACTGGCAATCTCAGATCGGCGGGACGCCGCACGGGGTGCGGCGTCCCGTTCATCTGAGACGGCGTAATCTCGCCGATGTGAGACAGACAGCGGCGCTGGCGCTGCTTACGTGGAGGTGCCGTCGAGCGGCTTGCTAGCTCTCGTCGTCCTGGGGCTCGGTCTGAGCGACCATCAGCACGTAACCGTCGGGATCCGTCAGCATCATCTGGTCTTTGGGCCCGGGCGTGCCATCCTCGATCGCTCCGGCCTTGACGCCGGCCTCGAGCAGCTGTTCACGGAGCGCGGCCAGATCGGGCGAGTAGAGGTAGAACAAGATCCCCTGGCCGGCAGGGTCGATCGGGTCGCCGTCGGTTGTGACCATCAGCTGCGCGCGCTCGCTCTCCAGGTCGGCCCAGACCGGTGTGCCCTTGTACTTGTAGACGCTCGCCAGCGTGAACCCGAGGTGGTAGTAGAAGTCGATAGAGCGCTGCACATCCTCAACGTGCACGAAACGGAATCAGGCCTGACACCCGCTGCTCCGGTGGCTCGCGCACGACCGCCGGGCGGCCAGGGCCCTCGAGGAACGGCACCGTCGACACCGCCACCGTCGAGACGTCTCCGCTCGCCAGGTACGCCTGGGCCGCGGACCGGTTAGCGCACCCCTTCAACTCGATGATCTTGCCCTCGCTGATCGTGACGACCATGTACGCGATCCCGTCGTCCAACGGCCGGTCCCCCGCATCCGATGGCTGCTCGGGGCGGAATGCGACAAGCACGCGAGGGCCGGTCCGGATCGTCTCCTCGATGCGTCCCCGCAAACGACCGGGCAGGTTGCATGTCATCACCTCGAGGATCTCTGTGCGGCCCGAACAGAGCTGCCCGTCCTCCACCCCATGCCACATGGCGCCCTCGGCCAGCGACTCCTCGAGGACGGCGAAGTCGCCCCCGGCCAACGCCTTCCAGGCGCGGTGCAGCAGCGCGATCTCTGGGCTGTCACTCATCGTGGTCACCGTTGCTCAGCTCCTCTCGTACAGCGACAGGCAAACCATGTCGCGCTCGAAACCCTGCCCCTGCCAAAACGCCTGCGCCTCATCATCCTCGATACACACGAGGTTGTGGATCACTCCAGCGCCGCGCGCCCGTAGCTCCTTGATGGCCGCCTTGGCGAGCGCCGAGCTTGTCCCCCGTCCGCGCGCCTGCGGCGTCACGTACAACGCGTTGATCTCACCCACAAGCCCCGGCAAGAGTCCCGTGCCCGCGTCGATGCGCGCGCACGCGAACCCGACGAGCCGCCCGGCCTCGACGGCCACGACGCATAGCTGGCGCTCATGCCACGCAGCGGTATCGAGCATCCGGGCGATATTGCGCCGGCCAGGCTCGCTCAACGGACTACGGTCGATGCCCGTCCGGCTCTGCTCGTCCCACAGCGCGGCCACCGTCTCCCCCTCGCCGTCTGCGATCCGTCTGACCTCGGCCATGTTCATCCTCTCTGTCGTTGTGCATTACAGGCGTGACGCAATGCACCGACAGGGCGGCGGACGAGGGTAAGCCGCATAAGGAAGCGGTCAACGTCAACCAGGCACGGGCATGCAAACTACTCCCTCCGGCGTCGGCCCTCAACCTCCGTTGCGTGTCGCCGTCGGGGATCCGCGACCCGCGCCCCCCGATCTGATCAACCTTCTGTCGCGCACCCACGGGCGCTCAGTTCGATAGCGGCTTGGCAAGGAGCACCCGCAGCGACGCTGCGCAGTCTCAGATGGTGGGCTGCTCTAGCCGGCGCACTGGTCGGGGGTGCGTGTAGCGCTCGCGACCGTGAGCTCGACGCGGTTGCGGACGTCGAGCTTCTTGTAGATGTTGCTGAGGTGGTTCTTGACCGTTCCGCGGGAGATGTACATGCGCTCGGCGATCTGTGGGTTAGTGAGTCCTTCGGCGGCGAACGTGGCGACCTCGCTCTCTACGGGGCTGAGGCTCGCCCATCCTCGCCTGGGCCGTTCTCGGCGTCCGCGCCCGCGGCGCGCGAATTCGATTGCGCGCGCGAGTGTCATGGCTTCGCCGTCGGCGAGTGCGGCTGCGCAGCGCTCGCTGCCGAGCAGGTCTTTGTCGCGCCGGGACAGCGCGGGCGACCCGTCTGCGCGACAGGGGATGGGCACGACGCCGAGCGCGCGCCGGGCCGAACGCGCGGCGCCAATCAGACGAGCGGCCCGGGCCGCGTGTTCGCATGCGAGCGCGAGCTCGCCGAGCGCTTCGAGGGTGTCGATCGCCTCGGGTGCGAGTCCTTGGTCGGCCTGGGCGAGGAGCGCTGCGTGCAGCGCCTCGTGGGTCCCGTCGAGCTCGTCGCAGAGCAGCCCCGCGACGCCCTGCCCCCAATCGGCTTGTGCGAGCTTGCGCGCGCTGCCGGTGCTCTCGGCGAAGGCGCGCAGCTCCTGAGCGTGCTCGCGTGCGCCCGGCGCGTCGTCGCGGGCGAGCGCGATGCGCATCAGCGTTTGCCGCCATTCCGCGGTCAGGTAACGGTGCGGGCCGCTCAGCCCCCGCTCGGCACGTGCGTGTGCGCTGTCAAGGTCGCCGAGCGCGAGCTCTGCGATGGTGACGCTCCGTTCGATCGCGGCGCTCGCGATCGCCAATCCCGCGCGTTGCGTTCGGTCGAGCTCGGCGAGGCCCTGTGCGCGCGCGTCACGGGCCTCGCCGGCGAGCGCCAGTGCGTGCAGCCGGTGCGCGGTCGCGATGTAGTGGGTGAGCGTGGGGCGTCCGGCCTCGATCCGCAGCGCTCGCGCGCAGTGCTCGCGCGCTGCGCGGGGGGCTCCCTGGCTGATGTCGGCCCAGGCCAGCGCGTTCTCGACCCAGGGCGACAGCCATGGTGGCTTCTCGCTGACTAGCGCGGCGAACTCCGCGCATGTGTCCCGGACCGCGTCGAAGCGATCGCGCATCCCCTCGCTGAGCGCCAGGTTCGCCAGCGCGAACGCGAGCCCGTGGGTGTCCTGCGCGGCGCGGAGGATCGTGACGGCCTGCGCCCCGATCGTGGCGGCTGCGTTCGCGTCGATCGATCGTTGCGCGTTGCCGGCCATGATCATCCAGCGGCCGATCGTGCGCTGATCGCCCGATGCGTCGGCGAGCGGGAACGCCTCCTGCGCGTAACAGCGGGCCTGCTCGTAGTCCTCGTCGAGAACCGCCAGCAGCGCCGCCGCCCACAGCACCTGTGCCCGTGCGCGGGCGTCACCGTCGGGTGCGGAGGCGAGGACCCGTGCGCAGGCGTTCCGTGCCTCCTCGTAGCTTTCGTGGATCAGCCACCACGGACCGAGGTCGGCCGCCATCGCAAGCGCGCTCTGTGGGTCGCCTTGCATCGCGAACTCGAGCGCTGTGAGCAGTTGCTGGGTGTCGCGCTCCATCCGGCGGCGGCCTGCTGGGCTTTCGAGCAGGCGATCGGCGCGCGCTGCGAGCTTGCGGAAGTGCTGCATGTGGCGGCGGCGCACGTCCTGCTCCTCGCCCGCGCTCTGCAGGTGCTCGAGCGCGTACTCTCGCACTGTCTCGAGCATCCGGTAGCGGAGCTCGCTGTCGCCGTCGACGACGATTACCAGCCCCTGCTCGGCCAACGCTCCCAGCGTGTCGAGCAGGTCTGCGCGGTCCTCTGCGGTGTTGGTGCATGCGGCCTCGACCGCGTCGAGCGTCCACACGGGGGAGATCGCGAGTCTGCGCAGCAGTGCGCGCTCGCGCTCCTCGAGCAGCGCGTGGCTCCAGTCGAGGGAGCCGCGAATCGTGCGCAGTCGCTCGCTGTTGCGCCGCGGGCCGCCGCCGAGCAGCTGCATTCGGTTGGCGAGGCCGGCGGCTATCTGCGCCGGGGAAAGCAGGTGCGCGCGCCCGGCAGCCAGCTCGATCGCGAGCGGGAGCCCCTCGAGCTCGCGGCAGATCAGCGCAACATCGCCAGCCGTCTCCGCGGTGAGCCCGAAGCTGGGTCGGCTGCGTGCCGCGCGGTCGATGAACAGGCGCCCCGCATCGGATTCAGCGACCGCCGTCAGCTCATCCTCCGCGTGCCTCGCCGGCAGCGACAGTGGCTGCACGGGCCAAACGGTCTCGCCGTCGACGCCCAGCGGCCGACGGCTGGTGGCGAGCACGCGCAGACGCGGGCAGCGGCCGAGCAGCGAAATGATCATGGCAGCCGCGGCGTCGAGCAGATGCTCACAGTTATCGAGCACCAGCATCGCGTCGTGGTCGCTCAGCAACTGGACGACTATCTCGAGCGCCGAGCTGCCGGCCGCCGGGCGCGCGATGTCTGGCCGAACCGACCAGACGGAGCGCTGGACGGCCGGGGCGAGTCGCGCCGGTGAGTCAAGCGGCGCGAGCTCGATGACGAACACCTGCGCCTCGCGCTTGCTCGCGCTGAGGTATCTGGCTGTCTCGATCGCGAGTCGCGTCTTACCGATGCCGCCCACACCGGTGAGCGTCAACAACCGCTGCGTCTCGAGCAGATCGGCGATCTCGTCAAGCTCGTTCTCGCGCCCAATCAGCGGCGTCAGCGGCGCCAGGGCAGGGAGAGCTGCGCCTGCGGACTCGCTCGTCGCGTGCGCTCCCGGTACACGTTGCCCCCGTCCGTCCGCCACGGGAGCAATTGTTTCATCACCAAGGCTGGAGGCTGAGGGAAGGGGAAGGCAGTGCAGGACAGTCGCGCGCTTTTCGTACTAGCCGTCGGCGCGCTCGACTTCGGGCTCGAGCAGGCGATCGTCGCCCCGGCGCTGCCCGCGATCCAGCGCCATTACCACGCCTCCCCCGCCTCCGCGGCGTGGCTCTTGACCGGTTTCCTGATGGCGGCGGCGGTGCTCACGCCGCTCGCCGGTCGCTTGGGCGACAACTTTGGGCGGCGCAGGATGCTGCTGGCGTCGCTCGCGTTGTTCGCGCTCGGGGCGCTGGTATGCGCCCTTGGCGGCTCGGTACGGGCGCTGGTCGTCGGCAGGGTGATCCAGGGTCTCGGGGCGGGCATGGCGCCGCTCGCGGTCGCGCTCGCCCGTGAGCACATCGACCCGGGGCGTCTCCCGGCGGCCGTCGGATTGCTGATCGCGAGCGCGAGCATCGGCACCGTCGCCGGCCTGCTGCTCGCGGGTCTACTTGTCGACCACGTCGGGGTGGCGGCGATCTTCTGGCTGCTGTTCGTGGTCGCGGCAGGGTTGGCGATCGCCGTACAGCTGGTGGTGCGGGAGTCGCGCGACCGGGGGGAGCGTGCCGTCGACCTCACGGGAGCTCTGCTTCTAGCGTGCGGCCTGGCGTGCGTAATGCTCGCGATCTCGCACGGCAACCAGTGGGCCTGGGGCTCGCCACGCACGCTCTCGCTGCTCGGCGCGGCGGCGTTCCTGGCGGCCGCGTTCTGGATCCGCGAGCGCACTGCCGCAGCGCCGCTGCTCGACCCGCGGGTACTGGCGATGCGCTCAATCTGGAGCGCAAATCTGGCGATGTTCGCGCTCGGGTTCTCGCTCCTGGTCTCGCTCGCGCTCGTCCCGCTGATCGGCGGCTACCCGAAGATCACCGGGTATGGGCTTGGTCTGAATACGACTCAGATCGGGTTGATGCTCGCCCCGAGCGGGCTCGCTACGGTCGCTGGCGGGCTGCTCGGCGGACGGGTGATCCGCCGGACTGGCGCCCGCTCCCAGGCGATGCTTGGAGCCGCCTGCGCCGCGATCGCCTATGTGCTGCTTGCTGCCGGGCCGTGGACGGTCACGACGATCGCGCTCGAGCTGATCCCGCTCGGCTTCGGCATCGGTCTGGCGCTCGGTGCTGTCACCGATCTCGTGGTCCTGTCGGCCCCTCCTGAGCGGACCGGTGCAACCGTCGCGCTGAACACCGTGATCCGCACCGCCGCGGCGGCCCTTGGCGCACAGGTCGCGATCGCTGTCGTGACCAGCGCTCCCAGCCGGCTCCCCGGGCTCCCCGCCGCGCACGGATTCACCGACGCCTTCGTGATCGCGGCGATCGCCACCGCCGTCACGATCGCGGCACTCGCACTCACGCCATCACGAGCAGCCGACCCAGCGACAGCTCCCGAGGGCATCGCCGCCACGGCGCACGGCAGCCGCGGCCATCGCGTCTGAGCGCACCCACCGGCAGCGGCGAGCTGCCGGCCACGGCCCCTTAGAAGTCTGGCCAGGTGGCATATGTTTTTTGTGAGCTGGGTCGGTTAGCTTCGAACTGACTGCGCCGGCACCGGGGCGCGCGGCGTGTGAAACGAGGTTGCGTTAACGCGCACCCGGATACACGCCAGCGTGAACGACACACGCCACTCATGGGCGTACGGGCGGCACAGACCAGGACGGGGCGATGATCGAACTTCAACTTTTGGCAGCGCTTGGCGCGTTTGACCGGGCACGGGAGCAGATCCTGGTCGCCCTGCCGCAGCGTCTCGGATCGCCGCGTAGGGTGGCGATCGCCGGCGGCGTCGCGGTTAGGTGGCTGGCGCGCGGCCTGACGCTGTGGAGCGCGAGGTGAGCGCGACGCGTTCGATCGCCGAGCTGCCGTCTCCGCGCGGGCTGCCGCTGCTCGGCAACGCACACCAGCTGATGCGCGCCTCGCGGGTGCACACCAGGGCGGAGCGGTGGTCGCGTCGCTATGGGTCGATTGTGCGTGTCGATATCGGCCGGCGGCGGATCGTTGGCATCAGCGACGCGGAAGAGATCCACCGGATCCTGCGCGAACGCCCACATGCCTTTCGGCGCTGGCGCGATCAGGAGATTGTCACCAGGGAAATGGGCATGCTTGCCGGTAACGGTGCTGGCGCGGCGGGAGTGTTTATCGCCGAGGGGGAGGAATGGAAGCGCCAGCGGCGCCTGGTCATCACGGCGCTGAACACAAACCATCTGCACCGCTACTTCGATGTGATCCGCACCGCAACCGAGCGTCTGCACCGGCGGCTCGGCGAGGCGGCCGCGGACGGACGGGTACTGCAAATCACCGACGAGCTCACCTCCTATACCGTCGATGTGATCTCCGCGCTGGCGTTCGGGCACGACCTGAACACGCTCGAGCGGGGCGAAAACGAGCTGCAACGCCACATTCAGCGGATCCTGGAGATGACCGCCCGCCGCCTGGCGATGCCGGTCCCTTACTGGCGCTGGATCAAGCTGCCCGCCGACCGCGCTCTGCAGCGCTCGCTCGCCGAGCTGCGCCACGCCCAGGAAGGGTTCATCGCGCAAACACGCGAACGGATGAAGGCGCGCCCTGAGCTGTTCGAGGAGCCGGAGAACCTGCTGGAGGCGATGCTCGCCGCTCAACGCGCCGACCCGACGTTCACCGACGAGGAGATCATCGCCAACGTCGGCACGATCATCACCGCTGGGGAGGACACGACCGCGCACACTCTCGCGTGGACGATGTGGCTGATCTCCTCGCGGGGAGATATCCAGCAGCGGCTCGCCGCGGAGGCAGACGCGTCCCTGGGCGCAGACCCGTTCCCGACCGATCACGCAGCGATCGAGGGGCTCGACTACTGCGAGGCGGTGATACGCGAGTCGCTGCGCATGAAGACCGTTGGCCCGCTGCTCACGCTCGAGCCGCTCACCGACACGACGATCTGTGGCACGCGCATTCCCGCCGGCACGCGCCTCTTGCTGCTGCTGCGCGAGGCCGGTCTGCACCACGGCGAGCGCGCGAGCGAGTTTGCCCCCGAGCGGTGGCTCGACGATGGCGATCAGGAGGGCGTCCCGAAGTCGCTGGCGTTCGGCGCCGGTCCCCGGTTCTGCCCGGGGCGCAACCTCGCGTTCCTGGAGGCGAAGACAGCGCTTGCGATGATCGCGCGCAACTTCGAGGTCGAGCTCGACGACTCGCACGGCCCGGTCAGCGAGTTCTTCGGTTTCACGATGATCCCCAAGGGGCTCCGCGTGCGGCTGCGCGAGCGCGCCACGGACAGGTCGATCGCGGCGGGTGCGGCGTCTTGACCGAGGTCGTGGATCCCGGATACGCACTGAGCGCCTCCAGCGAGGGCGAGCACGAGCGGCTGAGTCGCCAGTCCGACCTGTACGCGCCGTTCACGCGCCGTCTGCTGCTGCGCGCGGGAATCCAGCCGGGCATGCGAGTGCTGGATGTCGGCTGCGGACCCGGGGATGTCAGCTTCCTGGCCGCAGAGCTGGTCGGCGACGGCGGCTGCGTAGTCGGGGTCGAGCGTGACGAGCACGCGCTCCAGGGTGCGCGCCGGCGGGCGACCGAGTCTGGACTACAGAACGTCGAGTTCGTATGCGGGGATTTCCGCGACGTCGAGCTCGCCGCCCCCCCGTTCGACGCGTGTGTCGGCAGACTCGTGCTGATGTACCAGGCCGATCCCGCAGGGGCCCTGCGCAGCGCGGCGCGCCACCTCCGCCCAGGAGGAGTGGTCGTGTTCGCGGAGATGTGCCTGCTGACCGGCTCAGCGCTGCCGGCGCGGGCTCTGGTGTCATGGCCGCCAACGCACGCTTCTGAACAGCTCAGCCAGTGGATGCACGAGATCTTCAGCAGGCTCGGCACGCAGCCCGACATGGGCCTACGGCTGCCGGCGACATTCGCGCAAGCCGGTCTCGAACCGAACCCCGATCTCGACACCTGCGTCGCGATCGCCGTCGGAGAGGACGCGATCGACCACTACGTGGACGTGGCCCGCAGCCTGCTCCCGGCGATCATCGCCAACGGGCTCGCCAGCGAGCATGAGGTCGACGTCGACGGGCTCGCTGAGCGCCTGCGCGCCGACAGCGACCCGATCGGGCGGATCGCGTGCTGGCCGACCGTGATCGGCGCCTACGCCACCAAGCCGAAATAACGGCTCGAAGACTCCGGCGCTACGCACCGAGTAACAACGACTCTCCACCGGCGAGCGGCGTCAGGGGGTGAGATCGTTGATCGGCGGGACGCCGCAGTTACGGACCGGTCCCGGGCGGGCGTTGGGCGCTGACACCCCGCGCGACGCGGAACTCCGCGGCAACCTCGCGTGTCGCCGCCTCGGCCCCGAGCGGAAATACGTGAAGCGCATCTACGCGCGAGATACTGGCAAGGTCGGCCGCCAGTTCGCGCGCTAGGTCGATGCCGCCGCCGCGACTGATCTGCGCCAGGGCTCGCTGAGGAATTGCGACCCCTGGTAGCGCGCAGGCGCGCTCTGCCATGCGCGTGCTGCGGAGCAGCGCGACGCTTGCGTAGAACCGCACGTCCGCGAGAATGTCCTCGGCGGCCGAGAGGAACGCTTCGAGGCGCCCGAGGTCGAAGATCATCTGCGACTGCAGGAACGTTGCTCCACCGGCGATCTTGCGCCGCAGGAGCCGCAACTCCCGGTCGACGTCCTCGGCGAAGGGATTGACGACCGCCCCGACGGCCAGCGGGTGCGGGGCGCTCCATGGCGACGCGCTCGCAATGAGCTGCGTGGCAGTCATGTCGGCCACGCGCTCGATGCCAGGCACCGGATCGCCCTGCATACAGAGGACCGCCTCAGCGCCGAGCGCCGCTGCGCCCACGACCTGAGACTGCAGGGCAAGCCGGTTGCGATCGCGGCAGGAAACGTGGACGATTGTCCCCACACCCTGCTCCCGCGCGAGCGCCACCGCAGCCAGCGGCGACATCCGCGGCTGGCCGGCGTGATTGTCGGTCAACCCGACGACGTCGACGGTGTCGGCCAGAACAGCAATTCGGTCGCTGACGCGCGCGCCATCGGCCTGGGCTGGCAGCGAGATCTCCGCGGACGTCAGGGCGGTCAGCGACACGATCGCTGAAGCCTAACCCGTCGGTCCCTCAGGCCGACCCATGCCTCGTTCGAGGATCGGCAAACGAGACACCGCTTCGTCGGCCAGACAGGCGTCAAGCCAGCCCGTCCGCAGCCCACAAGCGCGGAAGAGGGAGCCTGACAATCTGCATGCTGCACGAGACGCCGGCCAGCGTCAGCCGGATCGCGCGCCTATCGCGCGCCGACTTCATGGTCGCGCCGGAGCCGACAGCCGAAGGTCTCTCACACGACGTGAGAGACCTCGGACGCATCCGCTCCGGCTCAGTCTCATGTGGTCTCACGTGGATGGGACGTAACGGTCTCAGATGAATGGGACCGGGCAGTCTCAGATCGGCGGGACGCCGCAGTTTCAGCTCTGCATCAGCTGAGTGAGGCGGCGGCGATGAAGCAGGCGAGTCCGAGGCCACAGCCGATGGCTGGCGCGTAGAACCAGAACCGCACGGCGAGGAGAAAGTACGTGTCACTCGCCGTTATCGCAAGCGCGATCGCGATCGCCGCTGGCGCCCCGATCCTCGACCCAATGATCGGCTTAGGGATGACCGTCGTGATCCTGCGCATCACCCGCGAGAGCTGGCGCACGGTACGCGGGCACTCACACGACTAAACGCTGGCTCGCGGCTGGTGCGCCCACGTCTGCCCACCGAGACCGCCCAACACCGCGCCGACGACATCTCGGAGGCCGGAGCTGTGCGACGACCGCGCTCATGCTCGCTTCAGGAACCTCAGATAGAAGGCCACGAACACCAGGACAATCCCGACGTTCGCCATCAGGCGCTCCCAGAACTGATGCCTGAAGAACAAGACGTCCACGCTGACCACGACAGCTACCAGCGCGAGCACGTAAAGCGCGACGCCCGCGTGCCTTCCCATCGTTCCATCCTACTGTCGTCCCGAGGTTCGCCGCGCATGCGTGTCACGAAGTCGCACGGAGCGCCATTCCAGGCAAGCAAGGCGAGCTGCCTCACGCTCGAATCACTCGCGTGAGACGACCGCCACCGAGCTGGAGCGCAGCGCACACGCCCCGCGCCGGCGTTCATCTCCTTCCAGACGGCCGCAGAGCTGCGCTACGGGGCGATCGGCCACGCTCTCGCTTCCCCGCGGACGGTGCCCAGCGAGGCGAGTCTTGGTCCAAGGTGGACGCGATGTCGCTGTCTGCGCCGCTGCACCGGCGGCGGTGCGACCTCCTGAGCCATAGAATCGCGGCCGTGCCGTTCACGCTCAAGAACCTCAGGGAGGATCTGGAGGACCTTGGGTCCAACTTCGACGGCGCGCCGGACCTGGAGTTCCGCATGGCGAGCAAGGCGCTCGAGCTCGAGCAGTCCGGTCTCAGCTATCAGCGCATTCCGCCCGACTATCGCTTCCCGTACGGCCACACGCACAAGGAGCAGGAGGAGGTGTACGTGGTCGTGGGCGGGAGCGGGCGGATGAAGCTCGACGACGAGATCGTCGAGGTCAAGGAGTGGGACGTGGTGCGCGTCCCGCCCGGTACGTGGCGAGGCTACGAGAGCGGGTCAGAGGGCCTCAAGATCCTCGTGTTCGGTGCGCCCAATCTCGGCGAAAATCCGCGAGAAGACGTCGAGGGTCAGCGGGACTGGTGGGCTGACTAAATAGCGCTTTCGCATCTCGGGCGGGCACCCGGTCGCCGTCCGGCCGTCCCTGCCTTCATCTACCGTGAAGTCAATGCCGCGCCAACCCGACGCCCGCAGCTACGGACGCGTCTTCGATGAGGTCGCCGAGGACTATGACCGTCATCGCCCGACCTACCCGGACGTACTCGTCGACCGGGCGTGCGAGGGCATCGGCCCCGGCGCTGCGGTGCTCGAGATCGGCTGCGGCACGGGACAGCTCACCCGCAGCCTGCTGGCCCGCGGGCTGCGGGTGACGGCGGTGGAGCCGGGACGACAACTGATCGTGCGGGCTCGCGATCGGTTGAACGGCGTCGGCGGCGATGTGCAGTTCGTCAACGCGCGCCTGGAGGACGCCTCGCTGCCGCGTGCCCGGTACTCGGCTGTGTTCTCGGCGTCGGCGATCCATTGGATCGATCCGGAGGTGAGCTGGCGCAGGGCAGCCGACGCGCTGGTGGACGGCGGGAGCCTTGCTCTGGTCTCGTACTTCGGGCTCGACGATCCACGCAGCGCCGACGACCAGCAGGCGCTGCGTGCCGCCATGACGACGATCGCGCCCGAGCTTGCCGCCGGTTGGCCCACCTACCGCGACCTCGCCGGCACCCTCGCCGGCGTCGCGGCCCGGCGCGAGAACCCCTCGGAGGTGTGGGCGTGGCTGGGGGGCTATGAGATCGCGCGCGGATATGCGGCAGACCTCTTTGATGACGCGCAGGTCGTCGCAGTGCCGAAGCAGCTGGAGCACACCGCTGACGAGCTCAACGCTCTGCTGGGCACCATGTCGTTCTGGGCAAGACTGTCACCCCGACAGCGCGACGCTCTCGTCGCCGAAAACCAATCCTTCCACCAGCGGCTCGGACGGCCGATCCGCTCTAGCACAGTCGCCTGCCTGGTAATGGCACGGCGCCAGCCCCACACCTGACGAGCAGGCGCGCTCCTCCCGAGTCAAAGGTCTACGGACTGGTGGGCAGCTGGAAAAGGCTAAGGGCTGGGGCGCCCCGGTCTCATATGAAACAGCTCTCGGAGGGTTTCCGAGACGCAGGACCGCATGCGGTCCTGCTCGGACTCGCACATGTGCGAGTCCGCCGGTAGGCGCATGCGCGGCGGCGCCCTCCCTCTCGCCCTTCTCCGTCCACCGCCCTCAGGCCACCAGCCGCACGATCGCGAACACCCCCACGACAACGATCAGCGCGCGCAGCGCGTCGGGGTGCAGGCGCCGGCCGTAGCGCGCCCCGAGCTGGGCGCCGAGGATCGAGGTGACGGCGATGATCGCCGCGGGCGCCCACTCCACGTGGGCGGCGAACACGAAATACAAGCCCGCCACGCCGTTGGTGAGGCCGGCGAGCACGTTCTTCAGCGCGTTCGTGCGGTGCAGGTCCTGCGTCAGCGCCACGCCGAGCACCGCCAGCAGCAGGATGCCCTGGGCGGCGCCGAAGTAGCCGCCGTAGACCCCGATCGCGTAGACCGCGAGCGCGGTCGGTATCGCGCCGTGGCGGTCGAGGTCGATCTCGCGCTTGCTAAGCCACGCGTTCATACGCGGCCGCAGCAGCGTGAGCACGAGCGCCAGCGCGATGAACACCGGGACGACGGCTTTGAACGCGGCGGCCGGGAGCACCAGCAGCAGCACGGCCCCGGTGACGCCGCCCAGCACCGACATCGTTCCCAGCCGTATCGCCCGGGCGCGCTGACCTGAGAGCTCGCGCCGATAGCCGATCGCGCCGGAGACCGATCCCGGCACCAGCCCGACGGTGTTTGAGACGTTGGCCGTCACCGGCGCGTAGCCGAATGCGAGCAGCACCGGAAACGTGATCAGGGTGCCGCTGCCGACAACGGTGTTGATCGTCCCCGCCGCCAGTCCGGCGAGGGCGATTGTGATCACCTCGCCGATGCTCATACGCGCCGGCCCGATCCTATCCGCCGGGCGCCGTCTTGCACGCGTCCACAATACGTCCACACGGATTCGGCCATGTCGTATGCATGCGTTAGCCTTTGTTGCATGAGCGCGTTTGTCGGTCGTATGCGGGCGATGGGCGAGCGTCTTCCCCGCCGCGGCTCATACGGTGAGCGGGACTCCGACGGCGATCTGCCGCCCGAGTCCCGGCCGCTGAGCAGGGTCGTCTCGGTGAGCGTGCTGCTGATGGTGATCGCCGCGGCCGGCGCGGCGGTGCTGCTTACGCGCGGTCACAGCGTCGGCGATCTGCTGGGCTCATCCCATCCGGTGAGCGCCGTCGCATCGGCCGAACCGCTCACCCCGACGCGGCTGGTGGCGCTGCCGCCGCACGCGATCGTCAACGGGACCGGCCCACTGACCGTGACGCTGTCGGCGCCCCCCGCCGCCGACTCGCCGGCGCCCACGCTCAGGCCCGCGGTCGCAGGCACGTGGAGCACGGTAGGCAACTCCGCCGTGTTTACCCCTGCCTCGACGCTGATGCCCTGCTCGACCTACACCCTCACCGTATGGGCCGACACGATCGCCACCGGCCGCTCGCGCCTGGGCAAGCGGCATACGATCGGCCTGAACGTGGCCTGCCCGTCGACGGCCGCACTGCAGCAGAGTCTCGCCCGCCTGGGTTACATGGGCGCGAGCTTTCACCCGCTCTACGCCGTGCACATCGCGGACGGACCGGAGACTCGCCGGGAAGCGGCCGTGCACATGTTCCACCCGCCGCGGGGCGCGATCGTGCCCGACCCCTCCGACGCGCCCGCCGTGGAAACTGGCCGGCTGGATGAGACCACGCGCGGGGCGCTGACCGTCTATCAGTCTCACCACGGCCTCGAACCGACGGGCGAGCCGAACTATGCGACATGGGCGTCGCTGCTCGCGGCCGAGGCCGGCTACCGCCGCAACCCCAGCCCCTACACCTGGGTGACGGTCTCCGAGTCGATCCCCGAGACGCTGGAGGTCCACCGCGGGCACCATGTATCGCTGAGCACTCCCGTCAACACGGGTGTGCCGGGCGCGGAAACGGCGCAGGGCATATTCCCGATCTACTCGCGATTCGAATCCACGACGATGACCGGCACCGATCCCGACGGCACCAAATACGTCGCGCCGGACGTGCCGTGGGTGAACTACTTCAACGGCGGCGACGCCGTGCACGGCTACCCCCGCGCCTCCTACGGAACCCCCCAGTCCAACGGCTGTGTCGAGCTGCCGATCGAAACCGCGCACACCGTGTTCGGCATGCTGCAGCTGGGTGACATCGTCGTGGTGAGCTGACGGTGTCGTCGTTCGGACGAGCCGCCGAAGGCTCGCCTCCGCCGGGAGTCTCGTCGGGGAGCTCGCGCGCCGACGCCCGGCGGTCATGAGCCGAGCCCATCGACATCGACCCCGGGGCTGGCTGCGCCACTACGCGGGCCTCCTCTCGCCCGGCGCTGCGGCGGCGGCGCCCGTGGTGCTCGAACGCGACAACGGCGAGCGGCTGCGCCGGCTGACCGCGACCGTCGGCGACCGCGCTCGCCAGCGGGTCCGGCGCACCCGTCCGCGGATGCGTGCGCTGATCGCCGCTCCGGGCGGACGACTGCACTGGCGCGGGGTGCCGGCGCCGCCCTCGCCCGGCCCGCTCGGGGCAGTCGTACACCCGATCGCCACATCGACGTGCGACCTCGACTGCCCGCTCGCGCTCGGCGCCACCCAGCTTCCGCTCCCGCTGCACCTCGGGCACGAATGCGTCGCCGACGTCCTCGCCGTCGGCGAGCGAGTAAGGACCGTGAAGGTCGGGGACCGCGTGGTCGTCCCGTTTCAGATCAACTGCGGCGTCTGTGAGCCATGCCGCGCCGGGCGCACCGGCAGCTGCACCGGCGTCCCACCGATCTCCATGTACGGGATGGGGTTGGGCGCCGGACACTGGGGCGGCGCGTTCTCCGATCAGCTCGCCGTGCCCTACGCCGACGCGATGCTGGTCGCTCTGCCCGAGGGCATCGACCCGATCGCCGCCGCCAGCGTCGCCGACAACGTCTGCGACGCCTACCGCCACATCGCGCCCCATCTGCCGCCCCTGCTTCAGAACGATCCCTCCGCAGAGGTGCTGATCCTCGCCGCCACCACCCCAAAGACCCTGTTCACCGCGAGCCTTCCGCTCTACACCGGACTGATCGCCCGCGCATACGGCGCGCGCAACATCACCCTTGCGGACGCCCGGCCGGGCATCCGCGAGCACGCCCAGCGCCTCGGGCTCGACGCGCTGCACCCGCGCGAGCTGCGCCGCCGCCGTCCCGCCCCGCTCGTCGTGGACGTCAACGCCAACGAGGGGCTCGCGCTCGCCAACACCGCCCCCGACGGCACCTGCTCGAGCTCGGGAGGGCTGCACCGCAGCGCCCCCATCCCCATCCTGCGGATGTATGTCCGCAACGCCACCTTCCATGTCGGTCGCACGCACGCACGGGCGCTGATCCCTCAGGTGCTCGACCTGATGGTGGACGGGCGTCTGCGTCCGCAGGACGTTCCCATGAACGTTGCGCCGCTCGACGACGCCATCGGTACGCTGCGCGAGCATTTCCTCGGCCGGGAAAACGTCAAGACGGTGCTGACGGCTGCATAGCCAGCGGCGACCGCCCGCGCGGGTCGCCGTGTCTGTCGCATCGGCCGTCGCGGTGGCGCTCGGTCTGGTGCCGGCCGTCTCCCCGCCGCCCATCTCGCCTCGCGCTCGGACGCGACCCCGACGCCCCGGATCGAGACCCGGGCGCGCCGACGCTCGGTCGCGCGCCTCGCCCCTGGCCGCAGTTTCGATCCGTCCGTCCGTGCCTGCGCCTACGGCACCGCCGGGACCACGACGAGCGGGCCGTCGGCGACCAGGAGCTGGTCGGTGTCGAAGGTGGTCTCGGGCAGGCGCTCCACGTGAATGGAGCCCTCCAGAAATGCGTCGGCCGTCTCCAGGAAGCCGATACGCGGCGTGCGATAGTGCATCGGCACGACCCAGCGCGGTGACAGGCGCTCGATGATCGCCGTGGCCTGGTCGGCGCCGATCGTGGGACCGCCGCCGACGGGGACGAACAGCAGGTCGACCTCGCCGATCGCGGCGGCCTGCTCCTCGCGCAGCGTGGCCTGACCGTAGTCGCCGAAGTGACACACCCGCAACCCGTCGAGCTCGAACATAAAGATGGTGTTGGGTCCCCGAGCGGTTCCCGCCTGCTCGTCGTGCTCGGATGCGATCGCGACGATCTCGCCGATCGGCGACTCCAGTCGGCCCGCGGTGGAGCGCAGGATCGTGGGGTTCCCGCCGATCGCCTCGACACAGTTATGGTCGGCGTGCTCGTGCGTCACGAGCACGAGCTGGGCCTCCACGCCCGCGATCTCCGGGTAGTCGAAGTGCATCCCGCGGCTCGTCAGCCCCGAGAGATCTCCGAATGGATCGATCGCAACCGTCTCCTCCGAGGAGGCGAGGCGAAACGCCGACTGTCCGTACCACTCAACTTGCATGCTGCTCCTCTCTTGTTGGGACTGCGGTGATTGTGCCCGCCGCGACGCCGGCAGCCGATCCGGCGCTTGCGAGCGCTCCGTTGGCGGCCGGCGCGGTGTGGTGATATCTGCCGCCTCGCATCAGCGACGCGGCCGCGGCGATCAAACAGGCGATGATCGCGAAGGCGAACGCCTCATGCAGGCCGGCGCGAAACGGCGCGGAGATCAGGTGCGGGAAGAACGAATGGCCGACGAGCGCCGCGCGGTTCGCGGGCGAGAGCGCGCTCAGCGCGTGGGCGCCGACGAGATGCTGGATCGGGTTGTAGCCGAGGAACGCGGCGAACAGGATCGACACGGGCGGCAGATGCGCGACGCCGGCGGCGGTCGTCGCGGAGACGCCATGGGCCTTCAGCCCGGCGGTCAGCGCGGAGGGCAGGCTGGAGGACAGGCCGAAGATCATCAGCGTGAAGAAGATCCCGATCGAGAGCACCTGGGCGGAGTTCTGGAAGGTCTGGTTCATGCCCCCGCCGGCGCCCCGGTCGCCCGCCGGCAGGCTGTTCATCACGGCGGCGCGGTTGGGCGAGGCGAACATGCCCATCGAGACGCCGTTGAGGAACAGGATCGCGGCGAACAGCGGATAGGGGAAGTCGATCGGCAGGAGCGCCAGCAGGAAGAAGCTGAGCGCCGCGCCGAGCATCCCGCCGGTCGCAAACCAGCGCGCGCCGAAGCGGTCGGAGAGGAAGCCCGAGGTCGGGCCGGCGAGGAGCATGCCGACGATCAGGGGCAGCATGTAGATCCCCGCCCACAGCGGCGTTTCGGTGAAGTCGTAGCCGTGCTGGGGCAGCCAGATGCCCTGCAGCCAGATGATCAGCATGAACATCAGCCCGCCGCGCGCGACCGCGGACAGGAACGTCGAGAGCGTGCCGAACGTGAACGCCCTGATCCGGAACAGCGGCAGCCGGAACATCGGGTCTCGCACCCGCCGCTCGATCAGCGCGAACGCCATCAGCGAGGCCAGGCCCGCGCCCATCAGCGCCAGCACCTTCGGGCTCGTCCAGCCGGTGGCGTGGCCGCCGTAGGGGCGGATGCCGTAAGTGACCGAGACCATGATCAGAATCAGGCCGAGTGCGAACGTGAGGTTGCCCCACCAGTCCACCCGCGCGCGTTTGGGCGTGCTGCGCTCCTCCAGCTTCAGATACGCCCACACCGTCCCGAACACGCCGATCGGCACCGAGATCAGGAACACCGCGCGCCAGTCGATCGGCGCCAGCAGGCCGCCGAGCAGGAGCCCGATGAAGACGCCGCTGACGCCGACGATGTTGTTGATGCCGAGCGCCATCCCCCGCTGGTTGACGGGAAACGCGTCGGTCAGGATCGCGGCCGAGTTGGCGAGCAGGAAGGCCGCTCCGACCCCTTGGACGATGCGGAAGGCGATCAGGTACAGCGCCCCGGCCCGCCCGGTCATCCAGTCGACGGTCAAGAACAGCGAGGCGAGCGTGTATACGAGGAAGCCGAGGTTGTACATCTTCACCCGCCCGTACATGTCCCCGAGCCGGCCGAGGCTGACGATCAGCACGCTCGTGACGACGAGGAAGCCGAGGATCATCCACAGCAGGTAGAAGCTGTTCGCCGGCACCAGCGGGTCGAGGTGGATGCCGCGGAAGATCGACGGCATCGCGATCAGCACGATCGACCCGTCGAGCACCGCGAGCAGCACGCCGAGCGTTACGTTCGACAGGGCGATCCACTTGTATCTGTCGCTCGGGTCGCGTGAGCGCGCGGGTGCGCGTGGTGCGGTGACGGCAGCCATCGCACTCACGCTAGCAACCTTACGGTCACGTAAGGATCAGTTTGGGCGCGCGGGCGCCGATGTGGCGCTACCGCACGGTCAGCGTGCCTTCCATGCCGGCCATGCGGTGGCCGGGAACCGAGCAGAAGAACTTGTACGTGCCCGGTTTGAGGGTCACGGACAGCGTCTTCGAGCCGCCCTGGAACGTCGGCGTGGCGCCGACCTGCGTACCGGAGGACGATTCGATCGTGACGTTGTGGCTCAGCGAGGACATGTTCGTGAAGGCGATCGACACCTTGCCGGCTTTCGCGGTCAGCGAGGTCGTGTTGTATTTGAGTTCGCCTTCGGGATTGGCGGCAAGGGCCAGGGTCTGCCCCGCGCCCGTACCGCCGCCGGCGGGGGCGGGAGTCGACGAGGAGGACGCCGTCTGGGTGGTGGCCGGAGCGGCGGGCGTCGAGGACGAGCTCGATGTCGAACTGCTGCTGGAAGAGCCGCAGCCGGCTACGAGCAGCGCGACGAGCGCGAGACCCAACGCGGCCGATCGGCGGACCGTTTGTGCGGTCGCCCTGTCAGTGGGTGTTGCGCTCGTCATGGCCTGTCCTCCCAGTAGTGGCTGTCGTGGCGGCATCCGCCGGAATCATCTCACGCTTACGAACTGCCGGTCATCTCGCACCCGATCTGGGACGCGAGCGCGTTCAAGCCCTCAGACGCCGCGCATCGCAGAACCTTCCTGCGCGAGCGAGAGGTTGCGCGCCGTGCGTGGCTTCGCAACAGCCCGTCGCACAGCGCCGCGAGAAGCGCTGGCGAAGCTCAGGCGCTACCCGACCTGCCCGGACGGGCGAATCAGCAGCTCGTTGACGCTCACGTTCGGCGGCTGGCCGATCGCGTAGAGGATCGCGCGCGCGATGTCCTCGGAGGTCAACCGCTCGACCCCCGCGAAGCGCTTGGCCATCTGCTCGAGCACCTCGGGCCGGTTGTGGCCGGCGAGCTCGGTCGCCACGGCGCCCGGCTCGATCAGGGTCACACGGATGCCGAGCGGCACGGCCTCCTGGCGCAGAGACTCGGAGAAGGCGCCGACGCCCCACTTCGTGAGGTTGTACACACCCGAGCCCAGACGCGCCACCCGGCCGGCTACCGAGCTGACGTTGACGATGTGCCCCGAGCCCTGCTCGCGCATCAGCGGCAGGGCGGCGTGGGTGCAGTACAGGACGCCGAAGACGTTGGCGTGGATCATGCGACGCCACTCCTCGGTGGGCGCGTCGGCGATCGGCCCCAGCAGCATCACGCCTGCGTTGTTGACGAGCACGTCCAGGCGGCCCAGCTCTGCGTGGGCGCGACGTACGAACTCGCCCGCCTGACCCTCCTCCCCCACGTCGGCGCCGATCGCGACCGCACGCCCGCCGTCGGCGACGATCCGCTCGGCCAGCTCCTGAATGCGATCGACGCGGCGAGCGGCGAGGGCCACGGCGGCGCCCGCGCGCGCGCATGCCAGGGCGGTCGCCTCGCCGATGCCCGAGGAGGCGCCCGTGACGGCGACGACCTGTCCCGATAGGTCAGCGGAGCTCATCGGCCGAGAGTCTAGTAGTAGGGCTTATTCCACGACGCTCCCGTACGTTCCGCCCGTGAGGATCTGGGCAGACCGTTCGCTGCGACGGGGCCGAATGCGGGTGCAGAGAGCGAGACTTGGGCCGGTCTAAAGGGTTGTAGTGCTCCCCGAGAGCGTGCACGCGCGCCTGCGCAGACGCGCGCGTGCGTCCAAACGAGGTCTGAAATATCGCCCGGAGGGAAGAAAAGCCGACAGAAAGAGTGCGTATAGGTGCACCGAACGGCAGGGAGCGGCGTACACAGTGTCGAACGACACCCCGATCGACAGTCCGTAAAGAATAATTGACAACGCAACTATCGCGGCGTATAATTCCGACTGCAAGCATCGGATTAGAAGGGCCCCACATGGCAGACAACATTCGCAAAACCCCCAAAACCCCCGCAAAGTCGGCCGACGGCGCCGCTACCGCCGCGCTGGACGGCTTCATCCCCGAGTCCGTCGACCAGCTGCTGGCGCACTCGCGGCGCTACCCCCTGCTGACTCCGGCGCAGGAGATCGAACTGGCGCAGAAGATCGAGCGTGGCGACCTGCAGGCCAAGGAACTGCTCGTCAACTCGAACCTGCGCCTGGTCGCCTCCAACGCACGGCGCTACCAGAACCAGGGCCTGCCCCTCGCGGACCTCGTGCAGGAGGGCATGCTCGGCCTGATCCGCGCCAGCGAGAAGTTCGACTGGCGCAAGGGCTTCCGCTTCTCCACCTACGCCACCCTGTGGATCAGGCAGGCGATCCAGCGCGGCCTGGAGAATTCAGGACGCACGATCAGGCTGCCCGTGCACGTCGCCCAGCGCTCGCGCAAGGTCGGACGGGTCGAGCGCGAGCTGTCGGTCAGGCTCGGGCGCGAGCCGACGATCGAGGAGCTGGCCGCGGAGACGGGCCTGGAGATCGAGCAGGTCGAGGAGGTGCGCCACCAGCGCGCCGCGCTGGTCAGCCTCGACCAGCAGGTCGGCGAAGACGGCGACACCGCCCTCGGGGATCTGCTGCCCGCCGAGCAGGAGGCGCCCGAGGAAACGGCCTGGGAGAACGAGCGCGAGCGGATCGTGCAGGAGGCGATCTCGCAGCTGCCAGACACCGAGCGCACCGTGCTCACGCTGCGCTTCGGCACCGGGCGCGAGGAGCCCCAGACGCTGACCGCGATCGGCAAGCGCCTCGGCTTCTCCGCCGAGCGGGCCTCGCAGCTGGAGCAGCGCGCGCTGAAGAAGCTCGCGGAGTCGCCGGAGATGGCAGCCCTCAGAGAGGCTGCCTGAGCATTTCGCGTCAGGACCCCCGCCGGGACGGCGTACGTCTGGCGGGGGTCCTAGACTGCTGCGCTGAAGTTCCGACTGCACGGATAGGAGCACGCCATGGCTGACACGCCCAAGTCCGCATGGGAGCGCACGGTCGAGCTGACGATCGCCGCCGGCGAACGCATCCTGGCGCCGATCGAGCGCTTCATCGGCCGGCGCTCGCTCGTCGGCGACGCGACGTTCTTCCCGCTGGAGCGCTTCCCGTGGGTGGAGCACATCGAGCACAACTGGCAGACGATCCGCGAGGAGGCCGAGCGCCTGCTCGAGGATCGCGAGAACCTCGCCAATTTCCAGGACATCTCCAAGGATCAGATCGAGATCACCGACGACGACCGCTGGAAGACGTTCTTTCTGTACGGCTACGGCTTCGAGGCCAAGCTGGGCGTGCAGATGTGCCCGCGCACGGCCGCGTTGATGCGTGAGATCCCGGGGATGAAGACCGCGATGTTCTCGATCCTCTCCCCCCGCAAGCACATCCTCGACCATCGCGGCCCCTACAAGGGCGTGCTGCGCTACCACCTCGGCCTGATCGTGCCGCGCGACGCCGAGTCCTGCCGGATCAGGGTCGGCGAGGACTTCCGCCACTGGCAGGAGGGCCAGAGCCTGATGTTCGACGACACCTTCAACCACGAGGTCTGGAACGACACCGACGAGACGCGCGTGGTGCTGTTCGTGGACGTGCTCAGACCCCTCCCCTCCCCGTGGGCGCAGATCAACCGCGCGATCGTCAAGGCGATCGGCTATTCGCCGTTCGTGCTCGACGCCAAGCGCAACCAGGAGGCGTGGGAACGGCGCTACCGCGCGCGCAAGCAGGACTCGCAGGCCACGACTGCGGTCTGACGCGGGCTGTTCGGGGGCGAGCCCGCGCTGGGCAGCGGCCGATCGAAGATCGACGGGATCTCCGATCGGGCCAGCGAGCCGTGTCCGTCGCCGATCGCGTGTGCTGAATGCAGCGATTGCGTACCGGGCAGGGTACGTCGAGGGATCCTTCGTCATGCATGACCAGCGCCTGGCTTTCGCCCGACCCTTTCAGTCGTGGTCGGTGTGCACGGACACGTCGATCACGTCCGGGTGTCCGTCCCTGATCTCGCGCTCCAGCCGATCCGCCAGCGCGCGCGCGTCCGCGAGCGTGCGGTCGGGACCCAGGCACACGGTCAGCACCGCGCGCGGTCCGTGGCTGAGGTGGCGAGAGCCGAGCGCGGTGTCGGGCTCGACGTGCACGATCACGTCGCTGCCGGGCAGATCGCGTGCGATCGCCTCCTCGATCGCGCTGGCCACGGCATGGCCGTGGGCCAGGTCCGCGTCGGGCTCCACGCCGACGACCACGTCGACGAAGTGCCGGCCGCCGGACTCGCGCGTGCGCAGGCGGCTGAGCGTGACCGCCTCCTCGATCCCGGCGATCGCCGCGCGCGCGGTCTGTTCGGCCGGGCCCGAGGCGGTGTCCATCAGCACGCGGATGTTGCCCCGCATCAACCTCCCGGCCGAGTACAGCACGAGCCCGGCTACGAGCAGCGCCGCGATCGAGTCGGCCTGCGGATGACCGGCGCGCACCAGCACGAGCCCGATCAGCACCGCCACCGAGCCGACGAGATCGAGCGTGAAGTGCAGCGCGTTCGCGCTCAACGCGGCGCTTGCGTGCTCGTGCGCCGCGCGATGCAGCGTCCGCGAGCGCCCCAGGTCGATCAGGATCACAGCGCCCACGACCGCCAGCACGTACCAGCGCGCGTCCGCCGTGGGGCCGTGCCCGGTGAGACGGTCGATCGCCTCATACGCGATCGCGACGCTCGCGAGGATCAGGATCGCGGACTCGCCCAGCGCCGACAGATGCTCGGCCTTGCCGTGGCCGTAAGGGTGCTCGCGATCGGCGGGACGCCCCGCCACGCGCACGGCGAAGAACGTCAGCAGCGCCGCGACCAGGTCGGTGGCCGAGTGGATCGCCTCGGCGATCAGCCCCAGGCTGTGCGCGAGCAGACCCACGACGAGCTTGATCGCCACCAGCGCCGCCGCGGCGGCGACCGACATCAGCGCCGTGCGCTGTGGCCTGGGCATCGAGCGTCTGGGCATCGTGCGAGGGTAATAGGACCCGGATGGCGCCGCGCGCTCGCTCCGCTCAGCAGGATCGGTGTTGAAAGCGCTCCCGACTCTGCACACGCGATCCGCGACGGACTCGGCCGGCGGACTCCCCGCGGTGCGCGGGCTCGCCCCAGACGCACTCAGATGTTGGACACGTCCAGCCCCGTCCCCTGCAGCAGGCTGTTGGCCTGGGAGTTGAGGGTCGTGAACTCGCCCGTCAGGATCAACAGGCCGAGCGCGATCATGATCGCCCCGCCGACGCCGATCACGATCGGGAAGTGGCGCTTGACGACGCTCAGCGCGTTCGTCGCGCGCTCGAACGCCAGCGCGATCAAAAGGAACGGGATCGCCAGGCCCGCGGAGTAGAACGCAAGCAGCAGCGCCGCGTGCGCGGCCGAGCTGGAGACCGCCGCCTGCGTGAGGATCGCGCCGAGCGTGATGCTCGTGCACGGCGTCCACGCGATCGCGAACGCCGCCCCGGCGAGCAGCGGTCCGCCGCGGCCGGCGAGGCGCTGCAAGGACTCCGAATGCCACTCGAAGTTAAGCCGATCGACGAACGGCGTCATCAGGAACACGACCCCCATCGCCACGATCACGATTCCGCCGAGGAGTTCGAGGGTCTGTTTGTGTTCGTTCAGCGTCGAGCCGATCGCCGTCGCGCCGAGGCCCAGCAGGATGAAGATCGACGAGAAGCTCGCGATGAACAGCAGGCTCGGCACGAGCACCCGCCGCGCCCCCGCATGCTGCATGTCCGCGGGCGCGACCCCCACGACCGTCGACAGATACCCGGGCACCAGCGGCAGCACGCACGGGGACATGAACGACACGAGCCCCGCCGCCAGCGCGATCGGGATGCCCACCCCGCCGGCGGCGTCACTCGCCGCGGCGATCATGTCCGCACCGCCGCGCGCAGTTCCTGCACCGCGCGCTCCAGTCGCGCCACCCGCTCCTCCAGGCCGCCCAGCGGCTGGGTCGGCGCCTGCACGAGCGCTCCTCCCCCATTCGGCTCATCCCCGGACGGGCCATGCGGCGCGGGCGCGGCCTCCGGCGGCGCGACCGTACTCGTCCCCGGCGCTCCGTCGAAATCGGCGCTGAGCAGATGTTCGTAGCGCTCCTCCTTCTGCCCCGGCCGGCGCTCCAGGCGGGCGGCCAGATCGCGCGCGATCAGCCGTTCGAGCGTGTCATGCACAGCGTCCAGGTCGGCAAACCCTTGCATCCGCTCGGCGCGCTGCTTGAGCTCGCCGGGAGTCTGCGGCCCGCGCAACAACAGCACGCACAGCACGGCGTGTTCGTCGCCTGCGAGTGGCAGCGCTTCGGCCAGCAGGTGCCGGTACTTCGGCGCGCGGCTGCCCCGCCCGCTGGCGAGGCGTGTGTAGCCGCGACGCTCCAGCCGGTGCAGCGCGTCGCGCAGGGTCGCCTCGTCGTAGTCCACGACCGGGTCGCGATTGGTCGACTGGTTGCACGCCAGCCGCAGGCTGTTGAGCGTCAGCGGGTAGCCGTCGGGTGTCGTGAGCTGCTTTTCGAGCATGCACCCGAGCACGCGCGTCTCCGAGGCCGACAGGTTCATCGCGTTAAGCCTACGACGCGACCCGCCCGCCGCGCTGCGCACCGGCGGCGCCGCGGGACCGCGGGCACCTTCTAGAGTCTTCTAGCGTGAGCGCCCAGCCCTTCGCCCAGGGACACGGCGGTGGCGGTGGCCGCCGCTCGCAGCAACCGGAGCTACGCCCGGAGGACATTCCCGCGACGCCCGTCTCGCTGCGGCGCATCGGCGCGCTGTTCAGGCCCTACCGGGCACGGCTGAGCGGACTGCTGACGCTCATCTTCCTCTCCGCCGGGCTCGGCGTGATCAGCCCGTTCTTGCTGCGCGAAGTGCTCGACAAGGCGATCCCCGATCACAATACGACGCTGCTGAGCCTGCTTGTGGGCGGGATGATCGCGCTGTCGATCATCGGCGGCGTGATCGGTGTGGCGCAGACGTGGATCTCAAACCAGGTCGGACAGCGCGTCATGCACGACCTGCGCGCCGCCGTGTACGCGCACCTGCAGCGCATGTCGCTGGCGTTCTTCACGCGCACGCGCACGGGCGAGGTGCAGTCGCGGATCGCCAACGACATCGGCGGCATCGACTCTGTCGTCACCTCCACCGCCACCTCGATCGTGCAGAACGTGACGACGGTCGTCGCGGTGGTCGTGGCGATGGTGCTGCTCGACTGGCGGCTGGCCGCGTTCTCGCTCTTCCTGCTGCCGTTCTTCGTGTGGCTCACCCGGCGCGTGGGCAACGAGCGCCGGCGCATCCAATCCGTGCGCCAGTCGCGCCTGGCGGACATGTCCACGCTCGTGGAGGAGTCGCTGTCGGTCTCGGGCATCCTGCTCGGCAAGACGATGGGCCGCTCGCCCGAGCTGGTGCGCCGCTTCGGCGAGGAGTCCGGCGAGCTCGCCGATCTGGAGGTGCGCGCGCGCATGGCCGGACGCTGGCGCATGGCCTCGGTGCAGATGAGCTTCGCGATCATGCCCGCGGCCGTGTACTGGTTCGCCGGCGAGTCGATCGCCTCCGGCAGCCAGGCGATCACGATCGGCACGCTCGTCGCCTTCACCACCCTGCAGACGCGGCTGCTGTTCCCGATCCAGTCGCTGCTCTCCGTCGGCCTGGAAGTGCAGACCTCGCTCGCCCTGTTCGGGCGCATCTTCGAGTACCTCGACCTGCCGATCGACATCGTCGAGCGTCCCGACGCGCGCCCGCTGAGCGGCGTGCGCGGCGACGTGCGACTGCAGGACGTGTGGTTTCGCTACGCCCCCGACGCGCCCTGGACGCTGGAATCGATCGCCGCCGACGTGCCCGCCGGGACGCGCACCGCGCTCGTGGGCGAGACCGGCTCGGGCAAGACCACGCTCGCGTATCTCGTCGCGCGGCTGTACGAGCCCCAACGCGGCTGCGTATCGATCGACGGCGTCGACATCCGCGACATGACGCTCGCCTCGCTCGCCGCCACCGTCGGGCTCGTCTCGCAGGAGACCTACCTGTTCCACGCCTCCATCCGCGAGAACCTGCGCTTCGCCTGCCCCGACGCCAGCGACGAGCAGATCGAGGACGCCGCGCGCGCCGCGCAGATCCACGAGCTGATCTCCGGGTTGCCCGATGGTTACGACACGCCCGTGGGCGAGCGCGGCTACCGCTTCTCCGGCGGCGAGAAGCAGCGCATGGCGATCGCCCGCACCGTCCTGCGCAACCCGCCCGTGCTGATCCTCGACGAGGCCACCTCGGCGCTCGACACCGAGACCGAGCGCGCCGTGCAGCAGGCGCTGGACGAGCTCTCGCGCGGGCGCACCACGATCGCGATCGCCCACCGCCTGTCCACGATCCGCGACGCCGACCAGATCCTCGTGCTCGACTCCGGGCGGATCGTCGAGCGCGGCACGCACGAGGAGCTGCTCGAGCGCGACGGCCGCTATGCGGCGCTGCTGGCCGATCGGAGATTCCGTCAATCTCCGACCGGTGGCGCCGAGGCCGGCGACGGCCGGATCGCGGACTCGGGCGCGGCGCTCGCGTAGAACGTGCGGTCAGGCGATCGCGTCGATGTTCAGCCGCACGTAGTCCACGACCACCGGCTCACCCAGCTCGGCCATCACCTCATCCATGAACGGCTCGCGCAGCGGCTCGGGCAGGTGTTGCACGTGCGGGCCGAGCACGATCGTGGACAGGAACTCACGTGGGTGTCCGGGCTCGGTCGGCGCGGGCTGTAGCCAGCACTCGGCGCTCGCGAACCCGGCCGCGAGCAGCCGCGATTGCGTGTCCGCGGGGTTGGCGTAGTTCCACGGCGGGCGGAAATCGCGGAGGTGCTCGGCGTAGGGCGCGCGTTCCATGACGATGCCCGCGCGCCCGCGCAGACCGGTGATGTTGCCCTCGCCCCCGCACTGAGCGACCAGCTTCCCGCCGGGACGCAACACCGCGTGCAGGGAGCGAAACAGCGCCGCGTGATCGGCGATCCAGTGAAACGTGGCGGTCGAGAGGATCGCGTCGACGGGCTCCTCCAGCTCACGCTCCAGCTCCAGCAGGTCGGCCCGGCGAATGTCCGCGTCGGGACCGAGCCGCTCGCGCGCGGCGGCGACCATCGACGCGGACGCATCCACCCCGATCACCCGCCCGTCCGGCAGTCGTGCAATCAACGCTTCGGTGATCCGCCCCGATCCGCAGCCAGCGTCGAGCACCGTCTCATCGCCCTGCAGCGGCAGGCGGTCGAGCACGGCCTGGCCCAGCGCCTGCATCGGACCGGATATCCGGTCATACGTCTTGCCGTCCCACGCGCGGACCTCTGGCATACGCGTGTACGCTATCACAGACGACCAAGCAGGCCTCGCCGGTCGCGTGGGCCCTCAGCTCACGCGCCGGTGGAGAGGTCGAGCAGCGCGCGCGAGACCCGCCCTCCCTGCCATGCGAGCGGCGAGTGGCCGGGCCCCTCCACCAGCAGGCTCGCGCCGGGGATCGTCTGCGCGTAGCGTTCGCCCACCGCCAGCGGGTGCCCGGGATCGGCCTCGTCGCGGGAGGCGATCACGACGGTCGGGGCGTCGATCGCTCTCAGCTCCTCGAAGCGCTCGAACGGGCGCGAGCGCGGCACGACGCCGAGCGCGTCGGCCACCGCCTCGGGATGATCATGGGCGGACAGCCGCTGATCGACGACCTTTTCCACCGTCGCCCGCCACGCGTCGGGCACGGGCGTGAAGTCATACGCCGCCAGAAATCCTTCGACCCCACCCTCGCGCAGTCCTCGCGCGAGCGCGTCCCACGTCGCGAACTCATCGTCCGATCCCATCATGTGCGTGTCCGGGTCATAAGCCGGCGTGATCAGTCCCAGCGCCGCCACGCGCTCGGGGCACTTCAGCGCGAAGCGGACGATCGTGTGCGCTCCCATCGAGGCACCGGCCAGCGTGGCCCGCTCGATATCGAGCGAGTCCAGGACCGCCTGCAGGTCGCGCGCCAGGCGGTCGTATCCATACGCGCCCGACTTGGGCGCCGGGGTGGAACCGCCGTGACCGCGCGCGTCGTAGGCGATCACGCGCCGGCCCGAGCGCTCCAGCAGGCGCGAGCCCATCACGACGTACCGGCGCGTGGCGGTCAGGCCGTGCAGCAGCACGATCGGCGGCCCCGTCCCGGCCTGCTCGCCGGACAGCTCGACCCCGTCGTCGGTGAGGATGTGCAGCTCGCTCGCCTGGGAGCGCGAGCCCTCAGGCATGCACCGCGGCGTGCGCGCGCACCAGCTCGGCCGCGCGCTCGGGCTGCTCCCAGAAGAACAGGTGGCCGACTCCCTCGAAAATCTCCAGGTGGGAGTGAGGGATCAGCCCGGCGATCATGCGGCCGTTCTGCACCGGCAGCATCTGATCGAGCGTGCCGTGGATGACGAGCGTCGGCAGCGCGATCTCAGGGAGCCGAGCGGAGGTGTCGTGTTCGGTGATCGCGCGCATCTGCTCCATGATCACCTCGACCGGCACGGCGCGGTGCAGACCGATCTCCTTGAAGCGCGCGTACGCCGCGTCGTCGGCGGCGAACTCGGGCGAGACGTTGACCTCCCAGCCGGTGCGCAGCGCGCGCTCGCGGTCGCCGGACATCATCCCTTCGGCGAGCCGTCGCATGACCTCTTCGGAGGCCACCGCGCTGCCCTCGCCGCCGCAGTAGGTGCAGCCGAGGGTCAGCGCACGGATGCGCTCAGGGTGGTTCAGCGCCAGCTCCTGGGCGACCATCCCGCCCATCGAGATGCCCAGCACGTGCGCGGACTCGAGCTCCAACGCCGCGAGCAGGCCGTCGGCGTCCTGCGCCAGCTGGGCGATCGTGATCGGCCCCTCCAGCCGGCTGCTGTCGCCGACCCCGCGATGGTCATAGACGATCGTCTCGAAGTCGCGTCGTAGCTCGGCGAGGAACGCGGCGTTCCAGTGGTCGAACGTGCCGCTCATCCCCATGATCATCAACAGCGGCGGCCCCGAGCCGGCGCGCTCGTAGCTGAGCTCGATCTCCCCAACGCGTGCAAGCGGCATCGGAGGATCCTATACCCGCAGGGTCAGCTGGTCCAGCGAACCGCTCGGGCTCGGGCTCGCGCCGTCGCGAGCCTCGTCCTGCCCCCCGGTCTCCGCGGCGGGCGCTGCGCGGGCATCCTGCGATGTCAGTCCGGCGACGCGCACGCCGAGCAGGCGCACCGGGCGCGCGGGCGCGTACTCGGCGAGCAGGCGCAGCGCGACCGCGGTCACGCGCTCGACATCGTTGGTGGGCGCCTCGATCGTGTGCGCGCGCGTGGCGGTGCTGAAGTCGTCGAGGCGCACCTTGATCCCGATCGTGCGACCGCTGCGTCCGTGCGCATGCAGGCTCGCGCACAGCTCGTCGGCCATCGTCTGCAGCGACTCGCGCAGCTGCGCGGGATCGGAGATGTCGTAGTCGAACGTCCGCTCGCGCGACTCCGAGACGACCTTGCGCTGCGCGCCGACGACGCCGTCGTGTTCAAACCGCGCACGCCGCCTCAGCTCCACTCCGAGGTTCGGTCCGAACCGCCCCGCCAGCAGCTCCTCCGGCGCCGCGGCAACGGCGCCGAGCGTCGCCAAACCGAGCTCGGCCAGTCGCGCCGCCGTCTTCGGCCCGATCCCGGGCACGAGCCCGGGCGGGGACTGCGCGAAGCGCGCACACGCCTGCTCGCGCGTCAGCACGACGAACCCGGCGGGCTTCTCCGCGTCGGAGGCGACCTTCGCGACGAGCTTGTTCGGGCCGATCCCCACCGAGCAGCTCAGTTCCGTGCGAGCGCCGATCTCCGCGATCAGCCGGCGCATCGCCGCACGCGGGGAGTAGAGCCCAGCCAGGTCGAGATAGGCCTCGTCGAGACCGACCACCTCGACCCTCTCTACGTGCGCGCGCACGATCTCCATAACCTCGCGTGAGGCTTCGCGGTAGGTCGTGAAATCGGGCGAGAGCACGACCGCCTGCGGGCATAGCCGCCGCGCTCGCGCGGCCGGCATCGCCGACCCCACCCCGTACTTGCGCGCCTCATAGCTTGCCGTCGTGACGACCGCTCGCGGTCCGCTGCCCGCCACGATCACCGGCAGCCCGCGCAACTCCGGACGGCGGCGCAGCTCGATCGAGACGTAGAAGGCGTCGGCGTCCAGATGCGCGACCTTCAGCTCGCTGGACTCGTGGGACACGTATCGAATCTAGCGCCGCGGGCGGCGATACATACACTCCACCGATAGAGTTCCGCACGATCGCGGGCGAGGAGCAGAAACGCGCGCGCAGGTCCCGCCCGTGACGCCGATCCGCCCAGAGCGACGGATCGCGCTCGCGTATGGTTCGCGGCAACCACCGACGAAGGGCGTTATCACATGGACGCTGTAAACCATCAGGTCAGACTCGCCGCCCGCCCGGTCGGGCTGCCGAAGCCGAGCGACTGGTCCCACACCGAGGAGCCGATCCCCGAGCCCGGCGAGGGCGAGGTGCTCGTGAAGGTCCTGTACCTGTCGCTAGATCCGGCGATGCGCGGTTGGATGAACGAGGGCCGCTCGTACATCGCGCCGGTCGGTGTGGGCGATGTGATGCGCGCGCTGACCGCCGGGCGCGTGGTCGTATCCAACCATCCGAAGCTTGCGGTCGGCGACTATGTCACGGGCCTGCTCGGCGCGCAGGAGTACGCCGTCATCAGCGGCGACGCGGTCGGCAAGGTCGATCCGGGGGTCGTGCCGCTGCCGACATATCTCGGCACGCTGGGCATGCCGGGCATGACCGCTTACTTTGGCCTGCTCGACATCGGAGCACCGGCGGAGGGTGAGACGGTGGTCGTCTCCGGCGCGGCCGGCGCCGTCGGCGGGGTCGTCGGTCAGCTTGCCAAGCTGAAGGGCGCCCGCGCGGTCGGGATTGCGGGCGGGGCGCAGAAGCGCCGCTATGTGGTGCAGGAGCTCGGGTTCGACGCCGCGATCGATTACAAGTCCGAGGATGTCGCCGAGGGTCTGCGTGAGCATTGCCCGCAGGGGATCGACGTGTACTTCGACAACGTCGGCGGCGACATCCTCGACGCCGCGCTCACGCGCCTGGCCCGCCACGCCCGCGTGGTCATCTGCGGCGCGATCTCGCAGTACAACGCCACCGGTGCGATGACGGGACCGTCCAACTACATGTCGCTGCTCGTCAACCACGCGAGCATGACCGGCTTCGTGGTCTCCGACTACGGCGACCGCTATATCGACGGCGTGCGTGAGATGACCGGCTGGCTCACCGCCGGCAAGCTCGTCTCCCGCGAGGACGTCGCCAAGGGTGGCATCGAGCGCTTCCCCGAGACGCTCCTGCGCCTGTTCGAGGGCGGGAACACGGGCAAGCTCGTGCTGCAGGTCGCCGAGGACGATTGACGACGCTCGGGGACGCTCGCAGGAGAGGTCCTCAGCGCTCGCCCGACAGCCCGCGACCGGCGAACGCGAGCATGTGTTCGAGGTGCGCTTCGAGCGTTTCGAAGTCGTGTTCGCCGGGGTAGACGGCGCTGTGGGCGTCGGCCCCGGCGGCGCGCAGGGCGGCGGCGAAGGGGGCGTTCTCGGAAGGGTCGGCGATGTAGTCGGAGGCGCCCCCGTAGACGTACGCGCGCAGGCCCAGGCGCGCGATCGTGGAGCGGTCGGCGCGCAGCCGGCCCTCGAGGCCGTCGAAGAAGCCGAGCCAGCTCTCGACGGCCGAGAAGGTCTGCGGGTGGGTCAGCGCGAGGTGCATAGCGCCGTAGCCGCCCATCGAGTAGCCGACGATCGCGCGGGCGTTGCGCTCGGGGATCGTGGGCAGCGTCCGGTCGATGAGCCGCTGCACTTCCAGGACATAGGATTCGTAGCCCGCGGCGCCGTGGTTGCGCCAGTTGTTCGTGCCCGGCCCGCCCTGGATCATGACCGCGATCGTCGGCGGGATCGCGTGCCGGGCGATCAGCCGGTCGAGCGTGCCCTGCACGCCCATCTGCAGGAACGAGCTGTCGGTCTGGTCCTCGCCGTGCAGCAGGTAGATGACGGGATAGCGCGTGGCTGTGCTCGCGTAGCCGGGCGGCAGATAGATCAGGAACGAGCCTTCACCGTGCAACGCCTGCGAGGGGTAGCTGCTGGAGTCGATCGAGCTGCCCGCCGCGTCGCGGCTGACGGGCGCCACGGTCGGCGATGGCTGCGGCGAGACGGCGACCGAGCGCGCAAGCGAGAGCGCGGCCGCCGACTGACCCGTCGCGGCGCGAACGCCCACGAGGCGTTCGAAGTTGGCGCGGCCGTCCAGCGCCAACCCGACACAGACGGCGGCCAGCGCGGCGAGCAGCAGGCTCGTGCCGTACCGTCGCCGCAGAGCGCGCTGTGGGGGTCGCGCCCCGGGGAAAGCCGTGGCGTCGCGCGCCTGCGCGCGGTGCGGCAGCGCGGGGACCCACGGGGGCGGCAGCAGCTCGGCCGCGGCTTCGCCCCCGCTGCCGGGCCAGGCCCAGTCGCCGGTCCCGTCCAGCCACAGGTGTGCACGCGCGGGTCTCACGTCGTGCATTGAACGGACGGTGACCGTCGATGCCAAGTTCTGCACGAACGCTCCCAGGACGGCCGACGGCTCCGCTCGGGTCATCGCGACCGGCAGACGTCTTCCGCGCACCCGCGGGCCATGGCTCAGCGCGTGCTCCACACCTCGCCCGTGTCGCCGAACCCGAGCGCGCGCTTGGTCGCTTCGGTGAGGTCGAATTCGCGCCCCGCCACATACGGTCCGCGGTCGATCACGCGCACGCTCACCGTGCGATCGCCGTAGCGCAGCGTGAGGAGAGAGCCGCACGGGAGCGTCTTGTTGGCCACGCCCATGGTCGTGCTCGTCAGCTCTCCCCCGCACGCCAGCCCGCCGGTGCCGCCATACCAGGAGGCGCCGGCGAGGCGATAGACGTTCATGCGCCCCAGCACACGACGTGCGGCCGGGTCCGACGCGTCGCCGGCGAAGCGCAGCCGCACGCGCTCGCTGCCGATCGCTCGGGGTGTGTAGCGGAGGCGAAAGCGCCCGCTCCTTCCCGTCTGCGTGCCAGCAAGCGTCCGCCAGCCGTGGGCGCTCAGCTCCTGCAGAACGACCGTCCGACCCGGCAGCCCCGGCCGCAGCGCACCGGCGATCGACGCCTGACGGCCCACCAGCACGTTCAACTCCGGGCGCCCGCGCACCGTCAGCGCGACATGCGCGGTCGGGGACGCGAGGCCGGACAGGGTCGCCGCGGCGCCCGGCGCTGCGCCTCCCGTGGCGGCTTCCGCGATCGGGGCGCTCAGCGCCATGGGCTGGAGCGGCGCAGGCTGCGCCGTGGTCGCAGGGACAAACATGAGGCGGTACCTCCTTGGTGTGCGCCTACGGGGTTAGCTGTCGGGCTCACGGCCGGCCTGAGGCGCGCGCCTTTCCGTGCGCACGCCTCATCCGGGCGTTACAGCCGCATCAGCGGCCGATTCGCCCCGTCCAGAGCGCTCCTCTCAGAGCGCTCCGGCAATGGGTCCCCCGCTCGCGCCCGTCCTCGGGGCGCGACTCGGCTGTTTCAAGCTCGTGCCGACGCTAGCCGGTCGCGAGGGGATATGTGTGTCATGCGTCACACATATCCCATGAAAGGGGGTATCCCAGAGATTCGTTCTACTTGAACGCAGCGCTACGATTCGCTTGGGCCTGCTTGATGGCCCAGTGATCTTCGATGTACCTGACTTCCTCTGCGCTCAGTTCGTAGCGCTCAGCGTGTCTATGCGTCGGCACGAGCTTGTGCGTACGGAGCAAGTGGCGGAAGTTCTTCGCAGGAAGACCCAGCGAACGAGCAAGCTGCGGAGCGCCAATCGGATCTGTGTTGATGGTCATGCACGCGACTGTACCATCGCTACAATAAGCGAGCCCCGACCGGAGAACCAGTCCGAATCGGGGCTCTGTAACTGCTTGGAGGGTGAAGCATCAAGGTGATGTCCCCGCTTTACACCCGGTGGGATCAGTCTCAACGCTGGTTGCGGTTCAAGTCCGTCGCCCTCCGCAGTTGCTTCTGTTGCAGTTGTAGCACAATTATGAATAGAATACTTGTGCTGTCTGTCACGATCTGTTTTGCGGGTCTAAGTCGATTAATGCCGCAAATCGCCTATTAAAATCAGTCTATCACAGAACTGGCCTGGATGCAAGGCCAAACTATCCCCCATATGGGGGTAGAATGTGGTATGCTGTACGCATGCCTCCAGTAGATCGCAATAAGCCCAAACGTGGCGCGTATTCTGAGTCTTCTTACTCCTTGATGGAGTTCATAGAGGACTACCCAGACGATGCGACATGTCTTGATTTCCTTTGGCGCGAGCGCTACGCGCCGGATGGACACCATGCTCATTGTCCTAAGTGCGATAGGGAGAGGAAGTTCCACAAGGTCGCAGAACGTCCTGCGTGGGATTGCGACACCTGCGGCCACCATTTGCATCCTCTCGTTGGGACTATTTTTGAGAAGTCCTCTACATCATTGAAGTTGTGGTTCTATGCCATCTTCTTGATGACTAGCACTCGTTGCGGAATCTCAGCCAAGCAGCTAGAGCGTGAGCTTGGAGTGACATATAAGACCGCTTGGAGAATATTCAACAAGATACGTAATGAGTTGATGACTGATGACGATATTCTTCTTTCTGGCGAGGTTGAGGCAGATGAGACATCCGTAGAGGGAAAACCTCGTAAACAACATGGTCAGAACACTCGTATAGCTATTGGCCCAAATCGTCGCTCTGAGGCACAGAAACTGCGCCATCGTAGTAGAGCCACTGTCTTCGCTGCTGTAGAAAGAGGAGGAAAAGTAAAAGCTACGGTTCTTCCCTCGCGGCGCGGCCCTGTGCTGAAGAAGCAGCTTGTGGAGTGGGTCGAGCCAGAGTCAATAATCTACACAGATGAGTTGGCTGCATATAACAGATTGAATGAGTTGTTCGCAGAGCATAATCGAATAAATCATTCGACAGGAAATTATGTCGAAGGTGACACTCATACGAATACGATCGAGGGATTTTTCGGCCACGTAAAGCCCTCCCTCAGAGGCACCTACAGGAAGGTCTCACATCGTTGGCTCCAAGGCTACTTGAATGAGTTTTGTTGGCGCTACAACCATCGCTATGACTCCAAAGCAATGTTCGAGACGCTATTGCTTCGTGCTGCTACAGGACTTGGGTAAAAGAAAACCCCGGCACGAGGCCGGGGTTCCCTAAAACAGGCTTGACAGGTGGTGAAAAGCCTGTCATTATGCGTTTGTTGGAGAACGCAGGCTGTAGTCTACCGGATCGGCATTAATTCGTCAACCGGCAATATTAGACTTCCCAGGCCGCGATATTTCGCCGTTAGAGGGTTGGTCGTTATTCCGATTCCAAGCTGATACCGAGTGAGTTCAGCTCCAGATTGCTTTAGGCCGAGTGGCGAGCAAACGTACCGTCCTGTCTTTGGGCTTATCGCCTGAAGGGGTAGTGCGCAGAAGGGGTATCTTCCCACGAGGTAATGGCAGACCTGGACTCGTTTGACTGCGTAGGCGAAGAACTGGATCAAATCGTTGATCTGTCTTTGCTTTCTACTTCTCATTCATATATTATTATGAGTAAGGGGTAGAAAGCTCTGCTTCCTGTCTCAAATCATTAGTGGCGAAATCCCCTCCCTGAACATGAAGGTACTGATCGCTACTGCTTAGAGCCGCGAGCAGATAGCCGGTCCACAAGCTCCCCTGGAGTCACGTCCAGCCCACGAGCAAGACGCAGGATCGTCGTCAGGCGTGGCTCACGGGCTCCACGCTCAAAGCGCCCGATAGCTGTTGGATGAACGTCTGTATTGCGCGAGAGATCGTCCTGAGACATGCCCTGTTGGGCGCGTAGATCGCGCAGGCGCTGGCCGAAGGCTTTGCTTGCGGCCTTTGAGTCCTGATCGAGATGCTCCATGCCCTGAATGCTGGCCTTCTAATGCCAGAAGGTCCAGAGCGGACTGGTAGGGAGCGCTTTGGTCTATAGTGTTCGCATTCTAGACCAATACATGGAGATGTTCATGCGACTAAGATTGATTGGATCATTCGTCTGTTTGATGATGCTTGTCTTGTCGAGTACGGCTCTGGCAACTACGCCCTCAGCGAGGAACGCGCGCCGAGCTACTTTCAAGGAAATCAACAACGAACAGGGTCAATTCGAAGGAATTGAGAAGGCAGAAGAAGAAAGTATCCATTGTAGTCGGATTACTAACTCTCGATATCACTGTTCATTTCAGTACCTTAGCCCAGCAGATGTACAACTAGGCTGTGTAGGTGGGACAAGGGGTTATTCCTATGTCAATTTCCGCCGTTATGGAACGGAAGTCAACCTACATCTGAACCCTAATACTTGTCTGGAAAGGCATAGGCGGTAACGATGCCGATACCGCCTTCTCCCAAACGACAAGATTATAAAACTAGAAAGGAATATCGCTTTGCTCACAAAAAGCATAAGCGAGAGATACAGAAGCAACCGATTGTAATCGTAACATCCATCGTATTTGCCATTGTGTTGGTCGCTACCCACGGAAATGGACCAGCAACTTTGATCGCGCTTATTGGTACGCCTATTTGCTTTCAAATTTTGAAGAACAAATACACTTAGCTACTTGCCTTTCTCAGGGAGGGGCCGCGCCGATTTCTTCAATACACGCATTACTTCTTTCTTCTTGGGCACAGGGATCTCAATAGGCGCGTAGGGCTCCCCGTGCTCATCTACCCCATGAGGTTTTGTTTTTTGTTTGGGCTCTGAATCATTTTTGTCATTCATGTACGAGAGGATAGCGCGTTATGGACAAGCTAGCCGGAGTTCGTGCGAAGCTTGATCGGGCATCGACCCAATTGGAAGCCCTTGATGATGAAATCCAAAGATTTCGCAAATGTGAGGCGTATAGCATCAGCGGGGAGTTCGACGCTGAGAGCAGTAACTACATCTTTCGGTTGCACATCCACGAATGGCCACCGATAGAGTGGGGCGTCCTGAGTGGAGAGATTATCCACAACATGCGCTCTGCTTTGGACAACATCATTTATCAACTTGTTTTGCGTGCTAAGGGAAAACCCGGAAAATGGAACGTGTACCCGTTCTGCACTAAGCTCCCTAAACGAGGTTTCTCGAAGGCAATGATCGGAACGAGCAAGCATCGGGGGCCTCTCGCAGGTGTGGGCCACGAAGCCATAACAATCATCGAGCGCACGCAGCCTTACCACGGAGGGATGGCCGAACAACTTTTGGCGCTCGACGCTTTGTGGAACATAGACAAGCACAAGTTCTTGATGCCTCTGTTCTTTACTTTGGACGATCCTGAGACTCTTGGGCCGGTCTTCCGAGCCAATGAGGACACCAATATTGTCGGCCAAATCGAGTACGCCGATACTGGATGGCATGAAGACGGCGCAAAGCTCGTAGTCGTCCCCCTCGAAGTTGTGGGACCTAACCCAAAGGTGGACATGGATGGAGAGTTCCCCCTTGATATAACGTTCGGCCGTGGAGGGGCGGCTATAGACATCTTGAAGACCATGATCTTCTTCATCCGCGTGGACGTGTTGCCGCCCATTGAAGAGTTGTTCGCCTCGTAGCTTGTGACTATAAGCACTATATTGAGGGGCCACGCTACGCTACCCCCTCTGATGGGAATGTTTCTGTTGATTGATATGATTCATTTTTTATATGGATAAGGAGGGCAAAGGTTGTTTAGCGGTCAGAAACAGCTCGAAGATAGCTTGAGCGAGGCGACGGTTATATTTGAAAGAGTCTCCCGTGAAGTGGAGTCTGGCGTTAGCTTCGGCACCGCAAGCCAAGATCCCAGCCAGCTCCTTACGGCGCTCTCTGAATGTCTCGGTGCCCAGCTCGAAGTGCTTCAACTCCTGGTGGGCAGCATCGAGCCGCCGACCTGATTCCTCCCATACAGAGGGCTTAATGCCCTCTGGGCAAGCAAGACTTTGTGACATTTGTTCTTAACCCCCTTCTATGGGATATGTGTGTCATGCGTCACGCATAACCGGGCGCCGGAACCGAGCAGCGAGCCGATCGAGAGATCCAACCCAACAGGAAAGAGTCGTATTGGCCCTCTCGAAGGTGCCCCAGGGCGCCCGGTGACGGTGCCCGTAAGGCGGGCATGACGACCACTGGTGCGACCCTGATCCGCCGCTCAGCCGCGTAGCTTTTGGAAGATGGCCGGTCGCAAGAGGATTCGCGCGGAGGCTCGTGCCCGCTACTACATGCGTGCCGAGGCGGAGCAGCGCGGCTGGGACCTGAGACACCCCGATGAAGGCGGCGACACGGTCGAGGAGAACGAGATCGCGGCCCAATTTCCGAAGATCGGGCTGGGCCTGAGAAAGCCCGACTTCCTGATGTGTCTCGCGGGCGAGCCTGCCGTTGTTGTCGAGGCGAAGAACGAGGCCGGCAAGCTCAACTTGGCAATCAGCGAAGCGGTGGACTACGCCGATGAGATCAACGTGGCCGACCATCACCGCGTGCTGGTGGCGATTGGGGCCGCCGGAACCGAGGAGACCGGGTTCGACATAGCCGTCCGCTACCTCTCAGGCGACGAGTGGGTGCCTCTCACGTCGAACGGATACGAGCTCACCGCGTTCCCCTCGCGCGCCGAGATTGAGCTGGCGCTCGCGGCCGACGACGGGACCACCGCCGTCACAGTTCCCGGGCAGACGGAGTTTGTCGACGCCGCGATCGAGCTGAGCAGCATCCTCCGAAAAGCAAAGGTCGAGGCGCCCCTTCGTCCGAAGGTCATCGGGGCGATCGTGATGGCCATGTACGAGGGCGACATCGACCCGAGCGCCGAAAACGCGCTCGCGTCCGTCAACGACCTCGCAGAAGCGGGGATCGAAGAGTCGCGGGATATGTCGGCAGACACGAAGAAGTTGCTCATTGAGACGCTTCGGCTGACCACGGCGGACTTCGACCGGCTCGCCCCGTCGATCGGCCGAATCGTCAGGATCCTGCGGCGTCTGAACATCCGCTCGGTGCTACACACCGACACGGACTTCCTCGGGATGTTCTATGAGGCGTTTCTGCGGTACGGCTACGACAACAACGCGCTCGGCATCGTGTTCACGCCGCGACACATAACGCGCTACTGCGTCGAGCTGATCGGGGCTGGGCCGACCGATCGCGTTATCGACGTCGCATCTGGGACCGGCGGGTTCCTGGTCGCTGCGTTCGACCAGATGATGTCTGGCTCGCCACCGCCCGAAACCGTGAGGAAGGTCAAGAGCTCGATCTACGGCTTCGAGATCAACCCGACAGTGTGGGCGCTCTCGGTGCTCAACATGGCGTTTCGTGGTGACGGCAAGAGCCACATGGAGCGCGGCGATTGCCTGGCGGCCGAGGCTCGGGGTAGCGCGCGGCGTTCATTCACGCGCGCGTTCTTGAACCCGCCGTTCTCACAAGAGGACGAGCCGGAGGTCGATTTCATCGACGCTGCGCTCGACGCTCTCGAGCCCGAAGGCCTGCTTGCCGCGGTCGTCAAGGCCGGCATCTTCGCCGACGACCGCAACAAGCTCTGGCGCGAGCGGTTCTTGAAACGCCACACCCTTCTCGGCGTCATCAGCCTCCCAGAGGATCTGTTCTACCCGACGGCTGCGCCCACGTCGATCGTCCTCGCGCGCGCTCACGTGCCGCACATGCAAGACCGAAAGAGCTTTATGGCGCGGATCTGGAACGACGGCTTTGAGAAGTTGAAGTCGCGACGCGTCGAGCGCGCGGGCAGCCAGCTCCCGGAGGTCGGTGCGGCATTTCACGGCTTCCAGGAAGGCCGGCCTGTCAACTCCAACCTCGCTGTCCTCGTTGACGCAGACCGACTGGCGGGTGGCGCGGAGTGGAGCCCGCAGGAGTACCTCCCCCAGCCCCACCCGACCACCGCGGAGCGCGATGCGGCGCAAGAGGCCGTCCTGAGATCGATGTTTCAGGCCGTCGTACGCTTCCCCGACCTAGCCGACGAGACACTCGAGGATTTCGCCGAACCGTGGGAGAGCCTGCCCGACCTGCCGGTGAGAGCATCGCATCCAATCTCACATTTCTTTGACGTGCAGCAGGGGAAGAGCATGGGCGAGAAGAACTACACCGACGGACCGACGCCGTATATCTCGAGCGGAGACGCTTCGAACAGCATCGTGCGACCTGTCGCCGAGGTATACGAGGAGTCGTTCGCGCACGGCGCGATCACGGTCACCGCGTTCGGCACCGCGGCGCTCCAGCCATGGCCGTTCATGGCACGCGGCAACGGCGGCAGCGCCGTCCGCGTGCTGCTACCGAGGTTCAACATGTCCACCTCTGAGATGGTCTGGTTCGCCGCCCAAATCAACCTACACCGGTGGCGCTTCTTTTATGCACGCCAGGCAATCAAGGGGCGCATCACGCGCCTCGTCGTTGAGTCGCCACCCGAACGGCTGGCCGATGATGGGGCAACGATCGCCGAGCGCGTCGAGTCGGTTCACGATCTGCTCGAGAGCGTCGTGCGCGGATTGGCGCGAGCTTAGGCAGCCTGCGCCGCGCGACTCGAGCGCCCGGCGCGTTGACGCAGACGCCCGGACCCGCGACAATCAGTCGCGATGGCCAACCCCGATCGCCTGACCGCCCTCGACACCGCGTTCCTGCACCTCGAGGACGACTCGACGGCGCACATGCACGTCGCCTCGGTGATGGTGTTCGAGGGCGTCGCGCCGACGCCACAGGAGCTGATCGACCATGTGCTCGGCCGTCTGCATCTGGTGCCGCGCTATCGCCAGCGTCTGGCCTACGTGCCGCTCGACCAGGGACGGCCGCTGTGGACCGACGATCCGCACTTCAACCCGCGTTACCACATCCGCCACACCGCGCTGCCGCGTCCCGCCGACGAGGCGGCGCTGAAGCAGCTCGCCGGGCGGCTGTTCTCCCAGCGCCTGGACCGCTCCAAGCCGCTGTGGGAGATCTGGCTCGTGCAGCGCATGGCGGGCAAGCGGTTTGCGCTGATCGCCAAGACCCATCACGCGCTCGTGGACGGGATCTCGGGCGTTGACATCACGACCGTCCTGTTCGACACCTCCCCCGAGCCGGCCGGCGTCTCGCGCCCGCCGGCGCCGTGGACGGCCAAGCCGCTGCCCGGCTCGGCCAAGCTGCTCGGCGAGGCGCTGCTGGAGCGCGCGACCGTCCCCGCGGAGATGGGCCGGGGCACACGCGCGCTGCTGCGAGCGCCGCGCAGAGCCCTCGCGCGGGTGAAGGACGACCTCGTGAGCGTCGGCGCGACCACCCTGGCGGGCATCAGCGCGCCCGCTCCGCCGAGCCCGTTCAACGTCGACATCGGCCCGCACCGGCGCTACACCTTCCTCGACACCGAGCTTCCGGTGTTCAAAGCGATCAAGGACTCGCTCGGCGGCACCCTCAACGACGTCGTGCTCGCCTCGGTCAGCCTCGCGCTCGGGCGCTACCTGCGCGGGCAGGGTCAGGACACCGAGGGGCTCGTGCTGAAGGCGATGGTCCCCGTCTCCGTCCGCGCCGACTCCCAGCGCGGCGCGCTCGGCAATCAGGTCGCCGCGATGTGGGCGCCGCTGCCGGTCGGCGTGGAGAATCCCGCCGACTGCCTGGCGCAGATCCGCGAGGCGATGGAGGACCTCAAGGAGTCCGGCCAGGCCGTCGGCGCGCAGGTGCTGACGAACCTAGCCGGGTTCGCGCCGCCCACGATTCTCAGCCAGGCCGCACGGCTGCAGGCGCGCCAGCGCTACTTCAACCTCGTCGTCACGAACGTCCCCGGCCCGCAGTTCCCACTGTATCTGCTCGGTCGGCGCCTGCGCGGGCTGTATCCCGTCGTGCCCCTCGCCCGCCGCCAGGCGTTGGGGATCGCGGTCATGAGCTATGACGGGCATCTCGGATTCGGGCTGCTGGCCGACTATGACGCCGTCCCCAAGCTGGAGGCGATCGCGCGCGACCTCGACCGGGCGATCGACTCGCTGGCGCGCGCCGCGGGCGTGCGCGCGCCGGGCAAGACTCCCAAGAAAGCCGGCTCGACGAAGACGGCCTCGGCTAACGGCTCGCCCGCGCGCGGCAAGCGTGCTCCGAGCAAGAGCGCCGCGGGCAAGCGCGCCCGCGCGAGCTGAGCGCCGGCGGGTTCGTTTCCCAACACGCCGCGCACCCCGGCGATCCTGGCGGTCGCGTGGAGACCGACCGTCTCGTGACGGGCGCTCATCGTCCGCGAGCGTGGCTCGGAGCGCGGATACGATCCCCTGACGTTGCGCCTTGCCCTCTGCCAGATCAATGCCACCGTCGGCGACATCGCCGGCAACGCACACCGCATCCTCGACGGCCTGCGCTCGGCGCGCGCTGCAGGCGCCGAGCTCGTGCTATTCCCCGAGCTGGCCCTCACCGGCTACCCGCCCGAGGATCTGCTCCTGCGCGAGCATTTCCTCACCGACGCCCGTTCCGCCCTGGAGGATCTCGCCCGCGAGGTGAGCGGGACGACCGCGATCGTCGGCTTTCCCGAGCTGGCCGGCGGTCACATCTACAACGCCGCCGCGGTGCTGGGCGACGGCGCCGTGCGGCTCGTCTATCGCAAGCTCCACCTCCCCAACTACGGGGTGTTCGATGAGCGTCGCTACTTCACACCCGGCTCGGCCGGCGCCACGATCGTGGTGGGCGAGGAGCGCGTCGGACTGACCGTGTGCGAGGACCTATGGCAGCCTGGCCCACCCGCGAGCGAGGAGTCCGCGGCCGGGGCGAGCCTGCTGGTCAACATCTCCGCCTCCCCCTACCACGCCGGCAAGGGCGTCGAACGGGAGCGCCTGTTCGCGTCCCGCGCGGTCGAGTGCAACGCCCACATCGCCTTCTGCGCGCTCGTCGGCGGCCAGGACGAGCTTGTGTTCGACGGCCACTCCTTCGTCCTTGACCCCACCGGCGCTACGATCGCCCGCGCACGCCAGTTCACCGAGGACCTGCTCGTCTGCGACCTCGATCTTCCGCCCGCGCCGTCGAGCGCGTCCAAGCAGCAGGCGATCCCCTCCGCAAAGTCGTCCACTGCAACGCCGACCGCCGCGAACCTCCCCACTCTCGGCGCCACCGACCCCGCGCGGCCACCGCTCGCGCCCGTCGAGGCCGAGGTATATGCCGCGCTCGAGCTCGGGTTGCGCGACTACGTCGAGAAGAACGGGTTCGCCCGCGTGGTGCTCGGACTCTCCGGCGGCATCGACTCCGCGCTCGTGGCCTGCCTCGCCGCCGACGCGCTCGGCCCCGAACGCGTCAACGTCGCGATCATGCCCTCTCCCTACTCCTCCACCGCCACCCAGTCCGACGCCCGCGCGCTGGCCGCGGCGCTCGGAGCCCGCGCGCACGAGCTGGCGATCGGGGCGGTCATGGACGCCTACACCCACACGCTGCACGCCGACTTCGAGGGGTTGCCCGCGGATCTGACCGAGGAGAACCTCCAGGCCCGCATCCGCGGCAACCTGCTGATGGCGCTCTCCAACAAGTTCGGTTGGCTGGTGCTGACGACCGGTAACAAGTCCGAGATGTCCGTCGGCTACACGACGCTGTACGGGGATCTGGCCGGCGGGTTCGCGGTCATCAAGGACGTCCCCAAGACGCTCGTTTACCGGCTGTGCGAATGGCGCAACTCGCCCGCCGGCGCCATCGCCCGTGACGGCGAGCCACCTCGCGCGCACGCACCGATCCCCGCCTCGATCCACACGCGTCCTCCCACGGCCGAGCTCCGTCACGACCAGCGCGACGAGGACTCGCTGCCGCCATATGAGATGCTTGACCGGATCTTGCAGGGCTACATCGAGCTCGACCACGGCCGCGAGCGGCTGATCGCCGACGGTCTGCCGCCGGCCGAGGTGGACCGCACGATCCGCCTGGTCGACCTCGCCGAGTACAAGCGCCGCCAGGCGCCGCCCGGGATCAAGGTCACCACGCGCGCCTTCGGACGGGATCGGCGCATGCCGATCACGAACAGATACAAGGGCTGAACAGCATGCTCCGTGGGCGCATCCGAACGTCCGCCGCACCCGTCGCCGTGCTCTGCGCGCTGTGCCTCGGCGCGTGCGGCGACACGATCCAGGATCAGCCGATCCCGCACAACTCGCTCGAGAGCATGCTGCTGGCGCCCTACCCGGTGTTCTGGCTCGGCGGCTCCTTCCACGGCCTGCGGATAACCGAAGCCTCGCACGATCCGAGCGGCGCGTTCACGGTTCAGTACGGCGACTGCCTGGAAGGCGGCCAGTCCACGTGCGTGCCGCCGCTGAAGATCATCACCTCGCCCGACAACGGCTTCGTTCCCGGCGAAGGCTCGGGCACCTCGCGCACGGCGGCCTCCCTGCGAAGGGTACGCGGCTATCTCGCCGCGCGGGGCGATGCGATATCGATCCCCACGGACGGGGTGATACTCGACGTCTACGCCCACACCCCGGCGCTCGCGCTCGCGGCCGCGCAGACGGCTGTGCCGATCAACGCTCCCGGGGCGCCCGACGGTCCGCTTGCCGCACCCCTCCCGGACACGGGCTTTGGCGAGCGTCCGCTGCCATCCCAGACGCCGAGCCCGCTGCGCGCCCTGGGCTGATGGGCGGCCGGGAGGCTGCGCATAGGACGCGGCCCGAGTCGGGTGTGTCAGCCGCCGCCGGGCCGCGGACGCACCGCGATCGTCATGCGCGTCACCGCGCACGTCCTGCCCTCGTCGTCGCTGAACGTCACATCCCACACCCACGTCGTACGGCCTCCGTGCAGCCGCACCGCCCGCGCGTGCACGGTCCCCGCGAGGATCGGCCGCAGGAAGCTCGTACTGTTGGACATGCCCGTCGCCATGTTGCCCTCCCCCATCACGGCCGCCGCGGTCGCCAGCGAGGTCATCGACTCGGCGAGCGACGCGTACAGCCCGCCGTGCACCAGCCCCAGCGGCTGCTTGATCTCCTCGCGCACGGCGACCCGCGCGCGCACCTCGGTGTCGGAGAACTCCACGAACTCCAGGCCGTAGTGGCGGTCGAACCCGGTCACCGACGCGTTCAGCCACTCGATGCTGGGGAGGCCCGGCGTTGCCATCGCGGCGCCACGATAGCCTAACCCTCCATGCCCCGCCTGGATGATCTCCCCCCCGACCTGCGCGCGACGCTGTCGCTGCTCGTGGACCGCGGCAAGAGCTACGCCCAGGTCGCCGAGCTGCTCGGCATTCCCGAGCGGGCGGTCCGCGACCGCGCGCACGCCGCGCTCGACGCGCTGGCGGGCGCTCCCGGCGAGGCCTCCGCTCCACCCGCTCCCGCCTCCCCGCCGCGCGGCTCGGCTTCCGCCCGCGCCGGCTCCTCCGGCGCGGGCGCGACCCGGAGGGTTGGGTCGAGCGTGTCCGGGGCCGCCGCGGGACTGCCGGTCTCCAGACGTGGAGGCGCGCTGCTGCTGGCCGGCCTCGTCGTCGTCGTAGTGGTGGTCGTTGTCCTGCTGACGAGCGGCGGCGGCTCCGGCACGAGCACCGGCACGAGCGCCTCCGCCACCACGGGCACGCACGGGCACACCACCTCGAGCTCCGCGAAAAGCACTAAATCGAGCTCCTCCAGCTCCTCCAAAACCCCGGCGGTCACCAACCAGCTGACGCTGACCTCGCCCGACTCCTCCAGCAAAGCGGTCGGCATCGTCGAGATCCTCGCCGAAGGCACCCAGCGCGCCTTCTACATGGCCGCCGAACACCTCCCCCCCTCGCAGGGGTTCTCCTACGTCGTCTGGCTCTATAACTCGCCCTCCAGCGCGGAGGCGATCAGCAAGGCTCCGACCGTCACCTCCAACGGGCGCATGCAAGGCGGCGCGCTGCTGCCCTCCAACGCCGGGAGCTACCACCAGATGCTGCTCACCCGCGAGACCAGCAACAACCCCACCCAGCCCGGCCCGATCGTCCTCTCGGGTCCGTTCAGCCTGCATAAATAGGCCCTTCAGGCGAGCGCTCCCGCAACGCCGGCTGCAATGGAAAGCGGCGCCGACGGCAACTCGACGGGGCACCCAGCTATGGCTTACCCCAACTCCACCCGCTAAGGCAACAGCTTGCCCGGGTTCATGATCCCAGCCGGGTCGAGCTCTGCCTTCAAGGCCCCGATCGCCGCCACGCCCCGCTCGCCGATCTCGCGCTCAAGCCACGGCACGTGATCGCGCCCGACCGCGTGATGGTGGGTGATCGTGCCCCCGCCCGAGACGATCGCCTCACTCGCCGCGCGCTTGACCGCCCGCCACTGCTCGATCTCGCGCCCTGGGCGCTGGCGGGCGATGAACGTGTAGTACAGCGACGCGCCCGTCTCATACAGGTGCGAGACGTGACACATCACGATGCCCGGCGTCCCCTCTTGCGCCAGCGCACGCTCGATCGCGCCCGCCACCGCGTCGTGCAGCCGCTGCACGTTCGACCACCGCGTCGCCGTCTCGAGCGTCTCGACCATCACGCCGTGGCTCAGCAGGTCATCGCGCAGGTATGGCGCCTGGAATCTCCCCGCCAGCCACGCCCGTCCCGGCGAGCCCCCGAGCGCCACGCCGCCGTCGCGGCGCGCCAGTCCCAGCGCCCGCCCGCGTCTGCCCTTGAGCTCGCCCGCCTCGCCCTCGAATCCGAGGATCGCGATGCACCGCTCCGTCCGCTGGCCGATCTTCGAGCGGTCCCCGCGTCCGCGCGCGGTGAGATAGGCGCGGCCCAGCCGCCCCTTCAGCCCGCTGCCGCCGGCGAGCGCCATCGACATGCGCGTCTCCGCCGCGTCGGACAGCCGCGCCACCTCCGGCATCGCGTGCTCCTGTGCCATCGCCCTCAGCGCGTGCACGCCGGCCGCGAAGTTCTCGAACATGACGCCCTCATACGTACGCCGCTCCGGCGCGCGGCGCACGCGCAGCGAGACCTCGTCGATCACGCCCAGCGTCCCCTCCGAACCCACGATCGCCTCGCGCAACCCGGGCCCAGCGGCGCTCGCGGGCATCGCGGCGAGCGCTATGTCTCCCGCCGGCGCCGCCAGCCGCAACCCGAGCACCAGCTTGGCGATGCTCCCGTAGCCGCTGGAGGCCTGTCCGGCCGAGCGGCTCGCCGCGCACCCGCCGAGCGTCACGTACTCGAACGACTGCGGCCAGTGCCCCAGCGTCAGTCCCTCCGCCGCAAGCGCCCGCTCCAACTCCGGTCCGCGCATGCCCGCGCCGACCGTCACGATCCGCGACTCCCGGTCCAGCTCTGCGATCTGGGCGATCCGGCGCGTGTCCAGCGCGATCGCGGCGGCGTACGCGCCCGACAGTGGCTCGACGCCCCCCACCACGCTCGTCCCTCCGCCGAACGGCACCACCGCCAGACCCCGGCTCGCGCACAGCTCGAGCACGGCTCGCAGTTGCTCGTGACCGTCCGGCAGCACGACCACGTCCGGCGCCCCGGCGGGCGCTCCGGCGCGCATGCGCACGAGATCCACATACCCCTTGCCGGCGGCGTGCGCCACCCGTTCGAGACGGTCGTCTCTGACCGCGTCCGTGCCGACGATCGCCGTCAGGGCCGCCCTCGCGTCCTCGTCCAGGCGCGTCTGCGGCAGCTTCACCGCCTCGAGCGCGACCGGGGGTCGCGGCGTATCGGAGACACCCACGGTCTCGCGCAGCAGCTCCAGCGTGTGCGCGTTCAGCGCGGGGCCGTGCTCCGGGTCGCCCCACCCCCACCAGCGCATGCGCGGGGGTTCGGTCATTGGACATCCTCCGTAAGCGCCATCACCTGTCACGAGCCGCCGATCCGCTCCAGGCCGTCCAGCGCCTCGTCGATCGTCTTGGTCGCCGCGCGGCGCACCATGTAGGCACCGAAGCGCGAGAAAAACCCGTTCAAGCTCTGGCGCAGCTCGATCGTCACCTCCGTCGCCGCCTGCGCCCCGGGCTCGCCGGGGGCGGGCCTGAGGCGCACCTCGGTCTCGGCGGCCTTCAGCAGCCGCGCGAACGGGCTGCCCTCCAGGCGCTGCTCCCAGCACAGTCGTCCCTCGCGCTCGTCACACACCGCCAGCGTGAAGTCCGCGCGCACGTATTTGCCGGCGCCCGTGATCAGCACCTCGGTGAACTCGGTCTCGGTCACGTCCTCGACGCGGTTCACCCGCGGCCACCACCGCGGCATGTGGTGGGGATCGCGGATCGTCTCCCACAGCTCCCCCATCGGAGCCGCGATCGTGCGGGTGCGGCGCGCCGTCGGCATCGGTCTTCTGGCTCCCGCGTCCCGTAGCCCGCGTCAGGACTCGTAGGAGATCAGCGCGTGCGCATCGTGGGGCGCCAGTCGCGCGCGCCCACCGAGAAACTCGAGCTCGATCAAGAACCCGCAGCCGGCGACCTCACCGCCGAGGCTCTCGACGAGCTCGCACAGCGCCCGCGCGGTGCCGCCGGTGGCGAGCAGGTCGTCGTGCACGAGCACCCTGCGACCGGCGCCGAGCGCGTCGGTGTGCAGCTCCAACTCGCCCGACCCGTACTCGAGTAGGTACTCGGCGCTGACCGTCTCATATGGCAGCTTGCCCGGCTTGCGCGCGAGCACGAATCCGGCTCCCAGCTCCAGCGCGAGCGCCGGCCCGAGCAGGAACCCGCGCGCCTCCGCGGCGATCACGCGGTCGACGTTCAACGGCCGCGCATAGTCCGCGAGGCCGCGCACGGCGGCCTGCAACGCGCGCGGGTCGGCCAGCAGCGGCGTGATGTCCTTGAACCCCACGCCCTCCTGCGGGAAGTCCGGGATCTCCCGCACGAACTCCCGCAGGTCGCTCATCAGCGCACGATCTTGCGCAGATCACGCACGAGGAGCAGATGCTTCAGATGGGTGGCGACCGCCGCCAGGTTCTCCAGCGCCTCGACCGCCTCCTTGCGCCGCTGGGGGTTGCGCGAGCGCAGGGCGGGAGCGAGGATCTGCTGCAGCAGCGTCGCCTCGCGATCGGCCGAGGAGCGGAACACGCGCAGGTTGCGCCCCCCCACGCCGTAGCGCGCGAGCTCGGCCACCGCGCCGATGATCTCGCGTTCGGTCTCGTCGAAGTAGCGCACGCCCCCCCGCAGCTCGCCCTTGACGACGCCGTACTCCTCCAGCTCGCGCACGAGCTTGCCGTCGGCGCTGGTCTCCTCGAGCACGTCCTCCAGCGAGTACAGCGCCCCGGTCGCCTCGCGCACGCTCACGCTCGTGCGCCACGGTCGCATGAAGCCTTCCCGCCCGCCGCGCTTGCCCGGCACGGGCGCAGCCGTCCCGGCGCCGTCCCCCGCACGCCCTGTCGCGAGCTCTTGGCGGATCACCCGCAGCGGCAGGAACTCGTCGCGCTGCATCCGCAGGATCGTGCGCAGGCGCGCGACGTCACCCTGGGTGTAGAGGCGGTAGCCGCCCGGTGTGCGCCGCGGGGTGAGCAGCTTCTGGTCCTCCAGGTAGCGGATCTTGGAGATCGAGATGTCCGGGAACTCCTGCGCCAGCGCCTTGCACACGGCGCCGATCGTGATCGACTTCTGCCGCGGCGCCCCGGTCGCGCCCTCGGTCTGCTCCAGCTCGGCGTTCAGCCGCTCCACGTCGGTCTGCGGCGTCTGTGTCTGCGTGGCAGCCATCAGCGCGCGTGGAACGTCAGCTTGTACTTGCCGATCTGCACCTCGTCGCCCTCCTCCAGGCGCTGGGACTCGATCCGCTCGCGGTTGACATACGTTCCGTTCAGCGAGCCACAGTCGTCGAGATGCCATTGACCGGAGCGCTCGATCAGCAGCGCGTGATCGCGCGAGACGGTCACGTCGTCGAGGAACACGTCGGAGTCCGGGCGCCGGCCGATGCTCATGCGCTCCCCCGCAACCGGAAAGCTCTCGCCGACGCGCCCTCCGCCCGTGCGGATCACGAGCGCCGGACCGTGCGCGATCACCTCCTCCAGCTCGACCGGCACCAGCTCGCCCGCCTCGTCGATCCGGTACGTGGCGGTAACCGGCTCGCCGGCGCCCTCCGCTCGCGGCAGCAGGGCGCCGCAGCGCTGACAGTAGTTGGCGCCCTCGGCGTTGACGAACCCGCACTCGGTGCAGTGCAGAGCCATTGTGACGCTCCCTCGCCCGCCCCGTTACTCGACGTCGGTGGGGACGGTCGTCTGACGGTTGGCGAGGATGTCGGTCAGCTGCTTGACGTCATCGCCCGTGATCACCGGCGCCTCGCCGCCGTCGTGCTTCTTGCGCAGCCTGTTCACCAGCTCGGCGCGCAGGATGTCGATCTTGCCATGCAGTATGCGCCGCTTGTAGGAGATCTCTGTCTCTTCGTCGGTCAGCTCTTTGATGAGGTTCTTCAGCTCGGTGTCGTCCAGCGAGCCGAGGTCAGGGAAAGTATCCATGCCCCGGACTCTACCGTAAAGCTGAGCTTGAGGTTAGGACTGGGAGCGCAGCTGCATCAGGCCCGAGCGCGCGTACAGCACGGTCGCGATCAGCGCGAGCGCCAGCCCGATGTACAGCAGCACCTCGCCGAGCGTCCGCAATCCCGCCATCGCGAAGAAGAACGAGCCCATCACCGGCGCCACGCCGATCCGTCCCGGCCAGTTGATGCGCAACTCCACACCATGTGTCTGCGCGTAGCGCCCCAGGGCGAGCATCGTGAGCTCGCGCGCGATCAGCACCGCCAGCGCCCACCGCGGCAGCAGTTGAAAGTGCCAGCACACGACCACACCCGAGATCACCAGCAGGCGGTCGGTGATCGGGTCCATCAGCGTGCCCAGCCGGCTGTACTGACGGGTCACGCGCGCGACGATCCCGTCGGCGTAATCGCCCCAGCCGATGATCGCGAACAGCGCCGCCGGCGCCGCGCCCGTGCCGTCGGAGCTGGACAGCGCGACGATCAAGAACACCGGGATCAGCGCCAGCCGGATGAACCCGATCGCGTTCGGGATCGTCCACGGGCGCAGCGGCTGCCCGGCCAGCGTCTGCGGTGGCGGGGGACCGGAACGGTCCAGGCCCAGCAGCCGGCGGACGGTCAGGGTGGAGCCGCTCCGAGGTTCGCGCGACGACGTCGGGGCGCCGCCGGGGTCCGGCGTATTGCCCGTCCGGGCCCCCGGCGGTCGATCTAGGGGAGGCTCCGCCACAGCTCGTCCACCGCCCGGACCAGCTCCTGGGGCTCGTCCTGTAGCGGTATCCCTGGAGCCTGCACGCGCCCGCGGCGGACCTGGACCTCGATCTCGCCGGACTCCAAGGTTCGCCGCCCGACCGTCAGCCGCAGCGGGCAGCCGAGCAGCTCGGCCTCGGCGAACTTCTCGCCCGGACCCAGGTCGCGGTCGTCATACAGCGTGTCGATCCCGCCGTCGCTCAGCGTTTTGTAGATCGCCTCGGCGGCGTCGCGCTCGGGCGTGCCGGGCTTGCCGAGGCCCACCAGGTGCACCTGAAACGGCGCGAGCGCGCGCGGCCAGGAGATGCCGTGCTCGTCGGCGTACTGCTCGACCGCGGCCGCGACGATCCGCGCCGGGCCGACGCCGTAGGAAGCCATCCACACCGGCCGCTCCTCGCCCTGTTCGTCCAGGTAGGAGGCGCCGAGCGGGACCGAGTAGCGCGTGCCGAGCTTGAAGATGTTGCCCACCTCGATCGCCGGCTCGATCTTCAGTGGCTCGCCGTTTTTGAAGTAGCCCTCACCGACCTTCTCGACGTCCGGGCTGTTGGTCGCGACCTCCACGTTGGCGGCATAGCCGTCGTCGCCGAGCACGACCTCATCCTCGCCGGCCGGGCACGGCGCCATGTACTCGTGGGCGCCGAGACCGCCCATCATGCCCACGTCGCCCTCCACGCGATACCAGCGCAGGCCGGTGCGCTCCATCATGCGGTCATACGCGCCCACGTGCAGTTGGTAGCTCTCTTCCATCCCCCCCTGGTCGCGGTCGAAGCTGTAGGCGTCCTTCATCACGAACTCGCGCGTGCGCAGCACGCCCGCGCGCGGGCGCGGCTCGTCGCGCTCCTTGACCTGGAAGTGGTAGAGGATCTGGGGCAGGTCGCGGTAGGAGCGGATCGTCTGCGCCGCGTGGAACGTGACGGCCTCCTCGTGGGTCATCGCCAGCACGAGCTCCGAGCCCTTGCGGTCTGCGAGCTTGAACAGCTCGTCGATCTCGATGCGCCCGGTCTTGCGCCACGGATCGGCCGGTTGCAGCACCGGCATCAACATCTCCTGCCCGCCGATCGCGTCCATCTCCTCGCGCACGATCGCGACGACGTTCTGGTGTACCCGCCAGCCCGCCGGCAGCCACGTCCACATGCCCGCGCCCATCTGCCGGATCAGGCCCGCCCTCACCATCAGCTTGTGCGAGATCGCCTCCGCGTCCGCGGGGGCTTGCTTCTCGGTCGGGAGCATGTATTCGGAGAGACGAGGCATCAGGTGAGGGCAGAGCCTATCTGGACGGACCTTCGCGCAGACGGACCTCAGCGGTCCCTTTGATAGAACAGCAACTCGACGATCGATATTGCAAGAACCCGACAAGGAGCCCCCATGGCCTACACCGTTCCGCCGCTCCCCTACGCCTACGACGCGCTCGAGCCGCACATCGACAAGGCGACGATGGAATTCCATCACGACAAGCACCATCAGGCGTACGTCGACAAGGCGAACGCTGCGCTGGACGGGACCGAGTGGGCCGATAAGCCCGTCGAGGAGGTCCTGAAGAATCTCGACAGCCTCGGCGATAAGAAAGGTCCCGTCAAAAACAACGGCGGCGGCCACTACAACCACTCGCTGTTCTGGGAGAACATGAGCCCGGGCGGCGGCGGCGCGCCCTCCGGCGACCTCGCGGCGGCGATCGACGCGACGTTCGGCTCGTTCGCGGACTTCCAGGCCAAGCTGAAGGAAACCGGCGTCAACCAGTTCGGCTCGGGCTGGTCGTGGCTCGTGCACGACGGCTCAGGTCTGGCGATCGTCGGCAGCGCCAACCAGGACACGCCGCTGGCGGACGGCAAGACGCCGCTACTGGGCGTGGACGTGTGGGAGCACGCCTACTACCTGAAGTACCAGAACAGGCGCCCCGACTACATCGACGCGTGGTGGAACGTCGTCAACTGGGACAAGGTCGCCGAGCGGTTCGTCGCCGCGGGCTGAGCGACGACTGACGGGGATTCGGCGGGGCAGGCGCTAACCGCGGCTGAAGCGGCGCCCCGCCACCGGCGAGACCGACTCATCGAGCGCCGGCGCAGCCTCGCCGTTCGAGCCGCTCGCCGCGCCCGCGGACTCGAGCATCGACGCGAGCACCTCGGCCGCGCTCGCGTCGTTCTCGGCCGCCGCCGCTTCCAGCGCCGCGATGCGCTCCGGCGTCATCGCCGTGGCATCCTCGTTCTCGGCCAGCCAGCGACGCGCCTCCGCGGCGGCCATCTCGTCGCGCTGGACCGTCTTGCCGGCAGCGTAGTAGCGATCGATCTCCTTGAACAGCTCGTCGACCAGCTGGTCGGTGGGCACCTTCTTCAAGGGCTCGCCCTTGGAGTAGATCATGCCCATGTCTTTCGCTCCGGTGATGCCGAAGTCCGCGTGGCGCGCCTCGCCGATGCCGTTGACCGCGCAGCCGAGCACCGAGACCTCGATCGGATCCTCGTAGGCTTCCAGCCGGCGCTCGACTTCGACGACGACGCTGTCCATGTCGAACTGCAGGCGCCCGCACGTCGGGCAGGCGATCAGGTCCGGGCCGCGCTCGCGCAGCTTCAGCGCCTTGAGGATCTCCCAGGCGACCTTCACCTCCTCCTCGGCGTGGAAGGTCGAGAGCGAGATGCGGATCGTGTCGCCGATCCCGTCCGCCAGCAGGGTTCCCAGGCCGACCGCGCTCTTCAGCGAGCCCGACCACTTGGTGCCGGCCTCGGTCACGCCCAGGTGCAGCGGGTAGGGAATGCGCTCTGACAGCAGGCGGTTGGAGGCGATCGTGTTCGGCACCGAGGTCGACTTCATCGAGACCTTGAAGTTCTCGAACTGCAGGCGCTCCATCAGTTGCACCGTCTCGATCGCGGCGGTTACGAGCGCCTCGACGGGGTTGTCATACTCCAGCCGGCGCAGGTGCTTGGGCAGCGAGCCCGAGTTCACACCCACGCGCAACGGAGTGCCGCGCTCGCGCGCCAGCGCGATCACCTCGGCGACCTTCTCCGGGCCGCCGATGTTCCCCGGGTTCAGCCGCACACAGTGCGCGCCCGCCTCGATCGCCTTCAGCGCGAGCGTGTGGTTGAAATGGATGTCCGCGATGATCGGGATCGGAGACTGCGCGACGATCGTCCTGAGCGCCTCGGCGTCCTGCTCGCGCGGGACCGCCACGCGCACGATGTCCGCGCCCGCCTCGGCGACCGTGCGGATCTGATCCATCGTCGCCGGCAGGTTCGCGGTCTCGGTCTTGGTCATCGTCTGCACGACGACCGGCGCGCCCCCGCCGATCGGGACTGCGCCCACCTGTATCTGCCGCTCAGAGGCCATATAGCCTGATTCTACGATGCCAGACGTCTACGCCACCGCGCGCGGCCCGCTCGCGCGCTTGGCCTCCCCGTTGGCCGCCCGTGCTCGCGCGGGTCGGCACGAGCGATTCTTCGCGCTCGCACGACTACCCGATGGTGCGCGGGTGCTCGACGTCGGCTGCGGACGGCTCGGATTGCGCGCACTGGAGCCCGACCTGGAGATCACCGGCGTCGATCTCGCCCCGCGCCCGGACTATCCGGGGCCATTCGTGCGCGCGGATGCCTCGGCGGGTCTGCCGTTCGCGGAGGGCGAGTTCGACCTCGTGTACTGCTCCAGCGTGATCGAGCACGTGCCGCCGGCGCGGCGAGTGGCGTTCGCCGCGGAGGTCCGGCGGGTGGGACGCGGCTGGTTCGTGCAGACCCCCGCCTATTCCTTTCCCTTGGAGCCCCATTCGCTGCTGCCGTTCGCGCACTGGCTCCCGGTGGCCGCGCGCCGGCATTACTGGCGGCTGGGGGCGGCCGGCGAGTGGGAGGAGATCGAGCTTTTGCGCCGAGCGGAGATGGAGTCGCTGTTCGGGCCGGCATTACCCGAGCGCGCCGGGGGGCTGGTCAAGAGCTGGATCTGCGTGCGCCCGCCCGGCTGAGCCGAGCGGAGGACGCACCAGCGCAGCGGGCGCGAACGGACGGCGCCGCCCGCGCGGGCGTCAGCCGCCCAGGTGGGTGATGTCGTTGGACAGGCCGTTGATGAACAGGAACGCGAACAGCACGATGCCGACGGTGCTGTAGCGCCACATCGCGGCGACCGAGATCCGTCGTCCGCGTAGCTTTTCGGCCAGTGCCCACGCGACGTGGCCACCGTCGAGCGGCAGGAACGGGAACAGGTTGACGACCGCCAGGATGAGCGAGATCAGGCCGAGGATCACCAGGCCGTAGCCGGCGCCGTCCGCGACCGCTTCGTGGGCGATCTCGCCGATGCCGACGAGCGTATGGACTTCATGTCGGGCTTTCGAGCTCGTGTAGGCGCGCCCGATGCCGCTGATCAGATTGGTCGTCGCGCTCCACATCTCGTGCGCCGCAACGCCGGCGGCGGCGAGGGCGCCGAACTGCTTGGGCGTCGCGCCGAAGTTGAAGCCGACGAGCATCCGCCCAGCTTCCTTGCTGTAACGGGGGTATACCGACAACGCGACCACACGCCCGGCACGTCTGATCGTGAGCCGCACGGGCGTCGCGGCCCGGCACCCGGCCGTCTGGGCGCCGGCACAGCGGTGCGCGGCGATGGCGCGCATCGCAGAGGCGACCGTCGCGGGCTGCCCGTCGACCGCAAGGATCCGATCGCCATGCCGGAGCACGCCGCGTGCGGGCGCGCCCCTCTCGGTCGCCTGCACGGTTGTCGCCGGCACGAGCGTCTGGATCGATGAGTTGATGTTGCCGAGCGTCAGATCGCCGCTGTAGGTCGCACTCGCGAGGATCGCCCAGAAGATCGCGAACGCGATCAGGAAGTTCATCCCCGGACCGGCCAGGATCACGACGATACGCTTCCACGGCGCCTGGTTGCAGTAGGCGCGGGCCGCCACCTCCGGCGCCAGGCCCTCGAGCTCTTCGGGGTTCATCCCCGTGATCTTCACGTACCCCCCCGCGGGTATCGCGCCGATCATGTACTCGGTCTCACCCCTGCGGATGCCGACGAGCCTCGGTGGGAAGAACAGGGAGAAGCGCTCCACGCGCATGCCCACCACCTTGGCGGCGAGGAAGTGCCCCAGCTCGTGCAGCACGATCAGCGCCACGATGCCGAGGATCGTCAGGACCCAGCTCATGCGATCAGTTTGGCAGGCGTCGGAGTGGTTGCCCGTCGGTCGGGCGGACCTACACGACCTCCAGCCGAAGATCGGGGTCGAGCCGGTGGAGGTCGTCGGGGTCGCTGGTGACGACGCTCTGCCGATTGACGCGGGCACAAACGACCACGCTCGCGTCGACCACGTCGGTGTAGCCATGTTTGCCCAGCAGCAGTCCCGCGGCAAACGCGGTGCGCGCGTCGAGCGTAACCATCTTCGTCTGTGGCAGCCCGAGCAGTCGCATCAGTCGCACCTGACGAGAGCCGTTCCGGAACGCCTGTGCAATGACACCGGCGGGAACGTGAAGAATCGCGTCGGGCTGGTCCAGCGCGAGTTTGAGCAGTGCGAGCGTGCGCTCATCGAGCCGTTCCAGCGCGATCAGCGCCCCGGTGTCGAGTGTAAATCCTCTCAATCGGGCTCCGACATGGCCCAGGCCCGCTCCGCCCACGCGTAGGCCTCAGGGCTGGGCTCGCCGCCTTCGGCGACCAAGTCCCTGACGAAGTCGGCGAGGGTGTCCCCATCCTCTTGCTCAGATGCTGCGATCGGAGCGACCGCCGCCAGAGCCGCGGAGATGTAGCCCGACACACTCGAAGCCTCGCCGTTGGCGACGGCTGCTCGCGCCTGCTGGACTTGCTCCGGCGGCAGTGAGATCGCAATCTTCGCGGCCTTGGTCATACCGCGATCATACCAAGGAGGCCCCGGTGCGCCGGACGCGAGCAAGGCGGCGGGGAGGATCTCGCTTGGAGTCCTGCATGGGAAGGCGTCGAAGAGCCCATGTCCTCTTCAACCGACTCGCCGTGGGAAACGGGACACCCAGACCGAGACCCGACTCGGAGCGAGATTGCGCCCTACTCCAAAGCCGCAACCGCTTCCCTCGCGACCACCCGCGCCGCGCGATCGGCCTCATACAGCGACTCGAACGCGCGGACCGGCTCTGTGGGCACCTCGGAAAGGGTGCGCTCGATCGTCTCGGCGATCGCGGTGAAGGGAAGGCGGCCATCGAGGAACGCGTGGACGGCGATCTCGTTGGCGGCGTTGAGCACACAGGGGGCGGTGCCGCCTGCAATGGCGGCCTCGCGCGCGAGGCGCAGACAGGGGAATGCCTCGAGATCGACGGGCTCGAACGTGAGCGTGCCGACTGCCGCCAGGTCGAGCGGCTCGACCGGTCGTGGATCGTCCGATCCCCGATCGGCCGGCAGTCCGACGGACTCGCCGGAGTGCAGTGCGTAGGAGATCGCGACGCGCATGTCGGGGGGGCCGAGATGGGCGAGCATCGCTCCGTCGGCGAGCTGGATCAGACCGTGGACGAGCGACTGGGGGTGCACGAGCACGTCGATTCGCTCATAGGGCACGCCGAACAGGTGGTGGGCCTCCATCAGCTCGAGTCCCTTGTTCATCATCGTGGCGGAGTCGATCGTGATCTTGCCGCCCATCGTCCAGGTGGGGTGGGCGAGCGCCTGCTCGACGGTCACCCCCTCAAACTGCGCGCGCGTGCGCCCGCGGAAGGGTCCGCCGCTGGCGGTGATCGTCAGGCGCTCGACCGCGCCTGGGGGCTGCCCGGCGAGCAGTTGGTGCAGGGCGGTGTGCTCTGAGTCCACGGGCACGATCCGCGCGCCGGTCGCTTCCGCGAGCGCGCTCACGAGCTCACCGCCGACGACAAGGGACTCCTTGTTGGCGAGCGCCAGGTCGATGCCCTCGCCGAGCGTGGCGACGGTCGGCCCGAGGCCGGCCGAGCCCACGAGCGCGTTCAGGACGAGATCGGCGCCGGACTCGACGACCAGCCGGACCAACCCCTCCGCGCCGCCCAGTATCTCCCCGTCCGTCCATACCTCGGCCGCGCGTGCCGCGGCATGCTCGTCGGCGAGCGCGATCCGCCTCACCCCGTGGGTCCGCGCCTGTTCCACGAGCGCTTCCCAGGAGCGCTCGGCGGAGAGACCGACGAGCTCGAACCGCTCCTGCGTGCGGGCACATACGTCGAGTGCTTGGGTACCGATCGAGCCGGTCGAGCCGAGGATGAGCAGGCGCTTGGGCTGGGCGCCGGAGTCGAGACCGAGGGCCGAGGACGTGGGCTCAGTGGACATAGGCAAACCAAATGTAATACCCGGCGACGGCCGCGAAGAGAACCGCGTCGAGGCGGTCTAGGGCGCCGCCGTGGGCGCCGAAGACGCCGCCGGAGTCCTTGACGCCCGCCTCGCGCTTGACGAAGGACTCGAACAGATCGCCGACGGGTGCGACGAGGGCGACGCCGAGACCGAGGACGAGCGCGTGGGTGCCCGGCAGCCAGTCCTGGTAGCGCCCTGCGAGCCAGACCCCGGCGATCGTGAAGGCCATGCCGGCAAGGAGCCCCTCGATGGTCTTGTTCGGAGAGATGCGCGGCGCGAGCGGCCGGCGTCCGAACATGCGACCTCCGAGATAGGCGCCGGTGTCGCCGAGGAAGGTGCCGACGAGCACGTCGATCACGATGCCCTCGCCGTGCGGAAGCTCTCGCAGGAGCACCGCGTGCGCGAGCGCGAAGCCGATCCAGTAGATCCCCAGCAGCGTCACGGCCAGTCCGGCGACGCTCGGGCGGGGCTGGAGGAGCGTCAGCGCGAACAGCACGGGCAGCGCCGCGACCGCGGCCAGCAGGATCTGGAACTGGCTCCCATACAGGGCGGCCACGAGCAGGCCGGCGAGCGCGAGGAAGCCGGCCAGGCGAGCCGGCTGGGAGCGCGCGAACATCCCGTAGAGCTCGTGCATGCACAGGCACCCGAGCGCGAACAGGCCGAGCGTGTAGATCGATCCGCCCTCGATCACGAGGAACAGCGCCAGTGCGATCGCCGGCAGCGCCACCAGCACGCGAGCACCCAGGTCTGAGCGATGCACGCCGAACAACGCCCGCGAGCGCGGCGGTGAGGTCGGCGCCATCAACGTCCGCCGAACCTGCGCCGGCGTGCGGAGAACTCGGCCAGCGACTCCTCGAGCGCCTGGCGCGTGAAATCCGGCCACAGCTCGTCGCGGAAGATGAGCTCCGAGTAGGCGGACTGCCACAGCAGGTAGTTGGACAGCCGCCGCTCGCCGCTGGTGCGGATGATCAGGTCGGGGTCGTGCATCTCCGGCGCGTAGAGCAACCTGCGGAAGTCCGCTTCGGTGCCACCACGAAAGGCGCGCGCGGCGTCGAGGATCTCCGCGCGCCCGCCGTAGTTGAACGCGACGAACAGCGTGATCCGCTCGTTGGCACCGGTCAGCGATTCAGCCCACTCCATGCGCCGCACGAGCTCTTCCGAGATTCCGTCGCGGCGACCGATGAAGCGCATGCGCACTCCCTCGGAGTGCAGCTCCGGCGTCTCGCCGGCGATGCGCCGGTCGAACATCGCCATCAGCCCGGCCACCTCTTCGGTCGGGCGCGACCAGTTCTCGGTCGAGAACGAATACACGGTCAGCTCGCGCACGCCGAACTGCACGGCGTCGCGCAGGCGCGCCTTGACGGTGTCGGCCCCCGCGTCGTGACCGTCGTTGACCGGCAGGCCGCGGGCACGCGCCCAGCGGCCGTTGCCGTCGGTGATGATCGCGACGTACCTGGGCCCCTCGCTCGCCGGGGGGTCGGCCATCAGACTTCGAGGATCTCCTGTTCCTTGCCGCTCAGCACCCCGTCGAGCTCGCCGATGCGCGCGTCGGTGAGCCTCTGCAACTCCACCTCCGCGCGATGCTCGTCGTCGGAGGAGGCTTCGCCTTCGGACTTCAGCTCGCGCAGGTGCTGCATCGTGTCGCGGCGGACGTTGCGGATCGCCACGCGCCCCTCCTCGGCCAGGTTGCGCACGACCTTGACCAGCTCGTGCCTGCGCTCCTCGGTCAGCTCGGGCACCGCCAAGCGAACCAGGTTACCGTCGTTGGAGGGGTTCAGGCCGACGTCGGACTCGTTGATCGCCTTCTCGATCGTCTTGATCGAAGACTTGTCGTAGGGCTGTACTGTGATCAGGCGCGCTTCGGGCGCGGAGATCGTCGCCAGCTGATTGAGCGGGGTCATCGCGCCGTAGTAGTCCACCACGACGCGGTCCAGCAGTGACGGGCTCGCGCGGCCGGTGCGCACCGTCGAGAACTCGTGCTGGGCGGTCTCGACCGACTTGGCCATGCGCTCGCGTGCATCCTCGAGCAACACATCGATCATCTCAGCCGCCATCGCTATTGCCGCCTCCCTCGTCTGCTTGGGTCGGTGTCGATACGAGCGTGCCTACGCGCTCTCCGGAGATTATCCGCGCGATGCTCGCGTCATCGTCCATGTTGAACACGTTCAGCGGCATCCCGTTCTCCATGCACAGCGCCAGCGCCGTGGAGTCCATCACTCGCAACCGCCGCTCGATCGCCTCCATGTGGGTGATCTCGGGGATGAACGTCGCTTGTGGATCGGTCGCGGGATCGGCCGTGTAGACGCCCTCCACCCCGTTCTTGGCCATCAGGATGATCTCGGCGTGGATCTCGGCCGCCCTCAGCGCGGCGGCGGTGTCGGTCGTGAAGAACGGGTTGCCGGTGCCGGCCGCGAAGATCACGACGCGCCCCTTCTCCAAATGGCGCATCGCGCGGCGGCGGATGTAGGGCTCGGCGACCTCCGCGACGCCCAGGGCGGAGACGACCCGTGTATCGGTGCCGATCTTCTCCAGGGCGTCCTGCAGCGGCAGCGCGTTGAGCACGGTCGCGAGCATGCCCATGTAGTCGGCCGTGGCCCGGTCCATTCCCGCCGCTGCGCCCTGCATGCCGCGGTAGATGTTGCCGGCGCCGACGACGATCGCCACCTCCACGCCGCGATCGCGCACGGCGCCGACCTGCTGGGCGACGGCGGCGACGCGCTCGGGGTCGGTGCCGAACTCCAACCGGCCCATCAGGGCCTCGCCGGAGAGCTTCAGCAGGATACGCTGGAACGCGGGGTCGGGCATCCGAAGGAGACTATCCGCCCCGGGTGCTCAGGGCACTCCGGGAGGCCCTATTGACCCACGGCGAAGCGGGTGAACCGGCGTATGACGACGTTCTCGCCGGTCGTGGCGGTGAGCTGGTCGCGCAGCTGCTGGACGGTCTTGCCGTCGAACTTGGGATTGTGCATCTCCTGCTCGAGCAGGACGATCGTCCGATACCAGGCGTCGAGCTTGCCGGCGACGATCCGCTCGCGGACGTTCTCGGGCTTGTCGGCGATCGACGCCTCCCGCTCGTAGAGGCGCGTCTCGGCGTCGCGCTCGGCCTCGGGGACGTCCTCGCGGCTGACGTAGCGAACGGTCGGGGTGGCGGCGATCTGCATGGCGACGTCGCGGGCGAAGGCGACGAAGTCGTCGTTGGTGGCGACGAAGTCGGTGTTGCAGTCGACCTCGATCAGCACGCCCACGCGGGCGCCTGCGTGGATGTAGGCCTGAACGGTGCCCTCGGTCGCGGTGCGCTCGCCGAGATCCTGAATCTTCTTGCCCTGCTTGACACGCAGAAGCTCGATCGCCTGCTCGAGGTCACCGCCGGCGTCGGCGAGGGCGCGCTTGCAGTCCATCATCCCCGCGCCGGTGCGGTCGCGCAGAGCCTTTACGGCGCGAGCTGAGATCTCGACCGTGCTCACGACGGGCTCGCCTCCTCGGCGGCGGCGACCTCGACCGGAGGCTCGGCCACGGGCACCTGGACGGTCTCCGGCTCCGCGTGCTCGGCCGCAGGGGTCTCGACGGCCGCCGGCTCTGCGGTCGCTGGCGGGGTCTCGGGCTCCTGCGGGACGGGGGTCGGCGCCGCCGGTTGCGGAGTTACCGAGGCGGCGGTCTCCGGTGCGGCGGGAGCGGGTGCGACCGGCGCCGGCGAGGGTGTCGCCGGGGCGGCCTCGGGAGGCGTCGCCGCACTTTGGGCCTGTGCGGCGGCGGCCGCCGCCTGGCGCTCGGCGGCCTCGCGGGCGGCCTGTTCCTCGGCCTCCCGCTTGGCCTGCTCCTCGGCTTCGCGACGCGCGCGTGCCTCGGCCTCGATGCGGGCGCGCTCCTCGGCTTCCTGGCGGGCGCGTTCCTCCTCGGCGCGGAAGACGGAATGACCCTCGGCGACGACCTGGCCGATCGCCTGGGTGATGAGCGCGCAGGAGCGGATCGCGTCGTCGTTGCCGGGGATCACGAAGTCGATGCCGTCGGGATCGCAGTTGGTGTCGACGAGGCCGATGATCGGGATGCGCAGGCGCTGGGCCTCGCGCACCGCGATGACCTCGGTTTTGAGATCGATCACGAACATGGCGTTGGGAACGCGCTGCATGTTCTTGACGCCGCCTAGGTTCGCTCGCAGCTTGGCAAGATCGGCCTGGGCGGCCATGCGCTCGCGCGTGGGCAGCAGGGCGAGCTGACCCTCGGCCTCGAAGCGTTCGAGGTCGTGCAGCCGACGGATGCGCTGGTTGATCGTCTGAAAGTTCGTGAGCAGCCCGCCGAGCCAGCGATGATTGACGTAGGGCATGCCGGCGGACTCGGCGACGTCGCGGATCGTGTCGCGGGCCTGCTTCTTGGTGCCGACGAACAGGACGCTGCCCCCACGATGGGCGAGCGTGCCGGCGAACTCCTGGGCCGCGCTCAGCAGTGAGGAGGTCTTGAGCAGATCGATGATGTAGATGCCGCCGCGCTCGCCGTGGATGAAGCGGCGCATCTTCGGGTTCCAGCGACGCGTCTGGTGGCCGAAGTGAACGCCGGCCTCCAACAGCTCCGCTATGCCTACCTGAGCCTGAGCCACGAGTGGTGCTCCCTTGTATGTGTGTTGTGGATGTGTTGCCGCGCGGTCGCCGCGGACCCGGAGATGGCTGAATGAGGCTTGGTCGCCGTCCGGGCAGGGCCGCGATCGAGTGCTCCGCGCGGGTGGAAGGTTGAAATGAACCCGTCAGGATAGCCGACCACCGGCTCCGCCGGCGGTGCCTGCCCGCTCCAATGCGCCCTGAAGGTCGGCTGGCAGAGGCGAGAGCACGTCGATCGGAACGGCGGTGAAGGGATGCGCGAAGGACAGGCGCGCGGCGTGCAGGAATTGGCGCTGCAGTCCGAGCGTGCCTGCGGCGTGCCCGCCGGCCGGCGGGCCGTACTCGGGATCGCCCGCGACGGGATGGCCGATCGCCTGCAGATGGACGCGAATCTGATGGGTGCGGCCGGTGTCCAGGCGCAGGCGCAGCAGTGTGAACTGGCCGAGCGGGCGCTCGATCTCGAAGTGGGTACGGGCCTCGCGCGGATGGGCGCCGTCGACGGCCATGCGGGTGCGCATCCGCGGATCGCGGCCGATGGGGGCCTCGATCGTGCCGGTACGGGCGGGCGGGCGACCGTGGACAAGCGCGAGGTACTCGCGCACGATGTGACGCTGCGCGAGCGCACGCTGCAGGCGACGGTGAGCCTCATCGGAGCGCGCGACGACGAGTAGCCCGGAGGTGTCGCGATCCAGGCGATGGACGATGCCGGCGCGCTCGGGGTCGGGACCGCCGGCGGCGGTGGCGCCGAGCAGCTGAGAGAGCGTGCCGGTGCGATGGCCGCGCGCGGGATGCACGACGAGACCTGCCGGCTTGTCGATCACGAGCAGGTGCTCGTCCTCGTAGGCGATCGTGAATTTCTCGGTCATGAGATGGGTGGGTAAGACGTGAGCCTGCGCTTGCATCCTTTGCGGTCCAAGCCGCTTACCGCAGCGGTCGGCGCTTGAGGGGTCGAGCGCATGGGCCTGGTGATCATCCGCCGGGTTGGGCGCGCTCGTGCGCGGCTGTGCGGGGCGACTCGATCGCGAACAGCAATAGGGCGACGCCGAGCACGATCGAGGCGTCGGCGAGATTGAACGGAGGCCAGCCCAGCGGCAGCTGGATGAAGTCGACGACCGAGCCCGTGCGGATGCGGTCGAGGAGGTTGCCGAGGGCGCCGCCGAGGAGCAGGCCGGTCGCCAGCCAGATGAGCGGGCGGGAGGCGTGGGTGGCGAAGTAGACGAGCAATCCCAGCAGGGCGAGGCCGACGAGGATGGCCACGAGGGTGCCGTGTCCTGCCTCCAGACCGAAGGCGACGCCGTGGTTGCGGGTGTGTACCAGGTGTATGCCGGGCAGGACGGCGATGCGTTCGCCGGGGGCGACCGAGTGCGAGATCAAGCGCTTGGTGAGCTGGTCGAGGGCGAGCACCGCCACGAGCACGAGCGCGGCGCGGGTGTATGGACTCGCGAGGGCTCTCCTCGTCGCGGACGTCGTGGCTACGCGCACTGGGCTCAGCCGTGGATGATGCCCTGAACCACGATCGAGTTGAAGATGCCCAATGCGAGGATCGCCACGATCGGGCTGAAGTCGAAGCCGCCGAAGCTGGGCAGCAGGCGGCGGAAGATGCGCAGGAAGGGTTCGCAGATGTCGCGTAGGAAGCCGAGGATCGCGTCGGTCGTGCGCGAGTAGGGCGGGCGCAGGCCGGCGGCGAAGAGGAGCTGGACGACGATGTGGAGGATGATCAGGAGGGTGTATACGTAGATGAGCGTCGACAGGTAGTCGGCGATCTGGGTGCGGGCGGTGAGAAGGATCATCGACCTGTGGGTCGGCCGTCGAGGACGGCGTCGAGGGCGTCGCTGAAGGCGGCGCGCAGGCCGGCGCGCTCCAGGGCGTCGAGCCCGCGCGCGGTGACCCCACCGGGCGAGGCGACCTCACGCCGGATGGCGTGGGTGTCGTTGTCGCGCCGGCGCAGCAGCTCGGCGGTGCCGGCGAGGGTCTGCACGACGAGCTCCGCGCCCTGGGCGGCGGGGATGCCGTGGCGGACACCGGCGTCGATCTGCGCCTCGGCGACGAGGGCGACGTAGGCGGGCGCGCAGGACATCAGGCCCATGGCGACGTCGACGAGCGCGTCGGGGAGGACTACGAGCGTGCCGAGCTGGGCGAACAGATCATGAACCTGCGCGTCGAGGGCGGCGTCCTGGGGCGGGCCGTCGGCTTGTACGACGGCGCCCTGGCGCACCTCGACGGGGAGTGAGGGAATGAAGCGGTAGACGGGCCGGTCGGGATAGGCGTCGTGCAGGGAGGGGAGCGGAGTGGCGGCGAGGATCGAAGCGACCGCACGTGCGTGCGGAGCGATTTCGCGCGCAACGTCGGCGAGCTGAGCGGGCTTGTGACAGAGCACGAGCAGATCCGCGCGCTCGGCGACCTCGGCGTTGGTGGTCAGGGCCTCCCCTCCCACCTCGGCGGCGAGAGCGGTGGCGCGCTCGGGCAGCGGGTCCGAGCACAGGACGGGACGGCGCCAGCCGCGCGCCAATGCGCGTGCCATGTTGCCTGAGCCGATGAGACCTACGTTCATGAGAGGGCTCAGGCTACAGGCCCGTCAGCTTTGATTAAAGAAACCCTTCTCGATCAACCGTGCGCGCTCCTCGGCGGAGATCTCGACGTTGCGGGGAGTGAGCATGAAGACCTTGTCGGCGATCCGCTGCATGCCGCCGTCGAGCGCATAGGTGAGGCCGGAGGCGAAGTCGATCAGGCGCTTGGAGAGCTCGGTCTCGGAGGACTGCAGGTTGAGGATCACCGGGACGGAGTCCTTGAAGCGGTCGGCTATCTGCTGGGCGTCGTTGAAGGACTTGGGCACGACCAGGTGCACGCGGACATCGCCGTTGCCGTTGCCGGCCCGCACCGAGCGCAGCGCGGTGGCCGAGCGCGCACGGGGCTCGTCGTCGGCGAAGATGTCGTCGAACTCGTCGCGGCGGCGGCGCAGGCGACGGACGTTGGGCCGCTCGCGGTAGCGATCCTCGAGATCCGGCTCGGACGGGAGCTCGTCGTCGTAATCGTCGTGGTACTCCTCGGCGAGGCCGAAGTAGACGAGCGCGCGATGCCAGGAGTCTCGAAAAGCCATAGGTTCAGATGCGGAGTTCGCCCCGGAGGGGGAGTTTCCCTGCTAATGCTAACCATCGGGCATTCCCGACGGAACCGCTAAGAGTACAAGCTCGTGCCTATGCGCACAATTGTGGCGCCCTCCTGCACCGCGACGAGGAAGTCCTGGGAGGTGCCCATCGACAGCCGAGGAAGATCGCGCGCGGCCGCCAGCTCGCGCAGGGCGGCGAACCAGCGACGGCTGTCCTCGGGGTCTGAGGCGAGCGGAGGCATGCACATCAGGCCGGCAACCGGCACGGGCGCTCGTTCGAGATAGGAGTCGAGCTCCTCGGGCGGGATACCGGACTTGCCGGGCTCGCGGGCGAGGTTGACCTCGATCAGGATCGCCAGCTCGGGGCGGGCGAGCGCGCGATGACGGTCCAGCTCGCGCAGAGCAGAGGTGGATGCGACGGAGTGGATCAGGCGTACGTGGGGCAGGATCGTGCGTACGCGGCGCGATTGCAGGGCGCCGATGAAGTCCCATTCGAACAGTCCGCCATGGCGGGCGGCACGGGCGGCGAGGTCCTGGGCGCGGTTCTCCCCCACGAGTCGGATGCCGGCCGCGGCGAGCGTGGGCAGATCCTCGTCGGGAACGTACTTGGTCGCGGCGAGGATCTCGACAGTGCCGGAGTCTGTACCCGCCTTGCGCGTGGCGTCGGAGATCTGTTCGCGCACGCGCGCGAGGTTCTGGCTGATCTGCTCCTCGCGTAGATCGGAGATCAACTGAGCCATGCCACTCCTGCCTGGCGACCCGCGAGTGCGTGTTCGCGGCGATAAGAGAAGTAGCGCTCGTCACAGATCGTGCACGCCGCGACGTCGCGCACGTCACGCACCCCCGCGGTGTGCAGGCGATCCCTGGCGAGTGCCTTCAGATCGATGTGCCGACCGCTGCGATGCGCTCCAGCGAACGCGGCATGCACCTCCTCGCCGACCTCATAGCAGCAGGGGCCGGCACCAGGACCGATGATTGCCGCGATGTCTCCCTCACCACCGAGCTCGCGCAGCGCAAGCACGCCCTCCTCCAGTACGCCGGCGGCGAGTCCACGCCAGCCGGCGTGGACCATCGCGACCGCGCCACTGGCCCCTAGAGCCACGGGCAGACAGTCGGCCGTGAGAGCCATCACCCCCACCTCGTGCAGGTTCGTCGCCCGACCATCGGCCTCGGTCGTTGGTCGGGCGTCTTCCGAGGCGGCGGCCTGTCGATCGTCGATCACCCGCGATACCGCGACGCCGTGTACTTGATAGCCGCGTACGAGCCGCCGCAACCCAAGCTGCTCACGCAATCGCTCATGAGCACGCCCGCCCTGCTCGTGCTCACTGCCACCGACGCTCGACAGGTTGTGCTGTTGACGGGTGGTGAACACCGTATGTCCGCCGCCCGGCAGATCGAAGCGCATCATTGGGATGACGGCCGCTCCAAGACAGAACGGGTTGGCGCTCGAAAGCCGAACCGTTCGTAGAGGCCGTGCGCATCCTCGGTGTGGAGCAACCACCGCAACGATGCCAGTGGACCCTGCTCGACCAGCTCGCGCACGATCTCCGCGCCGAGGCCGCGGCCGCGTGCCTCGGGCAGCACGAACAGGTCGGCCAGATAGGCCAGCGAGACACCATCCGAGATCGCTCGCGCGTAGCCTAGCTGGCGTCCCTCTCCGTAACACCCAACGACACGCGCCGCGGCACGATTCAGTTCGGCTTGGCGCTCACGCGTGCGTCCCCGCGCCCAATAGGAGCCCTCGGAGATGTAGCGATGAACAATGTCAATGTCGATTCGAGCAGGGTCGTCGTCCAGTTCATAGCCGTCTGAGAGGGCTCGTCTGCGCCCTCGGTGAGACTGACGGGGCTCACCGTCCGATCCCTGGATGAGCTCGATCTCGCATCGCGGTGTGGGGGCTCGAGCCAATTTGCCGTCAGACGTCAACAGTCTCGCTTCGAGGGACTCCGCCAAGGCAACGTACGCGGCGTCATACGGCGTCAAGTTATGGCGGAGCTCCCAGATCCGCTGCATGAGCGGTCGATGGGGCATTCTGATCAGCGACAGGTTGGCGAGATCATCCAGCCCTAGCCGGGAGCGATCTTCGCTGATGCGCCCGATTAGAAGCTCTCGACACCAAGCGCTCGCTATCTCGAGGTCGATGATCTCAGGAGCGCAGACGACGTCCTCGACGTCAAGTCGCGAGCGCATGCGCTCGCCCACGTCATCGTCGGCTATCAGCGCCGAGGCGAGAAACGACGCATCGACGACGATCACCGCGAAGGCGCGTCGCGGTCTTCTCGCACCAATTTGGCTGCACGGACTGGCGACAACCTGCCACCACGGTGCTCCACCCGTTCGAACAGTTCCTTGATCGTGGACTTGCTCGCCTGCTCTTCCAGCTGGGCGAGCAGATATGCTTGCAACGACTGACCTGCTTTGCTGGCGCGGTCGCGCAGGACCTCGTGGACATCCGGCGGCACGTTCTTGATCTGCACGCTCGGCATGGCCTCAGTTTAGCGCCATTTTGGCGCCACTACGCAGACTACCTACGCTTCCAGCGCCGCCCGCAGCTCGGCTTGGCGTCCCTTCCTCAACTCGCCGTCAAGCTTCCGATCCAGCGCCGCATCGAGCCTGCGCCCGACCTCCGGCCCCTCGGGGATGCCGGCCGCGAGCAGGTCCTCGCCGGTGATTTGCAGGTTGACGCGGCGCAGCTCGGTGAGCCAGCGACGGGCGGGCACGGCCGCAGTCTCGCTCACGCCGCCGGCGAGCGCGATCCCCTCGAGCGGGACGCCGTTGACGGCCGCATGCAGCAGCGAGGGGCGCTCGGCGACGGGCAGGGCATCGCTCAGGCGGGGCACGGCGATCGCCGCGGCGACGATGCGGTCGCGAGCCGGAGCGGTGAACTCGAGGCGGTCGAGCAGCGCGAGGATCTCCGCGCGGGGATCATCTGCGCGTAGCGCCAGGGGCAGCGTCAGCGCGGCCATCGTCAGAAGATCGGGACGCCCGTCCTCGGGCAGCAGCGCGAGCGCGCGCTCGATCGCGCCACGATCGAAGCGCAGGCGCGGGTGCAACGCTGTGAGCAGGCCCAGCTCGTCCAGCGCGGCGAGGGCGCCGATCGCGTCGGATTCGCCCAAGGCCAGGCGCAGCTCGGCGCCGATGCGCGCGCCTGAGATCGCCTTCAGCGCGCCCACGGCCACGGCTCGGGAGGCCAGCTCGGCGGTGTGGGGCTCGATCTGAAAGCCCAGGCGCGCGGCATAGCGCGCGAGGCGCAGCAGGCGCGTGGGATCGTCGAGGAAGCTCGCGTCGTGCAGCACGCGCAGTCGCCCGGCTCGCAGATCTTCGAGCGCGCCGGGCGGCGCGTGCACCTCTCCGGGGCGCGTGCTGTCAAGCGTAACGGCTATCGCGTTGACGGTGAAGTCTCGTCGCAGCAGATCCTCCGCGAGCGTCGCCGGCTGCACCTCCGGCAGCGCTCCGGGCGCGGCGTAGCGCTCTTGGCGGGCGCCCGCCACGTCCACCCGCGCGCCGTCCCAGGCGATCAGCGCCGTGCCGAAGCGCTCGTGCTCGTCGATCTCGGCGGGAACCTCGAGGCGTGCGGCGAGCTCGCGGGCGAGCAGGAGCGCGGGGGCGGCAGAGGGCTCTCCCGCCACCACGACGTCCAGCTCGCGGGGGGTGCGATCGAGCATCAGGTCGCGCACGGCGCCGCCGACGAGCGCAACGTCGTCATGTCCGCGGGCGAGATCGAGCAGCTCGCGCCCGCCGGGCAGCTCGCGCAGGCGCTCCAGCACGACGGTCGCCTCGAAGGTGTGCTCGCCCATTCCCGCGATCGGCTCCCGCTGATCCTCAGGTGACGCGCACGGGGACGCCCGCGGCGATCAGGTGCTCCTTGGCCTGCGAGACGGTGAAGCGGCCATAGTGAAAGATCGACGCGCACAGCGCCGCATCCGCGCCGGCGTGCAGTGCCTGGGCGAGGTGCTCGAGCTCGCCGGCGCCGCCGGAGGCGATCACGGGCACGCCGACGGCCGCGCTGACGGCGGCGGTCAGCTCCAGGTCATAGCCGTCGGAGGTGCCGTCGCGGTCGATGCTCGTCAGCAATATCTCCCCCGCTCCGCGCTCGGTCCCCTCGCGCGCCCACTCGACCACGTCACGGCCGGTGGCCGTGCGTCCGCCCGCGAGGTAGGCGTCCCAGCCCATCGGGGCGCCCGGATCCGAACCGGGGACCTCACCGACCCGAACGGTGCGCGCCTTCGCATCGATCGCCAGCACGACGCACTGCGAGCCGAACACGCGCGCCATCTCGTCGATCAGTTCGGGGCGTTGCAGCGCGGCGCTGTTGATCGAGACCTTGTCGGCGCCGGCGTCGAGCACCACCTGGGCATCCTTCACCGAGCGGATGCCGCCGCCGATCGTGAACGGCACGAACACCTCATCGGCTGTACGCCGCGCGAGCTGGGCGATCGTCTCGCGGCGCTCGTGCGTGGCGGTTATATCGAGGAACACGAGCTCGTCGGCGCCCTCGCGGTCGTAGTGCGCGGCCAGCTCGACCGGGTCGCCGGCGTCGCGGATGTCGACGAATTCGACGCCCTTGACGACGCGGCCGGCGTCGACGTCGAGGCAGGGGATCACGCGCTTGAGATGCACCCGCCCAGCCTAGATGGTCCGTGGACCGTGCCACCTGTGGCACGGTCGGCGGACCGATCGAAGATCGGCCAGCATGCGGCCCCGCCTGGGACCCGCACATGTGCGGGTCCTCGCGCTGGGCACATGTGCCCAGCGCCGGTCGGCGCATGCGCCGACCGTGACACGCTGCATGCAGCGTGTCTTCGGGCCGCACATGTGCGGCCCGACCCGGCGGCGTATACGCCGCCGGGAACATCCCCTACCCCGTCAGGGTCTCCCGGGCCTGCGCGACGGTGAAGCGCCGCTCGTACAGCGCCTTGCCGACGATCACGCCCTCGAGACTCTCCTCCCCCAGACCGGCCAGCCCCTGCAGGTCCGCCAGCTGTCCGATCCCGCCGGAGTAGATCACGCTGCCGTCGCGCGCAGCCCGCGCTACGCGGCGCACTTCCTCCAGGTCCGGCCCCTGCAGCATGCCGTCGCGGTCGACGTTCGTGAACACCAGCTGCCTGGCCCCGCGCCGCGCGAGGCTGTCGATCACCGCCGCGGTCGTGATCTCGGTCGTCTCCGTCCAGCCGGCCGTGGTCACGTGGCCGTCGCGCACGTCCACCGACACCAGCACCCGCTCCGGACCGTGCTCGCTCAGCACCTGCTCGAGCAGGCCCGGCTGCGTGAACGCGGCCGTGCCCAGGATCACGCGCGTGGCTCCCGCGGCGAGCGCGTCGCTGACGGCCGCGGCCGAGCGCAGTCCGCCGCCGTACTGGACGGGCACCCCCAGCTCGCCGGCGATCCGATGCAGGTGATCGAGATTGACCGGCGCGCCCGACTTCGCGCCGTCGAGATCGACCACGTGCAGATATTGAGCGCCTTCCTCGGTCCAGCCGCGCGCTGCCGCCAGCGGATCCTCGTCGTAGACCTTCCTCGCCTCGAAGTCGCCCTTCATGAGCCTGACCGCGTTGCCCTCGAGGATGTCGATCGCCGGATAGAGGTTCATGCGGAGACGGCCGCGCGACCGCACAGGCGCGTGAAGTTCGCCAGCAGCGCCAGCCCGTGCGTGGAGGACTTCTCCGGGTGCGACTGGGTGCCATAGACGTTGCCCTGCCCGACGATCGCCGCGAAGGGCTCGCCATAGTCGGCGGTGGCCAGCACCACATCCTCGTCAGAGGGATGGGGCGCGAAGCTGTGGACGTGGTACAGGTAGCTTGGATTGGGCAGGCCGTCGGCCAGTGGCGTGTCGCGGTGCCAGTGAACCTCGCTCCAGCCGATGTGCGGCAGCTTCAAGCCGGGCGCGTTCAGCCGGCGCACGGCGCCCGCCAGCAGTCCCAACCCCTCGGCGCCATCGTGCTCCTCGGAGTGCTCGAACAGCAGCTGCATCCCCAGACACAGCCCGAGCAGCGGTACGCCGGCGCGGGCTCGCTCGGTCAGGAGTTCGTCCAGCCCGAGCTCACGGATCGCGCTCATCCCGGCGGGAAAGGCGCCGACGCCGGGCAGCACCAGACCGTCCATCTCACGCAGAAGCCCTGGGTCGCTGCCGGCCTGCACGCGCGCGCCGACGTGCTCGAGCGCCTTTTCGGCCGAGCGGCGGTTGCCCATGCCGTAGTCGACCAATCCGATCTGAGGCACCATCTCCGGCGCCTCGCCGCGTCCTCGGTCGCTCATGTGCACAGCACACCACGCGGGGTGGGTGGGCCTTTCGATCCTCGCGAGCCCTGGATCTGACGCCTCAGCAGCCATCGTGATGGACCGTCTGTCATGCCGTCAAGGTGCCCTTGGTGCTCGGCACGCCCGTCTCGGCGGGGTCGATCGCGACCGCCTGACGCAGAGCCCGCGCGAACGCCTTGAACGCGGCCTCGATCATGTGATGGGCATTCGTGCCGGCTTCGATCCGCAGGTGCAATGTCAGCTTCGCCGCGTTCGCCAGTGCGCGGAAGAACTCCTCGGTCAGCTCGTGCTCGAAGCCACCGGTCGCGCCCGCGGGCAGTTGCGCCTCGAAAACGGTCAACGGACGCCCGGAGATATCCAGTGCGCAGCTCGCACGGGCCTCGTCCATCGGCGTGACGATCGCCCCGTAACGCACTATCCCCGCACGGTCGGCGAGCGCACGATCGAGCGCCTGGCCGAGCACGATCGCGGTGTCCTCGACTGTGTGGTGCGCCCCGGTCTGCAGGTCGCCGCTGACGGTCACGTCGAGGTCCAGTCGCCCGTGCCGGGCAAGCAGGTCGAGCATGTGGTCGAGGAACCCGACGCCGGTGTCGCGCGTACCGGCGCCCGAGCCTCCCAGCGTCAGAGACAGGCATATGTCCGTCTCGCCGGTTCGGCGCTCGATCGTGGCTGTGCGGGATGGCTGGGTGTCGGTCATCGGTCTCGTTGGCTGTCGGGACGAGCTCGGCCAGTCCGGCGCTGTGGCCTGTGGCGTCCCACCAGATTACGCATCGTCTGCGACGGTACTCTCGCCCGCGGGGTCCAGCACGCGGGCCTCCATCGACTCGGCGTGTGCTTGAAACCCCTCCGCGCGGGCGATCGGCGCGCCCGCCGCCGCGAGCTTGCGCACCGTCTCGCCGCCCACCGGTCCCAGTCGAACCTCGCTCATGCGCCGGCGAAACTGCCGTGGAGACAGCGCAGAGCCAAAGCGGGCCGAGCCGTCGGTCGGCAACACGTGGTTGGAGCCGGCGACATAGTCGCCGAAGGCCGTCCCCGCACTTGCGCCGACGAACACGCAGCCGGCGCAGCGCACCATCCGCGCGAGCGCCTCGGGCTCTGAGCCGATCAGCTGCAGATGCTCGGGAGCGATCGCATTGGCGAGCTCGATCGCCCCACGCGGGTCGGAGGCGTGCACCAGCGCGCACGCCGCATCGGCGACGGTGGGATGCTCGACCACGAGCCGCTCCAGTGTCTCGCCCAGCGCGTCGAGGACCCGCGCAGACGGCGAAGTCGCCATGACGAGGCTGCCATCGCCGTGCTCACCCTGCGCGAGCATGTCCAGCGCTGCCAGCTCCACCTCGCGTGCGCTCGCGTCCTCACCGAGCACGACCAGCAGATCGCTCGGACCGGCGAATCCGTCGATCCCGACGGTCGCCGACAGGGATCGCTTGGCCTCCTGCACATACAGGTTTCCCGGCCCAACGATCACATCGACACGTCGCACCGTCTCAGTTCCGTAGGCGAGCGCGGCGATCGCCTGCGCGCCGCCCATCCGGTACACGCGCTCCACCCCGCACAGCCGGCACGCGCCGAGGATCACCGGGTCGATCTGCCCGTTACGCCCAGGGGGAGCACACACCGCTACGTCGATCACACCCGCGGCTCGCGCGGTGACGACCCCCATGACGACCGTACTCGGATACGGGGCTCGTCCTCCCGGCACATACACGGCGGCGGCCTGCACGGGCACCTCGCGCAGCACGACCCGCTGTCCCTGCGGCAGCTCGACGGCGACGTCCTCGCTCACGCCGGCCTGCGCGACGACCGCGACGTTGGCGATCGCGACCTGAAGACTCGCCACGAGCTCCAGGTCCAGCAGAGTGAGCGCCTCGTCCAGCTCGTCCTGTGAGACGAGCAGCGCTCCGAGCGCCGCACCATCGGTGTCGAACCGCGAGGTGTAGTCGAGCACGGCCGCATCACCACGCGTGCGCACGTCCGCGACGATCTCGCGCACGGCCGCCTCCACGCTTTCACCCGCGGGCACCAACGACCGCAGATGGGCGGCGGCCGGAAGCGGGCCGCCGAGCCCCTCGACCTGAGCGATGCTCAGCCGCTCGATCCGCATCGGCTCACGAGGCCCGGCGCGAGAGGATACGCTCGCGCAGCCGCGCCAGCAGCTGGTCGATCTGCGCCGCCTTGAGCTTGTATGCGACGGGGTTGGCGATCAGTCGCGCGGTGCACTCGACGATCTCTTCGCGCACGACCAGGCCGTTCTCGCGTAGCGTCGTCCCGGTCGCGGTGAGGTCGACGATCGCCTCCGCCAGGCCCGTCAAGGGGGCCAGCTCGACCGAGCCTTTGACCTCGACGATCTCTCCCTGCCGGCCCGTCTGGAGGAGATGGCGCGCGGCGATGCGCGGGTACTTCGTCGCCACGCTCATCGCGCCCAGCCGGCGCAGCGCCTCGGCGGCCGGGTCCTCGCCGCGATCGTTGACACGGTCGGCGGTGGCGAACACCATCGTGCAGCGTCCGTAGCCGAGGTCGAGCAGCTCATAGATCTGCCTGCGACCGCGCTCGCGCGCCCCCGCGCCAGGGCGCTCCAGCAGTACGTCCTTGCCGGTGATCCCGAGGTCCGCCGCGCCGTCCTCGACGTAGGTCGGCACGTCGGAGGGGCGCATCGTGATCACGCCGATGTCCTCGAACAGCAGCTTGCGGTCGTTGCCGCGCAGCTCGGTCGTATCCAGCCCGAGCGAGGCGAGCAGCTCGACGGTCCCCTCGAACAGGGCGCCGCGTGGCACGGCGATCGTCAGATCATCGAGCCAGCCCGTCATCGATATGTCCCAGTCCTCATCATCATCATCGCGGCGCCACCACGACGCCCGTCCCGCGCTCCTCGCCCGCCAGCGCGATGTGCAGCCGTTCGACGTCCAGCGCAAACCCGACCGCGGGCCGTCCCTCGCCGAAGCTCCGAAGCAGGTCGTCGTAGCGCCCGCCACCGCCGATCGGAACGCCGAGCGTCGGGTCATAGACCTCGAACACCGCACCCGTGTAGTAGCCGATGCTGCGCACCAATCCGAGATCGAAGATCACCCTGGCGGCGACCCGCTCGTCCAGCAGCTCGCTCACTTGGCGCATCCCTGCAACCGCGTCGGCCGCCGGCCCCGGCGACTCGGTCAGCACCTCGGGCCCGCCCCGGCGCTGGGACAGGCTCAGCAGCAGCGCGGACGCCTCCGCGGAGGCGCCGATCCCCTCCAGGCGCTGCTCGAGCTCGACGAAGTCCCGACTCGCGAGCGTCTCCAGCAGTCCGGCGCGGACGTCTGGAGCGATCTGGAGGCGGTCCATCAGCGTTGCGAACAGCGAGGCGTCACCGAGACCCACGCGATAGTCCTTCAAGCCGGTGGCGTCCAGCGCGTCGCACAGCACGGTCAAAGCCTCGGCGGTGCCCTGAGGAGCGGAGGCGCCGATCAGCTCGATGCCGGCCTGCAGCAGCTCCCGCGGCTGACTCCACTGGGGACGAGTGCCGCGGTAGCAGTGCGCGAGGTAGCAGAACCGCAGCGGCTCGCTCACCCCCGGATAGCGCGTGGCGACGAGCCGCGCGATCGGCACGGTCATGTCCGAGCGCAGCACCAGCGTGGCGCCGGTCTCGTCGAACACCCTGTGCACAGGCCCCGTTCCGTCGATGCCGGAATGTGCGAGCACCGACTCGTACTCGAGCGCGGGGGTGTACACCTCGCCATAGCCGTGGCGCTCGAACACGGCGCGCAACGCGTCGGTGATAGCGCGCAGCTCGCGCGTCTCGTCGGGCAGCACGTCGCGCGTGCCGCTGGGTATCGGGTGCATCATCAGATAGGTCTCGCCATTTGATAGGTCTCGCCATTTGCGATTGCGCAGGAGGATATCCTGGGTCTGACGGCCGGTGGTCGGATTGCGAGATGTGCGCCATCGCGGGGGCGCCGCCATCGCTCGCGCACGCGTCCGCGGGCGCCTCAGGCGTGAACGGCCGGCTCCGTAGCGACGCGCTCGATGTGGGCGCCGAGCTCGCGCAAGCGCTCGTCGATGCGCTCGTACCCGCGGTCGATCTGGCGGATGTTGCCGATCTCGCTGCGTCCCCGCGCACATAGAGCGGCCAGCAGCATCGCCATGCCTGCGCGGATGTCAGGCGACTCCACGCGCTCGCCGCGCAGCCTGCGCGGACCGGTGACGATCGCGCGATGGGGGTCGCACATGACGATGTCGGCGCCCATCAGGATCAGCTTGTCGGTGAAGATGAGGCGGTTCTCGAACATCCACTCGTGCACGAGGATCGATCCCTCCGCCTGGGTGGCGAGCGCGACCGCGATCGACGTCAGGTCGGCCGGGAACGCCGGCCACGGGCCGTCCTGGATCTTGCTCTTGTACTCGCCCACGTCCGCTTGCACGACGAGCTTCTGCCCGCCCGGCACCAGCACGTCGGCCCCGTCCAGCTCGGTGCGCAGACCCAGGCGTTCGAACACGAGCCGGATCATGCGCAGGTCTCCGGGGACCGTGTCCTTGATGCGCAGTTCCCCACCGGTCACGCCCGCCAGTGCGATGAAGCTGCCGATCTCGATGTGGTCGGGCGCGACTTCGTGCTCACACCCGTGCAGTCGCTCCGCGCCGTTGACCGTCAGCAGGTTCGAGCCGATGCCCTGGACGTCGGCGCCCATCTTCACGAGCATGCGCGCGAGATCCTGCACATGAGGCTCGCTCGCGGCGTTGCCGATGACCGTCGCTCCAGGCGTGAGCGCCGCCGCCATCAGCGCGTTCTCGGTCGCCATCACCGAGGGCTCGTCCATGAACACGTCCGTCGGGCGCAGCCCTCGCGGCGCGCTCAGCACGATCTCACGGGCGCACTCGGCCGTCGCGCCCATCGCACGGAACGCATCCAGGTGGGGATCCAGACGCCGGCGCCCGATCACATCGCCGCCCGGCGGCGGCATCACCGCGCGGCGAAACCGCGCGAGCAGGGGGCCTGCAAGCAGGAACGAAGCCCTGATCAACTCCGCCAGCTCGGAGTCGATCTCAACCTCGTGGACCGACCTGGCGCACAGTGTGACTTCGTTAGGCCCCCGCCATGCCACCGCGACACCGATCGCCTCGAGGATGCGCAGCATCGCGTCGACATCCCTGATCCGCGGCACGTTGCGAACGACCACCTCGTCCTCGGTCAGGAGCGCGGACGCGAGGATCGGCAGGGCGCCGTTCTTGTTTCCGGCCGGGACCATCGTGCCGGACAGCGGTACGCCGCCTTCGATTACGAACTTCTCCATGGGCTGAACGCGCGCTCGCCGTCCCAGGATCGGGCCGCCCGAGGAGCGTCTGTCAAGCGTAACAGCCATCTCCAGCGGTGTTCGCCCACCGCGTCCATCGCCCTGCTTGACGCCCCGCAAGACACGAACGTCCGCCGCGGCGCAACTTTCTTTGCAGCCTTGCCGCTAGACCTTGGCTCTAGAATGCCGGTTTACAGCAACGACCTCGAATACGTACGTATGTTCGTATGCATCCGTCCGCTCAGGCGCATATCTTTACGAACACATGTTCCCCCGGAGCACTCCATCCCCGCTCACGCGCCGAGCGCGCAATGCGCTCTCCCTGGCCCGCTCGTTCCTGCTGCTCGAGGACGATAACGATGTCGACTGGGAGGTCGACCAGGACGAGCCCGGCCAGGACCGATCGAAGATCGACGGGATCTCCGATCGGCCAGCGCGTGAGCGGGATCACGTGCACCATCCCCATCGCACGACCCTCCGTAGTCGATCTGCACGAGTACGCGCGGGACAGCCGGCGTCGGCCCCACATGCTTGCCTGTGTCCCGTCGGACCCTCTTCGACGGCGGCGGGCAGGCATGCAGCGTCAACGAAAACGGGCCGCCCTCAGGCGGCCCGTACATAAAAAAACCGGCGGCGTCCTACTCTCCCAGGCCCTTGCGAGCCAAGTACCATCGGCGCTGAGGGGCTTAACTGCTCTGTTCGGAATGGGAAGAGGTGTTTCCCCCTCGCAATAGCCACCGGAAAAAGGCGAGAGACCGCTTAAGGAGCGCTCCTCGGTCCTTCAAAACTGCACAGCGCCACAGCGAGTATCACTTCGCCCCCTGCATTGAGAGCGAATCAAAAAATCCGTCAAGCCCTCGACCAATTAGTACCGGTCTCCTTCGGACGTTACCGTCCTTCCAGATCCGGCCTATCAACCTGGTGGTCTACCAGGGGTCTTACTCCCTCTAGGGGATGGGAGAGCTCATCTCGAGGCCGGC
>DASZJF010000007.1:0-1611 GCA_035948355.1 Solirubrobacteraceae bacterium
CAAAGATGTCGACCCCGACGTCGGCCACGCGATCCTGGCCGACCCGGGTCGGCGCGCCGCCCTGGCGGCCAACCTGGTCAACGAGGCGAAGACCTATGGATACGCCGGCTTCCAGCTGGACTTCGAGCAGATTCCCTGGACCGACCGCGACCTCTTGACCGCACTCGTGCAGGACTGCGCCGGCGCCTTTCGGCCGGCCGGCCTCAACCTATCGATCGCGGTCATTCCGCGGCTGCCGGGCGACGCGAGCGCCAGCGGAACGCTCCTCGACTATTTCCACCAGTGGTCCGGCGCCTACGATTTCGCGGCGCTCGCGAAGTCCGCGGACTTCTTATCCTTCATGACCTACGACGAGCACAACGGGGTCACGCCGCCCGGGGCGGTTTCGGGCACGCCCTGGATCCGTCAGGCGCTCGAGTTCTCCCTACAGGGTGTCCCACCGGAGAAGGCGACGCTTGGGCTACCGACCTACTACCACGATTGGACCGGCGTCGGGCGATTGACCTCGAGCTCATATGCCGACGCGATGATCCTCGCCCAGGCGCATGGGGCGACGCCGGCATTCGACCCGATCGAGGAAGAGATGCACTTCAGCTACAGCGCCTGGGGCGTGCACCACGAGCTCTGGATCCAGAGCCCGGACACGCTCCGGCTCAAGCTGGCGCTGATGTACGAGTACGCGTTGAAGGGGATCAGCGTTTGGCGGCTGGGCTTCGAAGACGCTTCGTTCTGGAACCTGATCCCGCCGCGGCGATAGGAGAGGCCTGCTCGGACTGGCCGAGCGGCGGAAACAGGAGCTCGTAGAGACGTTGCTGACGGCGTCGCGCGGCCTCGTAGCGCGCATGCACGCTGGCGCGCGGCCGGAAGCTGCGGCCGCGTCCCGGCCGGGTCGACCACAGTTTCGGCAGTTTGCCCAGCGCGTGGAGCACGAGCAGGGCGGCCCCGCGGCTCGAGGCTTCCGGCTCCGGCGACGTCGTCACCCTGAGATTCAACGTGTCGGCGAGCATCTGGCTCCACGCCGGCGAGTGGATCAACTGCCCGCCGGTGGCAATCACCGATTCCGGGCGAGGCACCACCCTTCGCATCGCCGCGGCGACCGCGACCAATTGGTAGGTGATCGCCTCCATCGACGCGCGCAACATCTGTGTTGGCTGGGTGCCCAGCGAGAGCCCGGCGATCACCGCGCGCGCATCGCCGCGCCAGTTCGGACTTCGTTCACCGGCCCAGAAGGGAAGGACCGTCAGTCCATGGCTGTCAGGGGGGAGCGCGCCGGCCGCGCGCTCGAATTTTTTCTTGGGCTTGAGGCCGAGGGTGTCGGTGAACCAGCGGACCACGTTGCCGCCCTCGCTTAGCGCGCCGCCGAGCACGTAGCGGTGGCGGTCGACCCGGTAGACGAAAACGCCCCAGGGGACAGTGACGCGCTTGCGATCGAGCAGGACGCGCAGGGCGCTGGAGGTTCCAATCGTGGCACACGCCCAGCGGGGACTGACGCAGCCCGCGCCGATGTTCGCCAGCGCGCCGTCGCCAAGCGGTAGATACCAGGGCACGTCACGCAGCTCGGGCCAGCGTTTGGTGAAGCTCGGCCGCAGCGAACGAGCCGGCTGATCCCAA
>DASZJF010000008.1:0-133515 GCA_035948355.1 Solirubrobacteraceae bacterium
TCTCGCTGAGCTTCAGCAGCTCGAGCGCTTCACGACGGAACTCCGGCGGATACGGCGGCTTTGATCTAGGCACTCGAACCTCCTTGCCCGAGCCTTTCGACCCAAGCGCTCAAATGTCCTCGAAAAGCGGGGGAAGTCCAGTCCAATTGGCGCGGATGAGATAGCGACGCCCTCGGACAGACCATTTCCGGCCACGTAGGCGAGCCCGCCTCCGTCCCCTTTCCCGCTTCGTCAAGCGACATCCACCCCGCCTGGCAGCCGCGCCGAGCGGTGCAGAGTCGATGTCGCCTGGGACGCCGGTCCCTGTGTATCGTATGGGCCAGTGAGGGCTACCACCGAGCCGCACGCCGTTTCATCCGGCAGTTCTCGCGGCGGACTGTTGGCTCTGCTGCTGGGCGCTCTCGCGCTGGCATTGATGGCCACCGCTGGCGCCTCCCCTCCCTCCGCGGGTGGCGATTTGGCACAGACCGGCGAAGTGGTGATCGGCGTTTCCGGAGAAACGGTTCCCGGCAAGTTGCCTCGCTCGCGCATGGCTCCCGTGACGCTGCGGCTCGGGTTCACCTCCGAGACACCGAACACGCCCACAACCCCCGAACTCACCGCAATCCGGCTCGAAGTATCCCGCAACATCGCATTTCACACAGCGGGCTTGCCGAGTTGCCCGATCGCGGAACTCTACTCCGAATCTTCAGACACGGGGCAGGTATGCGCAGGATCGCTGGTCGGCCACGGCACCGTGATCTCAGAAGTGTCCCTCCCAGGACAGGCGCCCGCGACGATCGAAGGACACCTCTCGGCTTTCTATGACCTCGGCGACGGCCAGCCCCGTATTCTTGCGCAGGTCACAAGTGCCGGTGCTTTGCCACTCACCTATGTAATCCCGTTCACGATCGAAAAGACTCGCGGCGTCTACGGAACCATTCTATATGTCCACCAAATGCAGCGTATCGCGGGCATCTGCCGGCGAGGGCACCCAAACTGCTTCTCCCAGACCTACACATACAAGGGCATCTACGGGCACATCTCGAAGTTCGAACTCACTCTCGACCGCCAATTCGCCCATGCAGGCAAGAGGACCAGTGTCGTTAGCGCCGATTGCCCCGCTCGCAAGGGCACATCGAGCGCGAGCTTCCCCCTGGTGAATGTGGACCTCGCCTACCCCTACCCCAACGCGATCTCGCGGAGCCAGGTCGCAACTCGCCGGTGCGAAGTCTCAGCTCCGCGGCGCGTTCGCCGAAAGAGGTCATAGAGCAGCAGCCGTCTTGGCCCCACAAGGGCTGACACGCCGCCCGTCATGCGCTGCCGTCAAGCGACATCCGTCCGCCCAGTGGTCGAAAGCGCCCAATGTGGTCCCCGCGAACAGAGGTCGTACAATCCCTTCGTATGGCCACGCGAACGATCCACTTGCCAGAAAGTTCCTACGCGCTGTTGTCCGCCGAGGCGCAGCGGCGTGGTCTTGACCCTGATGCGCTGGCAGATGAGCTGGTGCGCACCGACCTCGCCGCGCACGGCGAGCAGGACCTTGAGACGACGCTCAAGGGCCTCGCGGAGTTCCGTGCGAGGCTGCCCGAGATCGACGGGATCGTGCTCGCGCGTGATGCTCGTGCGCAGCTCGAACAACGCGGCGAGAGTTGACCGTCGTCCTCGACGCCAACGTGCTCATCGTGCTCGCGCTCGATCGGCAGCGCGCGGGCGCCGTTGAGGAGCTGCTGCGCGTCTGGAAGGCCGAAGGCGAGGAGCTGCACGCTCCGGTGCTGTTGCGCTACGAGATAGCGAGCGCCTTGGCGCAGGCGGTATCTGCCGGGCAGCTCGCATCGAACGCCGTTGCCGACGCCTCGCAGCACATCGGCTCAGTGCCGATCATCTTGCATCAGCTCAACGACACACCGGCGGTAGTGGCGATGGCGCAGCGTCTTGAGCGCCGTAGCGCTTACGACGCGGCGTACGTCGTGCTTGCCGAAGAACTCGGCACTCAGTTGTGGACGCTCGACGGGCGGCTCGCTCGCAACGCCGCCTCACGTGGATTGCCGGTGCAGCTGATTCAGACGGACTGACGCCCCGTCATGCGCTGCCACCAAGCGACATCCGCCCGCCCGACAGACGTGCGGAGCGGTTCGACTTGAGGTCGGCTGGCTCCATGAAGCAGTAGTCAATGCGAACCGCGGTACGCCAGTTGCTCGGGCAGGATTAGGCGTCGTCTGTGGGTGACGCCCAGCCGAGGCAATCTTGCAGGGTCACGCATCTGCATTGCAGGCCCTCTTCGAGCATTCGCTTTATAGCCTGGGTTTCGGCGAGCTTACGCTCGATCTCTGGCAGCTTACGTTGCGCGAGCTGCTCCCAGACCTCTGGCGGGGGCATGTTGTCTGAGAGTCCTGCGAGAAGAACTTGAATCTCGGCGAGGGTGAAGCCGGCCCGCTTGGCAATCTCGATCAGCGCTACGCGCTCCAACGCTTCAGGCCCGTAGCGTCGCTGACCGTGCCTCCGCCGGTGTGCGGTCAGGACACCCCTGCTTTCCCAGTAGCGGAGGGTGGACCTCCCGAGGAACACAATGTCCACATCGCCCGCAGACTTCAACGCCCAGATCATCGAGGAGTTCCGCGCCAACGGAGGACGCGTCGGCGGCATGTTCGACGGTGTGCCGTTGCTGCTGCTGCACCACACCGGCGCCAGGTCCGGCAAGAGTCGCGTAAACCCGCTCGCCTACCAGAGCGATGACGGGCGCTACGTCGTGTTCGCCTCCAAGGCCGGGGCGCCGACCAACCCCGACTGGTATCACAACCTCAAGGCCTACCCGAACGTGACGGTCGAGGTCGGAGCGGACACGATCGAGGTCGTCGCCGGCGAGGCCACGGGCGAGGAGCGCGAGCGTCTCTATCGCACACAGGCCGAGCGCGTTCCCCAGTTCGTCGAATACGAACAGCGCACCGAGCGCGTCATCCCGGTGATCGTGTTGACGCCCGTCGACTCCGGCTGAAGGACGTAATCACCGCGGCGTCGCGGTGCTCGGCAATCATGGTCCCAGCGCCCGGCGAGCCGACGATCACGAGCGCGCATCGCTCAGGCATAACCGTTTGACGTGCGCGAAGAAGTGCTTCACCATGCCCGCCGGGTCCTCGATCTGCGGCCAATGCCAATCGCCGGGTCCAGCATCACGACATCGGGGTTGGGGATGATCTCCGGATAGCGGTCGGTCATGTGCTGTCGTTGATGAAGAACACCCGCAGCCGAGGTAGTCGGAATACGCGCCCCGCTCTTTCCACTGCTCCAGATCGGCGTGCACTCTCCTACTTTCCTGCCCTCACGATGCGCCTGCCCTCGTGACCTTCGACAGCTGGCGCTCAGGGGTGATCCGCACGACGTCCCACACAAGCCCGACGCGCTCGAACGCGCTGATCAGCCACCCCGACGGATCGAGCTGCCACCAGCGCAGGCCATGCCGGGCGGAGGTGGGAAAGGCGTGATGGTTGTTGTGCCATGCCTCACCGAGCGTGGGCAGCGCGAGCCACAGCAGGTTGCGCGACTCGTCGTTTGTCTCGAACCGGCGGCGACCAAAGAAATGGCACAGCGAGTTGATCGAGAACGTCGCGTGGTGCAGGAACAGAATGCGCACCGCGCCGCCCCACAGCAACCCTGTGAGGCCGCCGACGATCGACCCGGTGAGCGCCACGCCGAGGCCGAACGGGAGCGCCATGCCGAGCACGACCCACAGCAGGAACGCGCGATCGACGAACCGCGTGGCCCGGTCGGCCAAGAGATCTCTGGCGTAACGCTCGGAGCTGGCGCGACCGCTGCCGGCCCCGCCGAACGTCCAGCCCACGTGCGCGTGGTAGAGGCCACGCAGCGCGCCGGTCCAGCCGTCGCCATGCTCGGTGTGAGGGCTGTGGGGATCGCCGGGGCGATCGGAGAAGCGATGGTGCTGACGGTGGGTGGAGGCCCACTCGATCACCGGCCCCTCGATCGCGGCCGAGCCGAGGGCGCCCAGCAGTATCCGCATCGTCGGCCCCGTCTTGAAGCTGCGGTGGGTGAACAGCCGGTGGTAGCCGACGGTCACTCCGAGGCCCGTCAGCACATACATGAACGCCAGTACAAGCAGATCCTGCCAGTGCAGCGTCCCGCCCCACGCGAGATAGGACGCCCAGCCGAGCAGCCCGAGCGGCACGACCGTCACGACCACGTTGGCGATCCGATCGAGCGTCTCGTGCTCTCCCACGACCATGTCCTCGCCGGTCCCGCGCATCGCGTTGTCTTCCTGCATGGGGGTCATGGTCTGCCCCCTTCCTGGCCGCGTGCTCGGCCGGTCCGACCGGCACACTTCCGATGGTGTCCATCGAGCGTACTCCGATTGCCTTCCAGCGGCGCGTGTAGCCAACGGCTCGGCGCGCAACGGCTCGGCGCGTGCTCCGCGCAAGCGGGTGGCGCCCGTCAGGTGGGCTCGAGGACGAAGATCTCGACAGCCAGATCCGGGTCTATGTGATTGGTGCTCATGAACGCGCTCACCCGGCGGCCCGTGAGTTCGTAGACGACGTCTTCCGCGTCGGGCCGGATCGTGTCCTGGAACGCCCTGCGGCCATGCAGTACGACGTCGTGCTTGCCATCCCGCACGAGGCTTAGCTCGGCCTTGGTCAAGGTCGCGCCCATGACACACACGATCAGATCCTCTCCGATCGTCGTTCGAGCCCGAACCGGGCCTCGCCCGGTATAGCGGTGCAAGAGCTGGACCATCGCATTCGAGATGGCCGCTGCGAGCATTCCGGGCCCAGTGTCCTTATCGGCGGTACTGGACGCCATCAGTCCTCGATCTGCCAACTCTCACGCATCGAGCGCCGCGCGCACGGGAGAGTCGGCATAAGCACCGGACGGACGACGGCTGCACCGAGCGTAGCGCGTTCTGCCCAGTAACCCATTGCCACCGCCGGCCCGACGACCCTGCCACGAGGCTGCCTTCCCGCGAGGGCCGGGCGCAGGCCGGGCGGGCGAGACGCACGAAGGTCTCGCGTTAGGGCGCCCTAACTAATGTGATAACTTCCCGATCTAATCCCGATCGGGTAGATCGGATATCGACAAGCAAAGCCTCACCTTCGCTCAGGGCAGCCCACGCAGGAGACCGACATATGCGCAACATCAAGCTCTCGATCGCCGGTGCCGCGGCGCTGGTCGCGGCGCTCGCGTTCGCCGCGTGCGGCGGGTCCTCTACCGGGGCCATGAGCGCTTCGGGCAGCACGCCGTCCACCCCCGGCTCGATCGCGGGTCAGTCGATCACGCTGTACAACGGCCAGCACGAACAGACCACCGCGCAGCTCGTCAGCGCGTTCGAGAAGCGCACCGGGGTGAGGGTGAGCGTGCGCTCGGCCGATGAGGCCGAACTTGGGAACCAGCTTATCCAGGAGGGTTCGAGCTCGCCCGCGGACGTGTTCTACACCGAGAACACCCCCGTGCTGGAACACCTCCGCGAGCAGGGCCTGCTCGCGCACCTCGCCGCGACCACACTCGCGGCCATCCCTGCCCGCTACAGCTCCTCGCAGGGTGACTGGGTGGGGGTCTCCGGACGCATGTCGGTGCTCGTGTACAACACCGGCCAGATCTCGTCCGCCAGTCTGCCCAGCTCGCTCCTGGCGCTCGCCCAGCCACAGTGGAAAGGCAAGTTGGGGGTGGCGCCCTCGGAGACCGACTTCCAGCCGCTGATCACGGCGATCGCCAAGCTGGACGGCGTGGCAGCGGCCGAAAAATGGCTCGAAGGCATCGAGGCCAACAGCAAGATCTACCCCGACAACGAGACGGTCGTGGCTCAGGTCAACAACGGCGAGAGCACGATCGGGCTGATCAACCACTACTACTGGTACCGCCTGCGTGCCGAGGTCGGGCAGAGCGGACTGCATTCGGCGCTTCACTACTACGCTCCGCACGATCCCGGCGCCCTGCTGAACGTGTCCGGTGCGGCGGTGCTGAAGTCCAGCTCGCACCAGGCCGCGGCGCAGGCGTTCGTGGCGTTCCTCGTTAGCAGGGAAGGGCAGGAAGTGATCGCCCACAGCGACAGCTACGAGTACCCGCTGCGCCCGGGGGTCGACCCGGCCGGCTCGCTGCGCCCGTTCGACGAGCTGCGGCCCGCGCCGATCACGCTCTCGGAACTGGGCGACGGCAGCGCGCCGCTGGCACTTGAGCAGAAGCTGGGACTGCTGTGATGCGTACTCCACCGCCGACACCCCCGGCCGCGATTCCGACCTAGAGCCGGCACGCTCGCCGATGTACAGCCGATGAACACGTTCGCGCCCCCCCAGCCCGGTATCGAAGGCAGGTGGGCGCGAGCCTTCTCACACCGGCGTCGTCCGCCGCTGGTGACCATCCTCGGCGCGGCGATCGCCGCCGCTCTCGTCCTGCTGCCCCTGGTGTTCCTCGTGATCGAGGCGCAGCAGTCTGGATGGAGCGCGACATCGCGGCTGCTGCTGCGCCACAACACGGCCGTGCTGCTGTGGAACACGCTGCGCCTGGTGGTCGCGAGCACGGCACTGTGCGCGGTGATCGGAGTGGCCGCGGCGTGGTGCGTGGAGCGCACGACGGTCCCGGCCCGGCGTGTGTGGGCGGTGCTGCTGGTGCTGCCGCTGGGCATCCCGGACTTCGTGATCGGCTTCGGCTGGGTCTCCCTGGATCACAGCCTGCAGGGATACAAGGCGGCGGTGATGATCATGACGCTGTCGCTCTACCCGCTGGTTTACCTGCCGGCGATCGCCGGCCTGGCCGGCGTGGACCCGGCGCTCGAGGAGGTCGCGCGCAGCCTCGGGCTGGGGCCGTGGCGGGTTTTCTGGAAGGTGACGCTGCGCCAGATGCTGCCGGCGGTGCTCGGCGGCTGCCTGCTGGTGACGCTCGGTCTGCTGGCTGAGTACGGGGCGTTTGAGATCGTCCAGTACCAGACGTTCACGGTGGCGATTTTCACCGAGTTCAAGCTCGGCTTCGACACCGCGGCGGCCTGCGCGCTGTCGCTGGTGCTGGTGGCGCTCGGAGTCGCGGCGCTCGCCGGTGAGCTGCCCCTGGTCCGGCGCGGCCACTGGACGCGCAGCGGCCGGGGGGCGCGCCGCGCGACCGCAAGGGTGAGACTGGGGCCTCGCTGGACGATCCCCGCAGTGGGCGGACTGCTCGTACTGTGCGGCCTGGCGCTCGGGGTGCCGCTCGGCTCGCTGGTGTACTGGCTGATCCACGGAGGCTCGACGACGCTGCCGCCGGCGTCGATCCTCACCGACGCAGCGCACACGGCGGAGTTCAGCGCGGGCGCCGCGGCGCTGGCGACGGCGCTGGCGATCCCGGTGACGGTCGCGGCGATGCGCCATCGCAGCAGGCTCACGATCCTGATCGAGCGTCTCGCGCTGCTGCCCCAGGCGCTCCCCGGACTGGTCGTGGCACTGGGACTCGTGTCGTTTACGGTGCGCTACGCGCTGCCCCTGTATGAGAGCGCGCTGGAGCTGATCGTGGCCTACGCGATCCTGTTCCTGCCGCTGGCGGTGGTGGGGGTGCGGGCGGCGCTGGCACATGCTCCACCACGCCTGGAGGAGGTCGGGCGCTCGCTCGGACGGCGCCCCGCGACGGTGTGGCTGCGCGTGACCCTGCCGCTGATCGCTCCCGGGCTCGGTGTGGCGTTCTCGCTCGTGTTCATCTCCTCCTGCACCGAGCTCACGGCCACGCTGCTGCTGCGGCCGACCGGCGTGGATACGCTCGCCACCCAGTTCTGGGCGTATACGAGCGACTTCGCCTACGGCGCGGCGGCTCCCTACGCGGGGCTGATGGTGCTGATCTCGGCGATCCCGGCATACGTGCTCGGCCGGCGCATGGCGACGCTCGCCCGGAGGGGTCGGACATGAGCCCGGCCGGCGAGCAGGCGGCGCGCGAGGGCTCCGCGAGCGACCTGTGGGTGCTCGACCTGTGGAAGGGCTATGCCTCGGGGACGCCCGTGCTGCGGGGCCTGAACCTGAGCGTCCCCGCCGGCTCGCTCGTCGCCGTGCTGGGATTGTCGGGCTGTGGCAAGACGACCCTGCTGCGAGCTATCGCGGGATTCGAGCGAGTCCAGCGCGGGCGCATCGCGCTCGGGACGCACACGCTCGACGATGGTCATCGCGTCTACGTGCCGCCGGAGCGGCGAGGCATCGGCTACGTGCCCCAGGAAGGCGCGCTGTTCCCCAACCTCAGCGTTCAGGCGAACATCGCGTTCGGGCTCTCGCGAGCGCGACGACGCGGCGATGTCGTGCGAGAGCTGCTGGAGCTCGTCGGGTTGGAGCACCTCGCGCGACGCTTCCCGCACCAGCTCTCCGGCGGGGAGCAGCAGCGGGTGGCGCTCGCCCGGGCGCTCGCACGCCGCCCGGAGGTGCTGCTTCTGGACGAGCCGTTCTCCTCCCTGGACGCCTCCCTGCGGAGCACGGTGCGCGAGGAAGTGAGCGCGCTGCTGCGCTCCCGTGGCGCGACCACGGTGCTCGTGACGCACGACCAGGAGGAGGCGCTGTCGCTGGCGGACTCGGTCGCGGTGCTGCGCGACGGCACGATCGTTCAGCAGGGGACGCCGGCGGAGCTCTACAGCACGCCCGTCGACGCGCGCCTGGCGAGCTTTCTCGGCGCCGCCAACCTCATCGAGGCGAGACTCGCGGATGGCTGGGCGCACACGATGCTCGGCCGTCTCCAGCTGCGCCCCGATCCCACGAGAGCGCCCGGTCTCAAGCACGGGGTCGTGATCGTGCGCCCCGAGCAGCTGCGGGTGAGCTCGGACGGGCAGTCCGGCGAGGGCCTGCCCGGCACGGTCGAGCAGTGCCTTTACTACGGGCACGACGCCTTGCTGCACATACGCCCCGTGGAGCGGCCAAACGCGGAGGCTCTGATCGCCAGGGTGCGCGGGGAGCAGGCGCTGGCGAGCGGGACCGCTGTGCTGGTCAGCGCCCGGGGAAGCGTGAGCGCAATCGCACGGACGAGCTGACGAGACCGTCGTGGCGCAACCCCGGACGTTGCAGCGTTCCTACCCCAACCCCAGCGCCGCGGCCACCGCGGGGTCGGCGAGACTGTTCGCGAGCAGGTCGCTGCCCGGCAGCTCCTCCCCGGCGAAGTAGGGGACGCCGACCACGTACATTCCCGCCGCCGCCGCCGCCGTGACCCCAGTGGGCGAGTCCTCCAGCGCGACGCACGCACCCGGCTCGGCGCTCAGGCGCCGGCACGCCTCGAGGTAGATGTCCGGCGCGGGCTTGGGGTTGGCGACGTCCTCCACCGAGACGACCGTCGCGAACCGGCCGTCGAGCAGCCCCGCGCCGCCCAGCGTGCGCTCGACGAACTCGCGCTGGGAGTTCGACGCGACCGCCACCGGCACGCCCGCGCCCGCCAGGCGCCCGAGCAGCTCCAGCGCCCCCGGGCGCGGCTCGACACCGGCGAGCGCCTCCTCCATCACGAGCTCGTGCAGCTCGTCCATCAACGCCTCGCCCTCGCCGTCGCACTGCAGCATCGCTTCGAGCTTGATCGCCGCCGCCGCGCGCGCGGAGCCGATCAGCGAGCGCTTGTGCTCGATCGTGAACACCCGGCCGCGCCGCGCGAACAGCGTCTCCTCGGCGCGCGTCCACGCCTCCTCGGTATCGAGCAGCAGCCCGTCGTTGTCGAACACCACCGCCGCGCGCGTCGCCATCGCGCCATCCTATGATCGCCCGGTGTCTGGAGGCTCGACCGACGGATCGCTGATCCCCCGCTACGGCCGCGCGCGGCGCGATCCGGCGCTGGCGGTGCTCGAGGGACTGCACCCGCTCAAGCACGCCCTGCGCTTCGGCGCCACCGTCCTGGAGGTGCTCTGCGCCGACCTGGACGGCCTGGAGGGACTCGCCGCTCAGCTGGCGCCCGACGTGTCCGCGCGGATGGTCTCGCTCGCACGCGAGGTTCCCCCGGACGTGTTCGCCCAGCTCGCGCCCCTGACGCCCTCGACCGGCGTTATCTCGCTCGCCGAGCGCCCCACGGTCGACCCGGCCGTGGCGCTCGCCGACTCGCGCCCCGCGCCCGTGGTGCTGCTGGAGGACCCCCGCGACCTCGGCAACGTGGGCGCCTGCGTGCGCGTGTCCGCGGCCGCGAACGCCGCCGCGGTGTTCACGATCGCGGGCCACGACCCCTGGCATCCCGACGCGCTGCGCGGCAGCGCCGGCCTGCACTACGCGCTGCCCGTCTCGCGCCTGTCCGACGGACTGCCGCCCGCGCCGGATCGCCCCCTGCTCGCGCTCGACCCCGCCGGCGAACGGCTGGACCCGGCGACGCTGCCCGCGCGGGCGATCCTCGCGTTCGGGACCGAGCGCCACGGGCTGAGCGCCGAGCTGCTGGCGCGCGCCGACGCGCACATCGCGATCCCGATGCGTCCGGGCGTGTCGAGCCTCAACCTCGCGACCTCGGTCGCCGCCGTCCTGTTCGCCTGGCGCCTGCAGCCGCAAGCGGCGACGTGCTCGTAGGCGTCGAGAACGGAGCTGCCCGCGCGATGGCGCGCCCGGGGACGACCCGTCCCGGGGACTACGCCTCGATCGCCACCAGCGATTCGACGCCGTCCAGCAGCTCCCAGTTCCCCGCGAGCGCCGCCTGCGCGCGCGCGAGCATCCGGTCGGCCACCTCCTCGGCGTCGGGGCGACCGTCGAGCAGCTCCTCGATCAGCTCGCCCGCCTGGCGCGCGTGCTCGAGGTCGAGCCGCTCGTGCAGCGTGAAGTACTCGACCGCGGGGCCTTCGGCGACGTACCCATAGTGCCCGGTCAGCCCCTCCAGCTTGGTCCTGGAGATCTCCGGCTGGCTCGCCTCGATCGCATACAGCACGGCCAGATGCTCCAGCGCGTCCGTTCCGGCGGTCCACGCCGCAACACACGCCTGGGTCTCGGCCGCCGGCAGCGCGAGCCCGGCGCCGTCCCGCGCGTCCCCGGCCCACTCAGATCCCGCCGCCGCCCGTGCGGCGGCGTGCGCGAACTCGTCCCACAACGCCACATGCGCGGCCTCCTCCTCGGCGTGGCGCCTCAGCCCCGCCCGATGCTCGGGTCCGGCCTTCGCCGCCACCTGCTCTGAGGCTCGCGCCAGCGCGAGCACGGCGTGACGGTACTCGCCCGCGTACAGGCTCAGCTCCCCCGCGCTCAGCTCACCGGCGCTCCAGCGCTCGTAGAACGGGTGCTCGAGCACGTTCGTAGCGCGTCTTGCCTCGTCGAGTCTGGCCAGAACGTCCATAGAGCCGATCCTCTCCTCGGTTCGATACCGATGTTTAGTCGTCGTTGTACGGGGGTATCCCGGAAAGCACGTCGAAGTATTACGGACATAGCGGATTCCAGCTGGACACGAGGGTGGACATACGTCCGCCGTCTGTGCGAGTGTTCGCGCCGGAGAACGACTGCGGAGGGTCAACGCGGTGATTTCGTCTACAGCTGTTCTGGTGATCGTGGCGCTCGGCGTCGTGGGGCTGAGCATGCTGTTCGCCCTCGCCCTGGGCAAGGCCGCCTCGCGGGGAGATGTCCAGTCGGAGCTTGGCGGGCTGCGAGCGCGCGATGCGCGCGAGCGGTCAATCGAGGCTGTGCGTCAGAGCTATGCGGGGTTGGCGCCGGCCCAGTCGATGATCGCGCGCGAGCCATCCACGACGGCGCCATCGTCGAGCAGGAGCGTCGGCACCCAGCGATCGCCGGTCAGCCTGCTCACCTCACGCCGTCCGCGCGTGCGATTGAACACGCCCGGCAGCGGCGCCAGGCCGTAGGACTTCACGATCTCCGGGTCATACCCGGCCTGCTTCAGCGCCATGTAGGCGTTACGGCACGGATGCCCGCCCGGCCGGGGGGTCGCGAACGTGCCCCAGCAGACGTACAGCTTCACCTGCCGCTCGTTTCCCCGAGTTCGACCGCCCCGCCACCACCACCGCCGGCCGGGGGAGCCGCTTTGGCGGGCGTGCCCGAGGTCACGACGGCCATCGAGGCGGCCGCCAGCACCAGCACTGCGGTGATCGCGATCACCGCTCGCTCGCTCCTCGCGCTGCCGGGGAACTCCGGTTTGCGCATGCCCAGCGCCAGCGACAGGACCACCGCCCACACGACCAGCGCCCCGCCGGCGATGTAGAACGGGACTTTGCTCTTCTCCGCGCCGATGACCGGCGCCAGCTGGATCGCCACCGCGTGCATTCCCGCGAGCCTAACGCATGCGCCCTCGCCATGGGGCTCGGCGGCGGGGTTCGTCAGGCGCCGGCTGGGAGCGGGCCGCGCAATGCCGGCGATCGCGGCGACGTGGCGTGGCGTGGACCGGCGCGCAGGCGTAGGATCGCAGCCGTGCCCCAGTTTGCCCGCACCCCCGAGGACGCGTTCGCGAACCTGCCCGACTACCCGTTCACGCCCCGCTATCGCGACGTGGGGGGTCTGCGACTGGCCCACATCGACGAGGGCGAGGGGGCGCCCGTGCTGTTCATGCACGGTGAGCCGACCTGGTCGTTTCTGTGGCGCCGTCTGATCCCGCCCGTGCGCGACGCGGGCTACCGTGCCATCGCGCCGGACATGGTCGGGTTCGGTCGCTCGGACAAGCCGCTGGACGTGGGCTGGTACTCCTACGATCGCCACGTCGACTACGCGGCGACGCTGCTCGAAGACCTCGACCTGCTTGGCGCCACGATCGTCGTGCACGACTGGGGCGGTCCGATCGGGTTGCGCCTGGCGGTCGAGCACCCCGAGCGCATCGAGCGCATCGTGATCCTCGACACGGGCCTGTTCACCGGCCATCAGCGCATGACCGACGCGTGGCTGGCGTTTCGCGACTTCACCACCCGCACCGAGGACCTGCCGATCGGCATGCTGGTCCGCGGGGGCTGCCACTCAGACCCCGGCGATGAGGTCATCGCCGCATATGAGGCCCCTTATCCGGACGCGGCGTCCAAGGCCGCCCCGCGCGCGTTTCCCCAGCTCGTTCCCCAAACGCCCGACGCGCCCGGCGCCGCCGCCGGGGAGCGCGTGGTGCAGGCGCTGCGCGAGGACCGTCGCCCGACGCTGATGCTGTGGGGCGACTCCGATCCGGTGCTGCCCCCGTCCGTCGGCGAGCGCTTCGCCTCCTCCATCGGGCGCCCCCCGCCACAGCTGATCGAGGGCGGCGGACACTTTCTGCAGGAGGACCGCGGCCCCGAGCTCGGCGCGCTCATCGCCGAGTGGCTCGCCTCCGAGCCGACGGGCTAGCGACAGCGGGCGCCTCCAGCTCCGATCCGCTCAGCAGGAGCGGTGTCGCAAGCGCCCGGCACAGCACACGCGTACGGCGCGGTCACTGCCGGGGGACTCCCCGTCCGCGTAAGGCTCGCCCCCAAACACCCCGAGACGGGCATATCAGGAGCCTGTCGTCTCCTCGATCCGCGCCGGCTCGGACCCGGACTCCAACCCGGGCTCTGACGCGGACGCGCGCAGCTCGTACGCGCGGCGCGCATGCGGGTCGGCGTCAGCCAGCACCCGGTCGGCCTTCAACGCCCGCGCCATCCCCTCCGCCAGCCTGCGCGGGAGCAACGTCCCCAGCGCGTTCGTGCGTTTTGCCGAGCGCGGCACCCATACGTCGACCGTCCCATGCTGGAGCGCGTCGACGATCGCGTCGGCCACGTCCGCGGGCTGCAGGTTCTTCAGTCCGCGCGCCTGCCCGAGCCCGCCGCCGAGCTCGGTGTTGACGACGAACGGCATCACATAGCTGAGCAGCACGTCGTCGGCGAGGCCCATCATCCGCAGCTCGCCCCGCACCGCCTCGGTCAGTCCGACGACGGCGTGCTTGGTCGCCGAGTAGGTGGCGCCCCCGGGGGCGCCGAACTTGCCGGCCTGGGAGGAGATGTTCACGATGTGCCCGTGCCCGCGCGCCACCATGCGCTCCAGCCCGAGCTTCATCCCGAGGATCACGCCGTGGATGTTGATGTCGACCATCCGCCGTGTAGTCAGATCGTCCTCGTCCAGGAACCTGCCGACCTGCATGATGCCGGCGTTGTTGATCAGCACGTCCACCGGGCCGAGCTGCGTCTCGGTGTCGTCCAGAAACCGCGCGAACGACTCGCGCTCGGTCACGTCGAGGCTCAGGGCGACCGCGGTCGGCCCCAGCTCCGAGGCCGTCCTGCGAGCCGTCTCCAGGTCGAGGTCGCCGATCGCCACGCGCACGCCGACGCGCGTCAGCGCCTGCGCGGTCGCGCGCCCGATCCCGCGCGCCGCGCCGGTGATCGCGGCGGTCTGCCCGGCCAGGATGCGCGCCTGTTTGGCCATCCATCCAAACCTAGCGCACCTTCGCCGCTCGCGGCGGGTTTCAGTAGGTGGTCACCGGACGGACGGCCACCTGCCTTGTCGTCCGTCGGGAGCAGTACAGACCAGAGGAGAGGGTAAGAGGGCACAGGATCCGGGCGAACCACGGCGTCGCCCGGATCCGTGTCGCTCGCATCTGCCCTCGACACCACACTGCCTCGATGCTCGCCGTCTGGGTCGCGCGCGGTAGGCTGAGGAAAGATGCCCACGTTCGAGCTCGACGGCCAGCGCATCGCCTACACCGAGTTCGGCGGCGGCCCCTCCGCGGTCGTCACGCGTTCGGGCGCACGCGCACGGACCGCCAAGAGCGCACCCGCCGCCGGGCGTCCGCTGATCCTCGTGCACGGGCTGCTGCTCTCCCAGGAGATGCACCGGCCGCTGGCGAAAGCGCTCGCGGCGCGCGGCAACCGCGTGATCACGGTCGATCTGCTCGGCCACGGCCGGTCCGACCGTCCGCGCGATATGTGGCGCTACTCGATGGGCGCGTTCGCCGAGCAGCTGCTGGGGCTGATGGACCATCTCGAGCTGGAGGAGGCGGCGGTGATGGGCACCTCGCTCGGCGCGAACACCGCGCTGGAGGTCGCCTCCCGGGCGCCCGAGCGGTTGCGCGGAATGGTGATCGAGATGCCGGTCCTCGACAACGCGCTGCCGGCCTCCGCGGTCACGTTCACGCCGATCCTGCTCGCGTTGACGTTCGGCGAGCCCGCGATGGCGCTGCTCGCGCGTGGCGCACGGGCGATCCCGCGCCGGCTGCTGCCGCTGTATGGGAACGTCCTGCTCGACACCATCCGCCAGGAGCCAGGCCCCGGGGGCGCGCTGCTGCAGGGGCTGTTCTTCGGGCGCATCGCGCCCCACCGCAGCGAGCGGCGCACGTTCACGATGCCCGCACTCGTGCTCGGCCACCGGCGCGACCCGGTGCATCCGTTCTCCGACGCGGGACAGCTCGCGGCCGAGCTGCCGAACGGGCGCCTGCTGGAGGCCGACTCGCTCGTCGAGCTGCGCCTGCGCCCCGAGCGCCTCACGGACGAGATCGCCTCGTTCCTGGATGAGATCTGGCGCCCGCGCCGCGCCGCACGGCGCTCCAAGAGCGCCAGCTGAGCTGTCGTACGGCACTACGCGGGGGTCAGTGCCCCGCGCTTCCTGACGGCCGGGGATCAAGCCAGTCAAGGACGCAGGGAGCGTGGCGTACTACGTACGCGGCTGGCCGATCGGGGATCGCATCTGATCTCCGATCGGTAAGGACGCAGACCGATCGTCCGGGATCGGCCAGCGCCGGTCCCCGGCCGTCAGGCGAACAGTTCGAGTTCGTTCACGCTCACGTGACCGGGCGCGGTCGGCGTGCCGACCGAGGACTGCGGCGCCAGGCTGACCCACAGCGTCACGAACCGGAACGCTTTGGTCGCGTCGCGCAGCGCGATCTTGGTGGTGCGCTTCTTCGCATCCAGCGACGGGCTGAGCGCTACCCATGCCGGAGCGGTGATCGACGCCGGCAGCGTGGCGCCGTTGGCGCCGTAGATCTGCACGGTCATGCCGGGCGTGGAGGTGATCAGCTTGACCGACCCGACCTTCTGCGCGGTCTTCAGGTCGATCGTGAGCCCCTCCGCCATCTTCGGGGCGACCGCCGGGTTGACCTGCGCGGTCCAGGCGGTGCTCGTTTCGCCGTCGATCGCCAGGCTCGGGTCGCCGAACCAGCTCGTGGGATACCCGTAAGGGTTGTATGTGCTCGCGGCGTTCGTGTCGAGCAGGATCGGCGAGGGCTGTTCGGTGGTGGTCGTGCCGCCGCTGTTGGTGTTCGATTTGGTCGTGCCGGTCCCCGATTCGGTCGAGCCCGCGCCCGAGTTCGCGCCCGTCCCCGACCCGGTCGGTTCGCTGGCTTTGGGCGTGGACGCGGTCAGCGGGATCTTCGGCGGGGTGGTCGTGCTGGGGAGCGGATTGATCGTCGTCGGAGTACCCAGCGCACCCGGCGTGGAGGGCGTTGTGGGGGTGGTCGCGGGCGTGGTCGGAGGGGCCTGCGCGACGGTGACGACTTTGGGCGCGGGCGTGCGCGGAGCGGGCTGGGTGAGCGCTGCGTAGGCCGCCGCCGCGGCCCCCAGCACGAGCACGGCCGTGGCCGCGAGCACCGTCGTGGCCGAGCGCCAACCGGGTCCGCCCCCGTCGAGGCTGCCGGGTACGGCGGCGCCGCATTGCAGGCACCAGTCCTGGCCGTCGTCCAGCGCCGCGCCGCAGTTGGCACAGGCGCGGACGGGATCGGGGACGGACACCTGAGCATCCGGGGCCGAGCCCGCTCCGGGGCCATTGGGGCCGGACCCGTTCGCGGAGTCCTCCGGGACGGTGTCCGACCGGGGCGGCTGGGCCTCGGACTTGGACGCCGCCGTCGGATCGGCGAGCAACTGAGGGTTCACACCCCTGATTCTTGCACCATCGTCGGGCTTATTCGACGGGCAGGCGTCATGCACGCGCGCGACGGTAGGCGGGGCGGCTCAGCGCAGCGGCGACGGCGGGCCCCCGGGCACGATCTCGCGGCCGGTCGGGCGCATGCGCGCGTCGAGCTCGAGCTGCCAGTAGTAGCGGGTGAACGTCACTCCTGCGTCGAACTCGCCGACGTGGGGCGCGACGGTCTCCCCGGACGCGAGCGCGACGATCAGCTCCGGGTAGGTGCGCCCCGGCAGCGCCGCGTAGGCGGGCGCCGGAAACGCGCCCCCGAAACGCGTGTTCACGTCGGTGATCGCCACGCCGATGTCGGGATCGCGGAACACCTGGATCGTCGCCGGGCCGCATACGGCCAGCGCCTCCATGACGCGCGCGCCGAGCTCGATCAGCTCGGTGTCGTGGATGACCTCGCCCTTGATCGACTCGCCCCCGCGCGACTCGAGCATCGTGCGCGGGATCGCGTTCAGGCAGCGCCCGGCGGTGTCTCCGAGACAGTCGATCGACAGCTCCGGGCCGCGCATCGCGCGCTGGATCATCGTCGGCTCGGGCACGTAGTCGACGAAGAAACGGGCCTGCGCGGGATCATGGGCGAGGTGTATAGAGCGCGCGCCCGAGCCCCGCCGGGGCTTGACCATGACGGGATAGTCGAGCGCGTCGAGATCGTCTTCCGGCAGGACCGTCGGCGGGGAGGGCAGGCCCAGCCTGCAGAGCAGCAGGTGCGCCTCGTGCTTGTCATACGTCGCGCGGGCGACCTCGGGCGAGGGCACGAGCGCCGGCAGCCGTCCGGCGGCGCGAGCCAGAGCGAGGGTCTCGATGTCGAGATCGGTCAGCGGCAGCACCGCCCCGACGCCGTGCTCGGCGCACAGCCGCTCCAGCTCCGGCACATACCCCGGGTCCTCGATCAGCGGCACCGCGGCGCGTACGTGCGCGGCGTACCGGGCGGGCGCCAGCGGCGAGGGGTCGGCGACGATCGTCCTCGTGAGCGCGGCGAAGCAGGACACGATGTCATAGCGCTTGCCCGCCCCGGTCAACAGTACCGCGGCCGGGCCGGCGGGACGCGTCGTGTGCGCGGGCGCGGAGGACTCCCCGGTCGTGGTCGTCCCGGGCGCGGGCGGGCGGGCGGCGGGCGGGCTCACAGCTTGTGCTCCCAGCCCCCGGTGGGACCCTTGTACAGGCCGTCGCCGCCGAGCACGAGCGCGGGCGTGCGCCACAGGATGCGCAGGTCGAGCATCAGCGAGCGGTGGGCGATGTAGTACAGGTCGAGCTCGATCCGCTCCGACCAGGGCAGCGACGCGCGGCCGTTGACCTGCGCCCAGCCGGTGATGCCGGGCCTGATCGCAAGTCGCCCGCGCTGGCGCTCGGTGTACTGGGCGACCTGCACCGGCAGCGTGGGACGGGGACCGATCAGCGACATGTCGCCGCGCAGCACGTTGAGCAGGTTCGGCAGCTCGTCCAGCGAGATGCGCCGCAGCAGCGCGCCCACGCGCGTGACCCGCGAGTCGTTCGCGTCGATCGCCAGGCCCGCGCCGATGTGCTCGGCGCCGTCGACCATCGTGCGCAGCTTGAGCACGTCGAACGGGCGCCCGTCCATGCCCACGCGGCGCTGGCGGTAGATCACCGGCCCGGCGGACTCCAGCCGGATCGCGACCATCGCCGCGGCGAGCAGCGGAGCGCCGAGCGCGAGCGCGAGCGCGGAGACGGCGATGTCGAGGCAACGTCGGATCACCGGCGAGATGATCGCAGCGAGCGGGCTATCGAGGACGAGCCCGCGCGTCGAGCAGGGCCGCGACCCATGTCCGTCGCGGATCGCGCGCGCCGAATGCAGCGCTTTCGACACTTCTCCTGCTGAGCCATCCGCTTCTGACGGCCGGAGGGCAAGCTGGGCAAGGACGCAGGGAACGTGGCGTACTAAGTACGCGAGTGACCGAGGACGCAGATCCAGCGCCGCCATCCGGCCGTCAGCGCGTGCCCTCGGCGGCTTCCCAGGTTGCGGTCGTTCCGTGACGCAGCCAGTCCCATAGCCCGGCGGCGGGCGAGGCGGTCGTGAGCACGTAGTAGCGGGCGATCAGCAGCGGGCGCACGCGCAGCACGCCGCCGAGCAGCGCCCCGAGCAGCAGCACGAGCTGAAGCGCGAGCGTGACCTCATACAGCGCGCCGGCATCGCCCGCCACCAGCGCGACGTTCGCGGCGAGCGCGACGTTCGCGGCGAGCGCGAGCAGGTGCAGGAACGGCGTGAGGTAGCGCAGCAGGCGATGCGAGAGGATCATCAGCGCGTAGCCCGGCGGGTAGCCGCGCGGGGAGAGCATGCCGCCGCGCAGGAGGATCGGCCAGGTGTGGCTCATCATGCGCCGCTTGCGCGCGAACTCGCCCAGCAGCGATGGGACCATCTTCTCGGTGGCGCGCGCCGTGGGGACATACGTGGCGCGCAGACCGCGCCGGACCATGTTGAACGGGAGCGACAGGTCGTGGCCCATGATCGGGTCGACCACGATGTAGGCGTCGCGGCGCGTCGCATAGATGGCGCCGTTGCCGGCCGTGATCGAGGACAGGCGCGACTCATACGAGCGCACGGCCAGCTCGTAGCGCCAGTAGACCCCCTCCTGGTTGCCCGCGTCCGCGCCGGCGGCGGCCTGCACAAACCGGACCTGCCCGCAGGCGTAACCGACGTGGGGATCGGCGAACGCGCCCACGAGGGCGCGCGCGGCGTCGGGCTCCCACAGCGCGTTGGCGTCGGAGAACGCGACGATGTCTCCCCGCGCGCGTTGCACAGCGGCGTCCTGAGCACGGATCTTGCCGCCACGCGCCAACTCCAGCACGACGTCGGCTCCGGCCTCGCGCGCACGGTCGGCGGTGGCGTCGGTGCAGCCGTCGCAGGTGACGATCACCTCCAGCAGCTCGCGGGGATAGTCGAGCGCGAGCGCGTTGACGACGCGCGCCGCGATCACAAACTCCTCGTCGTGCGCGGCGACGATCAATGACAGCGAGGGCGGCGGCTCGGGCGCTGCGATCACCTGGGTTCGCCCGAACGCGCGCGCGAGCACGGCCAAGGTGGCGGCGTACCCGACCTGCGTCCACACGATCAGTGCAGCGCACACCCAGAAAACGATCTCGAGGGCCGTCATTGGTGAGTGCCTTGCGTCTGGCCGACGACATCGCTAGCCTTGTAAGTGGCCAAAACGCTGATCGCATCGGTCAGCATCCTTCGCAGGGTTCCCTGGTGGCCGCCGGGATCGTCTGAGCTGCGACCACCAGGGCGCCCTGCTATCTCGTCAGCCGGTCGATGACCAGCATCGCGACCGATTAGGGAGACACTCGCTTCGCTCGCATCCCCGAATAGGCCAACAGAGCGATGGCCAAAACGCTGGTTGCATCGGACATTGGCTACCTCCTTTCTCCGGGACGTACGATCCCGGAACAGCCCGGAGAGAAGGGCCTGCGACACGCAGCAATTGACCATGTCGATCACTCTACGGTCGGCTTGGGATGTTTTTCTCGGGGGAGGTCAGCGAGCTGTACAGCTCGAGCGTGCGCCGGGCGATCGCATCCCACGAGTACGGGCCGGACGCGGCGGCGCGGGCTCGCTCGGCCATCGTGGACAGGGCGGTCGGATCGGACAGGAGCTCGCGCAGCGCGACGTGCAGGGCGGAGACGTCGCCCACGGGAAACGTGCGCGCGGCGCCCGTCGCGGCCACCTCCGGAAAGCCGCCGACGTCGCTCAGCAGCAGCGGCTTGCCGAACGCGAGCGCCGTGAACAGCACGCCCGACTGGTCGATCTCGCGGTAGGGGAGCACGACGAGGGCGGCGCGCTGGAAGTACGCGGGCAGCTCGGTGTCGCCGATGAAGCGGGGGACGAAGCGGACGTTCGGCGGGGCCGCGCGGCGCAGGTGAGAGATGTCGAACTTCGGCATCCCCGCGATCCACAGCTCGGCCTCGTCGATCTCCCGCCACGCGTCGAGCAGCAGGTCGATCCCCTTATAGGGGCGCATCAGACCGAAGCACAGCACGACGGGCTTCTCGGTTGCAAACGGCGGCGGCTGGGGCGGACAGTCCGCGAGGTGCGCGAAGGCCCCGTGCGGGATGACGTGCACGCGCCCGGGATCGACCCCCAGCTCGCCGGTCAGTCGCGCGCGTCCATGGGCGGAATGCACGACGATCGCGTCGAAGCGCTCGTACAGTCGCCGCTGGGCAGTGAGCTGCCCCGGGCGGGGTTCGCGCGGCAGGACGTCGTGCGCGGTGAGCACGAGCGGGCGCAAGGCGCCACTCGGCGAGCGCCGGGCGGGCAGCAGCCGGCCGTCGAGGTGCTGGACGGAGAGCCATTGGAAGTGCACGACGTCGGCCTCGCGAGCGAGACGGCGGTAGCGCAGCATGTCGGGTACGTGCTCGGCGAGCTTGCACGCAGCGCGCACGCGTGATCCCGGGGCGCCGAGCGCGTGGCGGTAGAACGGCTCGCGCCGCGCATACCCGTCCGCCGGCGGCACGGGCCCGTAGGCGAAGCGGCTCGTGACGAGCGTGACCTCGGCACCGGCCGCCCCCAGCGCATGGCACAGGGCGTGGTCGTAGGGCGGCGTGTAGGCCGAGGGGTCGAGGACGTGAACGCGCACCGGACGCACAATATGTGCGAGTGCGGAGACAATGCGCGGATGCCATTCGCGAGCGCGCACGCCGAACCTCAGGCTGCGAGCTCGGAACCGCTGGCTCAGGCGCGGGCGCCGACCGCAGGCTCAGGCCGCGATCAGCAGGTCGCGCTCGATCAACTGTGCGCGGGCGGAGTCGAAGTGCCGGGGCAGCACGTCCTCGAAGCCCGCGACGGTGGCGGTGAGGATGCGCGCGCCCTCCTTCCGGTCTCCGCGCAGCACATGCAGATCGCCGACCGCCATGCCGCGAGACCGCAGATCGCGTGGCGTGTTGGGGCGCAGTGACAGCGAGCGCTCGAACAGCTCGATCGCTTCCCCCCGCGCGGACGCTCCCTGACGGGCACGGCGCTCGATGGCCGCACGGTGGCAGTAGCTGGCGACGGCGACGGCGACGGTCGCGCTCGAGTCCGCGGCCTCGAGCTTGGCGAGAATCGCGTCGCCCTGCTGTCGAGCCCGGTCGGCGTAGCGTCTCGCGGTGCTGCTTCCGTCGCGCTTGGCGCTGCTCAGCAGGCCGCGCAGGATGAGCAGGCTGTCGAGCGGGCTGGCTCCGATCTCCGGGGTTTTGGACAGCGTCATGTGCAGCGCCAGCAGACGGTGGATGGCATCGTCGGGATCGCCGTTGTACTCGATCGCATGGGCGTGGACGCGGGCGGCATAGACCGCGGGGAAGGTACGCGGGCTACGACCGAAGCGCCGGCGGCGATTCGGATCGAGCTCATAGATCAGCTCAACCGTCTCGGCGGCCAGCGCGCATGCCTCGGCGGTCTGGCCTTTGTTGCAGTAGCCGTCGACGGCGAAGTTGAGCGCGTCCGCCAGCTCCATCGCGTCCGTCGAGGTGCGAGGCGTGCCGATCCGACTCATCAGCGCCAGCGCACCGTCAAGCTGGTGTTGGGTTTCGAGGTTGCGCTGGGCGGCGCGCAGCTCGTCCAGCTCTACGAGCATCCCGGCGTGAAGGCGGCTGTCGAAGTCAGCCGCCTCCGCGCCCGTCGCCGCACGCAGCGACCCGGTCTGATCCGATCCGTCAAGCACAAGGCGCGCCGAGCGCTTGGTCTCCCAGCCGCGGGCATCGCGCAGCTCGTCCAGCTGTATGACCCTGCCGGTATCACTATCGCTGTCAAGACTCACGGCTTTCCTCTCACTTGACTGCAGACCTATCTACATCGCCGGGGCGGCGCGGTTACGCGTACGCGCGCGGCGAAGCCGGCTGCCGTGCGACTACTCCCCGGGGGACGACCCGACCGAGTGATGCCCGCGCAGCGCGCGCCGGAGGGTCGCGAGCAGATCGCTCGCCCGCTCGCCGTCGAGCCAGCGCTCTAGAACACGGGCGAACAGATCGATGACCTGCTCGTCCACCGTCCGGTCGAGCGGTTGGCCATCGTCCGCGTAGTAGCGAGTGAGATCGGATAGGACCGCGACGACGAGCGCCATCGCCTGGTAGAAGGGCTCGCAGTCCTGGCCGGCGGCTTGCGCCGCGCGCGCGGCCTCGCCGAGCCGGCGGTCGAGGCGGCGCATGAATGGCCGCAGGTCGGTGCGCACGAGGTGGCGTTCGAGGATTCGCGCCGTCTCGTCCGGGCTCTCGACAAACGCCGCGATACGCGCCGATGCGTACTCCTCTTCGACGGGGATCTCCGGCCACAGACCCGCGACGCCGGCTGAGATCTGGCGCATGAGCGGTCCCGCCAAGGTGAGGAACGCCTGCTCGTAGGCGCCTTCCAGCGGAAGTATGTCCACGCCTTCGCGGCGGGCGATCAACGCAAGCACCATGTGCACACCGTTGACCGACCACAACTTCCTGGCCTTGAACCCCGCGTTGTCGAGATGCGTCACAGTCACCAGCGACGCCTCGGACAGCTTCGACAGGGTGGCGGGCACGTCGTCGGCGACCGAGATGATCCACTCGCCGATCGGGTGGACGCTGACGACCCTGCGATCCTGATCATCACGCGGGTGGCTGATCAGGGCTCTGTGACCGCGGTCGTCGATCGCGGTCTTGGAGGGCCAGGCACAGATTCGGTCGACCACGCACGGATAAGTCTTCAGCGCATCCCCGGCCCGCCGTATGAGCTGCTCGTATGCCTCATGGAGATCGTTCTCGCACGCGAGCAGCACCGTCTCGGCGCCGTCCGGGCGGCGGCGAACCAGCTCCACGAGCCAGTCGGCACGGGCGGCGATGCCTTCGCCCAGCGCGCAGGTCAGGAGCAACGGCTCAGGGCCGTCGACGAGCTCAAGGACGTCGGGCGGAAGATCCTCGACCGTGTCAGCGTTGCTCGCCCACTCGACGTCGCGATATTCCAGTCCGGTGTCGGGATCGATGAAGGAGAGACCGAACTGCGTCTGCTCCTTGCTGTCTGAGTCCGGCGATCCCACAAGACATACCGAGAACCGGACCTCGTCGAGCTGATCGACTATCAGCCCGAGACCAAGGCGACCGGGACCGAGATGCAGGCAGAGCATGCCGAGGAGTCTTCCGATGTGCCCGCGAGGCTACGCGGCGACAGGTCGAGAAAGTGCGTCGAGGTCGAGCAGTTCTTCGGAGCGGAGCAGGTCGTGAAGATCCATGGATTCGGCAAGCTTCTTGCACTTGTTGCAGAACAGCAGATGCTCGGCCATACGTTGGGAGACGTTCCGTCCGAGCAGATCCTTGGGCTTGCTCCCGGCCAGCAACAGCAGGCGCTCGGGGCTGAGATGCGCGGTCTGCGCGGCCACCGATCCCGCCAAGCGCATCGCGGCCACGGCCTGCTCGTACGCCGGGCCGGATTCCATGTTGAGCGCAGTCGAGCGCCAGGCGCGGCCGATCTCGCCGAGGCCGAGCAGGTCGAGCGGTCGCAGGTCGCCCGTCGGTGTGTGTTCGAGCGCAGCGCGCATCCGCGGCGCCCGCTTCGCCACTGGTCCGCCGGCAGCATGACAAAGCTCGACCGCGGCGTTTACGACTTCGCGGCGATCGGCGGTGAGATCGACCAACTGCGTCGCGTCTCTGACCAGCGTCAGGAATAGCAGGCTGTGGTTCAGCGCCGCCTCGCCTCTGGCGCCGGCGCTGCCTGCCTGCGTCCACTTGTCGAGGTCGCAATTGAGCTGCCCGCACAGCCTCTCATCGCCCCATTTGGTCAGTCCGCGCAGCTCTCCGAGCAGGAGCACGGCCTGGGCCGCGTCACTGCGCAGGTCGCCGAGCACGCCGAGCGTCACCAGAACGGTGTCGGCGGGGCGATCCTTACGTCCCTCAGACATGGCGGCGTCGAACGTATGGCAACCCCGGGCGCATAGCTGAATACTAGTCTTAACGCAGGATCGAGCGTTTCACCAACCGGTGCAGTCCGCGTTGCAGGCAAGCGGCGACCGAGGCGACGGAACCTGCGGTAGCGTCAAGCCGGTGTCCGGGATCGAGCTGACGTACTGCGTCGTGAACACCTCCCAGCGCGAGCTGCTGGTGCGCGGGCTGGACGCGATCGCGCGCGAGCGCGCGTCGCTGCCCTTCGCGAGCGAGGTGCTCGTGCTCGACAACGGCTCCCGCGACGGCTCGGCTCAGGCGTCGCGGGAACACCCGGCGGTGGACGAGACGATCGCGCTCGGCGAACGGCGCGGCAAGGCGCTGAACGACTCGGCACTGATGCAGCGCGCGCACGGTAGGTATGCGCTGCTGCTGAACGAGGACTCCGAGCTGCTGGCCGGCGCGACGCTCGCGCTGTGGCAGGCCCTGGAGGCACGCCCGGACGCGGCGTGTGCAGGGACTCGGCTGCTGCGCCCGGAGGGAGCGGGCGCCGGCGCCGGCGCCGGCGGACACACAGCCCAGGGGGTCGGGTCGGGCACACAGCCCGGCGGGCCAGGTCGGGCTGTATATCCCGGTGGTCAGGCGTGCGCTTGGCGGTTTCCGACGGTCATGACGGCGGTCGCCGGCGCCGTGCTCCTGCACCGCTTCTACACCGTCCAAAGCTCTGGCGAGCACACGCGTGAGGTCGACTGGTGCCAGTCCTCGGCGCTGCTCGTGCGCCGCGCTGCGGCGGCTGAGGTGAACTACCTGGACCCCGACTTCTTCGTCTACTCCGACGAGGTGGACTTCGCCCGCCGGCTGCGCGACGCGGGCTGGCGCAGCCTGTACGTGCCGCAGGCGCGCGCGATCCATCACGAGCAGCTGTCCACCGGCGCAGCGGCAGAGCGGCGGATAGTGGAAATGGCGCGCAACCGCGATCTGTACATGCGCAAGCACCACTCGGCCGGGGCGGCGCGGGCGGTGCGCTGGCTGACGGCGTGGCCCTACGCGCTGCGCGCGCTCGCCGCGGTGGTGCTGCCCGGGCACTCGCCACAGCGGTACTGGTGGCACGTCGCCGCGACGCTCAGGCCCACGCGCGGCGAAGGGCTGCGCGAGGCGGCGGAGGAGTACAATCGCGCGGGTCCGGTCGGCGCCGCGGGCGGTTAGGCTGAACTGACTCCGCGTTCTCCCGACACCTGCCGGCACATCTCGGAGTCTGTTCAGGTTAGGAGAGCTCGGACAGCTCTTCCAGCAACGCCTCGACCACGCGCGCGTCGAGCTGGATGCCGGCCACGCCGCGCAGCTCCTCGCGCGCCTGCGCCGGCGTGCGCGCGAGGCGGTAGGGGCGATCGGTGATGATCGCGTCGTAGGTGTCGCAGGCGGCGATGATGCGCGCCGCGAGCGGGATGTCCTCGCCGGAGATCCCATCGGGGTAGCCGTCCCCGTCCCAGCGCTCATGACTGGCGCGGACCGCAGGGGCAAGGTGGGCGAAGGCGTCGATGCGCGCGACGAGATCCCCGCCCACGATCGTGTGACGGCGCATCTCCACCCACTCGGTCTCGGTCAGCGGACCCGGCTTGAGCAATATCTCGCTGGGGACGGCGACCTTGCCGATGTCGTGCAGCAGTGCGGCGTAGCGCACGTCGCGGGCGTGTGCGGGCGAGAGCCCCATGCGCAGCGCGACGCGCTCGGACAGTCCCGCTACGTCCTCCTCGTGGGAGGCCGTGTAGTCGTCCTTCGCCTCGACGGTGCTCATCAGCGCGGACAGGGTTGTGGTGAACGTGCGCTCCTGCTCGGCGAGCAGCCCGGCGCGATGGATGGCGGAGCCGAGGCTCGCGGCGATCGTCTCGACGAGCACGGCGTCCGCCTCGCCAAACGCGTCTGGCTCGGCCGCCTCGAGGTTGAGCACGCCCCAGACGGACCCGTCCACGACGATCGGCACGCTCAGCTCCGAGCGCGGGTCGGTGTTGGGGTCGCGCACGATGTAGTCGACGTCGGCGCGCGTGTCGGACACGAGCGACGTCTCGCCCGTACGCGCCACGCGCCCGTTGATCCCGTGCCGGACGGACTGCTCAACGAGCAGAAACTCGGTCATCACCTCGGCCAGGGCGCCGCTGCCCGCGACGAGATGCAGCACACCGCCATCGTCGAGACGCTGTATCGCCGCCAGGTAGAACGCGAACGTGCTGTGCAGCTCCTGCACGACGATCCCGACGAGCTCGTCCACATTGTGTGTTGCCGCCAGACGCGCGGTCAGGCGCGCCGCGAGCGTCAGCTGCGCGCGCAGATAGGCGAGCTCACCGGCGGCGGCCATGCTCTGCACGCGCGCATCCGCGCGATGGGCACGCAACGCCTCCGCGCGGCGGCGGCGCTCACGAACCCCGGCAGGGCGTGGCGAACTGGTGGATAGCTCGGGCATCCGCTCGCTCATCGACCAGGTCCCGCAAGGGCTTTAGATACGGGCGCGCTACCTCAACAGCTCGACGGCATCGAATCCCCCGAACGAGCGCCGCGTCCACGACCTGTCAGATGTCGCGAAGCGGATCATCCGCGTACGCCTCGACATCGCCGTGGCCCGCGCGGAAGGCCGCCACGCGCCGGCGACCCTCGACCCAGAGCGCCCGAACCTGGGCGCGCTCGGTGGGCGCCACAAAGCGCGTGGCGAGCAGCAGCGCCGGCACCAGCGCGAGCCAGGCGATGCGCGTCAGCAGGCCCGCGACCCCGCTCGTCGGCAGCAGCAGCTCGCCGGACACGGCGACGGCCGTGAGAATCGCCGTGAGCTGGCCCAGGCGCCGCCACTGAAAGTCGACCGCGAACACGCCGCGCGTGAGCAGGTGCATGACCGCGACCATCACCGCGTAGGCGCCGCACAGCGCCAGTCCCGCCCCGGCGAGGCCGAGGCCGAGGCCGCTGCTGGGCACGAGCACGAACAGCAGCGCCACGTTCACGACCAACCCGGCGGCGGCGGCGGGCAGGTTGCGCTGGGTGACCCGGGCGCGGCCGGTGATCGCGATCATCACCTGGTAGAGCCCGTACAGCGTCCACCCGAGCGCGAGCCACGGCAGGGCCCTGTACGCGCCGTAGTACTCGGGCGCGGCGAGCAGTCGCACGAGCCAGCGCCCGAGCAGCGCCACGCCGACGACGACGACGCCCGTGGCGAGCACGAAATAGGTGGTCACGAGCGAATACAGCCGCGAGGCCTCGGCGTCGCTGTCGATCGAGTACGCCAGCGGCGGCCACGCGTACTGGAAGCCGCGCACGAACACGAACACGACCGTCGCCAGCTGCACCGCGATCGCGTACTCGCCCGCCGCTCCCGAGCTGACGCCGCGCAGCAGGTAGAAGCGGTCGGCGACCTGCAGCGCATACACGCTCGCGTCCGCCGGCACGGTCGGCAGCCCGAACCGCAGCATCGCGCGCAGGTCGGCGACCCTGACGCGCAGCGACACACGCGTGCGCAGCACCCACCACAGTCCCAGCACCACGATCGCCGACGCGGCGAAGTTCCCCAGCAGCAACCCCCGCGCGCCCTCATCGGCGAACACGACCAGCGCGATCGTGAACGCCACGGTCATCGCCACGTTCGCCCCCGACGCGCGCATGTACGTGCGGGCGCGCTCGTCCACACGCAGCTGCGCGTAGGCCATCTCGATGTTCGTAAACGCCCACAGTCCGAGGATCGCGCAGTACATCAGCCCCGCGTCGGTGTAGCCGAGGATGACCCGCGAGAGCTCGCCCGCGAACACCACGGCGAGCAGCGATGCGACCGTTGTGGTCCAGGCGACCGTCGCGGTCGCGGTGCGCGCGATGCGAGCGCGCCGAGCCTCGTCGGAGTCGGTGAAGTAGAACCGCACGAACGCCTCCCCCACGCCGAGGCGCAGCAGGATGCTGAACAGGATCACGGCCGTCAGCAGCGAGTTGTACGTCCCGTACCCCGCCGTGGAGACGTGGCGCGTGTACAGCGGCAGCGTGAACACCGCGATCGCCTTCGCCAGGATTTCCGCGGCCTGGTAGGCCGCGCCGGTCGTGACCAGGCGTCTCAGGTAGCCGAGCACAGCCGCAACCTACTCATCTGACACGACCGCCCGGCATCCTGCCGCCCGCGCGGGCAAGTGCGCTCGCGATACGCCATCAGGTGTGGTGAGCGGCGCCGACCACGTCCGCTGAAACGGCCGGCTCCTGGCTCACCCCCCAAAAAGAGCCCGCGCGTGCCAGCGCGACCCCGATACCCAGCAGCGTCCAGGTGATCGGGTCCTCCAGGAAGTCGGCGTATGCCCACGTGTGCAGCACAAGCGCGGCCAGGCACGCGGCGATGGCGATGCGGGGGGGCGAGCGGCCGGCGTCGCGAAACAGCACGGCGAACGCACAGATCAGCAGCACTACGTACACGACCAGGCCGACGATCCCCTGCTCGGCGGCGACCGTGATCGGGATCGTGTGCGACGCCGAGGTGGCGTTCGCGGCGTCGCGCGTACGCCCGTGGCGCTTGTACTCGGTTTCGAACGAGCCCGATCCGTACCCGTACAGCGGCCGAGCGGCGAACAGTTCCAGACCGCCGGAGATCAGCTTCGTGCGCCCGCTCGTCGCGTTGCTCGTCGAGCCGCCCGAGCCATTCAACCCGAAATGCAGGCTCGGCGGCGCAGCCAGTACGGCGACCGCGGCGATCGCCACCAGCGCGCCCGTCACATATACCGTCGCGCGCACGTCCCAGCGGTAGGCGGCGAGCACCGCCAGGCCCAGCAGCAGCGCCGCGATGCTCGACTGCGAAAAGCTCGTCACCAGCCCGCCCAGCAGCCATGCGAGCACGCACGCGCCGATCAACACCTCACGCCGACGGCGGCTCCACAGCACGACGGTCGTGACGGCGATCATCACGAGCGCGAGAAACCTGCCGTAGATGTTCGGGTCGAAAAAGAGCGAATTAACGCGAAAATAATTGCCGTATTCGTTCGCCGCGACGACCTTCGGGTTGAGGAACAGCTGCTTGCGCGCATACTCCACGAACCCGATCCCCGCGAACACGACCGCCAGCGCGACCGCCACCCCCAGACACCGCAGCACGAGCTCGCGCGTCCAGCGCACGTCGCGCAGGAGCATGAACAGCAACCCGAACGGAACGTAAAAAAACGCGACGTTCTCCGCGGCCTTGGCGTGGTCGGCGGAGTACACACCCTGCAGCGCATACAGCACGACGGCCACGAGCAGCAGCCATTCCACGCCGCGGGGTGACAGCCAGGCGGTCAGATGGGTGGGTGACCCGGCAGCCAGCCCTTGCATACGTTGCCGTTGACGCCGGTCACCGCACCCGTTGGCGTCACGTGAGCCTTTGACACTCAGGCCGACCCACCGAGGCAGGAGGAATGTGACCGTCCCCGCGGCCACGACCAGGTAGAGCGGGATCAGCAGGTTGACCGTCCGACCGTCGGCGGATATCGGCAGCCGGAACGGCAGTGCCGCGATCGCGAGCAGCGGGAGTGCGTCGGGGCGACGGCGCATCAGCAGTGACAGTCCGCCGATCACGACCAGTGCGCCGAGCAGGCCCGCCGCGATCACACCGGGGCCGGGAATGGACGTGGCGAGGGTCGGCGCCTGAGCGCTCACGGCCTCACCAACGTGAACGTGCGCGGTCCCGGAACCGTACGGTGCTGGGCGCGCAACGCCACATGCACGCGATATTCGCCCGCCGGTGCGAGAGCGCCGGTGTTGTGGGGCATCACGATCGTCGTCCCGTCCGCGGCCACCACAACCGCGTAACCGTGGGGCGAGCCCCCGCGACCGTTCCAGCGCAGCGACAGCTGTTTGTAGCGAGCCACCGGCCGGTCGCGCACGAGCGTCGCGACCGTGTCGCCCGCGGAGTTGAGGATCGTGACGGTCACCGCGTCGGCGCGGTCGAGCTTGAACGAGATCCGCTCCTGCCTGATATGTCCCTGAGGCGTCGGTGAGAACCGTGGCGTCAACTGGAAGTGCTGGACCGGCGTCGGTGTGTGCTTGAGCCGCTGAGTGAGAATGAACGCGCCAAAGCACGCGAGGACCAGCAGCGCGAACACGACGCGCGCCAGCGGGTCTGTCCTGGTCAATCCTCACCGCCCGGCGCGAACCGCTCGACCGTGTCCGAGCGCAAACCGAGGCGCAGCGTCTCCAGTGAGAGCACGTCGTCCGGCGCGATGTTGCCGAGGTTGCACTCCGCGCCGAAGCGGTGCAGCAGCCACACCTGCTGCTCGCGCTGGGGCGCCTCGAATATCAACCGGTCGGCGTCGACCGCGTGCACGATCTCGTCGATCAGCCCCGTCCGCACCTCGCCGTCAGCGCGATATATGCCGGCCGTGCCCGACTCGCGCGCCTCGGCGATCACCTTCCACGCGCCCGCCCGCAGATCGCGCTCGATCTGCTCCACCCACACGTACGGCGCCATGATGAAGTCGGCGTCCTTGCTGCCCACCTCCGACAGAACCGTGAACCCGGCCGCGACGAGCGTACGGATCAGATAGGTCTTGACCTCGGCCTCCAGCGCGATCGTCCCGTCGGAGATCTCCACGTGACGCAGCCCCAGCTCTTCCAGCCACGCGATCAACCCCTCGACGCGACCCTGCCTGATCGCCAGCTCGGTGAGCGTGCCGCCGAGCACGACCGGGATCCCGTGCGCGGCGTAGCGTTCCAGCTTGGGAGCGAGGTTGGCGCTGACGAGCGCCGTGCCCCAGCCGAGCTTGACGATGTCCACGTACGCACCCGCCACCTCGAGCAGGCCGTCCACGTCGGCGACCGACAGACCGCGGTCGATCACGTGCGTGATGCCGTGCTCGCGCGGCTTGACCGAGCGCGCGGGAATGTCCAGAAAACCGGCTATCTGCTCGCTCCGGGCACGCTCACCGCGCGCGGTCGGCCGCGGCGGCGGTCGGCACACGGCGAGTCGCTCGTTCGCCGGCGGACTCCATCGGCAAGCCGATCACGGGACCGCTCCGCCGCCGGACGACGCTTCGCCACCGGGCCCGGACGACGACGCTGCTTCGCCGCCAGCGCCCGCCTTGTCCAGGCCGGCGATCACGACCACGGTCGAGCTCCCCGCAAGCGGGGAGACGGCCGCTTCGATCGGCTGCACCCGCGTGACGCCGAGCGCCCGCGCGACCTGCGCGGCTTCGGCGCGGTGACCCGAGGTGTACTCGACGACGGTCGTCTGGTGGCTCCCCGGCGGCGTCCCGTTCAGGGGAGTCGCCTGCGAGTAGCCGCTCTGCTGCAGGCTCGCCGACAGCCGGTGTGCCAGATTCGGCGTGCTCGTGCCGTTGAGCACGGCGACCTGCGCTTCCGCGGGGCTGACCACTGGCGCCGAGGCTTCGCTCGGATGTGTGGTGGTCGCCGACGTGCGCGTGTGGTTGCGGTGCGTGCTCGGGTGTGCCGCCGTTGTGGTGGCGGCGGTCCGGCTCGTGCCGGATGAGGACCCGAGCGAGCTGACGATCAGCACGACCGCGACGACTCCGATGACCACCCCTCCTACGATCAGCACGGTCGTCCGTGCGGGCGAGCGGCGGCGGCGCGAGTAGGTCGTCGCGCCGGCTCGCTGTGCAGCCGGGGACTGACCGCCGGCGCGCGCACGGACGGGGGCCTGCGCCGAGGGCTCGCGCGCCGCGCCTGCCGATCGCCCGCCCGAAGCGGTCCTGACGGCGGCGCTCGCGTCGGCGGTCATGGCGGCGGCCGCGGTACGGCGCGGGGGAGACACAGGGGCAGCGGGGGCGGGGGCGGGGGGGCGGGCGGTCGAGGGGGCTCTGGTGGCCGCCGGCGGCACCGATGAGGCCGGGGCGGGGGAAGTCGGGGCCGGCGAGCGTCGTGTGGCGCTCGCAGGTCGAGCGTCGCCGGCAGACTCTGTGCCTGGCATCGAGGACGGCGGGGGTGGTACGGGGGCGCGTGGGATGGCCGCAGCGGCTCCCGCCACGGTCGCGGGAGGGGGCGAGCCGGGCGGCGGAGAGCCGGCGGGCCCGGGCGCCGAGGCGGGGGCGGAGGGCGAGCCCGAGGGCGACGCGGACGCCGAGGCGGAGGCTGCGCCGGCAATCGGGGCGGAAGTGGGACCGGACGCGTCGCCCGTCGGGCTCGGCAGCGGCACACTCCCGGGGATCACCCCGGGAGAGGACGCGCCGGATGGGGGAGCGGCGGCAGGTGTCGGGACCCCGGAGACAGCGCCCGCGGCGGTCTGGGCGGCGGGAGCACCGGCCGTCAGCGGAGCCGCGCTCGGGGTAGTGGCGGCGGGCGTGGCGGACGAGGGAGCGGCTCCCCCGGGATGGGCGCCCGAGCTCGCCAGAGACGGCGAGGCCGGGACGTCAGCCACCGCCGTCGCGGCAGCGGCGACCTGAGCGGGCGTGGGTGTGGCGGGCGCGTTCGCCGGCTGTCCGGGGGCGGGCACAGGGCGTGCGTTCAGTGGGGTCGTGCGTGGAACCTGGCGGACCGGAGGGGCGCCGGCCGCGGGCCGCGCGAGTCGCGCGGCGGCCTCGGCGCTGACGCGCTGCTCCTGCTCGGCGGAGCGCTCGGGCGCGCGTCCCGCCCACTCGCGCAACCGCTTGAGCTCGCGCGCCTGCGCAAACACCAGCAGCGACAGAACCGCGATCCCGACGAGCGCGGCGAACGCGGCGATCGCCCCGATCTGCGTGAACGAGCTCGACAGCGATAGCGCCGGTAGCGAAGCAGCGGTCATGAATCCTGGGAGTGTACGAGCGGCTCAGGCGTCCCGCGTCGCGTGGCGTAGACATTGTCGTCGGCGGCGGCCGGGACACGCTCATCGCCGGCGTCGCCCTCGTCGCGCGTGCCGCCCCTCCCCCCGCGTGTGCTCCCGCCGTCCCTGCCATCGGGTCCGACGCCCGCGTGTGCCCCATCCCGCGTGTCCCGCCGAGCGCGGGCGGGCGAGAGCGCGGACACCTTGGCGGCCAGACCGGCGGCGTCGCCCTCGAGCACGAGCAGGCCGATCTCGGCGAACATCGACTCGACCGCATCGGCCCCGAGCGGGGGGCGCTCGGCGAGCATGATCTTCTCCGCCGGCGTCGGCAGGGCGCGCTCGTAGTCGTTGAACAGCTCCTCACTCAGCTTCTCGCCCGCTCGCCTGCCGACGATCTCGATCTCGATGTCGCGCTCAGGATCGAGACCCGACAGGTCGATCATCGCCCGCGCGAGCTCGACGATGCGCACCGGCTCGCCCATGTCGAGCACGAACACCTCCGCGACGGGCACACCCGTCGCGGAGGTGGAGTCACTCACGGCAGAGCCCGTCGCGGCCACGGTCCTTACCATGAGCGCATCCGGCCGCGGGGGGTCGGCGCAGGTCAGCGAGCCGGAGCGAATGATCAGCTGGACCGCCTCGGGAATCGTCATGAAGTAGCGAGTCATCCGCTCGTCGGTGACGGTGACGGGTCCGCCGCGCGCGATCTGGCGCTCGAAGATCGGGACGACGCTGCCGGAGGAGCCGAGCACGTTGCCGAAGCGCACCGCGTTGAAGCGGGTGCCGGGGAAGCGCGCCGCGGCGGCGTCCAGAGCGAACTCGGCCAGGGCCTTCGACGCGCCCATCACGGTCGCCGGGGCGACCGCCTTGTCGGTCGAGACGAGCACGAACCGCCGCGCGGCGAGCTGGCCTGCGACCTGCGCGACGACGCGCGTCGCGATCGCGTTGTTGCGCACCGCCTCCACCGGGTTTGACTCCATCAGGCCGACGTGCTTGTAGGCGGCGGCGTGGAACACGACCGTGGGGCGATACTCGGAGAAGACCTCGCGCATGCGCTCCTCTTCCTTGCAGTCGGCCAGCACCGCCACGAGCACCGACGGCTGGATGTGACGCTCATCGAGCAACTCGCGCTCGATCTGAAACAGGTTGTCCTCGGCGTGGTCGAGCAGCACGATCTTGCGCGGTCCCACGCGCGCGATCTGGCGGCACAGCTCAGAGCCGATCGAGCCGCCCGCGCCCGTCACGAGCACCGTCTCCTCGGCCAGATAGGCGCCCACGCGGTCGAGCTCCATGTGCACCGGCTCGCGCCCGAGCACGTCCTCGACGCGCACCTCGCGCATCTGCCGCGCGATCGTGCCGTGATCCTGGAGCAGCTCGAACACGGTCGGCAGCGTGCGCACCGAGATCCCCCGTGCGCGGCACTCGCGCACCACGCGCGCGCGCGTGGACCCGGGCGCGGAGGGGATCGCGATCAGAACTTCGTCGACCTGCGACTCGTCGAGAATGCGCGGCAGATCCGCGCGCGTGTCCCCGCGTACGCGCACCCCGTCGATGCGCAGACCGCGCTTGCCGGGGTCGTCGTCGAGAAAGCCGACCGGGGCCAGGCCGAGCCCCCGGTTGCGCGCGATCTCACGCAGCACCAGCCGCCCGCCGTCGCCGGCGCCGACGATCAGGACGCCGCGCTCGCCCTCGCGCACGCCGCGCAGCGCCGCCAGCGGACGCCGCTCGTAGACCATCCGCGCGAGTACGCGCACGCCGATCAAAAACAGCAGGCACAGCAGCCCGAACAGCACGATCACGCCGTTGGGCAGTCCCACCGTCGCGCTCGCCACCGTCCGGGATCCGTGCACGGTGTAGCGCTGCACGGGACGCAGCGCCTCGACGCCGACGACCGTGAGCAGCACGATCGCAACGATCGCCCGCGCCACCGCCTCGAAGTCGCGCTGGCCGGAGTAGCGCCAGCGCCGTTGATACACGCGCGAGAACACCAGCACGATCAGGCTGCCGGCGAGCACCCACCAGATCGTGCGGGCCCGCAGCTCGGCGTAGTGGCCGCTCGGGCCGTTGTCGAACCGCAGCTGGAACGCGAGGTAGTAGGCGAGCGCAACCAGCGCCCCATCCAAGGCGAGCTGGGGGATGGACCTGCGATGCAGGGGCATGAGGGCGGCCGATCTGAGCCTTCGGCGCATTGGGGAGATTGTACGGGCGGACGGGGATAGGGGCCGTGGTGAACGCGAGCGCCCGTAACCTCCTCCAGGGCTGGGTCGCCGATGGCGGCCTGTGGGCAGCCGGTTCTACGGGTCGGTCAGCGGCGACATGAGCAGATCCACGAGCAGCGCGGGGTCTCGTCGCACCCGGGAGGACTGGGCGGCGGCAGGCCGCTTGGCAAAGCTCAACTCGTCGGGGTCGGTGAGCTTGCGCAGGCGGTGTTCGGAGATCAGGCGCTCGTCGACGGCGCCCAGGCGCCCCTCGAACGTCGTATAGACGGGCGTTCCGAGCGCGACCGCCTCGCGATTCATGGTGCCGCCGGCGGAGACCACCAGATCGGCGAGGGCGATCAGCGACTGGGCGTCGATCGCATGGGGCGGGACGACGAAGCCCGGGATCGAGCCCAGCTCGGCGCGCTGGCCCGCCGTACGGGGCAGGACCACGACCTGCACACCCTCGCGCGTGGCGACCTCGCGCGCGCGGGCCAGCACATCGGCGAACAGATCGTTGGCAAAGCGGTGATACAGGGACACCTCAGGCGGCGTGCGAATCACGGCCAGCGGGCGCTCGGACTCGAGCGCCAGCTCGGCGAGGACCGCGAGATCGGGGGTGAAGTCGGCAAGGTAGTACTCCTCCTTGAGCCCCGGGTACGAGCGGATCTTGCCGTCCGCGCCGTAGGGCTGCAGACGCTCGGGTGGGATCGCGTCGGGCACCACGATCGCCCGTGCCAGGCGACAGTTGACATGGTGCTGGACGGACGCGTACTCGTAGTCGAACATCGTCGATGACGGGATCCGCAGCGTTGCGGCCGCGACGGACACGTCGTTGGAGCCGTGCCCGAGCGCGATGTCAAAGCGCACGCCACCGGCGGCGCGAGCGTCGGCGCGAGCCCAGCGGACGAGCGCCGTCGAACGCGAAGCGAGACCACCGGCCTTGGCGAGGAGCCGCTCGCCGCGGTGACGGCCGATTGGCGTGTGGGCGATGTGCAAGCGCTCGCACAGCTCGATCGTCTGCGCGAAGTCGCGCGCGGTCACCCTCACGTCGTGACCGTCGGCGCGCAGGCGCTCGATCACCGGGCGCATGACGAGCACGTGCGGGCTGTTGGTGAGGTCGATCCAGACTCGCATTGCCAGCAGGACGGTAACGCTCGGCGCGCTCTCTCCGCTCCAGGGCCGGCTGCCTGCCCGCAGACGCCTCCGAGAACGCCGCGCCGCGCCGCGCCGCGGGCTCCGGGCCACGCCATCCGGCTCGCCGGTATCGTTGGCCGGCCGATGCTGGTGCTCGCCTCGATCTCCGAAACGCTTGTCAACGAAACGTCGAGCTTCGTGCGCGAAGCCGGCCTGCCGGGGATATTCGCCCTGATGGCGATCTCCAGCGCCTGCATCCCGATCCCGTCGGAGGTCGTGATGCTGTTCGCCGGCTTCGCCGTCGCCGACCCGGGGCAGAGCGCCTCCCAGCATCACATGACGATGGTCGGGGTCATCCTCGCGGGTTTGCTCGGGACGATGGTCGGCTCGTGGATCGCGTACGCCGTCGGGCGTGGCGGACGGCTGGAGCTGCTCGAACGGCATGGCGGCAAGGTGCACATGGGTCCCGCGCAGATCGAACGTGCCGACCGCTGGTTTCAACGCTACGGCGAGCCGGTCGTGCTGTTCGGGCGGCTGATCCCCCTCGTCAGGGCGTTCGTGTCGCTCCCGGCGGGCGTGGCGAAGATGCCGCTGGGACGGTTCACGGTCCTGTCTTTGATCGGCGCCACCCCTTGGGTCGTCGGGCTCGCGTTTGCGGGGCATGCGCTCGGCGGCGACTGGACGAGCGTGCGCAAGGGCTTTGAGTACGTCGACTATGTGATCCTCGCGCTCGTCGTGATCGGGATCGTGTATGCGATCGTGCGTCGACGGCGACGGGGCCCTGTGGACGGGGGCACCGATGCGCCCGTCGCCGACACGGGCTGATCGGGGAAATGCCGCTTCGGCAGCGACGCGGACCGCCCCGCGCCTTTAACCGCCGCGGGCGGGGATCTCGGCGGCTCTCGCTTCGCGAAGCGGCGGTGCTAGGCGCGTTGCAGGGCCCAACCGAGTTGCTGCCCGTCTCCTCCTCGGCGCACACGACCTTGATTCCGTGGCTCCTGGGATGGCCCTACCCCGAGCTGGACCGCGAGTCGCGCAAGGCTTTCGAGGTCGCCCTGCACGCCGGCGCAGCGGTCGCGCTGGCGCTCGACATGCGCGCCGAGCTGGCCGACTCGGCACGAGAGCTGAGCCGGCGCCGGGTCGCCGTGATCGCGTTGTCGCTGGGCCCGCCCGTGCTCGCGGGATACGCGCTGGAGCGACCGATCGAGCGGCGCCTGGGTGGTCCCCGCTCGATCGCGGCGGGGCTCCTCGCGGGAGGCCTCGCCATGGCGTTCGCCGACCTGTGCCCCGGACGGGGGAGGGACGTCGAGCCAGGGGACGCCCGCGAGCGGCGAGGCGCTGTGCGGCCAGGCGAGAGCACGCGCGGAACGCGAGGACAGGACGATGCCGGACCGCGGGACGGTCTGGCGCTCGGCGTCGCCCAGGCCGCGGCGCTGATCCCGGGCGTGTCGCGCAACGGAGCGACGCTGACCGCTGCGCGGGCGCGCGGGTTCACCCGTGAGGACGCCCAGACGCTTTCCTGGCACGCCGGCCTGCCGGTGATCGTCGGAGCGAGCGCGCTGAAGGCGTGGCGGCTGTGGCGAGGAGGCATCCCCGAGGGAGCAGGGTCGGCGCTCGCGGCGGGCGCGGGCAGCGCGTTCGCCTCGACGGCGGCGGGCGCGCGACTGCTGCGCCGCCCGCGGATGAGCACGCGAACGCTGCTGCCCTACGCCGTCTACCGCTGCACGATCGCGGCCATCGCCGTCGTACGCCTGCGCAGGTCGCAGAATATGAGCGGATGAACCCGATGATCCAGACCCCGTGACGCAGACCCTGCTCGGCACCCTGCTCGGCGGGCGCTACCGCCTCGACGCGGAGATCGGGCGCGGCGGGATGTCGACCGTCTACCGCGCGTTCGATACCGTGCTCGAGCGGCCGGTGGCGATCAAGCTGATGCACCGCGAGATCGCGACCGACTCTGATCAGCTCGAGCGCTTCCGCCGCGAGGCGCGCGCCGTCGCGCAGCTGAACCACCCGCACATCGTGACGGTGATCGACGCCGGCGAGGAGCCCTCCGCGCACGACGACCGATCGGAGAGCGCCCGGCACGGTCACGAGCCCGAGGTCGGCACGCCCTACATCGTGCTCGAGTATGTGGACGGTAAGACGCTCAAGCAGCTCATCCGTAGTGAGGGACCGCTTCAGATAACCCAGGCGATCGCCTACGCGATCGAGATCGCACGGGCTCTGGGGGCGGCGCACGAGCGCCTGATCGTGCACCGCGACGTCAAGCCCCAGAACGTGCTGATCTCGAGCGAGGGCTCGGCCAAGATCACGGACTTCGGGATCGCGCGCACGCTCACCGAGGAGGGGCTGACGATGGACGGGCGCGTGCTCGGCACGACCGACTACGTCTCGCCCGAGCAGGCGCTCGGACAGCCGGTCACCGGGCAGTCTGATCTGTACTCGCTGGGGGTCGTGCTGTATGAGATGCTGACCGGTGCCGTCCCGTTCAGCGGCGAGACGCCCGTCGCGGTGGCGATGCGCCACGTGCGCGAGCAGGTGCCCGACGTGCAGTCGCTGCGCCCGGAAGTCTCCGCCGCGACCGCGGCCGTGGTCGAACGCGCAACCGCTGCCGACCTCGCCGAGCGCTATCCCAACGCCGCGAGCATGGTCGCCGATCTGGAGGAAGCGTTGGCGCTCGAGACCTCCCGCTCCGGACAGGCGACGGGTGAGGTCACGAGCGTGCTGCGAACGCTGCCGCGGCGCTCGCGCCGGCGCCTGCCCTGGCGCATGCGCCACCCCTGGCGCTGGGCCGCTTCGCTGGCGCTGCTCGGCGCGATCGTGGCACTCGTGCTGATACTCGTCGCCGGCCACACCCATAGTGGCGTGGCGCCCAACGTGCCCTCCAAGCAGGGCCTCCAGCCGGTCCGGCTCAGTCAGACCGCGGCCCACGCCTACAACCCGTTCGGGACCGGCCCCGAACACCCCACGCAGGTCGCCAACGTCGTCGACGGCGACCCCAACACGACCTGGAGCACTGAGCACTACGTCGAAGGAACGCTCGGCCACAAGCCCGGCATCGGCCTGTATCTCGACGCCGCCCCAGGCGTGGGCGCGCGAGCGATCGAGCTGCAGACACCGACGCCTGGGTTTACCGCGGCCATCTACGCTTCCAACGACTTTCACCAGCTGCCCTATGGCGACACTACGCCGCTGACCCAGCGCGGGTGGACGCAGATGGCGGGCGCCCGAACGATCGCGGCGCGCACGACGATCCCGCTGAGCGACCCGAGCGCTGTCCGTTACCGCTACTACCTGATCTGGATCACCGTATTGCCGCCTTCCAGCGAAGTGGCGGAAATCTCGGAGGCTACGTTGTTTTCGTAGCGGAGCCGCCACCAGCCACCGGGGGCTTAGACGAGAAGGCCGCTCCGTTCGGAATACGTCCGCCTGCTCGAGTCGGACTCGTCTTGCCTACCGAAGGCCGCCTCGGCCTTCTTAAGCGCCCGTTCGACGGCAGCTTGCTCTGAGGCATCATCGGATGACGCGGCCTGATCAGCCGGCTCCGACTGGGCTACACCCTCTCCCCTGGCGCTCTTCGTTGACGGTGACTGGCCGCCACGCGGCTCTTCTGCCTTGATGGTCTCCGCAGCCTCGAGCACATCTGCTGCCGTATGCTCGGACACTCCGATCCTCTTTGCAGTCTTCACGATGAGATCCCTCTGCTCCATGCGAGCCATTCTATCGCAGCATCCGGCTGGTTTCGCGGCGAGCTACTGGCAGTCACCCGGGCAGCGCGCGATCGTGCCCACCAGATAGGCGCTGGCGACTGAGCTCGACCCCGCCCATGTGATCGTGTAGCTCGCCGACCGAAGAGGAGCAAGGTCTCCCGCCGCCCTTATACGCACGCTGAAACGACCGTTGTGGATCGAGGGATGGAGCGACATCACTTCGCCGGTTCGCCCGAGGAGGCTGACGGCTATTCGCACCCTGCCCTGAGCGCCCGCCGCGATCTCTCCGGCGATGCTCATCTCCCCCGTGCTCAGGCGACCGCTGATCAGGTGCAGGGAGGCTGCAGCCTGAGGCTGCATCGCCTGGTGTGTCCGGCTCGGTCGTATCAGCGCGGCGACTCCCAGGCCGGCCAGCTCGAGGACGAGCCCGATGACGAAGACTCTGAACAGCCTCGCCACTCGTTTGAGCTTGTCGCTGTTCTCTTTCCACACCCCTCCGAGGTCCGCCGCGGCTTCGAGGTGAAACAGGCCGGGCTTGGTAGAGAGGGGCCCGCCATCAGCCTTGGCCGTATCGTAGAGGAGCTCCGGCTGCACACCCTTGATGTCGGCGCCAGCCAGCAGGTAGACCCCCTCGACAAACACGAGCAACAGCCCGACGATGCCGACCACCAGCCCCACGACCTGCGGCCACTGTGCCTGACCAAACGCATTAGTGGCCGGTTCGAGCAACAAGGCACCCGCCGTCGCGGTCGCGGCGACCGGCGCCACCGCGCTCGTGAATCGACCCGCCCTGGCTTGCTGATCGGCGAGCCTACCGGCAGTCGCTTCGTATATGCGTTCAGCGGGCGTAGGCATTCCTGTTCCTGCTCTACCCGAGCGGACCAGTCTCCCTTACGAGCCGAGAAGATTCGACATCCATCCCGTCCTCATGTCGCGACTTCTAGCAGCGGACGCGGACGACCAGCGTACGCGCCATACGCAGTCCAGCGGCCGGCAACCAGGGCACGCAGCGCAGAGCTGGGTCGGGGACCGCACCCAGCGCCACCCTTTGCCCACGCCCACCTTCGCCTAACGTACACGCGAAGCGCAGGAGACCTGCCCGGCTCGCCCGAACGGAGGGGACACACCCGGGGCGCGCACACCGTGTGGCCTACCCAAAACACGAGCTGGCAGCGAGCCGCAGCATAGAGCAGGCGCGCTCGGGCTCACACCATCCGGCGAACCTTCAGCCAACGGCTGCCACGCCGCGTCAATGCCGACGCGAGCGACGCTCGGCACGCCGCTCGATCCCCAATCGGCACAACCGATCGAGCAGCTCGGCGTAGGGAACCCCCGACGCCGCCAGCAGCTTGGCGTAGACGCTGGTGGGGGTGAACCCGGGCATCGTGTTGAGCTCGTTGACGAGCACCGACTCGCCGTCCACGAAGAAGTCCACGCGCGCCAGCCCCTCGCAGCCGACCTGGACGAACGTCTCGACGGCGAGCTTCTGCACTCGCGCGCGCGCGGTAGCGGAGATGCGAGCGGGCACGACGAGCTCCATCCCGCCGGGCGTGTACTTCGCCTCGTAGTCGTACCATTCGCCCGCAAACACGATCTCGCCGGGCTCCGAGGCCAGCGCCGGCGCACCGTTTCCGGTGCGTCCGGCGAGCGGCAGGCCGAGCACGCCGCACTCCACCTCGATGCCGACCGCCATCGCCTCGACGATCGCCAGCTCGTCGTGCGCATACGCCTGTTCGAGCGCGTCGGCCACCAGCGCCGAGTCGGCGACGCGGACGATCCCGACCGAGGAGCCGAGGTGTGCGGGCTTGACGAACACCGGGAGTCCCAGCTCGGCGACCTCCCCCAGCACTCGCGCGGGCTCGGCGCGCCAGCGCGCCTCCCGCACGCCGACGTAGCCCACCTGCGGCACGGCCGGGGACATCCCCGACAGCAGGCGCTTGAACAAGACCTTGTCCATGCACGCCGCCGATGCGCCGACCCCCGCGCCGACGTAAGCGACGTCGAGCGTCTCGAGCATGCCCTGGATGGACCCGTCCTCCCCGAACGGGCCGTGCAGCGCCGGAAACGCGACGTCGACCCCAAGCAGTCCCTCGCCGGGATGCGCGCTCACGCGCTCGCCGTCACGTCGCCACGTGCCGTCACGATCGATCTCGATCGACACGACCTCGTGGCCGGCCGCGAGGAGCCCCTCGCGGATCGCGGCGCCCGAAGCCAGGGACACGTCGTGCTCGGAGGAGCGTCCACCGCTGAGCACCGCCACCGTGAGCGTTTCCACCGCGGCGACGCCTGGGGTCTGCGCGCCGGTCGCCGAGCTCGGGGCCGTGGCAGGACTCGGAGAGCCGTCCGGGCGCGGGGCGGGCTGACCCTCGGCGTCAGCGGCGATGGAGGAAGAGGGATCGCTCACCGGCTCACCCGCTCGCCGCCGGAGGCGTCGGAGTCGCGGGGGCGGTCGGCGTGGTTGTCGTCGGCGTCGTCTGCGGCCCCAGCACCCCCACGGCGATCATGACCGTGGCGCCCTTGCGGGCCTTATGACCTGCCGCTGGGCTCTGCCTGAGCACGGTGCCGACCTGCGTCGCTTCGGTGGTCGTCTGCGAGACCGCCTGGGGCGTGAACCCCGCTCGCCCGAGCGCCGCCGAGGCCTGCGCCTCGTTCTGGCCGACGACATCGGGAACAGCCGTTTCAGTGGGCGCTTGGGCTACCGTCAGATTCACCGTGCCGCCGGCAGGCAGCGAGGAGCCGGCGGCGGGCGACTGTTCGAGCACCGTCCCGGGCGCCTGTTCGGTTGAGGTCTGCTGCGTGATCGCGCCGGCGGCCAGTTTGGCGTTAGTCAACGTCGCTTCCGCGGCCGCGCGGGATTGGCCGACGACATCGGGAACGGGCGTCTGTGCGGGGCCGCTGGAGACGAGTACCGTGACCGAGCTGCCCGCCTGCGCCTCGGTTCCCGCCGGTGGATCGGTCGAGATCACGCGCCCGCCGGCTACCGTGGCGCTGGGCTGCTTTTCGGTGATGGGCTTGAACCCGGCTTCCTGGAGCTTGGCGGTCGCCTGCGCCGCGGTGAGACCCGCGACATCCGGCAGCGGCGAGCTGCCGGGGCCTGTGGAGACGGCGATCGTCACCCGCGTGCCCTTGCCCACGACGCTTCCCACCGGCGGCATCGCGCTTATGACCACCCCGTCGGCGACCGTGGAGCTCGCCGTCAGCGCGGGGACGGGAACCAGGCCCGCATGGCGCAGCGCGGCGGCGGCGGCCGCTTCGCTCTGCCCGGCGACGCTCGGCACCGTTACCTTCCCGCCCGAGGACGTGCGCGTCAGCGCCAGTACGAGCAGGATCGCGACGATCGCCGCGGCCGCGACGCCGGCCAGGGCCAAGCGCAGACTGCGGCGTTTTTTGGCGGCCTGCTCGTCCTCGTCGTCCGGTGACGCGCCAAGCGAGTCGCCCTCTGGGGGCAGCAGCAGCGCGGCGGGAGGCGCCCCGGCGGACAGCGCCGCTCCCGCGGGAGCGGCATGTGTCGCCGTGCCGGAGGCTCCGGGCGGCTGGGTGGCGAAGATCGCGGTCGCGGCACCGGCCGGCAGCCGCTCGCGCGCGGCTCCCAGCACCGCGATGAACTCCTCCGCGCTCCCGTAGCGCGCCGCCGGGTCCTTGGCGAGCGCACGCAGCACAATCTCGTCGAGAACGGTGGGCGCCGCCGGGTTGGCCAGGCTCGGGGCGAGTGGCTGCGCGGAGACCTGCTTGAACGCGATCGCCACCGCCGTGTCGCCGTCGAACGGGACGGCGCCGGTCAACAGCTCGTACAAGATCACCCCGACCGCATACAGATCCGACGCGGCGCTGACCGCATGGCCCTGGGCCTGCTCGGGGGACAGGTACTGAGCCGTGCCCATGATCGAGCCCGTCATCGTCATGTCCGAGGCGCCCGCCTGAGCGATGCCGAAATCCGTGACACGCGCGCGCCCCTCCTCGTCGAGGATCACGTTGTGCGGCTTCAGATCGCGATGGATCACGCCGCGGGCGTGCGCGAATCGGGCGGCCTGCAGGATCTGCGTGACGACGTCGATCGCCACCACCGGCTCGAGCGGGCCCTGCTCGCGCACGAGCTCCTTCAGCGAACGGCCAGGGACGTACTCCATCGCGATGTAGTAGGTCCCATCCCACTCGCCGCGGTCGAAAATGGCGACGATGTTCGGGTGCGAGAGCCCGGCGGCGCTGGAGGCCTCGCGCCGAAACCGCTCGACGAACTCCTGGTCCTCGGCGAAGTGATGGTGCAGCACCTTGACCGCGAGACTGCGCCCGAGCAGCTGATCTTCGGCGAGATACACGTCGGCCATGCCTCCCGACCCCAGGCGCGAGAGGACGCGGTAGCGGGCATCGATGATCGTGTTCGGCTCAACCATGCAGCACCGTTTCCATGACCTGGCGCGCGACGGGCGCCGCGAACTCGGCCCCCTGGCCGGGGACGTCCTGCAACGTCACCGCGATCGCCACCCGTGGGTTCGCGGCGGGAGCGAACGCGATGAACCAGACGTTGTTGACGGCCGCGCCGATCTGCGTCTCCGCGGTGCCCGTCTTGCCCGCCACCCGCACGCCGGGAATCTGTGCGGCCGTGCCGGTGCCTTCGGTGACGACGGCTTCCATCATGCCCGTGAGCGAGGCCGCGGTCGAGGGCTTCATCACGACCGACTGCACGCGGGGAGCGATCGTCAGGACCGTGCTTCCTTCGGGGTCGACGATGCGGTCGGTCAGGTGCGGGACCATCAGCTGCCCGCGATTGGCGACGGCCGCCGCGACCTCGGCCATCTGCAACGGCACGACCTGGAGTTTGTCCTGGCCGATGCCCAGGCGCCCGACGTCGACATACCGGCTCGTGGGCGCGAGCAGGCGCTGGCCGAGGTACTCGCCGCTCACCGACATCTGCTCGCTCGGGTAGTCGAGCTGGGGCCTGCGGTCGAACCCGAACCGGTCCATATAGCGGGCGAGGATCTGCTTGCCGAGATGTTCGGCGACCTGGGCGTAGACCGTGTTGACCGATTTGACGAGCGCTTCAGTGAGCGTCAGCCGGCCGAATGACTCGTGTTCGTCGTTGGACAGGGGCACGCCCGAGACCAGGATGCCGTCACGGCCACTGACCTGCGATTGGGGCGTGTACCGGCCGGTGTCGATCGCGGCGGTCGCCGTCACCACCTTGAACGTAGAGCCGGGCGCGTACCCGAACTGCGTCGCGCGATTGACCAGGGGTGTCCCGGAGGAGTCGCGCGTGAGGCGTTCGTATGCGCTCGGCGAGCTCAACAGGTTGGGGTCATAGCCGGGCGTGGACGCCATCGCCTCGACGGCGCCGGTGCGCGGGTCCAGCGCGACGACGGCGCCGCGGTGTTCACCGAGCGCCGAGATCGCGGTGCGCTGGGCCGCGGGGTCCAGGGTGGTGATGACTTCGTCGCCCTGCCGGCGCTTGCCCTGCAGCTGGTCGAGGATCGCCTGCAGGTTGGTGGCGCTGGTTTCGCCGTCGAGCGCCGGGTTGCGGTAGCGCTCGACGCCCGACTGGCCGAGGTCGGTGAAGGAGTAGCCGACCGTCTGCGCGAACAGTGGCCCGGTCGGGTACGTCCGGTGGTAGGTGCCTTCGCGCCCGCGCACGCTGCGCGCCAGCACCGTCCCGTCGGCGGCGAGGATCCGGCCGCGCCGGATGCGTTCCTGCTGCAGCAACGCGCGGCGGTTAAGCGCGTTCTGGCGGAGCGCGCCGGCTTCGAAGATCGTCCAGCGAGAGGTGAACGCGACGAGCAGCGCGAACAGCACCACGACCAGCCCGTACACGCGGACGATCGGCCTATTCACTGAGCTGTCCCAGTTCCAAGCTGCGTATGAGTTCGGTCGCCTTGGCTTCCGAGCGCAGCGAGTGGTCGAGCAGGGTGCGCCTACGCGCGGCTGACAGCGTCGATGCGCTGACCCCCGAGACGTAATCGCTGCTGTACAGCTTGATCCCGCCCGGCAGCTGATAGGGCACGCCGTTGTAGAGCGTGACCAAGCCGCGCGCGTTGGTGCCGATGAAGTAGACCGACTGCGCCGCCAGGTACGCGCCCGACGCGAGCAGGCCGAGCACGCCCAGCGCGATCATCACCGGCGCCAAGCGTCGCAGGCGCTTGCGCCTGCGCCCCCCACCTGGCGCCTGCGCCGGGGTCGGCGGGCGCGGGCTGAGAGGTCGCACGGGCTGTCGTACCGGCACGGCAAGAGCGAGGGGGTCGGGCGCGCCGGAGTCGAGCGGTCCACCCGGGGCGGGGACGGCATCCGCGTCGCCGCGACCATCGGGGCGCGCCGGCGCGAGCACGGTCTGCTTCTCCGTATTCGGGGCGAGCGGGCTCGCCGGCGCGGAGGGGTCCTCCAGGCGGAACAGCACGACCGTGATGTTGTCTCGCCCCCCCGCCTCGTTGGCGGCTGCGATCAGCGCCTCGGCCGCGTCACGCAGGCGCGGGTGCGAGCGCATGAGCGCCGCCACAAGCTCCTCGCTGAGCATCGTCGTCAGGCCGTCGCTGCACAGCAGATAGACGTCACCCGCGCGGGCGCTGTAGGAGCGAGTGTCGACCTCGACCGACGGCTCGGGTCCGAGCGCCCGGGTGATCACCGAACGCTGCGGGTGATCGACGGCTTCCTCGGGGGTGATCTTGCCCTGGCGCATCAGCTCGTCGACGAGCGAATGATCGTCGGTCAGGCGCATCAGCTCCCCCGCACGCAGCCGGTAGGCGCGGCTGTCGCCGACATGGGCGATCGCGACTTCCTCGGGCGCGACATACACGGCCGTCAGGGTCGTGCCCATCCCCGCGTGCTCGGCGTTTGAGTGCGAGAGCTCGTGGATGCGGGCGTTGGCCGCGCCAGCGCGCGCCGCGAGACCGCTCTCGGGCTCTGAGGTGTCGCCCAGCCCTTCTTCGAACACGTCCACCGCGAGCTTCGACGCGACCTCTCCGGCCTGCGCGCCGCCCATCCCGTCGGCGACGACGAACAGCGGTGGGCGCGCCAGCAGCGAGTCCTCGTTCGCGCGCCGCTGACGACCGGTGTCGGTGGCGGCGTACTGCTCGGCGACGCGAAGCATCAGGTCGTTCCGGCCGTAATCGGGTACGCGGCGATGAGAGTCGCGGGGAGCACCGCTTCGATCGCCCGATCTGCCGTTGTGTCAAGGATCCCAGCCCGCGCGCACATCGTCAGTCGACCTCGAAGGTGAGCTCGGAGTCGCCGATCCTGACGCGATCGCCGGGATGCAGCGGACGGGGTGTCTCGAGCAGCTCCTCGTTGAGGTAGGTGCCGTTGGTGGAGCGCAGATCCTCGATCACCAGGATGTTGCCCTGCCGGTAGACGCGGGCGTGGCGGGAAGAGGCAAACGGGTCTTCGAGCCGGATCTCCGCCTGGTCGCCGCGACCGAGCACGACATCCTCGTCGAGGTCATAGATCATCCCGGGATCGTGGCCCGGTGCGCGCTCCACCACGAGCCTGGGGGCCCGCCCGGTGAGATCGGCGACGGCAGTGGCCGAGGCCGAGTGCAGACCGGTCGCATCGGGTGGCGCCGGCGCGTGCGGCGACGCGGAGGAGGCACCGCGCATGTCACGCAGCGCGCTGCGCGCGACCCACAGCAGGAACAGGTAGAGCACGGCCAGAAAACCGAACTTGAGGGCCACCGATACGGGCGCGAGCGTCGTCATGAGACGTCGAACATGATCTCGGTGGAGCCCAGTTCGAGGCGATCCCCCGCCCGCAGCGGGTGGGGCCCGCGGATCTCGCGACCGTTGACGCGCACGCCGTTGGTCGAGCCCAGGTCGGCGACGGTCCAGCCACCGCCGTCGGGACGAAGCTCCGCGTGACGGCGCGAGACGCCCGTGTCGTCGAGCACGATGTCGCAGTCGCGGCTGCGCCCGACCACGCCGCCCTCGGGCGGCACCGGCAGGCGCCGGCCGCCTACCGACAGAAGCGCCCGCGCGGGGCGGCGCGCGCGCGCTTGCACCACGGGGCCGCGCATACGCGCCGAGCTGCTGTAGATCATCGTCTGCCCATGTTCGTCGGGGGGGTCTGCCGGTTGCGCGTCCGCCGCCGCCTCGGCCGAGGAGTCGTCACTGTGACCGTCCGCCCGGACGAGCCGCGCCTGGATGCCGAATTCACCGAGCGACAGCGCCTCGTCGGTGTGGAACGAGATCTGCGGCTGCGAGGCGAGGATCAGGTCCTCGCGGCGGGCGTGCTCGAGCAGGTATGCGCACAGCTCCTCGATCACCTCGTGCTCGACGCCCTCGTAGCGGGCGCGATCCTGAGGCGACAGCCATACTGAGTACTCGTTCGGCGCGTATGTGCGCGAGACCGAGGCGGTGCGGTGCTCGTCCATCTCCCGCGCCAGCTTGTGCGCCAGTTCGATCGGGCGTACCTCCGAGCGGAACACGCGCCCAAACGCGCCTTCGACGAGATTGGCGATCCTGGTCTCGAATGCTCTCAGCGGGTTCATGGCAGGGGTGGGCCGAAGGTCGACCTCCGGCCGTCGTTCGCACTCTAAGGGTGACGGCCGGCGACCGGGCCGCGCAATGCTCGTCCGGCGACCGCGATGGCAGCACCGACGATCGCTCCGAGGACGGCGCCGCGCGGCTGCGAGGGGACCGCACCCGCGGGCAGACCGGCGTCGAAGTAGGGCGTGGCGGCAAGCAGCGCGATGGACCATACGACCGCTGCGAGCGTGTCGCGGATCGCGCTCGAGCCACGCACAATCAGCGGCAGCACGGCCGCACCGACGGCCCACAGCGCCGCTCCGCACACCAGTCCGGTCGTGAGCGTCGGGCCGATGACGTGGATCGCGGCGCCGTCGAGCGAGCCCTCCCACACCGCCCGCGGCGGCGCGGCGGCGGGTGCCCCAAGCCAGAGGCGCGCGCCGCCGTGCGCACCCCCGCCGAGCAGGGGCTCGGCGAGCGCCAGCCACCAGTACCCGAGCGCGCCCAGCGCCGCCCGTCGGGACCATTGTGAGGTCTGCCCCGCCAGCGCGGGATATGCGCCGGCCAGGCCCACGAGGCCGAGCAGCGGTGCGAGTCCGGCCGTCAACCAGCTGAGGCCGGGCCGGGGACCCATCAGCAGCAGCGGCGCCATCGCGGCGAGCAGCAGCAGCGCGGCCCCCGGACGCGCGCTCGCCACCTGCCAGGCCGCCACGGCGATGACGCACCCGGCCCACACCGCCCGTGGAAGCGGCAGGCGGCGGGGCGCACGGGCAGGGGGGCGTACGACCGACGCCGCATCCTCAGGCGCGGGGCGCGCGCGGGCGTCGATCCGAGCGACCGGTGCGGCCCCGGCGGTAGCTGCAGACAGCTCCGGGGCGTGGTCCTCGGCGGCCATCGGGGCATCGGTCGCCGCTGCCGGCGACCGGTGATCCGGCGCGCCTGGCGCATACGACGACCGCTCGCCTTTGCGGCGGAGCAGTCCGCGCCTGCGAGTCGGGCCATCAGCCAGGGACAGCTCGAGGGCGGATCGCAGATCCTCCAGGGTCCACCGGCGGGCGGGATCGATCGCCAGCGCCATATCGAGGGCATCGGTCAGCACGCGCGGGAGGTCAGGGCGGCGCGCGGCCAGCGCCGGAAGGGGACGGCCGATGCGCCGCGCGGTCGCGGCGGGTGTGGGTCCGCGCACCGGGTTGACTCCGGTGAGCCCCTCGTATATGACCAGCGCCAGGGAGTAGACATCCGCGGACTCGCCCACCTCCAGACCTTCACTCTGCTCGGGCGCCATGTAGGCGAGCGTGCCGAGCGTCTCGCCGGTGCGCGTGAGGGCCGCGTCGCCCGCGAGGCTCGCCCCGCCGAAGTCGGTCAGCTTAGCCGGCGTCTCATGGGCGCCAGGATCGTGGGGCACGAGCACGTTCTGAGGCTTGACGTCGCGGTGGATAACCCCCCGAGCGTGGGCGTGAGCGAGGGCGTGAGCGAGGGCCACCCCGATCTCGAGCAGCTCCTCGTCGGAGAGCGCGTTCTGCGCCACGAGCTGCGCGAGCGTGTCGCCGTCGACGAGCTCGGAGACGAGATAGAACGCGTCGTCGTCAACGTACGCCTCGTGCAGCGCCACGATCGCCGGATGCGCCAGGCGCGCCGTCGCGAGCGCCTCGCGGGACGCGCGCTCGCCGGCTTGCGGCTCGCCACTGCACCCGTCGGTGGCAGGCGAGCTCGGGGGGAGCGGTATCCGCTTGAGCGCGACCTCGCGGTGCAGCAGCTCGTCATACGCCCGCCAGACCACGCCGAACCCGCCTGCGCCGAGGCGCTCGATCAGGCGGTAACGGCCGTGCAGCAGCGCGCCGTCCCGAGCGTGCTCGCCCATGGGGATACGTGGTGAGGAGCGTCGTATGGGGCCCGTCCGTGCGATCGTGGCGGACTCCGCGAGCCGCTGCGCCGTAGCGGTCTCGGGCGCGGGGCCGGTCCGCGGGAGATGGTCCTGGACGAGAGTTTGCAGCGAGTCCACCGGGTAGCGCGTTCGCCGCCCGCAGGCGCCCTCCCTGCACGAAAGCGAAGGAAAATGCGGACTGACCGAGAAGTTGCAGGTTCACGGGCCACACGGCGGGCAGTCATACTGGTGCCCTCCGCATGAACAAGTCCCTGCAAAGGAGCACATAGCTTTTGTCGTTTTTTGACGACGGCGAGGAGACAGCGCCTCGCCCTGCAGCCCGAGCGCCCCGCGCACCGCAGAGGCCCCGTCCGCGCCGTCCGCGGCACGCCGAGGGACCCGATTCGCATGACGAGCACACCGTGATGGTGCGCCGTCGTGTGGCGGCCGGGGTCGGCGTCGTACTGCTGATCGTGATCGTGCTGATCGTAAACGGCTGTCTGAAAAGTCAGAAGACGCAGGCGCTGAAGGACTACACCCGCAACGTCTCGAGGATCGTGACCGAATCCGACCAACAGGTGTCGCAGCCGCTGTTCGCCGCGCTGTCCGACGCAGGCTCCAAGCCGGCTCTGAACGTCGAGACGCAGGTCAACCAGCTGCACCTGGAAGCCGAGAAGCAGGCTACGCAGGCGAAGGGTCTGGGCGTGCCGGGAGAAATGGCCTCCGCGCAGCGCGATCTGCTGCTGGCGCTGGATCTGCGCGCCGAAGGGGTGGAAAAGGTCGCGAACCTCCTGCGCACAGCTCTCGGAGGACAGGCCAAGCAGGCGAGCACGGCGATCGCGGGCGACATGGAGAACTTCTTGGCTTCCGACGTGGTCTACTCCCAGCGGGTCGCGCCGTTGATCGAGCAGACGCTAAAGGCCGGCGGCGCCGAAGGGCAGAGCGTCGCGAGCAGCCACTTCCTGCCAAACATCGGCTGGCTGGAACCAAGCACGGTGCAGTCGCGGATCACTGGACAGGCAGCGGCGTCAGCGAACGCGCCGGTCACCGGCAATCACGGCAGTGCGCTGAAGGGGGTAAGCGTCGGCGCCAACACGCTGGCGAGCGAACCCACGCTGAACCATGTCAGCGGCGGGAGCAATCCGACGTTCACCGTCCAGGTCGAAAACTCCGGCGAATTCCCCGAGACGAACGTCAAGGTCGACGTCACCGTAACCGCGGGGGGGAAGCAGTTCGCGGCCTCGCATACGATCGAAAAGACCGAACCCGGCAAGACCGTCAACGTCAACATCCCGGTGACAGGCGTCCCGCTCAGCGCCGCCTCGAAAATCGAAGTGAAGATCGAGGCGGTCCCAGGAGAGAACGACACCGAAAACAACAAGAGCACCTACCTGGCGATCTTCGGCAGCTAGAGCAGGCGCTCGCGCCGTCATCGCCAAGCCGCGGAGGGTGGCGGGTTTCCGCCCGCGCCACGCGCGCTAAGTTGTGGCGAGCATGACCGCCGCGATAACCGATACCCAGGGGATCGTCGCGATCGCCGCTGGCGGCCTGGCAGTGATCGCGCTGTTCGCGTGCGCGGCGCTGGCGATGTCCGTGCGCAGGCTCAGGCGTTCTCAGAAGCTCGTGATCGGGGATCGCGAGACCCGCGACGTGGTGGCCCACGCCGCCGACATGCAGGATGCGTTCGAGGCGCTGAGAGGGTATGTCGAGGACGTCGCGGCGCGTCTGGACGGACGCTTGGCGGGCGCCGAGACAGCGCTGCACGGCGCGCTCGCGCATCGCTCGCTGGTGCGCTACGACGCCTACAACGAGCTGTCCGGGCAGCAGTCGATGTCGATCGCCCTGCTCGACGACGCGCGCTCGGGGATCGTGCTGTCGTGCATCCACCATCGCGACCAGGCGCGGGTGTATGCCAAGCAGGTGCACGACGGACGGGGCGAGCTGGAGCTCTCGCCCGAGGAGGCCGAGGCCGTGCGCCTCGCGCTGAACCCGGCCGGGGAGCGAGCCGATGTCGCCGGACAGCACGCCGGCTGAGAGCGCCGGCGAAGCCCGTCGCCGGCGCGTCGGGTACCTCGGTCCCGAGGGCACGTTCAGCGAGGAGGCGCTGCTTGGCAGCGCCTTGCCGGGCGCGGTGGAGCCGGTCGCGCTGAGGACGATCTATGACACGATCCTCGCACTCACGCGCGGGCAGGTGGAGTGGGCGATCGTGCCGATCGAGAACTCCCTCGATGGATCCGTGAGCGTCACTCTGGACCTCCTGGGCAGCGAGGCCGGGGGTCTGCAGATCGTCGGCGAGGCGCTGCTGTCGGTGCGCCACTCGCTGATCGCCTCCGAGGAGCTCGAGCTGGATGAGATCGACACTGTCCTGACCCATCCGCAGGTCCCCGGCCAGTGCGAGCGATTCCTGCGCGGGGAGCTGGGACACGCGACGGTGCTGCCGGCGCGCTCGACGGCCGAGGCTGTGCGGGTCGTCGCCGAGGAGGGACGGCGCGGCCAGGCGGCGCTGGGGACGGTCCTGGCAGCCGAGATCTATGGTGCGGCGGTCCTGCGCGAGGGCGTGCAGGACCGAGACGACAACGAAACGCGGTTCGTGTGGCTTGCGCGGGCGGGCGAGGAGACCGAAGGCGGGGCTAACGTCATGGCGGCCGACCGGAGCGTATCGGCGGACGGAGATGAGCAGCGGTCGGAGCGTACACCGCCGCTGCACCCAGGCGGCGACGGCGAGTGGAAGACGTCGCTCGTGTTCTGGGGACCGGGAGCGGACAGCCCCGGCTGGCTCGTGCGCTGCCTGGACGAGTTCGGACGACGTGAGATCAACCTGACGAAGATCGAGTCCCGGCCCAAGCGCGACCGGATGGGCAGCTACATGTTCTTCGTGGACCTGCAAGGGCGGGTGAGCGACCCCGGGATCACGGAGGCGGTGGCGGGGCTCGAGCAGATCTGCGAGCGGGCGCGCGTGCTCGGTTCCTACCGGGCGAGCAGCGCTCCGACCAACGCGGTGGAGAGCGCCGCCGGGACCGGGAAACGGCGGGCGAGCGTTCGCCACGACGAGCCCGCGCCATCGCTACACTCCGGCGCTACAGATGGATAGCACCGTTCCACCTGTAGTACTGAGGTCCGTGCCGCCACCAGAGCACCGGCGGCGCGGGCCTGACAGTGGCCGGGTGCTCGTGTTGAACGCGACGTATGAGCCGATCAACGTCTGCTCGGTGCGCCGCGCGGTGGTGCTGTTGCTGAAGGACAAGGCCGAGCTGCTGGAGCGAGGGCGCTGGGAGCTGCACTCGGAGAGCTCCACGGTCGCGCGGCCGGTCGTGATCCGGCTGGTCAGCTATGTGCGGGTCCCGCGCGACGCCCACCGGCGCAAGATCACCAGGCGCGCGGTGTTCGCGCGCGACGGCTGGGCGTGTCAGTACTGCGGATCGCGTTCGAACCTGACCGTCGACCATGTGATCCCGCGCTCCAAGGGAGGCAGCTCCAGCTGGGAGAACATCGTCGCCTCGTGCGCGCCATGCAACCGGCGCAAGGGCGACCGACTGCCGCGCCAGGCCGGGATGCACCCACGGCGGGCGCCTCGCACCCCGCGCGCGGAGATCTTCATCCATGTCGCCTCGCCGACGATCCCGACGGCGTGGCTGCAGTACCTGCCCCAGGCGGCCTAGAGACCGCTTGCGATGGGCGCGTCCCGGACGCGGCAGCCGCCGGCCGCATGCCCATTTGCGGACGCACGTACGCGCGAGAGAGACGGACAGAGCGAGGGACACCTTCGACGGGTGCCCCTCGCGGGTACGGCTGTGACTGGAAAGACCGAGACGGCTCACGCTGCTGCCGGAGGGACCAGGTCCGGCGGTCGTCTCGGGGTGTCCCGGGTTGGATTCCGCCAAGCGGTCCAGCCTGTCCGACCTAGCGGCCGGTCACCTCCAGGGTCCCGCGAGAACTGTGACTAAGCGTACGGACCACCTCCTTTCTCTGGTCTGGCCAGAGTAGCGAACGGAGATGACGTGCGCGAGCGTCCGGCGCGGGCCTAGTCCTCGGCCGGCGATTCGCCGGGCGCCGCGACTTCCTCAACCGGATCGGCGCCTTCGACCGACGCTCCGCCGGACTCCACCTCGCCGGTGGCGCCGTCGTCGGTATCGACGACGAGCGCGACGGCGCTGACGAGATCTTCGTCCTTGAGGTTCATCGCGCGCACGCCCGTGGCCGAGCGGCCCTGCTGAGAGATGCCGCCGGCGGAAGTCCGCTGGACCATGCCACCGACGCTGATGAACACGAGCTCCTGGTGCTCGCGCACGACGAGCGCCCCGGCCAGGCCGCCCTTGCGCTCGGTCAGCTTGATCGTCTTGACGCCTTTGGCGCCGCGGTTGGTCTTGCGGTACTGGCCGATCTGGGTGCGCTTGCCGTAGCCGTTCTCGGTGACGACCAGCAGATCCATGTCGTCGCGGGCGACGTCCATCGCGATCACCTCGCCGTCGGAGCCGACGTCCATGCCGCGCACGCCGGTCGTGTCGCGGCCCATCGAGCGGGCGTCGGACTCGGCAAAGCGCACCGTCAGTCCGGCCTTGGAGACCATGATGATCTCGTCGTTCGGATCGACCGCGCGCACGGCGAGCAGCTCGTCGTCGTCGCGAATCTTGATCGCGATGATGCCGTCGGCTTTGATCGGTGTGTTGTACTGGAGGAACTCCGTCTTCTTGACCGTGCCCGAGCGGGTCGCGAACACGAGGTACTTCGTCTCTGAGAAGTCGCGCGTGGACACCACCGCCTGGATCCGCTCGCCCTCGCGCAGCGGCAGGATGTTCACCAGCGCGCGGCCCTTGGCCGTGCGCGAGGCCTCCGGCAGCTCGTACACCTTCGAGCGGTACACCTTGCCGCGGTTGGAGAAGAACAGCAGGTAGTCGTGGGAGGAGCAGACGAACAGGTGCTCGATGAAGTCGCCGTCCTTCATGTCCATCCCCGTCACGCCGCGCCCGCCGCGCGCCTGCTGGCGGTAGGTCGCCAGCGGCAGCGACTTGATGTAGCCGGTCTGGGTGATCGTGATCACCATCTGCTGGTCGGCGATCAGGTCCTCGATGTCGATCTCGTCCTCGGAGTGGCTGATCTCGGTGCGCCGGGCGTCGCCGAAGCGCTCGGAGATCTCGGAGAGCTCCTCCTTGATCACGCCCATCACGCGGGTCTCGTCGCCGAGAATCGCGCGCAGCTCGGCGATGCGCTCGGTCACGTCGGCGTGCTCCTGTTTGATCGAGTCCGCCTCCAGCGCCGTGAGCTGGGACAGCCGCAGGTCGAGGATCGCCGAGGCCTGGATCGTGCTCAGCTCGAAGCGGGCGACGAGCTGCTCGCGGGCGTCCTCGCGGTCGCGCGAGGCACGGATCAGCTCGATGATCGCGTCGAGGTTGTCGAGCGCGATCAGCAGGCCCAGCAGGATGTGCGCGCGGGCCTCCTTCTCGGAGAGCTCGTGCTTGGTGCGGCGCACGATCACTTCGCGCTGGTGCGCGACGTAGTTGTGGATGACCGCGCGCAGGTTCAGCGTGCGCGGGACGTTGTCGACGAGCGCGACCATGTTCACGCCGAACGTCGACTGCATCGAGGTGTGCTTGTAGAGCTTGTTCAGCGCGACCTTGGGAATCACGTCGCGCTTGAGCTCGATCACCAGGCGCATGCCGCGCTTGTCCGACTCGTCGCGCAGGTCGGAGATCTCGGAGATCTTCTTGTCGTGCACGAGATCGGCGATCTTCTGGATCAGACCGCCGTCGCCGCCCTTCTTGACCATGAACGGCAGCTCCGTGACGACGATCGCCTCCTTGCCTTGTTTAAGTGGCTCGATGTGCGCGCGGGCCTGCACGCGCACGCGGCCGCGGCCCGTCTCGTACGCGTCATGGATGCCCTGGTGGCCGAGGATGATCCCGCCGGTCGGGAAGTCCGGGCCTTTGATGTGCCTGAGCAAGCCGGCGGTGTCGATGTCAGGGTCGTCCATATAGGCGATGGTCGCCGCGACGACCTCGCGCAGGTTGTGCGGCGGGATGTTCGTCGCCATTCCCACCGCGATCCCCGAGGAGCCGTTGACGAGCAGGTTCGGGAAACGAGCCGGGAGCACGAGCGGCTCCTGGCGCGAGCCGTCGTAGTTGGGCACGAAGTCGACCGTGTCCATGTCGAGATCGCGCAGCATCTCCGTGGCGATGCGGGCCAGACGCGCCTCGGTGTAGCGCATCGCGGCGGCGGGATCGTCGTCGACCGAGCCGAAGTTGCCCTGGCCGTCGACGAGCTCGTTGCGCATCGAGAAGTCCTGCGCCATGCGCACGAGCGTGTCGTAGATCGCGGAGTCGCCGTGGGGGTGATAGTTGCCCATCACCTCGCCGACGATCTTCGCGCACTTGGCGTACGGCCGGGTGGGCCCGAGGCCGAGCTCGTTCATCGCGTACAGAACGCGACGGTGCACCGGCTTCAGGCCATCGCGCACATCGGGCAGGGCGCGCCCGACGATGACCGACATCGCGTAGTCGAGATACGCGGTGCGCATCTCCTCCTCGAGCGCCCGGGGTTCGATGTTCCCACCACTCAGTGTTTCCTGTGTTGCCACTATGCCCCCTCACGATCGGTGGCGGCCGATCCCGGACGTTCGGGCGGCGTCCTCGATCGCTCGTATACCGATCGAAGATCGACGGGATCTCCGATCGGGCGGCACACTTCGACTTCGCTCACCGCGTCCTTGACCTGTTTGAGCGTGAGGGCCATAGACTCGTAGTACCTCACACGTCCAGGTTGGCCACAGCGCGTGCATTGTCTTCGATGAACACTCGTCGCGGCTCGACCTGATCGCCCATCAGCATCGAGAAGATGCGATCGGCGGAGGCGGCGTCCTCGAGCGTGACCTGGGCGAGGGTGCGCGAGGCGGGGTCCATCGTCGTGTCGGCGAGCTGCTCGGCGTTCATCTCGCCGAGGCCCTTGAACCGCTGCAGTTTCGTTCCCCGCTGCGCGACGGTCATCACGGCCTCGCGCAGCGCCTCGAACGAGGGTGCGTGCTCGCGGGCGTCGCCGAGGCGCACGTCGAACGCGGGCGTGCCTGCCAACTCCACGAGCTGAGCGTGGACGCGCGCGAGCTGGCGGTACTCCTGGGAGGCAAACAGCTCGCGCGCGATGCGGTGGGTACGGGCGAACCCGGTGCTCGCCTCGACCGCCTTGACGCGCAGCTCGGTGTCGTCCACGGTGAGCAGCTCGGTGGCGTGGGTCTCGCCTGTCAGCCCCTCGCGCGAGAGCAATGCGATGGCCGCCTCGGGATCGAGCGCCTGCTCGCCCAGCAGCGAGGACTCCTCCAGGAACTGGACCATGTCGTGGCCGTGCACGGCGCGCAGCGAGGAGGCCCAGCCCTCGTACTGCTTGAGCAGGCGCGTGAACCGCTGCCAGCGAGGCTCGGTCAGCTTGAACTGCGTGCCGTGACGGTCGAACACGTCCAGGCGATCCCACTTGTCCGCCAGCAGGATCTCCTCCAGCTCTGAGTCCTTCTCGATGTAGCGCTCGCGCGAGCCCTGCTTGAGCTTGTACAGCGGCGGCTTGGCGATGTACACGTATCCGGCCTCGATCAGCTCCTGCATCTCGCGAAACAGCAGCGTCAGCGCGAGCGTGCGGATGTGAGCGCCGTCGACGTCGGCGTCGGTCATCAGGATCACCTTGTGGTAGCGCGCGTTCTCGATGTTGAACTCGTCGCGCACGCCGGTGCCGATCGCGGTGATCAGCGCCTGGATCTCGACGTTCTGCAGGACCTTGTCGATGCGCGACTTCTCGACGTTGAGGATCTTGCCGCGCAACGGCAGCACTGCCTGGGTGTTGCGGTCGCGGCCCTGCTTGGCCGAGCCGCCGGCGGAGTCGCCCTCGACCACGAACAGCTCGGCCAGCGAGGGGTCCTTGACCGAGCAGTCCGCGAGCTTGCCCGGCAGCGTGGAGTTCTCCAGCGCCGACTTGCGCCGCGTCAGGTCGCGGGCCTTGCGCGCGGCCTCGCGGGCACGCTGGGCCTGGACGGACTTCATGATCACCGCGCGCGCCTCCGACGGGTTCTCCTCCAGGAACTCGCTCAGACCGGTGTTGACGATCGACTCCACGAAGCCGGCCATGCCGGGGTTGCCGAGCTTGGTCTTGGTCTGGCCCTCGAACTGGGGGTCGCGCAGCTTGACCGAGATCACGGCCGTCAGCCCCTCGCGCACGTCCTCGCCTGAGAGGTTGTCCTCTTTCTCCTTGAGCAGGCCGTGCTCGCGCGCGTAGCGGTTGAGCGTGCGGGTGAGCGCCGAGCGAAACCCCGACAGATGCGAGCCGCCCTCGCGCGTGGCGATGTTGTTGGCGAACGAGTGGATCGACTCCTGATAGGAGGAGTTCCACTGCATCGCCACCTCGGCGGCGCCCTCCTCGGACTCGCCGGCGAAGAACACGACCTTGCGGTGGACCGTGTCCTTGTTCTCGTTCAGGTAGGAGACGAAGTCCTCGATGCCGCCCTCGTAGCGGAACTCCGCGGAGTGACCCTCGCCGCGCTCGTCGACGATCGAGATGCGCAGGCCCCGCGTCAGGAACGCCGTCTCGCGCAGGCGCTCCTCCAACGTGTGGAAGTCGTACTCGAGCGTCTCGAATATGTCGGCGTCGGCCAGGAACGTGACCGTCGTACCGGTGGGCGCGGCGGTGGCGAGCTTCTCGCCGCGCACCAGCTCGCCCTGGGGAGTCCCGCGAGCGTACTCTTGAGTCCAGGCGTAGCCGTCGCGGTGGATCTGCACGAGCAGCTGCTCGGACAGGGCGTTGACGACGGACACGCCGACGCCGTGCAGTCCGCCGGAGACCTTGTAGCCGCCGCCGTCGCCGAACTTGCCGCCGGAGTGCAGCACGGTGAGCACGACCTCGACCGCCGGACGACCCTCCTTCTCCATCGTCGCGACCGGGATACCGCGGCCGTCGTCTGCGACGGTGACCGAGGCATCGGGATGGATCGTGACGGAGACCTCGGTGCAGTAGCCGGCGAGGGCCTCGTCGACGGAGTTGTCGACGACCTCGTAGACGAGGTGGTGCAGGCCCATCACGCCGGTCGAGCCGATGTACATGCCGGGGCGCTTGCGGACGGCTTCCAGGCCCTCCAGCACGGTGATGTCCTGCGCGTCGTATCCGGCCCCGACGCCCGCTGAGGTGTCGCTCACGCCCGCGGCGGGGTCGTCCTCGGGAGTGCTTGCGTGTGCGCTGTCGGCAGTAGCCAATCTGATCCTTCGATGACGTGCAAACGCCCCGGAGTCCAGGGCGCTCAGACGGTGGTCCGGGGCGAGATGTGCAGTCGTTGAACAATAGCACAACCGGCTCCCGGACAGGGCCTCCTTAAGACAAGAAATCCCTGCAAAATCACGGAAACAGCGGCCATCCCCCGGAGGGCGGGCGGGAGCGGCTCAGCCGCTGCGGCAGCGCAGCCGCAGAAGGGTGTCCCGGCCGAGCTCGGCGTTCAGGCGTTCGATCAGCTCGGGCCCCATCAGATCGAGCTCCTGCGCCCACACGGCGGCCGCGCAGATCACCGTGAGGACGCCGTCGCGCTCGGCGCTAGGGCGGGCGGAGCCGGCGATCGCCGGACCGACGACGCGCTCCCACATCTCCTGCACGCGCGCGAGCGTGGTCGCCGGCGCGAGGTCGGCCGTGAGCGCCTCGATGGACACCGCCAGGGGGCGGGGGGCGAGCCTGCTCATGGACCGGCGCCTCGATCGCCGTTGAGCCCAGGCCTCATGCCGCCGGCGCCTCCTGGAGAATCGTGCCCGGTGAGACGCGCAGGCGCGTGACGGCCGCGCCCGTGCCGCCCGGCACGTGGGCCAGGTCCGTTGTGGCGATGACGCTCTGCCCGCCTGTGGAGAGCTCGAGCGCGAGCAGCTCGCGGCGCTCGGCGTCGAGCTCGCTCATGACATCGTCGAGCAGCATCAACGGCATGCGGGCGCGCTCGCGCGCGAGCGCCGCGCGCTCGGCGAGCAACAGGGCGAGCAGGGCGATGCGCTGCTCGCCCTGGGACCCATACACGCGCAGCTCACGCCCGTCGCGCAGGAGCGCCAACTCGTCCCGGTGGGGTCCGTGGCCGGAGAATCCTCGCTGGAGGTCGCCGTCCAGACGCTCGCACAGCTCGACCATCAGCGCCTCCTCGTCGACGGCATGCGTGCGCGGGCGATACTCGAGGCGCGCCTCGCCGGAGAGACCGAGCTGGGCGGCGCGCTGCGCAAATGGCTCGGCGAGCAGGGCGACGGCGCGAGCACGGACGTCACGCAGCGCGAGCCCATGCCGGGCCAGTTGCAGATCCCAGGTGGAGATGCTCTCGCGTGCGGCCGCGCCGGAGCGGATGCGCCCGAGCAGCGCGTTGCGCTGGGCAAGCACCCGCGCGTACGCGCGGCGGTCGGCGGCGCGCAGCGGCCAGAATCCCGCCACGACCTGATCGAGGTGCGCGCGGCGGAGGCTGGGCGAACCCTTGAGCAGCTCCAGGCGATCGGGCATGAACACGCTCAGCAGCGGGCGATCCTCGACGTCGAGCAGCCGCTCCACGGGCGCGCCGTCGGAGCTCATCCGCTTAGGCTCCCCCGGCTCGAAACCGACGCTCAGCTCGCGCTCGCGGGCACCGTCGCTGAGACACACGCTCACGCGGGTGGCGCCCTGCCCGAAGCGCACCAGCTCGCGCTCGTTGCGCGTGCGCGGCGAGCGCCCGGTGCAGCCGAAATAGAGCGCCTCCAGCAGGTTGGACTTGCCCGCCCCGTTGGGGCCATGAACAACGGTCAGGCCCTCCCCCAGGGATGCCTCGGCGCGGGCGTATGTGCGGAAGTCGCGCAGCTGAACGCTCACCACCCGCATCGTTCATGAACTCGACCGTGGAAAGGGCGACGGGACCGCATGCGGTCCCGTCCGGTGACGTGCATGCACGTCACCGCCGTTGGCGCATGCGCCAACGGCAGACGTGCCGCATGCGGCACGTCTCGGGGTCGCACATGTGCGACCCCGCAGGTCGGCACATGTGCCGACCTGATCCACATCAGCTTTCACGAGGCGCGTGCGCCCACCGCGTCACACGTTCAGGCGGATGGGCATGATCAGGTAGACGAAGTCCCCCGAGTCGGGCGATTCGATCAGGCCTGGGCGTAGGGGACTGATCAGCTTCAGCACGAGCTCGTCGGACTCCACGCTCTCCAGTCCGTCACGCAGGAACTCGGGGTTGAAGCCGATCTCGAACGGCTCGCCGTTGAACGGGACCGGGATCGCCTCGCTGGCCTCGCCGACGTCGGGTGTCTGCGCCGAGATCGTCAGCTCGCCCTCGCGGAAGCCGAGCCGCAGGGGCGTGTTCTTTTGCGCCAGCAGGCTGATGCGCCGGACGACATCCCCGAGCTCGGCGCTGGCGATGCGCAGCTCGTGCTCGACCGACTCCGGCAGCAGCTGGCGATAGTTCGGGAACTGACCGTCGATCAGCCGCGAGGACAGGATGACATCCCCCAGCTCGAATATCACCTGATTCTGACCGACGCTGACCGACAGCGCCTCGGCGGCATCCTGTTGGGCGATCCGGACGAGCTCCTGCAGGGCACGGGCCGGGATGTTCGCCTCGAGCGCTCCCTGCAGCGGTGCCTGAAGCGCGGACTCCTTGACCGACAGGCGGTAGGAGTCGGTGGCGACCATGCGCAGCTGCTGCCCGGAGGCCGACATCAGGATGCCGGTGAGCACAGGTCTGGTCTCATCGCGAGAGGCGGAGCGGGCCACCTGCGACACGGTCTGCACGAACGCCCCCGTCGGCAGCGTGATGCGGGTCTCAGGCGAGGGCGCGGGCAGCGTCGGGAAGTCCTCGGAGCGAAGCGTTCGCAGGTGAAACGTGGCCGAGCCGCAGATCAGCTCGACATCCTGCTCCGCTGTCCGCAGCTCCAGCGTCAGCTGCTCGGCGGGCAGGGTGCGGACCACATCGAGGAACAGCCGTGCGGGAAGCACCGCGGTCCCAGGACTGTCCACCTCGGCCGAAAGAGGGACGCGCAGACCGATCTCTGTGTCCGTGGCCAGCAGCTCGGGGGGCTTGCCATCCGCGGCTGAGACCATCACGCCAGACAGAGCCTGCACGGCGCTCCGCGTCGACGCAACTCGCGTCGTGGTTTGCAGCTGAGCCAGTAGGTCGGCGGTGGAGAGGGATAGCTTCACTGGTGCACCTGATGGATAGGGTAGAAGTGAGTAGAGCTTGTGGATATGTGGTTCTGACCGCTGTGTGGCTTATCTATGGGGAAGTCTGTCGTGTGTGGCTGTGGATGGGCGTGTGGAGTGTCTCAGGCCGGGCGGTCGTGGTGTGTGGTGGTATGGGTTCGATCACCGCAGCGAAGCTCTGCGATGAGGTTGTCCACAATCTCACGCGCCGCAGCATCGTCCGCGATGCGCTTGGCGGTCCGGCGGTGTGCGTGCAGGACCGTCGTGTGATCGCGTCCCCCGAACTGGCGACCGATCGACGGCAACGACTCGCCGGTCAGCTCCCGTGCGAGATACATGGCGATCTGCCGAGGCCAGGAGAGGCGTGTTGCGCGCGATGAGGACAGCAGCTCGACGGGAGTCAGCCCGAAGCGCTCGCAGGCGGCCTCGGTGATGTCGCTGATCGACGGGGGTCCGTGGCGTGCGGGAGGCTGCGCGGCGGGATACAGCCCATCGAGGACCCCCCGGGTGAGCTCGGTCGTCAACGGCCGTCCGGTGAGGGAGCTGTATGCGACGACGCGAATGAGGGCGCTCTCGATCGCGCGGATGTTGTCGCGAACACGCTCGGCGATGAGCCGCAGCGGCGCCTCGTCGGCGAGGTCCAGATCGTCGTGCTGGGCTCGCTTGCGCAGGATCGTCATGCGTGTGGCCAGGTCCGGAGGCTTGATGTCGGCCACGAGGCCGGACTCGAAGCGCTCGCGCAGGCGATCCTCCAGCGCCTGCAGATCGCGGGGCGGGCGATCGGAGCTGAGCACGATCTGGCGCCCGCAGTCATACAGAGCGTTGAACGTATGGAAGAACTCCTCCTCGGTGCGCGTCTTGCGCTCGAGGAACTGGACGTCGTCGACGAGCAGCACGTCGATGTGGCGGTGGCGCGCCTTGAACGCCTCCGTATTCCGCCCCGACAGGGCGCCCAGGAACTCGTTTGTAAACGCCTCCCCGGTCGTGACCCGCACTGCCAGTCCGGGGTTGTGCGTGAGCAGGAGATCGGCGATCGAGCTCAGCAGGTGGGTCTTGCCCACGCCCGGCGGTCCGCAGATGAACAACGGGTTGTAGGCCTGCCCCGGCATCTCGGCGACGGTCAGAGCCGCGGCGTGCGCCAGGCGGTTGCAATCGCCGATGACGAACTGCTCGAACGTCAGCTTGGGGTTGGGAAGGGCGTCGACGGGCGCCGAGCGTGTCGGCGGAGCGCCGCGTCGTGAGTCCGGGCGTCCGGGCGACCGCCGTCCGGCTGGGCTCCCTGCGCCGCTCTCGCCACGACCGTCCGAGAAGGTGTCCGCCCCCGCCTGACCAGGCGCATCGCCGCCGGGGATCAGCTCGACCGCGATCTCATCCCCGATGACGCTCGTGGCACAGGCCTGCACGACGCGCCCAAACCGATCTCGCACCCATCCATGGGCCTGCGCCGGGACCTCGACCAGGAGGCGCCCATGGGACAGCTCGCGGGCCCTCAGGGGCTCGAGCCAGATGCGGTAGGTCTCCTCGCCGACGGCGCTCGCAAGCTCGGCCTGCACGCGTGACCATATGTGCTCCAGCTCGGGGCTCACGGCAGCGTCAACCCGCTCCTCCTGGGAGAAAGTGATCGAAACTTCGACGGAGGACCCGCGGAGGGCCCGGTCCGGCGACTATATCCGACGCCCGCTCGGGCTCAGCTCGGGTGCCCGCATTTGGCGAGAAAAATCCATGTCGCCTTATCGGTCCTATACTTCTGCGCTGGGCCGTCGCCACCCGACGGTGTCTGTGCGGAGCCGGCGTGCAAGGAGCACGGCGCGCGGCGGAGAACGAGGAACATGAAGCGCACCTACCAACCAAAGAAGCGCAAGCGCGCCCGCGCTCACGGGTTTCGCGCCCGCATGGGCTCACGTGCGGGGCGGCTCACACTCAAGCGCCGCCGCGACAAGGGCCGCAAGCGCCTGTCGGCCTAGGGACGGGCTGTTCGATGGCGGCGATCGCGAGGCCGCGCGCGACCGGTCCGGGCGGGCGATGAGGGCGCGCACCCCAGCCGGCAGCCGACGCTTGTCACGGAGCGCGGAGTTCGAGCGCGTCTACCGTCAGGGCCGGTCGACGGCCAACCGCTACCTGGTGCTCTACACCTTCCCGAACTCCTCCACGCGCCGCGCCCGGCTTGGGCTGTCGGTGTCGCGCAAGGTGGGCGGCGCGGTGGAGCGAAACCGCGTCAAGCGACTGCTGCGCGAGGCGTTCGCCCAGACCGAGCACCAGCTCGGCCCCGAGCAGGACATCGTGGTCGTGGCCCGTCCGGAGATTCGCGAGCTGGCCGAGCGCGATGGTCTGGATGGGGTGGGCGCGGCGCTCGGGGAGCTGATCGATCGCGCACGGCTGCGCGACCGCGCTCGATCGAGCACCGCGGACACGGGCGCAGCGGAGCAGTCGTGAGCGCTATGGCCTCTTCCCCTCCCCACCCGACGACGAGCGCGCTCTCGCGCAGCGTGCGCCACGTCGCCGTCGCGCCGATCCTCGTCTACCAAAAGGCGATCTCGCCGGCGCTGCCCAGGCGGTGCAAGTACGAGCCGACGTGCTCGCGTTACGCGGTCGAGGCGATCCGCTCCTACGGCATACTCAGGGGCCTCGTGCTCGCGGCTTGGCGTGTGCTCAGGTGCAACCCCTGGAGCGACGGCGGGTACGATCCAGTGCAGGCCCAGCGAGTGTTCAAGGTCCGTGCGCGCACCGGCGGCTGAGCGGATGCGGGCCGAGGAGCGCCATACCGCGTGCTTGGCGCGCAACGCCGCATCATCTCCAGCAACCACCGACACCACCCTCAGACAGCCCTAACCTCGCTCTAACGCATGCCCGTATTCGCCAACATCATCGAGGAAGCCTTCTCGCCACTGATCAATCTATTCGAATCGATCATGGTGTTCATCCACGCGCACCTCGTGGGCGGCAGCTGGGGGCTGGCGATCGTCGGGTTGACGGTTCTGACCAGGGCCGTGCTCGTGCCGCTGACGTTCAAGCAGCTGCGCTCGATGCAGGAAATGCAGCGGATGGCGCCCGAGATCAACAAGCTGAAAGAGAAATACAAGGACGACAAACAGCGCCAGCAGCAGGAGATCATGAAGTTCTACCAGGAGAACAAAATAAATCCCCTGGCCTCCTGCCTGCCGTTCCTGCTGCAGCTGCCGGTGTTCATCTCACTGTTCTACATGTTGCGGACCGACCTCAAGTTCGATATCTGCGGCCAGCAGCTGCGCGAATACTACTCCCGGGAACTGCACCGCCCGATCGTCAAGAACAGCCAGATCCCCGAACACGCGGTCAAAGTCATGGGCCACACGGTCAAAGGCCTGACCGAAGTCGGCTGCAACGTCGTCGCCCCCGGCTCGGCGAAGTTCCTGTTCATACCCGACATCACCTACAAGGCGACGGGCGCGGTGCTGATCGTGCTGATCGCCGTCTACATCGCCTCGCAGATCGCCTCTACGCTGATGGCCACGGCCACGGCCGACCCGAATCAGCGGCGCATGATGCTGCTGCTCCCGCTCGTCATCGTCGCCTTCCTCTTCCGCTATCCCGCGGGTCTGCTGGTGTACTGGATCACGACCAACCTGTGGACGATCGGCCAGCAGTACTTCATCCGCCAGCGCATGGGGCCGTCCCCCGCGAAGCCCTCGGACACGGACGGGGGAGAGTCGTCATCGCCCAACGGCAAGGCGAAGTCGCCGCCCAAGGCCGCCCTGGCCGGAGCGGCCGTCGGCGGTGGCTCAAGCTCCACTCCGCCGCCGCCTCCCCGCAGGAAGAAGAAGCGTTCGGGCAGGCGACGATGAGCGAGGAGCTGGGCAGCAATGACGCGGACGTGGACGATGACGAGCCGGCGGAGGTGCTCGAAGATCTGCTCGCGGAGATCGCCGACGGTCTCGACCTCGATGTGGAGATCGATGTGCAGGAGAGCGATGGCCTGCTGAGGGGCAACCTGCGAGGCGACGACGTAGGCCTGTTCATCGGCCGCCGCGGGCAGACGATCGATGCGGTGCAGCACCTCGCGCAGCGGATCGTCTTTCATGAGGGCCCATCCGACGTGCGGATCGTGATCGACGCGGACGGCTACCGGGAGCGTCGCGCCGAGACGTTGCGCGCCGACGCGGACGATGCCGCCGAGGAGACGTTGCGTACGGGCCGGCCGGTGGAGATGGACCCGATGCCCGCGTCAGAGCGGCGGGTCGTCCATGAGCACCTGCGCGATCGCGGAGATGTGGAGACGCACAGCGAGGGCGAGGAGCCTGAGCGGCGGTTGGTGGTCTCCCCGCTCTCGGATTGAAACCGTTAGCAGTAGGGGCGAGGCGGAGTGTTTCACGGAAAACACTTGGGCCCGATCCGGTGCGGTGTCGCGCAATGACGGCCTTTCCCGACGAGGGCCTGACGGCGGCCCACAGCCTCAGCCAGATGCAGGTGTCTCAACTCAGGGCGTTGTTGCACCTGATCGAATCCGACGAGCACGCCCCAACGGCGGTGCGAGGCGCCGAGCGGGCCGTGGACATCCACATCGCCGACTCGCTGACGGCGCTGGATCTCGATCGGGTTCGCTCTGCCCCAAGCATCGCGGACCTGGGCTCTGGTTCCGGGTTCCCGGGCCTGGCTATCGCCGTTGCCCTGCCCGACGCCGAGGTTGCACTGATCGAGAGTCAACGCCGCAAGTGCGATTTCCTCGAGCGCGCGTGCGCGCACGCGAAGATCGAGAATGCGCTCGTCGTCTGGACGCGGGTCGAGGAGTGGAGCGAGGGCCTGGGACGCAATGACGTGGTCGTGGCACGAGCACTGGCGGCGCAACCGGTGGTTCTCGAGTACGCGGCGCCCCTGTTGCGGATGGGGGGTTCGCTGGTGGACTGGCGCGGTCGCCGCGACCCGGCTCAGGAGACGGAGGCGGTCTGCGCGGCCGAGCAGTTGGGCATGCGGATGCTGGAGATACGCCACACCGAGCCATACAGGGGGGCTCGCGACCACCATCTACACGTGTTCGAGAAGGTGGCCGAGACCGCCTCGCGCTTTCCCCGCCGAGCTGGAGTGGCCCGCAAGCGCCCCCTTGGTTGCTGATAGCTTCCGTCCCCGATGGGCACCGTTTATGCGATCGCCAACCAAAAGGGCGGCGTCGGCAAGACGACGACGGCCGTCAACGTCGCTGCGTGCATAGCCGAGGCGGGATACGCGACGCTGCTGGTGGATGTGGATCCACAGGCGAACGCGACGGTCGGGCTCGGCGTGGCACGTACGCAGTCGCCGGGGCTGTATGAGGTCTTGACGGGCGAGGCGAGCGCGGCTGAGGCCCTGACGGAGTGCAGTGTGTCCGGCCTACAGGTGCTGCCGGCGGGTGCCGGCTTGGCTGGGGCCAACGTGGAGCTGCCCCGCATCGATGGGTTCGAGCAGCGACTGCGCGAGTGCCTGGAGCCCCTGCGGGCGCAGTTCGAGTACATCCTGCTGGACTGCCCCCCCTCGCTGGGGCCGTTGACGGTGAGCGCACTCGTCGCGGCCGACCGGGTGATCGTGCCCGTACAGACCGAGTACTTCGCCCTGGAGGGACTGGCGGGGCTGCTCGACACGCTGGCGCTGGTGCAGCGCGAGCTGAACCCGCGCCTGACGGTGGCGGGCATGCTGCTGACCATGCACGACTCGCGCACGCGACTGGGACGGGACGTCGAGCGGGAAGTGCGGGAGCACTTCCCGGATCTGGTATTCGAGACCGTGATCCCGCGCAACGTGCGCGTGGGTGAGGCGCCGAGCTATGGACTGCCCGTGACCCACCACGACCCCCACAGCGCCGGCGCCGAGGCGTATTTCGAATTGGCCCGGGAGGTGGCTGCCCGTGGCTAGACCGAAGCCGGGGATGGGACGAGGGCTCGAGGCGATCCTTTCGGTCTCAACCGAGGGCGGTGTGGCTCGCGGGGAGGAGTTGCGCGAGCTGCCGATCGAGCTGATCGTACCCAGCCCCACGCAGCCACGCAGGCGATTTGACGAGGACGCGCTGCAGGCGCTCGCGGGGTCGCTGGGCGAGCGGGGCGTACTGCAGCCGGTGCTGGTGCGCCCCAAGCCGGGCGGCACGTATGAGCTCGTGGCCGGCGAGCGGCGCTGGCGTGCGGCGAGGATCGCGGGACTCACGGCGGTCCCGGCGCTCGTGCGTCCCCGCGACGACGCCGAAGCGCTGGAGCTGGCGCTGATCGAGAATATGGCTCGCGAGGACCTCAGCCCGATCGAGGAGGCCCGCGCCTGCGCTGCGCTGGTCGAGGAGCTCGGGCTAACCCGCGAGGAGGTCGGTCGCCGTGTCGGTCGCGGGCGCGTTGCGGTCAGCAACCTCGTTCGGCTGCTCGACCTGCCGGACGAGGTGATCGAGCTACTGCAGGAGGGCGCCTTGAGCGAGGGACACGGGCGAGCGCTGCTGCTGGCCGAGGATCACGGCGCGCGCGCCCGTCTGGCGCGCTCGGCGGTGCAGGAGGGATGGTCGGTACGCACCGTCGAAGCGCGCGCGCGCGAGGCCAACGCCGCCGCCGGGACCGGACGCCGACGGCGAGCAGGCAAGCGGGGGGCGGCGGAAGGGGACATCCATCCAGATCAGGAGCAGGCGGCGAGGGAGATCGCCGACGCGCTCGCGGCGGCCCTGGGCGCGGAGGTTCAGGTCAACCCGACGCGTGACGGCGGATACCGCGCGGAGATGTCGTTCGCCTCGCCCGAGGAGGCGCTCGAGCTGGCGCGGCGGTTGCGCCCGCGCGAGATCGTATAGGTGCTCGCGAGCCCCATCGTGCGCAGGGCTCGCAAGCGCGCCCTCGAACCAGATGGCTGCGGGTCGTATCGGCGTTTGCGGCCGCTAGAATCCCCCGCCCGCGGGCGATTAGCTCAGTTGGTTAGAGCGCTTCTCTGATAAGGAAGAGGTCCCAGGTTCGAGTCCTGGATCGCCCATCCGGTCCGTCCGTCATCGCGGAGCCGTTGCTCTCATCTGAAAGTGCGGTGGTCGGTCTCGATGACGCTGAAGCCGCCCATGCCGCCTTCCACGAGCGTCTGATGTGGAGACGCTCCGGCGCGCCGTTCCGGGATCCTCCATCTGTTGGGGCGTAGATCGCTACGGTGAGGTTCTGTGGTGTGCCCATTACGTCCTCACCCAGGATAGACCGAATGGGCGACAAAACCCGGTAGTCTGGATCGATGCAGAGGCTAAAGGTCGCTGTAGGGACGGCTGGACATATCCTCCTCGACTACTTCGAGCTTGTGCTCGCAGCTGCTCTGGCGATCGTCGTTACCGGCCTGGCCTTTGCAGGCGAAATCACCACCAAACAACTGATACAGGCCACTATCGCACTGCTCGTTGCTCTGGCGATCTCCGTGATTCGAGAGCGCAGGGAGCGCAAGGCTCAGGGCGACCGGCTTGAAAAGAACCTGATGATCGCCAGGGCCGATAAGCCATGGCAAGTCTTGGATGAACAGCTTGTCTGGGACGTGAGTGCGCCCGACGGCAGCTACGCCCAAGCCACCACCACGAAGGAACTGCAGTTCATGCAGGACGAGGTCCTTTCGGTCTACGAGTATCGGTACAACCCGTCGGGGACAGTCCTTAGACACGAGTGCAAGGGTGGCGCCAGGGGGGAGCCGATGACCGACCTCCCGATCATCCAGAGAGACTTCCCTGGACCGGGCTCAAGGATCTATCGCATAATCTCGCTGCAGCGAGTCTGGCGCAGGGGCGAGATCATGACGTTCGAGTCAGAACGAGAGCTCGGGGACTCATTCCTCAGCGCGGACGAGCGAGTCTCCAAGGAGATCTCCGTCCCGACCGCCCGCGTGTCGATGCGCGTCATCTGGCCTCCGGGCAGAGAGCTCAAAGGGCTATGGCTTGAGCGAGGCGAAGGTCCTCCCCTGAACGTCCTGGGGCGCCTAAAACGCGCCCCCGGAGCACGGATCAGCTACGACGAGGTGATTCAGGACCCTAAGGTGGGTGAGCGGATCATCGTCAGGTGGAACTGGTGAGCGCTTCCAGTCCGCGTATCAAGCAGAGGCCATCTCGGGCCGATAGCTTGCAGAGAAGGACGCATGGGATTGGTGTGGTACTGTGTCCACAGGATTCCGAGGCTCCCTATAGGAGGTTTCAATGAGTTCCGGCGACGAGATCGGCTGACGAGATCAAGAGGGGCGGTGGTTTCTCCACCGCTGCCCGTCGCTGCGCTGCACGGCGTGCGCCTTAAAGGGCGCACGGGCTCGCTGTCTCGGCGGTCCATCTGTCGTGGCGTGATCGCTGGCGTGAGTGCCGCATCGTGAGCCATCACGAAGGGGCGTCTCTGCGAGCGCGAACAGCAGCGAGGCAAATGCCCGGCGCAGCGAGTGAGGCGTCAGGCCATAGGCCAAGGGGCGCGTGCCGCGAGCCCTCGATCGGGGTCGGACCTCAGCCGCCCGCGAGGACTACAGCCGATGTGCTTCCCCTCGCTGGTATGGACGTGTACGCAGTCGCGTGCTACGTCGCGAGCGACCGCGACGGTCCCAGCGTCTAACAAGGTCCGCTGCCTTCAAAGATCCGTACCGGATGCCTGCGCGCTCGTGTGGTAGCGTCGAACAGACGTCCACGACGAGACCTTCGGGTGTCCGTGCGGCGTGCCATGCACCTCGACATCCCGTCACTAAGGCATCCGACGCGCTCTGCCGATGATGGGTTCGTGAGGCTTTCTTCCCGCCCCTTCTCGCTACCGGCCGCCCTCCGCGCGGTCGTTTCGTTTCGATCGACGCCGACCCTCGCCACGCTGGCGGCGCTCTGGTCCCTTACGATCACCGCGTCTGCGGGCGCGGCGGTGAGGAAGGTGCCCACGGGCTCGGGTGTGGAAGAAGTGACCGTCGGCTTGCAGCCACGCAGTATCGCGCTGCACGTTGGGGCGGGCCCTGAACCAAAGCAGTTCGCGAACTCAAGCGGCGCCCCGGTACTCCCCACGAACAAGACCTATGCCATCTACTGGGACCCGACGGACAACTACCACGGTGATTGGCAGGGTCTGATCAATACTTTTTTCCAGAACCTGGGAGCCGGTAGCGGCTCCCTCGCAAGCGTCTACGCGGTTGACGCCCAGTACACCGATGCCGCCCACCATCATGCTGATTACGCGTCCGTCTTCCAGGGTCCCTACACCGACACCGACCCGTATCCGACGAGCGGGAATTGTGTAGACCCAAACCCGCTGGAAGGCACAAACTATCCTTGGGGCGAACCCGCTGCAATCACGTGTATAACCAACACCCAGATCGAAGCAGAGCTTAAGCTCTTCATCGCCGATCACAAACTTCCGACGGGCATGGGCACGATCTTCTACCTGCTCACGCCGCCGGGTGTCACCGTCTGCTTGGACAAAGGCGGCCCGGAAGGCCACTGCTCTGATTTTAGCGGCGCCACTACCGAAGTAACGGAATACGAAGAAGCAAAGAAAAGCTATCCGGAACGCTTGGCCAAGTACGAAAAAGAACAGGAAACGTACGAAAAAGAACTGGCCATATACGAAAAAGCAAAGGCAAAATACAAAGCCGAAGTTGAAAAGTACGAGAAAGAAAAAGCAAAAGACGAAGCCGAAGGGGAACCGGACGTTGAAGCTGAACCCGTAGCGCCGACAGAACCCGTCAAACCCGTCAAACCCGTCTTCCCCAAAGAACCTGCCGGGTATAAAGACTACAAAAACAGCTTCTGCAGCTATCACTCAGATATCAACCCCGACAGCCTCCCAAGTGGCGACTCCAGCACGATCCTCTATGCGGCCATCCCTTGGGTCGCCGGTGGTCTCGGCGACGGGCATCTCAGTTATGAGGTGCCGGCATACGACTGCCAGGATGGAGGTCTGGACCCGAGCAGCAACCCGGTCGAGGAAAGGGAGAAAGCAAAGGAAAAAAGCAAAAAGGAAGTGGAAGAATTCAGTGGAAAGAACGCTGAAGAAAAAGCTAAGCAGGAAGAAGCAGAAGCGCTCGCCGGCCCTCATCAGCAGGAGCCCAATCAGGGGTCATGTCCCAGCCCAGACGGCTATTGCGATACAGGCCTGGCCGACCTGATAGTCAGCCAGATCGGCGCGGAGCAGCAGAACATAGTTACAGACCCGTTGCTGGACTCCTGGAGAGATCCCAGTGGCGACGAGGTGACGGACGAGTGCCGCAACTTTTTCGCGACAAGCGATTTGGGTGGCAGTGTCAGCGCCAACTCCGAAACGTTCGGCGGGACACTATTCAACCAGTCGCTGGGTGCAGGTAGCTACTACCTAAACGACGCCTTCAATCTGGCGGCGCTAAAGCTCCCCTATCCGGGAATCCCCTGTCTAGGAGGGGTTAGACTCGAACCAAAATTCACCTTGCCCAATCCGGTTAACTCCGGTGAAGTCGTCGGCTTCGACGGCATGGAGTCAAACGTCACGCTCAACTGGGGCACCATCTATTCGGCAGGCAAACCCAAGCCGACGTACGCCACCTACACCTGGAATTTCGGCGACCAAACCCCCACCGTAACCGGCTTCGCTCCCGGTGCGCCGGCCGGAAACTCCCCGGCGATCTCGCCCTGCGGCGCCGAACCCTGGGAATCACCGTGCGCCGCCAGCGTATTCCACGCTTTTCAGTACGGCGGAACCTACGACGTAACCCTTACCGTCACCGACACCGGCGGCAACACCGCCAGCGTCACCGAACCGATCACGGTCGACGGTCCGCCCCGCCCGACCTCGCCGTCCCCGGGCGCCGGCTCGGGCGCGACCGGCACGGGCTCCTCATCCAATGCGCCCCCCTCCTCCGGCGCGACCACCAAGCCTCCCGTCCCCGGTCCCGTCGCCACCCAGTCCGTCCTGTCGAGCTCGCTGTCGAGGACCCTGGGCAAGGGTCTGGTCGTGCGCTACTCCGTCAGCCAGCAGGTAACCGGCCACTTCGAAGTCCTGCTCGCCGCGTCCATCGCCCACCGGATCGGCCTGCACGGTCCCCTCGCCACCGGCCTGCCGCAGGGCACGCCCGCACAGGTGGTGATCGCCAAAGCGCTGCTCGTGACGACCAAGGCCGGGCGCAACACGCTCAAGATTCAGTTCGGCAAGGTCACCGCCAAGCGCTTGCGCCGCCTGCACAGGGTCCAGCTGATGTTGCGACTGAACCTGCGCAACGCCGGGGGCGGAACCACGACGGTCCTCAGCAAGCTCACCCTGCACTGAGCTCCTCCTCCGGCTGCGGGCATTAGCCCAAACCTGACCGGCGAGCCGATTCGCCGATCGGCCGCTGTTCTGGCGCCGTCTGGGCTTCGAGCCGGTCAGGTGACGCCGTGTCCTCTCAAGTTCGATCCGAGCGATCCGGCGATTCCCCGCGCTTGGCTTTGGCTTTCTCGCTGAACACGTACCGCCACAGCGCGTACAGCAACAGATACCCACCGACGATCGACACCACCGACACGACCGCGATCGCCTCACCGCTCCCGCCGGTTTCAGCAGCGGCTTCCCCATCGAGTGCGAACGGGGTAACGATGAGGCTCGTCATCAGCATGCTCAGCCCGGCGATCATGGGCGCCCTGTCCGCCTCTCCCTACAGTCCCGGCGGGTGGCGCACCGCGTAGCCCGCGAGGGGCGGCGTCGAGACGAGCCAGCGCGAGGCGTACGGCCCGCTGCGCCCCGCGGTGTCGAACCACACGCCGTCCACCTCCATGAACGTATGGCCCGGATTGGCGTAGATCGTGATCCAGCGTCCAGGACCGGGTTCCCCCCAACCGGCGAGTTCGCCCGAGACGAGCGGAGCCCCGAGCAGGCCGCCCGCGGCCAACGCGTAGCTCACCGAGCCTGAGCAGTCGTACCCGTTGGCGACGAACGACGCGTGCCCTCCACCCCAGATGTAGGGGAAGTCGGCGATCGCGTTGCCGCCGGCGATCACCCGCTGCACCGCTTCCGGAACGTTGATCGGGATCGGTATCGTGCCGTTTCCGCCGACCGAGAAGCCTCCCGCCACCGGCGTGAACGCGCGCCGTTGCGCTGCTCGTTCCTGGGCCTTGGCCTGTTCCTCTTCCCCCAGCTCGCGGCGAACTTCGGCGTCGGACGGCGCGCCCGCCGCCACCGCGGCTTCGCCCGCGACGCTCGGTGAGCTGGCGGACCGATGATGCACCGATGCCGGCACGGGAAAGCTCTTGGCTTCTTCGGGGTCCGCCACCTCATGCGCGACCCCCCTGCCGGCGACCACTCCGCCGGCGACTCCCTTGCCGGCGGCCCCCGATGCCGCCGCCCCGGAACCGGCGACCGCGGCCCCGCCGCCCGGCGCGGCGCCCCCGCCAGCGCTCGTGCTCCGCCCACCCGCCGGTGGCGATCCGTGCACGACGGCGCCCGCCGGGTCACCGACCTGCGCTTCCCCGCAACCCCCGACGGCCATCGCCGTCGCCAGGCAGCCGAGCACGGCCATCCTCGCGGTCCTCATTCGCAAAAGGCTAGCGTCCACGCCGTCCTCCCCGTGGCAGCAGTCGCGTACTCTGCGCCCACGCGCCTTTGTCGCATCCGCCCACGCGTGCCGCTAACCTGACCAGATGCACGACGACGCCACCGTCGTGGACGTCCCTCGCGCAAGCACTCCGGCGTCCGTGGAGATCCGCCCGCACACCCGCCTCCTGCACGGGATGCGCCGTCCTGCCAACTGGTTGCAGCTGATCCGGTTCGGCCTCGTCGGGGCCACGGGGTTCGTGGTCAACGTCGCGGTCTACGCGCTGTGCGTGCACGCGCTCGCGATCGACTACCGCGCCGCGTACATCCTGGCGTGGCTGGTGGCGGTGACGAACAACTTCCTGCTCAACCGCCACTGGACGTTCGACGCGGCCGCCGGCAGCGTGCGCTTCCAGGCGGTCCGCTTCTTCGTGGTCAGCCTCGTGGCGGCCGGCTTCGGCTTCCTCCTGCTGACGCTGTTCGTCGAGGGCGCCGGACTCGCCAAGGTGCCGGCCGAGGCGCTCGCCGTCGCGGCCTCCACCCCGCTGAACTTCATCGGCAACAAGCTCTGGAGCTTCCGCCACCGGAGCTGAGGCTCTGGGTGTGGCGCCGGCAACGGTCCGGCGGGCTGTGACGGGCGCGCTGGGAGCCGGCCCGCAGGTCGATCGGCCCCCGACGTGTACCTATACTCTGAAGCTGCTACCCACTCTCAGAGGACTTTTGCCTTGCAGGAGATGGTCATCTACGGCGTCAGTTTCGACATGGTCGGCAAGCAGCCGATCGTCCTGTTGAAGACCGCTGACGGCAACAAGTTTCTGCCGATCTGGATCGGCCATCCCGAGGCCGCCTCGATCCTGATGAAGCTCCAGGGGGCCGGCACGCCGCGCCCGATGACCCACGACCTGCTCGTCGATGTGCTCGGCGAGCTCGACGCCAAATGCACCCAGGTGTCGGTCACCGAGCTGCGCGAGAACACCTTCTTCGCCTCGATCACCCTGTCTGTCAACGGTCGCGAGCTCGAGATCGACTCCCGCCCCAGCGACGCGATCGCCCTCGCGGTGCGCTCGGGCGCGCCGATATTCGCCGCCGAGGAGGTGATCGCCGAGTCCGCGATCGAGTTCGAGCACGACGTCGAGGAGTCCGAGGACGTGGTCGAGAAGTTCAAGGAGTTCCTCGACCAGGTCACCCCGGAGGACTTCGCCGCTGGCGAGGACTCCTGAGCGAGCCCCTCAGCGCGTGAACGCGCTGTTCAAGATCCGCTCCACGAGCAGATCCAGCCAGATCTCCGCCGCGTCCGCGGCCAGCGGCAAGAGGCTCGTTTCGGTCAAACCAGGCACGACGTTGCACTCGAGCACCATCAGTTCGTCGCTGTTCTCGTCGAGCATCAGGTCCACCCGCGCGACGCCGTGGCACCCGAGCAGCTTGTACGCCTCCAGCGCCAGCTCCTGCGCGCGCTCGGTCACGCCGTCCGGCAGCTCTGCCGGGCAGACGAACGTCGTCATCCCGATTTCGTAGCGCGACTCGTAGTTGTAAAACTCCGTCTCCCGTGGGATCGCCTCGATCACGGGAAGCGCTATGGGCTCCCCGCCCAGCGTCTGCGCATCCAGTACCGACACCGCCAGGTCGCGTCCCTGCACATAGCGCTCGAGCACGACCTTGCTGTCGTATGACAGGGCTCCCACGATCGCAGGTGGCAGCTCATCGCTCGAGTGCGCGAACTTCACGCCCAGCGCCGAGCCCTGACGCGCCGGCTTGGCGACCATCGGAAACCCGAGCTTCCGCTCGATGTACGGCAGCGCAGCCACCACGCCGAGGTCTTTGACCGCGCTCTCCTTGAAGGCGCTCCAGTCGGGAGTCGGGATGCCCGCCGCGCGCATCAGGTACTTCGCCAGCGCCTTGTCCGTACAGCGCATGCACGCCGCCGGCCCCGAGCCGGTATAGGGGATGCCGATCGTTTCCAGCAATCCCTGCACGGTTCCATCCTCGCCGTCTCCTCCGTGCAGCGCAATGAATGCCACATCCGGCTTGGCCTCGATCACCTGGGCCAGCATCTCCGGCCCGACATCGATCGCCACGACCTCATGTCCGAGTGCCCGCAGCGTTTTCTGGACACGTTCCCCGGAGCGCAGCGACACGGTGCGCTCCAGCGCCCATCCGCCCTTGAGCACCGCGACCCTCTTGGCTATGTCGCTCATCGATTCTGTCGCCGGCGGTCAGGTTCGGGCTGTCTGCGAGAAGGCAACGCCACGATGTCGGCGAGATCGATGCGCTCGTCGCCAGCGGGCTCGGCCGATTCGCGCGAGGGGGGACTGTCCGTCCCGAGCAGTCCCGTATCGGGGTCGACGAGAGCCGCTATCCGCTTGATGCCCTCGCGGATGTCCTCGTCCGGCACGCCCGCGAAGTTCAGCCGCATCGAGCTCGAGCCGCTGCGACCGTCCATGTACGCGGAGCGCCCCGGCACGAACGCCACCCCGTTGCTGCGCCCCATCAGGTCGGTCGTGTCCACCCCGTCGAGCGTCGCCCAGACGAACAGCCCGCCCTGAGGCCGCGTCCAGCTCGCCCTGCCGCCGAAGTGCTCCTGCAGCGCCTCAAACATCACGTCCCGCCGGCGCCGGTACAGCTCACGCAGGCGCTCCACGTACTCGATCCACGCCGGCCCGCCCGCGGCGGTGCGCTCGGCGAAGTAGGCCGAGACGAACAGCTGGGTCATCGGCGAGCTGCACAGATCCGCGCCCTGTTTGCCGAGATTCAGCTTCTCCAGCACCGGCCGCGGCGCCACCGCCCAGCCCAGGCGCAGTCCCGGAGAGAGGATCTTCGAGAACGTGCCCAGGTAGACCACGAGGTCCGAGGACACCCCGTCGCCGCCCCCGCCCCCGGCGCCGAGCGAGGCGTCCAGCGAGTACAGCGTCGGCAGCGGCTCGCCTTCGTAGCGCAGCAGCCCGTACGGGTTGTCCTCCAGTACCAGCAGCTCGCGCTCGCGCGCGACCTCCACCAGCCGTCGCCGTCGCGGAAGCGACATGGTCACCCCGCCCGGGTTCTGGAAGTTGGGGATCGTGTAGACGAACTTCGGCCGCCGACCCTCTCGCGCCAGCCGGTCGAGCACGCTCTCCAGCTCGTCGATCGGCATGCCGTCGGCGTCCATCTCGATCTGCACCACGTCGGCCTGGTAGGCCCCGAACGTCGGCACCGCGCCGGGGTAGGTGGGCGCCTCCGCGACGATCACGTCGCCCGGGTCGATCAGCGCCTTGCAGACAAGGTCGATCACCTGCTGGCCCCCGGTCGTCACGATCGTGTTCGCGGGGTCGATCGCCGTTTGCTCCTGCGCCATCACCTCGACGATGCACTCGACAGCGGCCGCCATCCCCTCAGTCGGGCCGTACTGCAACGCCCGCGCGGTGGACTCGGCGGCGACCTGCGCCATCAGCTTCGCGTACAGCTCGGGCGCGAACGTGCTCGTGTCCGGCAGCCCCCCCGCGAGCGAGATCACGTCCGGGCGTTCGGTCAGCGCCATCATCTCGCGCATCGCCGAGCTTTTCATCCCGCGCGTGCGCGCCGCGAACAGCGCCTCGTAGCGCGCCAGCTCGTGTGCCGCCGGTCGGGCGCGTCGTCTATCGTCCCGCCCGCGCATCCACGCACGGTAGCGCACCCATACACCTACCTCGACACGCGCTTTTGCACGAACGCACGCATGACCGCCATCCGATGAACCTCCCGTCCGCGACAAGCCGGACGCACCCATGAACGGCGCCTTCTTCTACATTGGCCTCGGCCTCGGCCTCGCCGCCGCCTGCGGGCTGCGCCCATTCCTACCGCTGCTGCTCGCCGGTGCGCTTGCCACCTCCGGTGCGCTGGGGGTCGGGTTCGGGTCTGCCGGCGGCGCGTATCACTTCCTGGAGTCCGACTGGTGGCTGCTGATCGTCACCGTGGCGCTGGTGCTTGCGTACGCGCTCCAGCTGTCGCTGGGATTCGAGCCCACTACCGACGTTCGCGCGAGGCGCACGCAACGGATCGACCCCCTTGCCGCCTCGATCGGGGGCCTCAGCACAGGCGCGGGCGCGCTGCTGTTTGCCGGCACGCTCGCCGCGCACGGGGAGGCCTCCTGGCCGGGCCTGATCGGCGGCGCCGCCGCCGCCGCCCTAGCTCAATATGTGTCCGGACCCGTCATCGCCCGGGCTCGACGCCGCCTCCCCGACCGTGCGGCACGCGAAGCCGTGACCGTGTACCTAGACGCCGCCTCGCTGCTGCTCGCCGCACTCGTCGTGCTCGTGCACCCGCTCGGCTACATCGCCCTCGCGCTGCTCGCCTGGTTTCTGTGGCGCGGTCGGGCCCGGGGTGGGGACGATCGCTATGCCGGTCTGCGCATCCTGCGCCGTTGATGCCGTTCAAGCGCCCCCGCAACGCCGGCGGCTGTCGTAAGCGGCTTGGACCGCAAGGGATGACAGGACCGGCTCCCGGCTTACCCACCCACAGCCACCCCGACGTTCGCCCCCGAGCGTGAGCGCTCATCCCCCCAAGCTCGTGCTCTGCGTGATCGACGCGATGGCGCCCGAGATGCTCGTCCGCGCCGCCGAGTCAGGCGCCGCGCCCGTGCTCCAGGCGCTGATGCAGCGCGGCCTCCACATCCCCGACTGCGTCGCCGCTTTCCCGTCGGTCACGCCCGTGTGCGCCGCCTCGATCGTCACCGGCGCCGCGCAGGACGAGCACCACATCCCCGGCATGAACTGGTACTCGCGCGAGGAGTCGCGCTACGTGGAGTACGGCTCCAGCCTGCGTGCCGCCCAGCGGTTCGGGATACCCCGCCAGCTGACCGACACGGTCTACAACATGAACCGCGCTCATCTCTCCCCGCGGACCCTCACCGTGTTCGAGACCCTCGACGACGCCGACGTGCGCACGGCCGGTACGACCTACCTGATGTACCGCGGACGCCACCGCCACGAGCCCCAGCGTGACACCACGCTCGCGCGGTTCCTCTCCTCGACGCTCGCGCGTCACCCCGTGATGGGTCCTCGCGAGCTGTTCTACGCCGACGTCTTCGCCTCGCGGCGAACGGGCTGCCGCTCGACGCTCGGCATGCCCGGCGTGCGCGACCGCCACTCCGGCTGCGTGTCGGCGTACCTGGTCGAGCACGACCTGTTCGACTTCCTGCTGCTGTCCCTGCCCGACAACGACTGGCACTCGCACAAGCACGGTCCCGACGCTCAGCTCACCTCGATCGCCGCCGCCGACCTGCAGCTCGCGCGGGTGATGGAGGCCGCGGGCGGAGTCGACGCGTTCCTGGCCGAGCACGCGTTCATCGCGATGGCCGACCACTCGCAGGCGCCGGTCACTGCCACGATCTCACTCCAGTCCGAGCTGTCCGAGCTGGGCGTGCTGCAGCCCGACGGCGCCAACCTCCTCGGCGCGCTGACCGGCACGCGCTCCTCGGCCCGCTCCCGCGAGGACCCCGAGCCCCAAATCGCCGTCTGCCCCTCCCAGCGCGCGGCGATGGTCTACGCGCTGGCCCCCGAGACCCGCGACGCGATGCGCGCGTCGGTGCTCACCCGCGCACTGACGCTCGAGGGCGTCGACCTCGTCGCCTGGCTCGCGCACGACGCGCACGATCGCCCCACCGAGGGGGTCGTGTCGAGCCCGGATCGCGGCGAGCTGCGCTTCGCCCCAGGCGGGGACCTGCGCGACGCGCGGGGCGCCTCTTGGCATCTCGACGGCGAGCTGTCCGTGCTCGACGCGTCCGTGCACGCCGACAACACGCTGGCGACGCCAGCCTACCCCGACGCTCTGGCCCGCCTGTGGTCTGCCCTGACGTGCCCAACCTCGGGCGAGATCCTGCTGTCCGCCGCCCCCGGCTACGAGTTCCTCGACTGGGGCGGCGCCGCGCACGTGGGCGGCGGCTCGCACGGCTCGCTGCACGCCTGCGACTCGCTGGCCCCGCTCGTGCTGTGCGGCGTCGATCCCCCCCGCGATCCGCCGGGACAGTGGGCGATCCGGGACGTCGCGTCACTGGTCAGGAAGCATTTCGACCCGCGCGCGAGCTGAGCTCCCCGAGATGCCGGATCGGGCCGTCGCGGGCTTTCGCGGGTGAGCCACAGCCGGTCCTTGCATCGGTTTGCAGCCGGCGCCGCTCACCACACCCGTCGGTGCATCGTGAGCGCCATGGGGGCTGTCCGGCGGTCCGCGCCGGACCCTCAGCCGTGCGAGGCGCCCGGGCGCTTGTGCGGGTGCGGGCAGGGCACCGCGGTGCCGGCGTCCGCGACGCTGTCGTCGAGGAAGCGGAATTCGGCCGCGAACGGAAACCCGCCGCTCGGGCATCTGTTCGGCAGCAGGATCCCCCGGGGCTGGTAGGCGAGCGTCCTTGAGCCGACCTGTTCGTAGTAGGTGACCCCGATCGGTCCGAGCGTGGCACGCAGGTGTATCACCGAGATGTACGGCGCGCCGGGCAGCGTCGGGACCAGCGGGACGCCGATGCTCACCAGCCCCCCGAACGGCGCCGAGGCCGGCAGCAGCAGGCCGGGGAAGACGATGCGGGTGTTCACGGGGGTGGTGCCTTCCGAGTAGAACAACAGCTCGATGCGGCCTTCTTCGTCGGGCGCCCGCAGGACCGTGATCGGGGCGCTCTCGGTGATGATCGTGCTGCCGAGGACGATCCCGGTGAGCGCCTGGCCGTGGCCCATCACCGCATCGCTCGGGCATGCCGATGGACCCGAGGCTTCGAGTATCGCCGCGGTGCACGTGGCCAGCCCCAGGCCGCTCAGCGCGATCCCGAGGTTGTTCGGGTAGCGCAGCTCGATCTGGGTCAACGGCGGCGGAACCTGTCCGGCGGGGGCCGAGAAGGAGAACCCGAAGTCGAGCGTGCTGCGCCGCCCGAGCCGCTCGGGGGCAAACGCCGCGTTGAGCGTGGCCGTGGTGCCGGCGTGCGCCCGCGCGGGTGCGACCGCCGTCAGGCAGGCGCACAGCAGCGCCGCCCGCAGCGCGGTCCTCCAGGGCACGGTTCTCGTTCGCGTCACGTCCTCCCGTCAGTAGTGGAGCGTGCCGACCGTCTGCACCAGCAGCGCATACGTGTTGCGGTTGAACGTGCCATACAGCTGAGCGCGTCCGTGCGCGTGCGCGTAACGGCCGCTGCCGCCGGTCACGGTGAGCGAGCCGGCGAAGCTTTCGTACACGCCGGAGCCGTGCGGGGTGGCGCCGCCGCGCCCCGTGATCGATCCGGCTCTGGTGTAGATCGTGAAGCTGCCGCTGAACGTCGCGCCGACGCTGAAGTGCACCCGCATGCTGCCCGGGAGCGTCCCGGAGGCCTGGCCTTCCTCGAACAGGAGCGACCCCGAGGCCGACAGATAGCGCAGGTGGGCGGTGTCGCTCGCTTTCAGCGCCTGCGCCGCGAGGGCCGCGCGGACGGTCCGCGAGGGCGCGACGTCGTGGGCGGCGCGAGCGATCCCTGCGACGAGCGCTCCCCACGCGCCCGCCGCGGACAGGGTCGCGAGGATCGCCAAGACGCCCCTCAGGGACCGTAGATCGGGTGATGTCGCTGGTCTCACGTCTCTATCTCGATCGCCTTCGATCGATCTCTGGCCGACTTTGCCATCCGCCAGGCGCGCATGAGCGCCGTAGTGGGCACGATCAGCGGTCGCAGCTCGTCGTGCAGACGCGCGAACGCTCCTCGCGCGAACGGGCTCCTCGCGGTGGGCGCGGAGGCGTAATAGGCGACGACGCCGACCAGCGTCATCGTGTGATGAGCCGCGTGCGGCAGGGTCTGCGCGTCCCGAGCCGCGCCACGGGCGACGTCCGCGAGCGCCCGCGCCATCTGCTCGGGGCTCTGATAGCAGTCCGCATACCCCCACCGGCCGTCGGCGCGATCCTGCTCACGGTCGACCAGGCTGTCCAGCATGCTCAGCGCTCCGATCGACAGGTAGACCGCGTCGATCCGCTCTGCCTCGGCACGCGTCGTGCGCTCGTCGGCCGCAGCGGCGATCAGGGCGTGCAGTCCGAGCACCGACGCGCTCGCCCCGGCGAGGAGCTCGGGCCAGTCGAGCGGACCGTCGGTTGCCGCTCGTGGCGCCCACCGTCGCACCGCGGCCTCCTTGGCGCTCGCGGAGGTGTGGCTGAGCAGCTGTGCCTGCGCGCAGCGGGCGGCCGCTCGCTGGGCGACCTCGTCGATCGCCCTCGCCGCCGGCAAGCGCGCCAACGACCGCCTCACGGTCTCTACGAGCGCTTGCAGGTAGCCCCCGTCCCGCGAGCCGCGAGCGTCGCCGCGGTAGCCCTCGCCCGGCGCGAGGGCATCTTGAGCGACGGCGTCCGAAAGCGCCCGCATCAGCGCCCGTCGCTCCTCGCGCGGTCGCTCTCCCGGCGGCCGCTGCACGAGCGGACGCTCGGTGAGCGCGTCGAGGTAGTCATACATGACCTGCAGCGCCACGCTCGCCGTGACGGCGTCCGCGCGCCGCGCCCGCGGGGCCAGAGTCGAGAGCGTCGCGGCGGCCTCCACGTTGAAGCGCTCCTGCGCCAGCTTGCTCGTCGCGAGCGCTCTCGGCCCGGGGTCGGGGATCGCTCGTGCTCGGCGTTCCCAGAGCGCCAGCTGGGAGCGCACGAGCGGTGCGACCGTGCTCCAGTAGCGAGCGTTCGCGCGTATCAGCGCGAGGGCGCCGCCCGCAACGAGACGGGGGTCCGAGAACGTGTGATCGTCGTCGCGCTCCGTGCGCATCGGCGCGCCCGAGGCCCGCCGGCCGGTCGTGAGCGTGAGAGGACTACTCATTGAAGGCCAGCCTCGGGGACACGCGCGAGGCCACGTAGCCGGGCACCGCGACGAGCGCGATCACGAGCGCGATCACGAGCGCGAGTATCTCGGGAGCTCGCAGGCTCGCGCCGAGGCTCGCCACGGGAAAGCCCGTCACGTGCGCCAGATAGCCGTCGATCACGAGCTGGCCGTAGATGCCCGTCAGCGCGCCGGTGAGACAGCCGGCGCCGAGCATCAGCCCCGATTCGGTCGCCAGCAGCAGCCGCAGGCGATGGGGCCTGGCGCCCGACAGGCGCAGACCGGCCAGCCCTGCCCGCCGCTGCCAGATCGCCGACGTGAGCGCCGCGGCCATCGCGAGGATCGCGGCGAGCAGCAGCAGCGTCGAGATCTCCCCGAGCTGATCGAGCCCTTCGTTCGTCAAAGCGTCGATGCTCGCCTCGCGAGCCGCGGCCGTCGTCACCTGCAGAGCGCTCGCCGGCCCGAGTGCACGCTCGATCAGGCGCTGCACCCGCGCTGCGCCGGCGCCCGGCGCGAGGGTGACGGCGAGTGCGGTCGGCGTCGCGCCGGCCCACAGGCGGGTGTAGTCGGCGGTGCTCATGAAGATCGCGCCGGGGCTCCACGCCAGGTTGGTCGTCGTCGCGGCGATCTTCAGACGGGCGATGCCGGTTGGCGTCGGCAGCGCGAGCGTGCCGCCGACGCCGAGATGGCGTTCTTCGGCGAGCTGCTTGGAGATGGCGATCCAGCCGCCTTCGCCCAGACGCGCCGCGGCCGCCGCCCCGCCCCCTTGCAGGGTCTGGTTTGCGAGCACGCTCCGGTTTGCGCCCGGTGGGCGGGCGATGATCCATACGCGGCGCCCGCCCAGCTGCAGGAAGCCTCCCTGGAAGTCCCCTACGCCCGCCACCCCCGGCACGCGGGCGATGCGCCGGGCGAGTCCGTCCGCCCGGAAGCCGACCACCGCCTGGTTGTCGCCCGGAGCGCCAACCCAGATGGGCGCGTCGGCGGAGTAGCTGCGGGCGAACCCTTCGATCCCGCGCAGCAGATCGTTGCGCGCTCCCCCCAGCGCGACGCTGCCGAACAGCGCCACGGCGCCGGTGGCCGCGAGCGCGAGCGAGCGCAGTGTCGTCGCGCGCAGCGAGGAGAGCGCCACCGGCAGGATCGTCAGCCCCTGCATGCGCTCGCCCAGCGCAGCCCCGACGCGCAACACGCCCGCGAACGTCAACGGGACGACGAGGACCGTCGCGAGCGCGAGCGCCGCGCTCGCGAGCAGTGCGCGCGAGGGCGCCAGCGCGAACAGCACGGTCGCAAACGCCAGCAGGCTCACCGCGGTGAGCGCGAGCCCGCGCTGGGTCGCGGGGGCGAGCGCGTTGCCCGGCACGCCGTTCTCGCGGTAGACGGCGTCGAGCACCCGTCCGCGACGCAGGTCCGCCAGTGGCGCCAGCGCGACCAGGCAGGTGACCAGCACCCCCCCGGCGAACGCCAGCAGCAGCGGTCGCGTCGTGATGATCGTGTGTGCGCTGAGCGTGAACGCCTCCGCGAGATAGCCCGGCGACTGGTGGAAGATCCCCAGCGACAGCGCGTATCCGCCGAGCACTCCCACCGCCGAGGCGACGATCCCCAGGCACAGGGCCTGGAACATGAACGCCTGGACGATCGCGCTGCGCCGCGCGCCGATCAGGCGCAGGTCGGCGATCGCCCGGCGTCGCTCGGGCACCGTCAGCAGCAGCGCGGCCGCCGCGAACAGCAGGCCGAGCAGCGCGCTGATCGCGGCGAAGAACGCGCTCGCCTGATCGCTCGGTCCCAGTGCCTGGCGCAGCAGCGCGAGGTCCTCGCCGGCCGGGGCGACCGTCAGGCGCCCGCCGGTGAGCGCCCGCAGCCTCGCGCGCACCGCCGTCTGGGCTCCCGGCCGGGTTTGCACCAGGATGCGGGTTACTCGCGCGGGCAGGCCGGCGAGCCGTTGCAGCTGGGAGAGCGGCATGACCGCGACCGTCACCCGCGAGAGCGCCCCGAACGTTTCGCCGCCCAGCACCGCCGAGACCTTCAGCCGGTAGGTCCGCCCGCGCAGCAGCAGCGACACCGGGGTACCCGCGCCCGCGCGTGACCCCAAGGCGGCGATGCCGAGCGCCCGCGCGGTCGTCTCCGAGAGCCCGATTCCGCCCGCGGAGAGCGTCGAGGTCGGCAGCGTATGGGCGAGCCCGTCGAGCACGACGAGGCTCGTGTCGGCGCCGGCCAGGTCGACCGTGACGCGCCGCCCGCCCGCCGCGGCGAGCGTCGCGGTCTGCTCGAGCAGGGGAGCGGCCTGTTTGACGCCGGGGAGGCGTTCGACGCGCGCCAGCAGGCGTTCGTCGAAGCCGTCCGCGCCGCGCGCTCCGATCTGCAGGCTCGCGGGCCCAAGGACCGTATGGGCCGCTTCGCCGGCCGAGCCGGAGATGCTGGCGCCGGCGACGATCGTCGCGAACACGAGCGCCACGGCGATCGCCACGCCAAGGCCCGCGAGCAGCTCCGGCACGGCGTGCACGCGCAGCCGGCGCCGGTAGAGGTAGAGCATGGCGTAGGGACGCATCAGCGCCCGCGGCGATTGCCGGCGCGACATCCTCATCTCCCCAGGATCAGCGAGTGTGGGTGATATCCCGACGGGCTGCGCGGCTGCTTTGCGAGCGGCCCTTCCGTCAGCCTGCCGTCGCGCAGCGTGCAGCGCCGGTCCGCGATCGAGGCCGCCTCCAGGTCGTGGGTGACGAGCAGCACGGCGGCCCCCCGCTCGTGCGCGAGCGAGGCCAGCAGTCGCACGATCTCTGCGCCCCGAGCGCTGTCGAGGCTGCCGGTCGGCTCGTCGGCGAGGATCAGACGCGGCTCGCCCGCCAGCGCACGCGCGACCGCCACGCGCTGGCGCTCTCCGCTGGAAAGCTGCTCGGGCGTGCGCTCCAGCGAATCCCCGAGGCCGACACGCTGCAGCCACGGCAGCGCGCGCGCCTGTGCCTCGCGTGCTCCGACCCCGCCGAGCATCAGCTTCATCGAGGCGTTCTCGAGCGCCGAGACGCGGCGCATCAGCTGTGCGCTCTGGTGGACGAAGCCGACGTCGCGGTGCAGGTAGTCGCAGGCCTCGTTCTCCGACAGCCCGGTCAGCTCCCGTCCATCGAAGCGGATCGAGCCCCGCTCGGGCGCGAGCAGGGCGGCGATCAGCAGCAGCAGCGTCGTCTTGCCCGAGCCGCTGGGCCCGTGCAGCGCGAGGACCTCCCCCGGCTCGATCGTGAGGCTGACGTCGTCGACGGCGCGCACCGGCTGCGCGCCGTCGCGGAAGTGCTTTACGACCCGCTCGAGCTCGAGCACGGCCATGACGCTAGCGAACGGCGCGTGGCGGAAGACCCGCGATCGGTCGGCGGCCCATCACGCGCTCGCCAGCCGGCGCAGGGGAATCACCGGCGCAAGCTCGGGGGCGGCGCTGCCGTTCAGTTCGCCGTTCGACAGCGACAGCGCGCGATCGGCGCCGGACAGCCCGGTGCTCTCCCCGGTGCTCATCAGGATCGCGGTCCCCTCGTCGGCGAGTGAGCGCAGCAGCGACAGGATCCCGTCGCGCTGGAGCAGGTCGACGCCGCCGGTCGGCTCGTCGATCACGAGCAGTGACGGTCCCGGCGCAAGCGCGCGAGCGAGCGCGACGCGCACCTCCTCGGCTCCGTCGAGCTCGTGCAGTCCGCGCGCTGAACAGTCCCCGGCGCCGGATCGCCGCAGCGCCTCCCAGGCGCGCGCGCGTGCCAGGCGCGGGGCGACGCCGCACGCCAGCTGACCGATCACGAGCTCCTCGAGGACCGTCCGGCCTTCGCCGCCTCGCGGAGCGCGCCGGCAGAACCCGACCCCGGCGCCGAGCGCACGGCCGTCGCCCGCCTGCTCGCGCCCCTGAAAGCGCACGACGCCCGTGTCGGGTGGCTCCACTCCGGCGGCGACGCGCAGCAGCGTCGAGCGCCCGGAGCGCCGCACGCCCCAGATCGCCACCAGTTCACCCGCGTCCACTCGCAGTGACACGTCGCGCAGGACCGGCAGCTCGCGCCCTCCGTGCCGGCGCCGGCGGCTGACTTCTTCGAGCGCGAGCAGGGTCATCGCCTCAGGCCCGTCCGGGCGCCGGCGCCGTGAGCTCGCGCCGCAGATATTCGATCCAGGACAGCTTCGCTCCGAGCGCCAGGCGGTCGTTCTCGGACAGGAGCCGGGCGATCAGCCCGTCCGCGCCCCCGGCGTAGGAACCGTCCGAGTCTGGGATCGTCGCGGCGCTCGCCTCTCGCAGGCACGCCTGCTCGTAGCGCTCGATCACCGCGAGGGCCGCGTCGGGGGGCAGAATCGCTAGTTGATGGGCGAACAGCCGCGAGCGGCGGCGCTCGTCGTCGATCTGGGAGATCAGCCATCCCTGGTAGTCGCCGACGCCGCGGGCGGTGGCCCGGTAGTGGAGCTTGGGTTGGCGCACGACGCTCGACGGTGCGTCCTCGACCGGCAGCTCCTCGATCAGCCCTCTGCGCGCGAGCGTGTCGAGCGCGGTGTAGATCTGTGACGGGCTCGACAGTGACAGCGCGTCGCCGTAGGTGCGCTCGAACCGCTGCACGAGCTCATAGCCATAGCTCGGACGTTGGATCACCAGACCCAACAACCCCCAGCTGACCGGCGAGCGCAACGTTGCGGCGCTCGCCTCCGTGGCAACCACCTCTCCCATGGCTGAGAATAACGTATCACGTTGTTTACGAGAGGTCCAGTGCATGACAGCGGGCCCTGTCACGTTCTCTCATACCATTTGGGAGTTCCTACTTACACGTTTGTGACGGGCACGCGGGTATTCACAATCTAGAACCTTCTACCCGGGGATTGTCGCGCGAGCCGGCGCGCTGCATCATCGCCGTCATGATGGGTAGGGAGAGGACCATCCCTCGCGGCGTCGCGTCGCGCTTCGCCGGCCAGCACGGCCGGTCCGGCTTTATGCGCGCGTCAGGCGCGCTCTCGGCCTCCAAATCGCTCTTCCGCCGCGTTGGACCGGATGTCCAATGTGCACTGTGTCTTGTATCGATCTCCACGGGAGGGATGTAATGCTTTCAGTCCTACGCAGACGCCTCACATATGCCAACGTCGCGGTGACAATCGCGTTGGTGTTCACGATCACCGGCGGGGCATATGCCGCCGGCAAGTATGTGATCACCTCGACGAAGCAGATCAAGCCGAGCGTGCTCGCTTCGTTGAAAGGCGCCGGCGGGAAGAGCGGAGCCCCCGGACCGCAGGGACCGGCGGGACCGCAGGGCGCAGCAGGGGCGGCCGGGAAAGACGGCAGCAACGGGACTGACGGCAAAGACGGCACCAACGGCAAAGACGGCGTGAGCGTATCGAGCAGCGCCGAGCCGGCGGGCGCCAACTGCAAAGCTGGTGGCTCCAAGTTCGTCGCGACCGACGGCACGACGTATGCGTGCAACGGTGAAAACGGCAAAAACGGGACGACCGGGTTCACCGAAACGCTGCCCTCTGGAAAGACCGAGACAGGTGTGTGGTCCTTTGGCTCATTCAAGAACGTAGGCGCTCTTACTTCGCTCTCATACAATATTCCGCTGGCTGAACCACTTGCTGCGGGGAGCGTGCACTTCGTCAAGAAAAGCGAATGGGAAGGCGGTACGGGACCGGCTGCATGCCAAGGCACCGCCCCGGTGCCGCTTGCCGAAAAGGGCAATCTATGTGTTTACGAAGGCCAGCTTGCGGGCGAATTTGCCGAGATCCTCAAGCCATCCTCGGGGAACGAAGGATCCGATGCAAGCGGGGCGGCGTTGATCTTTGTGCCAAAGGCAGAAGAAGAACCTATCTCCGGGTTTGGAACGTGGGCTGTGACCGCAAAATAGGCGTCACGCTACGTCTGTCGACGCCCAGCCGAGCCCGGACAAACGCACATCGTCCGGGCCACAGCGGGCTGGACAGCGTCGATGATCGTCGACCACCATCATGGTGTGCTAAATAAGCCCTCAAAAGAGAGGTGTCACGGTGAAATGTCGCCCCGCCCTTACCGCCCTATGCGCGACAATTACGCTCGGACTTATCGCGCCGACCGTTGCCTGCGCTGGTTTTACTCGGCCATTTCTTCGCGAGATCACCGAAACACCCGCCGGTCCCCTTGCCGGGCCCGGTGGTCTGTCCATAGATCCCGCAGGCAAGCTCTGGATCGGCGAGACCAAGACCGTCGAAAAAGGCAAATTTCGGCTCGATCAGTTTGATTCCGCGGGCGTCTTTCTTAAAACCCTTGAAGTTGAAGGCGCCGAACCGCCGATATATGGCACCTCTCCTCCGCGAAATCTCGCGATCGATACGAGCGGCAACTTCTATGTCGCAAACAGCGAAGGGGTCGGTGCCGTAGAAGTTTTCGACAACGGTGGCACCTTTACCAAGCGATGGCAGGCTTTTGGCCGCCCTTCCGTCGCCGTCGACAACTCAAACGAACCCTCCGCTGGAACGGTGTACGTGGATCATGGGTCGACCAACCCCAAGCCTCCGTACGGAGACGAATCTGTGCCGGGGATCGAGAAGTTCAGCGCGTCTGGTAGCCCTAAGAACTTCACCGCGTCGGCGCCGTACATCTTAGGAAATGAGATCCACGGTACCGCAAGCGGTAATTGGGAACAGCTAGGTTCTATCGAATTCTGGTCCAAGCCCTCTGCCGTTACCGTCGACTCTCACGGGGATATCTATTCCGTGGACAACGCCGTCACGGGGGGTGGGGTTGTCGTGGACGAGTACGCGCCCAGCGGGGCGTTCTTGCGTACCTTTCGCGGTGAAGAAACCCCAGGTCTGAATGGACTGCACTACGAAGACGGGTTCGGAGGCAAGATTTACGGAGTTGCGTTCGATTCTGCCAGTGATCATCTGCTCGTCTCTGTAGCAGAATCCCGTGAAGTGGCGCCCCACAAAACCGGATACGAAGGCGCCGTCGATGAATTCGAAGTCTCAACTGGGCATTTCGTCAGCCAGATCCTGGAAACCTCGGAAGGTCATCTGCTTAATCGCGCGACCGAAATGGCGGTCGACTCTCACGGCGACCTCTATCTCGTTGACAGCATCACAGGAGTCGTCGATGTTTTTGGCCCCGGCCACTTCCTCCCGAGCTTCAAGTCCGCCGAGGTAACCGAAGCAAAGGCTGCGAGCGTTGTTCTGAATGGCTTTGTCGATCCCGAGGGCTTCGCCCTCAACGATTGCCACTTTGAGTACGTCACAGACGCGGCCTTCAAGGCTACGGGCTTCTCTGATCTCAGCTCCGGCGGCACGGCCCCGTGCGTACCGGCGGCGACCTCGCTCCCTGCCGATTCCGAATACCATCCCGTTTACGCAAAAATTACGGACCACGTCCAGTCAGGCATTACCTACCATTACCGCCTACTCGCGACTACGTCCGGTGCGCTCGGTGGCACCGGAGAAACGGCGGCGCTCGAGTTCACCGTGCCCCACGCGCCCCAGATCGACTCGACCACAGAGGACAATCTCTCGTCCGGCTTTGCCGACGTGCACGCGCTTATCGACCCCCTGGGCGCTGACACCACCTACCGGTTTGAATACGTCGACCAGGCTCATTACGAGCCCGCGGCGGAAGACCCTTATGCGGCGGGCACGACGGTACCCACAACACCTGTGGACATCGGGTCGGGTGGTTCGACCGGCAGCGCCGATGCAAGTGTCCTGCAACACATCGGTGGCCTGATTCCCGGCACAGCCTATCATTTTCGCGTCGTCGCGACCAACGAAGTGGGCACGACAGACGGTCCGGATCAGACGTTTACGACCCTTCCGCGCGTCTCGCCTGGACTTCCGGACAACAGGGCTTACGAGCTGCTGACTCCCCCAAACAAGGGCGACGCCGAAGATATGTTCGCCCCTTCTGGAAGTGCACACGACGAATTCGCGGAGACCGAATATGGCGCCGCCTCGGAATCCGGCGATGCCTTTCTCTTTAAGAGCTACGCATCGTTCGGTAGCTCCCCGGCCTCCGGAGAAAACGGCTACGTTTTCTCCCGCGGCTCCAGCGGCTGGTCCTTCACCCCGCTCGCCGTGCCTTCGCTCGGGGTTCAGAGCGTCTCCCCCGACGTCTACGATCCCGCCGATCTGTCCGAGGTTGGTGTGGAGGACCAGGTCGGCTCGGTGGCCAGCCCCACGGGCACCAGCCTCACCAGCCTCCTTGGCCCGCCGGGCGGACCGTACGCAACCCTCAACGCCGATCCGCCCTCAGGGCACAACGAATTTGAAGAACTGAACACGCATATCGTCGGCGCCTCGCACGATCTCGGCCATGTGGTGCTTGAAAGCCTCGACCATACGCTCGCCCCCGGCGCGGAAGGCGACAGTGGCGCTGCCCTATATGAATATTCCGGCAGTGGGTTGAATCTGTTGAACGTAAACAGTGAAGGCGCTCCAGTCAGTCCGTGTGGGGCGATGCTCGGTCAGAGTCACATTCCCGGCACCAGCCACAATGCCGTCTCGGCTGACGGCTCCCGAGTGTTCTTCACGGCCCCCGATCCCTACGCAGAGAATCAAGAAGGCACGGGGGGTTGTTGGAACGGCAAAGGGATCAATGCGCCGCAGTTGTACCTGCGCGCCGGCAACACTACCACCGAGCTGTCGGCGCCTGAAGAAAACGCTCCCGACAGTACCGCCAACCATCCCGCCGTCTATGTCGGTGCTTCCGAAGACGGCTCCCGAGTGTTCTTCATCAGCCAAGGAGAGCTGACCGAAGACAACGCCGGCGTCCATGACTCTGAGCTCTACGAATACGACGTAAACGCTGGGAAGTTGACACGCGTCTCTGCCGGAGAATTTGGCGCAGGGGCTGGTGTCCTCACAGTGCCCGCGATATCCGCCGACGGCAGCACGGTCTACTTCACCGCCTCCGGCCGTCTCACCGCCGGCGCTCCCGCGAGCATCGGTGGGGGGGAAGCGGACCTTTATCGCTATGACACGAATACTCACATGACCGTGTATATAGCTACGGTGAGTCGCAACGATTATCCGACGGAAAGCCTGAGCGGCTGGGGCCCTACGCCGTGGGTGGCGTTGATTCCGGACGCCGAGTGGTACACCACTCCCGACGGTCGGTATCTGCTCTTTGCCACCAAGAGCGACCTGACGGGTTACAGCACTGCCGAAGCAAGTCCGGGCGATTGCCCCGAACCAAACGGACTGCCCGCACACGGACACTGTCAGGAGGTCTACCGCTACGACTCAGCCACCGGCGAGCTGGCCTGCCTCTCTTGCAATCCCAGCGGCGCTCCTCCGACCTCCAACGCGTCGTTCGCCGACTCTGCACGGTACTCGATTCAGTGGGGTGCAGGTCCCGTTCGCGCGATGTCAAACGACGGTTCCTACGCGTTCTTCGATACTGGCGATGCGCTCGTGCCTCAAGATGACAACGGCAAGCTGGATGTCTACGAGTGGCATGAAGGCGGGGTCTCACTGATCAGCACGGGCAAGGATTCCTCGCCGTCGTTCTTCCTCGGCGCAAGTGCAGACGGCTCCAACGTCTTCTTCGGCACCCACGCTCGCCTCGTCTCCGCAGACGCAGATTCCGCCGGCGACCTCTACGACGCGCGCATCTGCACCGGATCCGACCCGTGCGTCAAAGCGGCAGCTGGAGAAACCGCCCAGTGTGAAGGCGACGCTTGTCAGAACTCTCCACCGGCGCCAATCGACGCGACGCCGGGGTCCCTGACGTTCTCCGGCGCCGGCGACCTCCTGGGCGCGGTGGCGCCGACGGCCACACCAAAGACAAAGACCGATGCTCGGGCCACTGTCAGTGGACTCGAGAAAGCGCTGAAGGCCTGCGGGAAAAAGCCGAGGAAGAAACGACATGCATGCGAAAGACAGGCGCGAAAGAAGTATGCCCCGATCAAGAAGGGTGGCAAGCGATGAGCATAAAGACATGTCTCGCCGGCACGTTCGCCGGGCTTCTCGGCCTGTTTGTCATCGCCCCGGTGCCGGCATTGGCCGTGACGGGGAGTCCGCAGTGGACCGTCACCTCCGTTTCGCGGCCGACCAACTTCGACCCGAATAGCCCCGACGGGGAAGACAGTTACCATGTGACCGTCACCAACACCGGCGGCGCCTCCAGCGATGGCTCTCCTATTGCTATCACCGACGAACTGCCCCAGGGCCTCTCGCTCGGTCCGGTCGGCGCCTTCGGTGAGGATCGCCTTTTGGCCGGCCTTGGCAAGCTGAACTGTGTATTCCTGACTTGCACCTACACCGGTAAGGTCGTACCTGACGACTCGCTTACCCTCACCTTCCCGGTTGACGTGCTGGCCGGCGCGCCTTCGACGCTGACCAACGTGATCAGGGTCTCTGGTGGCGGTGCGCCCGACGCTGCAATGTCAACGCCCACCACGATCTCCTCTACCGAAGCGGGTTATGGCATTTCGCCCGGCAGCGCCACGACCGCGCTTTCGACTCTCCAAGCGGGCGCTCATCCCGACCTAACGACCTCGATCGCATTCAACACGGTCAACGCGGTGGGCTCGCTGGCCGGCGCGCCCAAGGATACGATCGACGATCTGCCGCCGGGGTTCGCCGGCGATCTCGTCGACACTCCGAGCTGCTCGCTGGCCTTGTTCGCGCTTGAAGACTGTCCGATTGACACGCAGGTGGGAATCACCACACTGAGTTTGCTGATCCAGGGGCGGGGAACACTTATCCTTACCGATCCGGTCTATAATCTGGACCCCAACCCCGGGGACGCCGCCAAGCTCGGCTTTCACGCGGGCGGCAGCTTCGCCGTTCAGGGGGACGTCTCGGTGCGCGCCGGTGACTATGGTCTGCGGACCACCTTCCAGAACGTCTATGAGGTCCAGTCCGAGCTCGAGCAGGTCTCGTTGACGATCTGGGGGGTGCCGGCCGATCCGCTCCACGACCCGCTGCGGTGGGACCCGGAAGGTAAGCACTTCGGCGTCTCCTCTCAGGCCAAGCCCGCCCCGTTTCTCACGAATCCGACCTTCTGTGGCACCGCGACACTTGAAGCCGGTTTCACGACGGACTTCTGGGAAGAACCGGGCCAGAGCTTTCACGCGCAGATGCCGTTCGGTCAGATCGTGGGCTGCGACCGTCTGACGATGGAACCCTCGCTGAGCGTCGAAGCGACCACGAACAGGGCGTATTCGCCGACCGGCCTCGCGCTCGGTCTGACGATCCCGCAGACCTATGAAAACGCATATGCGCTGGCGACGTCGACCCTCACCAAGGCGATCGTGACGTTGCCCGAAGGGATGACCGTCAACCCCTCGGCCGGCGCGGGCCTCGGGGCGTGCGGCGAAGGTCAGTACGCCGAAGAAGCGGCGCAGTATGTGGCAGGCAGGGGCTGTCCGAACGAATCAAAGCTCGGCGAAGTGAGGATCGTGAGTCCGGCGATCAAAGAACCGGTCACTGGCTCTGTTTTCCTGGCGCAGCCCTACGACAACCCGTTTCGCACTCCAGCACACCCCTCCGGGTCGCTGCTCGCACTGTACATCGTCGCACGGCTCCCCGAACGCGGGATCGTCATCAGGGCCGCGGGTGAAGTCACACCCGATCCGGTTACGGGCCGGCTCGTGACGGTTTTCGACACGGCCAATCTCCAGCCCAACAACGGACTGCCGCCGTTGCCGTTCAACGAACTCACGTTCAAATTCCACTCCGGCGCCACAGCGCCACTTGTAACACCTCCGGCGTGCGGCGACTACACGGCGCAGGCTGAACTCACGCCGTGGGCGGAGCCCACCCAGGTGCTCGCTCCCGAAATTCCGCCGTTCCCGATCACAAGCGCCTTCGACGACGGCGCCTGTCCCCCCGGTGGCGTACCACCGTTCGCGCCGGGCATATCGGCGGGCACGCTGAATAACAATGCCGGCTCCTACAGTGCGCTCGATCTGCGCATCACTCGCGACGATGGCGAACAGGAGATAACGGGCTTCTCCTCCCAGCTCCCGTCTGGGCTTACCGCGAATCTGAGCGGTGTGCCATTCTGCTCGGAAGCGCAGATCGCGCTCGCGAGGACCAAGACGGGCGCACAGGAGGAAGCCGAACCCTCATGTCCTGTGGCGAGCGAAATCGGACATACGCGTGTCGGCGCCGGTGTCGGCTCGGTCCTGGCGTACGCCCCGGGGAAGGTGTACATGGCCGGACCGTTCGAAAGCGCACCGTTCTCGATCGCGGCGATCACCTCCGCGAAGGTCGGCCCGTTCGATCTCGGGACGGTCGTCGTGCACCTGCCGCTGTACATCGACCCGGAAACCGCCACGGTGAGCATTCCCGCGGGCGCGGCCGATCAGATCCCACACATCATCAGGGGGATCGTCGTTCATGTGCGCGACATCCGCGTCTACATCGACAGGCACGACTTCATGCTCAATCCGACGAGCTGCAACCCGGAGACGTTCGCGGCGACCGTGATCGGAGGAGGGGCGGACCCCGCCAACCCGGCGGACGAGCAGGGCGCCACGGTTACAAACCCCTTCCAGGCCGCGAACTGTCAGAACCTCGCGTTCAGGCCCGCCTTTGCGGTCTCGACCTCGGGCCAGACGAGCAAAGCCAACGGCGCGAGCCTGACCGCGAAGCTGACGATGCCGGGAGCGCTCGGCACGCAGGCGAACATCAGGCAGGTCAAAGTGGAACTGCCCGAGCAGCTGCCCTCGCGCCTGACGACGTTGCAGAAGGCGTGCACCGAACAGGTCTTCGACGCGAACCCCGCGAGCTGTCCCGCGGCGTCGGTGATCGGTCACGCCACGGCGCTCACGCCGATACTCCCCGTGCCGCTCACCGGACCGGCCTATTTCGTCAGTCACGGCGGGGCGAAGTTCCCCGAACTGATCGTGGTGCTGCAGGGGTACGGCATCACGATCTATCTGCACGGCGAAACGTTCATCAGCAAAGCCGGGATCACCAGCTCGACGTTTCACGCGGTCCCCGATCAGCCCGTCACGAGCTTCGAACTGACCCTCCCCCAGGGCCCGGACTCGGCGCTCGCGGCGAACGGCAACCTGTGCGCCTCGACGCTCGTGCTGCCGACCGAATTCGTCGCCCAGAACGGCGCCACGATCCACCAATCAACGCCGATCGGGGTCACGGGCTGCAAGCCGTCGCTTGGGGTTCTTCGCCACGGGGCCAGGGGCAAGAAGGCGACGATCGTCGTCAGCGTGCCCTCCGCCGGCCGTCTCCTTGCGACCGGGGCGGGCCTGTCCCGCGGGAGCGCCAGGGCCGCGAGGGCGGGGACCGTGACGGTCAGGATGACGCTGTCCAAAAGGGAGCTGGCATTCCTGGCAAAGCATCGCGGACGCAAGTTGACGGTGAAGGTGAATCTGCTGTTCACTCCCACGAAGGGCGGCAAGCTCAAGGCCACCACCACCGTTCTCATCGGCTGACCAAATCAGCCATGCGGGTCCGGATTTCGGACCGATCTACGCGCGAAGCGGGTATACGGTCGGGATGTACTCCGGTCTCGCACATCTTGAGCGTCGCCGCCAAACCCCTTGGGGACGGCGCCCAGGGGAACCGCAAGATGGCGCATGTACCCTCTCCCAGCGCCAGGTTCCAGTCCCATCTGGCGCCGCGGCCGACCTCATCCGGCCGCGGCGCTTCTCGCCGCGCCGGCGAGCCGCCTGAACGTTGCGCGTCCTCTACCAGACGACGCGTACGTCATAGGCGGCGAAGGCGCCGTCGCCGGTGAGGATCGCGCAGTCCTCCAGCTGGGCCTGGGCGATCAGCAGCCGGTCGAAGGGGTCGCGGTGGTGCAGGGGCAGCGCGCCGGTGGCGTGCGCGTGTCGAGGGGTGACCGTGAGTATCCGGGCGCCGGCTTCCTCGACGCGCTCGATCACGTCCTCCGGCGCGTCCAGCTTGCCGATCGAGCGCTTGATCGCGATCTCCCAGACGCTGACGGTGCTGCAGATCAATGTCGAGTCGGGGTGTTCGATCGCTGCGCGCGCGCCGGACGACAGGGGGTAGTCGGAGGAAAGGAGCGCCAGCAAGGCCTGCGTGTCGAGCAGGAGTCTCAATCGTCGATCATGCCGAACGCGCGCTGGATGTCCTCGGGCAGCTCGTCGAAGTCGCCGTGAATCTCGACCTGGCCCTTCCAAATGCCCTCGAGCGCCATCAACCCGCGCGGCTGCTCGTCGTAGGGAACGATCTTGGCCACCGGTCGCCCCGAGCGCTCGACGATCACGTCCTCGCCATCGCGCGCCCGCTCGACCAGGCGCGAGAGCTGAGTCTTGGCTTCGTGCATGCCCACACGCGTCATGCGGCGGACTATAGCAAGATAGTCTAGCTTAGTCTAGCTTAGCTAGAGTACCTCAAGCCTGCCCCGGACCTGCCTCTGGAAGCCGCCGTTACTCTCGGCGGGTGCGCTCATCGGGTCTCTTGGTCGCCGCTCTGCTCGCCCTCGCCCTCGCGCCCCCGGCCGTGGCGAGCGCGAGCCCGCATGCGTCGCCGCTGGGCAGCTCCCTCCGCGCGAGACCCACCGCGACGACCCCTGCCGCTCCCGCTACAGCGACGAGCACCCAGGCGACGGTCTCCGAAAGCCCCGTCCCGGTCTCCGCCTCGGACATCCCTCCGGCCGGGCGCAAGCTGTCCGCGAACAGGGTCCTGGCGATCGCCGGATCGCTGCCGAAGATGAAGGCTGTGCGGGCGAAATACCCGGGTTCCTATGGCGGGGCGTATCTGAAGGGACCGCTGCGCTGGCAGGTGAGCTTCTTCTCGAAGAAGGGCGCGAAGGAGATCGGGCAGGTGATCATCGCCGACGAAACGGGAAGGGTGCTCGAACAGTGGACGGGGTTTCAGGTGGCGTGGGCGATGGCGCGCGGCTACCCGGGCGCGTTCGGCAGGCACGTGAACGCGCTGTACGTCTGGCTGCCGCTGTGCCTGCTGTTCCTGCTCCCGTTCATCGACCCCCGCCGTCCGCTGTCACTGCTGCACCTGGACCTGCTCGTGCTGCTGTCGTGGTCGGTGTCGCTGGCGTTCTTCAACCACGCCCACATCTACGCGTCGGTGCCGCTCACCTACCCGCCGCTGGTGTACCTGCTCGGACGCATGCTGTGGCTGCTACGCCGCCCGCGCCCGCGGCGGCGGCGAGCACAACCCCCACTGCGATTGCTGATCCCGGTGCCCTGGCTCGCGCTGGGGGTCGTGTTCCTGCTCGGGTTTCGCATCGCCCTGAACGTGACCGACTCCAACGTGATCGACGTCGGCTACGCGGGCGTGATCGGCGCGGACAGGATCGTCCACGGCAAGGCGCTGTATGGAGACTGGCCGCAGGACAACGAACACGGCGACACCTACGGCCCGGTCAGCTACGAGTCCTACATACCGTTCGAGCAGGCGTTCGGCTGGAGCGGAACGTGGGACGACCTGCCGGCCGCGCATGCCGCCGCGGTCGTCTTCGATCTGCTCGCGCTCGGGCTGATCTTCCTGCTCGGCATGCGCATCCGCGGGCCGACGCTCGGCGTCGCGCTGGCATACGCGTGGGTGTCCTATCCGTTCACGCTGTTTGCGCTGGAGTCCAACTCCAACGACACGCTCGTCGCGGTGTTCATCCTGGCCGCGCTGCTGGTGGCGAGCTCGCCGCCGGCGCGGGGCGTGTTCGCGGCGCTCGCCGGGCTGACCAAGTTCGCGCCGCTCGCGCTCGTGCCGGTGCTCGCTACGCACGGGCGCACGCACGCACGCGCGCTGGCGGGGTTCTTCGGCGCGTTCGTCCTCACGGCCGCGATCGTCTCGATTCCCGCGCTCACGCACGACTCGCTGCGCACGATCTTCCAGCGCACGATCGAATATCAGGCCAACCGCGGCTCGCCGTTCTCGGTGTGGGGGCTGTATGGATGGCACGGCGCGGAGAAAGCGGTGCAGATCGCCGCGGTCGCCCTTGCGGTGGCGCTCGCGTTCGTCCCGCGCCGCGCCGATCTCGTCGGACTGGCGGCGGCGTGCGCGGCGATCTTGATCGCCGTGGAGCTCGGGATCGAACACTGGTTCTACCTGTACATCCCCTGGTTCTTCCCGCTCGTGATGATCGTATTGCTGGGCGTCCGTGCCGATCGCCCGCGACGACGAGGTTCACCCTACGCGCCGGCTACCCCGAGCTGGGAGGCGCAGAGCGGGGCGCCGGGGCCGGACGGGGCATCAGGACCTGCTCGATTGCGGCTGCCGAGCGCGGCGTCGTGGCCGAGCAGCGGATGAAGACGCCCATCAGCCACGGATCGTCCTCGGAGGTCTCGAAGCGGACGGGCATCTGCGTCACGAGCGACTCGATCGCCTGCTCGCGCTTGACCCCGATCACGCCGCCGCGCGGGCCGGTCATGCCGACGTCGGTGATGTACGCGGTGCCGCCCGGCAGCACGCGGGCGTCCGCGGTCGGGATGTGCGTGTGCGTGCCCACGACGGCGGTCACGCGCCCGTCGAGCATCCAGCCGAGGGCGACCTTCTCTGAGGTCGCCTCGGCGTGCATGTCCACGAGGATGTGGTCGACGTCGTCGCCGAGCTCTCCCAGCGCGGCCTCGATCTCGGTGAAGGCGGAGCGGCCCGCGCGCAGGTAGAGGTTGCCGCTGAGGTTGACGACGCCCAGGCGGAGGCCGTCGCGCTCGACCACGCAGGTGCCGTGGCCCGGCTGGATGCGCAGGAAGTTGGCCGGGCGCAGGATTCGCGGCTCGGAATCGAGATACGGGTAGATCTCGCGGCGGTGGTAGGTGTGGTTGCCGAGCGTGATCGCGTCCACGCCGCCTGCGAACAGTGCCTGGGCCGCCTTCGGCGTGATCCCCAGGCCGCCCGCGACGTTCTCGCCGTTGACGATCACGAACGTGGGGTCATAGCGCTCGCGCAGGATCGGCAGGCACTCCAGCAGCGTGCGCCGGCCGACGCTGCCGACGAGATCGCCGACGAACAGGATGCCGGCCCCGGGCGCCTTGCGGTCTCCGTCCCCGGCCCCTCCCGCCGGCTCGCCCTCCGCCGTGACCTCCTGCCGCTCAGCCATACTGCGACGATGATCGCGGGAGGATGCGGATGAGCGGGTCAGGGGACGGCGGGCCCGCGGCCGCTCCCCCGAGCACGAGCGAGCACGAGCTGACTCCCGACGCCGGGGAGGAGCAGCCGGCGCGCAAGCCCCCGCGTGCGGTCGTGCCCAGATGGGTGCAGCTCGTGCTGCTGCCGCTGGCGCTGCTGGCGCTGTGGGAGCTCGCGAAAGCGGCGGGGAAAGTGCTGTTGATTTTCGTCGTCGCCGCTGTCATAGCGCTGATTCTCAACCCCGTGGTCGCGTTCGTGCAGCGCCCACGGGTCCCCCGCGGGCTGGCGGTGCTGGCCGTGTATCTCGCATTCTTCCTGACGCTGGTCGGGATCGGGTTTCTGCTGGCCAACCCGATCGCCGATCAGGTGCGCACGTTTGCCCACAACCTGCCGCACATCGTCGACGAAGCCAACAGGCAGATCGCCAGGGTGGAACGCAAACTGAACAAGGCCGGCTTTCATGTGCACTTGATCAAACAGGGGAAAACGGCGCTGCAAAGCATCGAAGAGAAAGTCGCCAAGAGCGCGAGCAAACTGGCGTCGTTCGGCGGCGCGCTGCTGACCGAAGCGGCGAGCGCCGTGTTCGACCTCGTGCTCGTGTTCGTGCTGAGCGTGTACATGCTCATCTACGGCGAGAGCATCGGCAAGCTCGTGCGCCGCGCGATGCCCGACGGCGACGGCACGCGCGCCGACGACTACCCGACCCTGGTCCAGCACGCGGTGTCGCGGTATGTCGGCGGCCAGCTGCTGTTCAGCGTGCTGATGGGCGCCTCGGCGGGCGTGTCGCTGTACGTGTTCGGGCTGATCGGGATATTCCCGGACGGGCGCAAGTATGCGCTCGCGTTCGGGGTGTTCTACGGGGTGATGGAGCTCGTCCCCTACATCGGCCCGATCCTGGGGGCGCTCCCGGCCGTGATCGTCGCGCTGTTCACCGACCCGATCGTGGCGCTGTGGGTCACGCTGCTGTTCGTCGGGCTGCAGCAGCTGGAGGGGCACGTCGTGGCGCCGCAGGTGTTCGGGCACACGCTGCGGATCAACCCGCTGCTCGTGATATTCGCGCTGCTGCTGGGGCTGCACCTGTACGGGATCGTCGGCGCGCTGGTGGCGCTGCCGATCCTCGCGATCCTGCGCGAGACGGTCGTCTACCTCGGCCGGCACATCGAGTTCGAGCCGTGGGAGCGCTCGCGCGGAGGCCTGCCGTGAGTCCGCCGTCGCGCCGCCCGCGAGAGGTGGTGTATGGGGTGGGTAACCCATGAGCCAGTTGCTTCGGCCAACGCCGTCGGCGCCGGTTACCGCACCCGCCGGCATGGTTGAGAGCGTCGAGATGTCGCGGTCATGACCGCGGGCGCGCCGGTGATCGCCGTGAAGGGGCTCGCCAAGCGCTACGGCGAGCGCACGGCGCTGCGCGCGGTCGAGTTCGACGTGGCCGCCGGCGAGCTGGTCGCGATCGTCGGGCCCAACGGCGCGGGCAAGACGACGCTGCTGTCGATCCTCGCGGGCGTGCAGCGCGCGAGCGCGGGGACGGTCGAGGGTCGGGGCGCGGGAGCGGCGATCGGTTGGGCGCCGCAGCAGACGGCGGTGTACTCGAAGCTGTCGGTGGCCGAGAACCTGAAGCTGTTCGCGCGCCTGGAGGGAGTCGCCGACCCCGACGCGGCGGTCGCGCGGATGCTCACGCAGACGGGGCTGGGCGCGCGCGCGGACGAGCGCGTGGAGCGGCTGTCGGGGGGAAATCGCCAGCGCGTGAACGTCGCGCTCGGGCTGATCGGCGACCCGCCGGCGCTCGCCCTGGACGAGCCGACGTCGGCGCTCGACCCCGGTCAGCGCGAACGGGTGTGGGAGTTCGTCGGCGGGCTCGCGCGCGGAGGAACGGCCGTGCTGTTCTCGACGCATCATCTCGGCGAGGTGAATCGGCATGCCACGCGCGCGATCGTGCTGGCCGACGGCGAGCTGCTGTTCGACGGCGCGCCGGCGGAGCTGATCGCCGCGAACGGCGCCGGCGGCGAAGGGGACTTCGAGAGCGCGTTCGTCGCGTTCCTGAAGGCGCGCGGGCACTGAAAAACATGCGCTGGCTGCTGAAAAAGGACCTGCTGATCATCGCCCGCTCGCGGCTGCTGGTAGGCGTGCTGGTCGTCTACCCGATCGCGATCGCGCTGCTGATCGGGCTGGCGATATCGCGCTCCCCGGGCAAGCCGAAGGTGGCGATCGTCGATGAGACGCCGCCCGGGCAGACGATCCAGGTGGGCAGCGAACGGGTCGACGTGAGCCGGTACGCCGATCAGCTGTTCAGCCAGGTCCAGCCCGTGCACGTTCTCACGCGCGCGCAGGCGGTGGCCGACATCAAGTCCGGGAAGGTGCTCGCCGCGGTGGTGATCCCGCGCGACATCGCCGCGCGGATCTCCTCGGGGGTCACCCAGGGCAGCATCGAGGTGCTGTACAACGGCAACGCGCTGGAGCAGTCGCTCGTGCAGTCGCAGCTGAGCTCCGCGCTGGCCCAGGCGAACCTGGGGTTCTCCGAACAGATCCAGCGCGCCGCCGCGCAGGCGATCGGCGTGCTGCTGACCGGAGGGAGCCTCGGCGTGCTCGGCGCGCCGTCGAACATGATCGGTCTCGGCCAGATCCCGCCCGCGCTGCGCGCGATCATCGCGCGCAAGCCCCCCGGCGCCGAACGTACGCAGCTGGAACGAATAGACAAGTTCGCCGAATTCGCCGATCAGAACCTCGGGCTGTCCAAGAACGTGCTGTCCACGATCGGCCAGCCGATCCAGGTCAAGAGCACGCTCGTGCAGGGCAGGCGCACGCCGTTGAACACGTTCGCGGTCGTCGTCGCCGTGAGCGTGTCGCTGATGTTCGTGTGCGTGCTGCTGGCCGCCGGCGGGGTCGCGCTGGAGCGCGAGGAGCACACGCTCGCGCGGCTCGCGCGCGGGCTGGCCACGCGCGAGGGGCTGCTCGTGGAGAAGGGGCTGCTGGCCGCGGCCTGCGCGTTCGTGCTGGCCCTGGCGATGCTCGCCGGGATCGGCGCGTTCGTCAGCCTCGACTGGGGGCGCGCCGGGCAATGGCTGCTCGCGCTCGCGTTCGGAGCCGTCGCGTTCGGCGCGCTGGGGATCGCGATCGGCGCGCTCGCGCGCGAGGTGCGCGCCGCCTCGCTGCTCGCGTTCGGACTGTCGCTGCCGCTCGCGTTCCTCGCGCTCGTCCCCTCCGGCGCGGTGTCGCACGGGCTGTACGACGCGATCGCGGCGATCTCGTTCGTGTTCCCGTTCAAGGCCGCCCTGCAGGCGCTCGACGCCGCCGTCAACGGGGCGTCCCCCGGTCTGGGCGTGTCGGTCGCGCACCTGCTCGGGCTGACCGTGCTGTTCGGCGCGCTCGCGCGCGTGGGGCTGCGGCGGCTGGAGTAAGAAGCGCGAGCCCTGGGCGGTCACCACCGACCTGAATCAGCGGGGATGAGATCGATGTTGCGAGCGCTCCGGCCAACACACGCGTCCGGCGCGGTCATCCGCCCCGGCACCGCCCCGCGAATCCGGCTCGTCCCCCGATGCAACCCGCGGGAGTATCCTCGGAGGCGATGGCCTATCCACATACGCGCATGCGCAGACTGCGCGCGAGCGCCGGCCTGCGCGGGCTCGTGCGCGAGAGGAGCCTGCGGGCCGAGCAGCTGGTGCTGCCGCTGTTCGTCGCCGAGGCGGACGCTCCGCCCGCGCCCGATGGCCCCCTGGAGCTGCCGGCCCTTCGGCGGCTGTCGATCTCCGGCGCGCTCGAGCGAGCCCGTGAGGCCGCGGAGATGGGTCTCGGCGCCGTCCTCCTGTTCGGCGTCCCCGCGCACAAGGATGGGGAGGGGTCGGGCGCGTACGACGACGAGGGCATCGTCGCACTGGCGGTGCGCGCGCTCAAGCAGGCGCTCCCGGACGGTCCGCTGGTGATCACCGACGTGTGTCTGTGCGAGTACACCGACCACGGCCACTGCGGCGTCGCGCGCGAGGACGGCTCGATCGACAACGACGCGACGCTGGAGCTGCTCGCCCGCACCGCCTCAAGCCACGCGCGCGCCGGCGCCGACATCGTCGCTCCGTCGGACATGATGGACGGGCGTGTGGGGGCGCTGCGCGCGGAGCTCGACTCCGAGGGCTTCATCGACACGTCGATCCTGGCCTACTCCGCCAAGTTCGCCTCGGCGTTCTACGGGCCGTTCCGCGACGCGGCCGGATCGGCGCCCGCGTTCGGCGACCGCCGCTCCTACCAGCTCGATCCCGCCAACGGCGCGCAGGCGCTGCGTGAGGCCGTCCTCGACGTGGGCGAGGGGGCGGACATGCTGATGGTCAAGCCCGCGCTCGCCTACGGCGACCTGATCGCCGCCGTCAAGCGCGAGACCGGATTGCCGGTGGCCGCCTATAACGTCAGCGGCGAGTACGCGATGGTCCGCGCCGCCGCCGCCGCCGGGGCGCTCGACGAGCGCGAGGCGGTGCTGGAGATCCTCACCTCGCTCGCGCGGGCGGGCGCGGACACGATCGTCACCTACCACGCGCTCGACGCGGCCCATTGGCTCGCATGAGCGCCCCCGACGGCATCCTCGCCGCCGACGCGGCCACGCCGAAGCTGCGCAGCCGCAAGGACGGCGCGGCGATCCCGCTCGAGGACGTCGACCGGCGGCTGCTGAACCTGATGCAGGGCTCGTTCCCGATCGCCCCCCGTCCGTACGCGCACGTGGCCGAGCTGGGCGGGATCGCCGAGGAGGAGGCGATGGCGCGCGTGCGACACCTGCTCGACAAGCGGATCATCCGGCAGGTCACGCCGATCTTCGACACGCGCGCGCTGGGCTACTCCTCGATGCTGGTCGCCGCGAAGGTCGATCCCGAACATCCGCATCGCGCCGCGCAGATCATCAACGCGCACCCGGGGGTATCGCACAATTACCTGCGCAATCACGAATTCAACCTGTGGTTCACGATCGCCACCGAGCCCGACTCGCGACTAGGGCTGGAGGGGACGCTGGAGGTGCTCGCGCGCGAGGCGGGCGCCGAGTCGGTGCGCCAGCTGCCGACATTGAAGCTGTTCAAGATCAGGATGGACCTCGAGATGGAGGGCGACACCGACGCGCTCGCCAAGGCGGCCGAGGTGAAAGAGCCGGTCGAGCTCGAGCGCCAGCCCTATGACGCGCTCGACATCGCCGTCATCCGCGCGCTGCAGGGCGACATGCCGGTCGTGCCGGAGCCGTATGCGGATGCGGCCGCCGAGCTGGGCATGTCCCAGGAGCGGCTGCTCGACCATCTCGCGGGCATGCAGGAGCGCGGTCTGCTCAGGCGGGTCGCGGCGATCCTGTATCACCGCCGCGCCGGGTTCTCCGCCAACGGCATGGGCGTGTGGCGAGTGCCGGACGAGCAGATCCTCGACGTCGGCCGGCGCATGGCGGCCGTGCGCGGTATTTCCCACTGCTACCAGCGCCCCACCTACGCGGACTGGCCGTACTCGGTGTTCACGATGGCCCACGGCCGCTCCAAGGAGGAGTGCGACGCGGTGCTCGACTCGATCGCCGAGCAGACGGGGATCTCCGAGCGCGCGACCCTGTACAGCTCGACCGAGTTCAAGAAGGTCCGGCTGCTGTACTTCACCGGCGAGTTCACCGCCTGGGAGCGCGAGCACGCCGAAGTCTGAGGTGAGGGCGGTCCGCGCGATGGCGTCCTGCCGGCGCCCCCCAGCCGCCGCCGCCGACCGGCCTTGCCGCGACAGCCGATGACCGCCCTGACCGACACCCGTTCCGCGGCGCTCTACCGGCGCGCGCTGGAGGTGATGCCCGGCGGGGTCAACTCACCCGTGCGGGCGATGGGGGCGATCGGTCGCGATCCGGTGTTCCTCGCGCGGGGCGAGGGCGCCGAAGTGGTGGACGTCGACGGCAACCGCTACGTCGACTATGTCTGCTCGTGGGGGCCGCTGATCCACGGGCACGCGCACCCGGACGTGCTCGCCGCCGTGTCAGAGGCCGCGGCGCGGGGCACGAGCTTTGGCGCGCCCACCGCCGGCGAGGTCGAGCTCGCGGTCGAGGTCGCGCGACGGATGGAGGGCGTGGAGATGCTGCGCATGACCTCTTCGGGCACCGAGGCGTCGATGACCGCGATCCGTCTCGCCCGCGCGGCCACCGGCCGCGAGCGGGTGCTCAAGTTCGAGGGCGCCTACCACGGCCACGTCGACGGGCTGCTGGCTCAGGCCGGGTCGGGATTGGCGACCCAGTCGCTGCCCTCCAGCCCTGGCGTGCCAGCGGGCACGGCCGCCCAGACGGTGGTCGTGCCCTGGAACGACCGCGACGCGCTGATCGCGGCCACCGAGGCTCACGAGCTCGCGGCGATCCTCGCCGAGCCGCTGCCGGCCAACATGGGTCTCGTCCCGCCGCGCGCCGGGTTCGTGGAGCTGCTGCGCCAGCGCGCCAGCGCGACGGGGGCGCTGCTCGTGCTGGACGAGGTCATCTCGGGCTTTCGCGTCGCTCGCGGCGGCGCCCAGGAGTTGACGGGCGTCACGGCGGATCTGACGATCATGGGCAAGGTGCTCGGCGGCGGTCTGCCCGCGGCCGCGGTCGGGGGCAGCGCGGAGCTGATGAGCATGCTCGCTCCGGTCGGCGAGGTCTATCAGGCGGGCACGCTGTCCGGCAACCCGCTCGCGGTCGCGGCCGGCCTGCAGACGCTCGCGCTGCTCGACGAGTCCGCCTACGTGCGCCTGGCCGCCATCACCGAGCGTCTGGCCGGCGGCCTGCGCGAGGCGGCCGCGAGCGTCGCGGGAGGTGGATATCCGGTGCACGTCATCAGCGCGCCGGGTCTGCTGACCGTGTTCTTCACCGGCTCGCCCGCCCGCCAGGGCGACCGCGCCGGGGAGGGCTCCCCGATAAGCGACTTCGCGGACGCCCGCGCTTGCGATCACGACGCCTACGGGCGATGGTGCCGCGAGCTGCTCGCGCGCGGTGTCTACCCGCCCCCGTCCCAGTTCGAGGCGTGGTTTCCTTCGCTCGCGCACACGCCCGAGCAGATCGAGCGCACGATCGAGGCCGCGGCGGCCGCGTTCGCGGCGCTGGACCGGTCAGCCGGCTCCGGGGGCGCGGGATGAGCGCTGGGGACACGGACGACCGCACAGGCGTCGAGGACGCCAAGGCAAAGAGCGGCGCGAGCGCCCTGCAGCGGCTGGCGGAGCTGCTGCGCGAGCAGGGCGGTCTGATGGCGACGCTCGTCGCGGCGGATGCTCCCGACGGCCGGGCAGGCCCGGAGCCGGAGCCGGGGCCCGCTCAGACGGCTGCCGCGGGCCCGCGCGCGCGCCGCGCGCGCGATGAGTACGAGCTGCTCGTGGAGACGATCTACGAGGGCTATCTCCTGCACTACGGCGCCGGTCGCGTGGTCGATCCCGGAGAGGCCGACCTCGGGTTGCTCGCCGGCGATCGCCTGTACGCGCTGGGCCTGGCCCGCCTGGTCGCGCTCGGCGACACCGAGGCCGTGGCCGAGCTGGCGGACACGATCACGCTCAGCGCGCTCGCCCAGGCCGCCGGCGAGCCGGAGCTGGCTCGGGCGGTATGGGAGGCCGGCGCCCGCGCCGTGGGGTGGGGTTCAAGCGTCGCCCACACCCAGGCCAAGCGCCTGGCGTTCGCCCGCGCCCCGGAGGCGATCGAGGCGATGCGCACAAGCGCTAAAAAGGCCGGCCTGGATGGCCGGCCCTGCTAGCGGCGGCGGCGAGCGGAGCGGTCTCTCGCTATCGAGAAGCGGAGCTCGCCGCCGCTAAGAGGCCGGATGCCGGTCACGTCTCCTGCGGGCTCGCACTCGATATTGTTCTCAGCGGTGTCCGCCAAGCACGACAAGCACAAGTCCAAGTACACGCTCGACCGCCAGTACCCGGGCGCGTTCGAGGGTGAGACGGTCACGCGCCGCCGGTTCATGACCGTCGGCGGCCAGGCCGCGGGGGGCATCGCCGCGGCCTCGTTCCTGCTGCCTGCCCTGGGGTTCGCGGTCGGCCCGATCTTCAAAAGCACGCCGCACCGCTGGGAAAGCGTCGGCTCGGAGGACCTGTTCAACCCTTACAACTACGTCCCCGTCGTGCTCACGCTCAACCCCGGCATCGGCGAGGCCGGCAAGACGACCGCGTACGTGCGCAGGTTCAATGCCGCGATCGACACCGATCCGTACGACAAGGACACGAAGTACATCGCGATCTCCAGTCGCTGCGCGCACCTCGGCTGCCCGGTGCGCTGGGTCGATGCGGCCGAGCGCTTCATCTGTCCCTGTCACGGCGGCGTGTATGACCTGCTCGGCCGTCGCGTCGGCGGACCGCCCGTGCGGCCACTCGACCGCTTCTACACCCGCGTTAACGGCAACCGCGAAGTCGAACTCGGCCCGCGGTTCAGCGTCAACAGCGAGCTGCAGCGCTTCTCCCCTCGCGATCCGGGCGAGCCGTTGGACGGCATCGGCCAGTATGCGTATCCGTCGCGCCCCGGCGCGCAGAAACTGTAGGACTCGACCGTGCCCAAGCTGCCAAAGGCCCCCCCGATCCCCTCCTCTCTGCAGGCGCCTCCGCCGCGCCCGGGTGAGGGCAACGGTAAGCCCACGGCGCTCGACCACGCCGCCGAGGCCGGTACGACGGTCGTCGATTGGGTCGACGAGCGCACCTCGCTGAGCGGCGGCGCACGCTGGCTGATGTTCCGCAAGGTGCCCAAGGGCACCAACTGGTTCTACACGCTCGGCTCGGCGACGATGTTCGCGTTCCTCTCGCAGGCCGTCACGGGCGTGTTCTTGGCGATGTACTACCGCCCCGACGCCTCCGGCGGGGCGTATGAATCGATCCGGCACGTGACCAACGAAGTGTTCCTCGGCCAGTTCGTCCGCGGCATGCACAAGTGGGGTTCGAGCGTGATGGTGATCCTCGTGTTCCTGCACATGGGGCGCACGTTCTTCTTCGGCGCCTACAAGTATCCGCGCGAGCTCAACTGGGTGATCGGCGTGGTGCTGCTGATCTTGACGATGGTGATGTCGTTCACCGGCTACCTGCTGCCGTTCGACCAGCGCGCCTACTGGGCGACGATCGTGGGCGTGAACATCAACGGCACCGGTCCGCTGCTCGGCCCTTACCTCTCTGACTTCCTGCGCGGCGGCCCCGAATTCGGGGCGACGACGCTGTCGCGCTTCTACGCCATCCACATGCTGCTCGTGCCGGGGCTGATCGCGGCGCTGATCGGCGCGCACCTGTATCTCGTGGCCAAGCTCGGCACGACCGCGCCGCCATGGCTGAAAGCCGAGCAGAACCCCGAGCTGCGCGAGGCCGACGCGTGAACCGGCGCGCTCTGCATCCGCTGCTCCGCTTCGCCTGCCGCCTCTCGGCGCCCGGCCCGCGACGACCCCCCGCTCGCCTAGCCGCGCCCAGCCTGCGACCGTCCGCCCACGCGCGATGAACCGGCGCGAGAAGGAGGAGTACCTCCGCGAGTACGGGATCCTGAAGTCCCAGGGCAAGCCGTTCTTCCCGTATGCCGTGGCCAAGGACGCGGCGATGGCGTGCGTGGTGATGGCGGTCATCATCACGATGTCGCTCGTGCTCGGCGCCGAGCTGGGCTCCAAGGCCAACCCGACCACGACCACGTATGTGCCGCGGCCGGAGTGGTACTTCTTCTTCCTGTTCGAGGTCCTGCGCGTGATCAAGCCGCCGAGCCTCGTGCCGCTGGCGACGATCGGGGTGCCGACGATCGGCATGATCCTGCTGTTCCTGCTGCCGTTCTACGACCGCCGTCCCGAGCGCCGCCCCGAGCGCCGCCCGATCGCGACGCTCACCGGCATCTTCGTGATCGGCGCGATGGCGCTGCTCACCTACCAGGGCGCCAACGCGGGGTCGCCGACCGTGATCGAAATGCCTACGCCCAAAGCCGTCCAGCAGGCCGGCGGGCGGACGCTCGCCGAATACGAAGCCGGCAAGCTGGTGGTCGCCCAGTCGGGCTGCCTGGCGTGCCATAAGATCGGCGACAACGGCAACGACGGGCCCGGTCCGCAGCTCACCCACATAGCATCCCGGCTGCCGCGCCAGGGGATCGCGCGCACGCTCGTGAACCCGACCGCGCCGATGCCCTCGTTCAAGAACCTGCCGCCGCAGAAGTTCAAAGCGGCCGTCGAATTCCTGTCGCAGCTCAAGTAGGTCGACCATGACTCAGCCAGGCGCCGCCGCCGGAGAGCTGGAGACGGCCCAGGTGCGGAGCATGTTCGACGGGATCGCCTCGATCTACGACGCGCTGAACGGTGCGATGACCGCGGGTCTGCACCATCGCTGGCGCGCCCGCGCTGCCGACCTCGCGCGCGTCGGCCCGGGTGCTCGCGTGCTCGACGTGGCGACCGGGACCGGCGATCTGGCGTTCGAGCTGGCTCGGCGCGTGACGCCCGGCGGGGAGGTCCTCGGGAGCGACTTCGCGGAAGGCATGCTCGCCCGCGCGCGCGCGAAGGCGGGCGCGGCGGCTGTCGTGGCGCTCGCCGTCGAGCTGCGGTTCGAGTGGGGTGACGGGCTGGAGCTTCCTTACGCCGAGGGCGAGTTCGACGCCGCCACCAACGGGTTCGGGCTGCGCAACTTCCCCGACCGCGCGCGCGGGCTCGCGGAGATGGTCCGCGTCGTGCGGCCCGGGGGGAGGGTCGTGGTGCTGGAGATGACGACGCCGACGCGACGCCCGCTGTCGCTGTTCTTCGCGCTGTGGTTCGATCGCGTCGTGCCGCTGCTCGGCCGGCTCGTCGGCGCCCTCGCGCAGCTCGCGGCGCGGTTGCGGGGGGCCGATCGAGGGGACGGGATCGCAGACGCCTATACCTATCTGCCGAACTCCGTCAAGCGCTGGCCGGGGCCGGCGCAGCTGGCGGCGGAGATGGAGCGCGCAGGGCTGCGAGAGATCTCCTACGTGCTGCTCGCCGGCGGGATCATCGCGATACACGCTGGCACCGTTCCCGCAGAGGGGTCATGATGAGTCCGATGGGGGGTACGGCAACGGACGGTGCCACCGGCGTGAGCGCAGCCGACGTGGATGCCGTAGAGGCGATCATGCGGCGCGGCGGGAGCGGTCTGCGCGAGCGCATGGTCCGCACCGAGCAGCACCTCGAGCGGGTGACGGCCGAAGCCGGCGACCCGCTCGCCTCCCACGCCACCGGCACGGTTCTCGCCGGCGGCAAGCGCCTGCGCCCGCTGCTCGTCGTGCTCGCCGCCGAGTCCGCCGGTGGACCGGGCGACACCGCCGATGCCGAGGACAGGCTCGTGCGCGCGGCCGTGGCGGTCGAGCTCGTGCACTCGGCGACGCTCGTGCACGACGACGTGATCGACGGCGCCCAGCTGCGACGGGGACACCCGTCGGTGGCCGCGGCGGCCGGACGCAAGCTCGCGGTCGCCACGGGCGATCTGCTGTTCTCGCGCGCATTCGCCGAGCTTGCGCGCAACGATGACGAGACCCAGCTGCGCGCCCTGTCCGACGCCAGCTCGGCGCTGGCCGAAGGCGAGCTGCTCCAGCGCGAGGACGCCTACGCGGTGCACGTCGCGGTCGAACGGTATCTGCGCCGCTGCGAACTGAAGACCGCGGCGCTGTTCGAGGCCGCCTGCCGTCTGGGCGCGCTGGTGGCCGTCGGGGGCTCGCCGCTGCTGGCCGATGAGCTCGGGGCGTTCGCGCGAGGGATCGGTCTCGCGTTTCAACTGCTCGACGACGTGCTCGACGTGTCCGGCCCGGTCGAGCGCACCGGCAAGGCGCGGGGCACGGATCTGCTCGACGGCACCGTGACCCTCCCGTTCATCCTCGCCCGCGAACGCGATCGGAAGCTCGCCGAGTTCGACCTCTCCTCGCTGGACGGACCCGAGCAGGCGGAGCGGCTGTGCGAGCGGATCGCCGCGACCGGCGCCCTCGACGAGGCGCGCGAGCGAGCGCTCGCGCTGGTCGCCGAGGCGAAGTCCGGATTGCCGCGATGCCTGCCCGACAGTCGCGACGCCGCCCTGCTCGACCTGGTGGCGGACGCCGTGGTCGAGCGCTACCGCTAGGCGGTCGCTGCACTGCGCGATACTGCGTCCTTACCGATCGAAGATCAGAAGCGATCTCCGATCGGCCAGCTTGCCCAGCGACCGCCTGGAAGCGCGGTGTCTACTAGAAGTCGCTGGGGGTGATCAGGTCCGCCTGCAGGGCGCGCACGAAGAACTCGACCTCGTCGGTCATGTTCGCGTGCGTGAGGCGCTTGAGATCGCTCAGCAGCGCGCCCGCGCCGCGGTCCAGCTCGTCGTCGAGGCGCTCGACCACGGCCTGCTCGAACACGCCCTCGCGCCGCGCCTCGCACTCGGGGCAGCGCAGCACGATGCGCCAGTGCCGGGGGCCCTCTTCGACCCAGTCGAGCGGGTAGACGAGCTCGCCGACGCAGTTGAAACAGACGTGCAGATCCTGTGGTGGGCAGACGGGCTCGGCCGAGAACCTCGGGTCGAGCTCATCGACTACATCGGAGTACGCGGGCTCGGTCGCATGCGGCGGCTCGGGCAAATATGGGGGCTGGGGGATGGCGTGCCGATGGTCGCGATAAGTGACCTCGACGTGTTTGCCGTCCGGCGTCTGCACGCGGTGGCGGATATGGGGGCTCGTGTCTGACATGGCTTGCTGAAGTAATCGACTCCGGCGCCCCTTCCCTTTAGCCCCGCGCCGGACCTGCTCGGCGAGACGGGGGTCTGCACGCGCAGGCGCAGGTGAAACGACCGGTGCTAGGTTCATAAGGACATGGCCACCGCGATCCGTACGATCGGCCACGAAGACAAGCTCAGCCTCGTGGATCATCTCGAAGAGCTGCGCACGCGCCTGATCGTCAGCGCCGTAGCGATCGCGGTCGCGTTCGGGGTATGTCTGTGGCAGAACCACGCGCTGCTGGAAATCATCAACCGGCCGCTCGAGCATCAGACCCAGAAGCAGGTCGAGCGGGGCAACGGCCCGCTCGGACAGACCGCGCTGGCCCAGCAGGGCGTGCTCGCGGTGGCGCGCGACGTGCAGGGGATCGCCGCGACGCTGGCCGCTCCCTCCAGCAGGCTCCCGCCCGCGACTCGCGCGGCGCTCGCGGCCGAGATCCCCCGCCTGCAGGCCGACGTCGCGAGGATCCCGCGTGTCCCGCAGGGCAACAAGCCGGTGACGCTCGGCATCGGCGAGCCGTTCACGACCACGCTCGGAGTCACGCTCCTGTTCGCCCTCGTGTTCTCGCTGCCGATCGTGCTGTTCCAGCTCTACGGGTTCGTGCTGCCGGCGTTCAGCCCCAGTGAGAGACGCATCGCGCTGCCGCTGCTCGCGGCGATCCCGTGCCTGTTCGCGATCGGTGTGCTGTTCGGCTACTTCGTAGTGCTGCCGGCCGCCGTGCGCTTTTTTCAGAACTTCACCAGCAGCGAGTTCAACGTGCTCGTGCAGGCCGGTCCCTACTACAAGTTCGCCGCCACCGTGCTGCTCGCGATGGGCCTCGTGTTCCAGGTTCCGGTCGCGATCCTGGCGGCGACACGCGTCGGCATCGTCACCCCGCAGCAGCTGCGCCACAACCGCCGCTACGCGATCGTCGCCTGCGCGGCCATCGCGGCGTTCCTGCCGGGAGACGCGATCACGCTCCTGCTGGAGACCATCCCGCTGTATGTGCTCTACGAGGCGAGTATCCTGCTCGCGTCGTTTGTCGAGCGCCGCGAGCGCGCACGCGAACGGCAGACACCGGGTCCCGGGCGCCCGCCGGACGGCGGTATGCCCACAGAGCAGAGGACGGAGCCAAGCGTGCAACAGATCATCGACCACACCGATAGCGAGCTGAGCTGATGCTGTTCGACCTACGCGGCCGCGGCCGTCGTCGCACGGTCCGGGTGATCTACGGCGGTCTCGCGCTGCTGATCGGGGCGGGTCTCGTGTTCTTCGGCGTCGGCGCCGGCGTCGGCGGCGGCGGGCTCCTGAACTCTCTGACCGGCAACGAAGGCTCGAACAGCGCGAGCTTCGCCAGTCAGATCAAGAAGTACCAGAAGCTCACCCGGCAGCAGCCGAGCAGCGTGTACGGGTGGGAACAGCTGACCCTCGCCCAGCTGCACGAAGCGGGCGGCGAAGCGTACCTCGCGAACGGCAAACTGACGAGCAAGGGCAAAGAACTGTTCGCACAGACCGCCCAGTCCTGGAACGGCTACATCGCGCTGAACCCGCCCAAGCCAAACGTGGAAATAGCGCAGGAGATGGTGCGTGTGTTCGGCGAAGAAGGCCTCAATGAGCCCTCCGAAGCCGTCAAGGTGCTGCAGATCGTGACCGCCGCTCGGCCCGAAAGCGCGGCGCTGTACGCATCGCTGGCGGAGTACGCCTACAAGGCCCACAACACTCGCATCGGCGACCTCGCCTCGGCCAAGGCGATCGCGCTGGCGCCATCCGCGCAGCGCAAGCAGCTGAAGACGCAGCTCGCCGAAATCAAGGCGCACCCGAGCGGTCCCGAATACACCGCGACTGGCACTAAGGGCGAACCGATCAAGGTCAAACCGGGCGCGAACGGCACCCTCACCGGCACCGCCACGACGACGACCCCCGCGCCGGCCGGCGGCTCGACGACCACCACCAAGAAGTAGTCCGGGTGCGGTCGTGGATGGCGCCCCCCAGCGCTACACCGCGCGTCTGCTGATCGGCTGCGCGGATCAGCCGGGGATCGTCTCGGCGGTATCGGGCTTTCTGTTCGAGCGGGGCGCGAACATCGTCTCCTCCCATCAGTACTCCTCCGATCCGACCGGTGGGCGCTTCTTTATGCGCACCGAGCTTTTCCTGGACGAGCTGGGCGCGCCCGCCGGAGCAGCGCAAGCCAGGCGGCGATTCGAGAGACTCTTCGCCGTCGAGGTGGCGGACAGACTCGGAATGGACTGGGAGATCCGCTATTGGGGCGAGCGCCGGCGGATCGCGATTCTCGTCTCGCGTCACGACCACTGCCTGCTCGACCTGCTCTGGCGCTGGCGCCGGGATGAGCTGGACGGAGACGTGGTCGCGGTGATCTCCAATCACGATGACCTGCGCCGCGAGACGGAGGCCGCGAGCGTCCCCTACCACCACGTGCCGGTGCCGGCCGATGGCAAGCCCGAGGCCGAAGCGGCGATGCTCGATCTGCTGGCGGGCAGGGCCGACCTGCTGGTGCTCGCGCGGTACATGCAGATTCTCAGCGGCGACTTCCTGGAGCGCCTGGGCATGCCGGCGATCAACATCCACCACTCGTTCCTGCCCGCGTTCGCCGGCGCCAACCCCTACAGGCGAGCGCGCGAGCGGGGAGTGAAGCTGATCGGCGCGACCGCCCACTACGTGACGGAGCAGCTCGACGACGGCCCGATCATCGACCAGGACGTCGTCCGCGTCGACCATCGCCAGAGCGCCGAGGAGCTTGAGCGCGTAGGGCGCGACATCGAGCGCCTCGTGCTCGCCCGGGCGGTGGCCCTGCACCTCGACGACCGCGTGATCGTGGACGGGCGCCGGACGGTCGTCTTTTGAGTCGCCCCGCGAAACGCGGCCTGCTCCCGCAGACTGTCCCGCCAAGGCGGCGGGCTGGGCCGTCGGGTGTATGCCTGCGATTCGACGGGGCGGAGGACAGGCGCACTGGGCTAGAATCGAGCCAAGCCGGACGATCGCTCGCCGGCGCCCTCGCGGGCCGTTAGCTCAACCGGCAGAGCAGGGGCCTCTTAAGCCCAAGGTTGCAGGTTCGATTCCTGCACGGCCCATACGGGTCATCCCGGAGTTTGTTCCGGGTTGACCCGTTGTCGGGTCCGCCTATTTGCAGGGATTTTCTACTGGCCTGCCGTGTTGCGGGTTCGCGGGTGCGGTTGAGGCGGGAGTCCCAATGCACGGGGCGGGTGTTACGGCGTTCTACGCCGGTCGTGCCAGGACGGGCGCCCGGGGTCTGCGGTGGGCTGGAAAACGCCGCCGAGGCGGGTCGGATCAGGCGGCGAGCGTGTCGGGCTCGTCCCGGACCGGACCGTCTTGGAGCGCCGGGAGGGGGATGAGCGGTGGTCCGAAGACGCGCTCCAGCTCGACTTCGGCTCGCCTGAGCTGGAGTGGGTCCGGGCCGGGGTTCGGCGCTTGTGGCGTGGCGTAGCGCAGCAGGTCGAGCTGTTCGGCGGCCTGGCAGGTGGGTTCGTAGAGCCCAGTGTGGTGGACGTAGCGGGTGGCTGTGATCGTGAGCAGCCCGAGTTGGATGAGCCAGTCCAGAGTGCTCTCGCGCTTGGTGCGCAGCTTGTTCTGCCCGGTGCCGCCGAGCCCAAGATGCTTGAGCAGCGCGTTGACGCTCTCCACGCTGTTGCGGCGCAGGAGCAGCGCGGCTCGCAGTTGGCTCATGGGACTGTCGCCGTGGCGTGGCAGGAACGAGTGGCCGCGGGGGTCTTCCAGGAAGCGCTGGGTGACGTCGGGGCAGCGTCCGGCCGTGCAGCGGAAGCGTCGGCGAGCGGCGCTGACGTCCATCGGGGCACCGCGGGGGATGCCTTGCGCGATGCGCTTGGAGAGCGTGGGGTAGCCGTCGGTGTGGCGGAAGGTCATCGGCCCGTGTGTGCAGACCGGGATGCTGTGCCCCCCTTTCATGCGCTGCCGTGCGCGGCGAAGACGGGGTGGATCGACCAGCGGCTCTCCAGATCGATGTGGAACTGTTCTGCGTGGTCATAGTCGGCGTCGCCTACCAGGTAGCTCATCGGACAGTCTGGCCAGAGCTCGAACAGCGTCTCGATGAGGGAGCCGGCGGCTCGGCGCTCGTCGACGTTGGCTGCAAACAGTCCCCAGACGAGTGGCAGGGTGCTGGCGAGGTCGCTGATCAGCACCAGCTTGTAGCCGCTCCAGCGCTTGAAGGGCTGGCCGTCCTCGGCGACGTAGCGTACGTAGGCCGCACGCGGCGCGTGCGGGCCAATCAGCAGCGCGCGCATGATCTGATCGACAGGCTTGCGCTGCTGGAAGTTCCCAGGGATGTCGGTTCCGTCGACCACGCCGACCTCACCGACTCGGGTCGGCAGCCGCCCGGGACGATCAGGCAGCGACTGGGCCAGACGCCGAATGAGGTCGACGTTGACGATGCACGCCAGTTCGGGGTGCGTGCGCTCGTAGATCGTCTGGATGTTGTCGTAGACGCTGGACTCGGGCTTCGCGAGCGGGTGGCGGAGTGCGAACCCGGCGAGCGCGTTGCCGTCGAGCAATTGTCGAGCGGCGCGGATACGCGGCCGGGAGACGCCGCTGGCCATCGCCAGCAGCACCGCGATCGCGCAGCTGTAGTCAGTGTGGGGTCCGCTGCTGGCATAGCGTTCGAGCTGTTCGGCGAGCCAGCGCATACCCGGCAGGCGGGTGATCGCCGCTACCTCCACCATGCGATGCACGGAGCGTCGATCCGGGGCTGTGCACACGGGCGCCAACTGCTCAACTTTGCGCAGCAGCTCCTGGCCCCCGCCGGCGATCGCCGCTCCGAGCTCATGCTGGGCTTGTCGGTGAACCTCGACCTCGCTGAGCCCGGGTTGTGTGCGCCTGATCTCCAGTGCCTTCAGGTGCAGGAACTCGCGCACTCGCTGAGGGCGCAGGGTGGTGCCCGGCCCGTGTTTGGGCCCGCGCGATCTGCGAATGTCAGTCATCGGATTCTCCTTGCTTTCAACAGGTTTTTCATAGACGCGTCCGGTGTCTGCGCACGCGCCAAGAGATCGCGACTTCGCGACGAACATAGTGTCCTTATCGCAGCAGCCGCTGAACAATCGGCATAGACTGGAGGCAGCGAGGGAGACCCAGCCGCTGCGCCCCACGAGCAGTGTCGTTGGTCGCTTGGCGGCGAGTCGCCGCTGGCGTGCGCTCGTGAGCCTACGGGTGACTTGCAACGAGCCTGGCATCGGCCCGGCGTGCTACTTTCGACGTGCCAAAGGGGGTTTCTCAACAGGTTCCTCCTGTGGTATCGAGCCCCCGGGTCCTCATTACCCGGGGGCTCACTAACTATCTGGGGTCATCTGCGATCACCGCGCAGCGGTAAGGTGGACGGAAGGTCGGTTTGCTCGATCGGGCGAAGATCCGAGACCAGCTCGTAGCGCGCTCCCCGCCCCTTGCCGAGCTTGCTCAGCCGCGGTTGATCGCCTTCGGCCATACGCCGCAGGAAGGTCAGCGCCATGTCGCGCCTGATGTCCGGGTCAAGGCCCGTGCGCTGAAGCTCGGTCGCCATTTCGAGCGGGCTCCACGTCGAGCCTCCGCCGACCCACATCGCTCCAAGGATCAGCTGCTTCCTGCCGGTCGGGTCCTCCCCCTCACGCAGGGGGAACCGTGGAAGCTGCTCCCTTGCCACGCCATCCGGGAGGCGCGGCGCGACATTGTTTGCAAGCGAGGAGGCTAGCTTCGAGGACGAAGGAGGTCGTCCTCGCCGGGGAGGCGTTCTTCGTGCGGTTTTGGCCCGGACCCGGCTGACCGACCTGACTGTGGCCGCTTCGCTGAGTGCCGCAGCCTGAACGCGGCACCAGAGAGCCTCGCCCTCGAGCTCGTCTGCACGCGCAAGCAACTCGCCGGCACCGTTACGCAGCTCCTGCGCCGACATGCCACCCAGGCGCCTCATCTGCTCAGTTGACAGTGATGGGAATACGCTCATGACAGCAGCGTAGCCAATAGCGCGGACGGGCGTCCTGCTGCGTGATGCTCGCAGTCATCAAACGCTGCAGTACGCGGCAGGGCTGCCGCAACCGCGGCAACACGACAGCCACAAGTCGCAGCCGCCTGCGAGTCAAGCAGTAGCTATAGCTATGTACCCGAAGCCAACCACGGATCGATCAAGGTGCGCCGTGAGCAGCCCAGGGCGGTGCGTCTCTATGCCTCGCATGCGCAGCCGTCGCTTCTGCCCTCACGAACCTCTCCAATCGACTGTCGTCGAACTGGCGATCTAAACGTCGTCGTCGTCGGGAGGGCTGAGTCCTCTGACGAGCTCGGCCGGATCGACGTCGAGACCGGCGGCCACCTTGAGCAGGTTGTGCAGGTTGAGGTTGCGTCGGCCGCGCTCGACCTGCCCAAGGAAGGTCCAGTGGATCCCGCTTTCGTACGCGAGGGCCTCCTGGCTGAGGCCGAGAGCTTCGCGGTGTGCTCGGATGCGTTCACCGAGGATCTGGGTGGCTGGTGAGATCGGTTGGGCCATCGTCTGCCCAACGACATACGTCCCGAGCCTCCATGTCTAGAGCGTTCGTGTCCCATGCGTTTATATCCCAACTATCTATATCCTAAAAAGTCAGAAACATGGATAGTCGGCGCGCGACGTCGAACAGTAGGGTCTTGGTCGTTCAGAGGGTCTCTCACTAAGACCCAGGCGCGAAACTACCAACGACCACCGGGTCGATAGGGGGCATGGACGTGAGATCAGGTCATGGTCGTCAACTATGGGCGTGCGTGATAACCGTCGCCGTCTGGCTGATGATTCCAGGTGTCGCGTTTGGCGAAGACCTGTCGTCTCCTGCTGTGTCTGGCTCATCCTCCTCGCTGGTTGGGAGTCCAATGGTGGTTCAGGGGGTGCAGTCTCTGGATGAAGCCCAGCAAGCACAAAACGCTTCTGAAGCTCAGCAGAGCAATCCGGAAGCTGTGGCGGAACGCGAAGTCAGCCGGACGAGGTTCGAGGGACTGGATAGTGCACAGGCCATGAGACTAGTCTCGGAAGCGTTCCCAGCTGTGGTCTCCAAGCAGGATGGGGGTCCACCACCGCTGGCGACAGGTGAGAAGGCGCTCGGGTTTGAGAGCGCAAATGTTGAGCAGATCGAAACAGGCGCCGGTGATGTCGGCGTCGTGCAGTCGACGGTGCCGATGGCGGTGGCGTCCGGTGGGGGGCATTTGGCGGCTGTGAATCTCGCGCTGCGGGAAGCGGGCGGCGGTTTTGAAGCGCAGAATCCGCTGGTGCCGGTGCGTGTTCCAAAGCATCTTGCGGAAGGAGCACAGAGCGGCATTGCCGGGGTGTCGCTCACACCGGTGGATGAACATGGCAGGCCCCTCGGCGGCTCCGAAGGCGTCGCTGACGGCACGGGAGTTTTCTTCGGAAACACGCAGACGGACACGGATACTGTGTTGAAGCCGTCGTCGATGGGGCTGGAGGCGAGTACAATCCTGCGGTCGGTTGAAAGCCCCGGATCGCTCTATTACCGTGTGGGTATGCCGCAGGGGGCACATCTTGTCGCCTCGTCCAGTGGTCCGGACGCCGCCGAAGTGACGGACGAAGGCGTGGCGATCGCGACGATCAAGCCGCCGGCTGCGACTGATGCTGCGGGGACGCTGGTTCCGGTGAGCATGTCGGTATCCGGTGACACGTTGGTCCTGAGCGTAAAGCGCAGCGAAGGAACCTACCAGTACCCGATCCTCGTTGATCCTGAATTGTCGGGGTACTGGCAGGAGTGGTCAAACGTAGTGGCCGGGAACTGGGAATTTCATGAATGGATTGGCTATAAATATGAAATAGCGGGTGCTGAACTGAGAATGAAGCATGAACCCGGTAGTTTTCAGAATAACGACTACGCTATTTGGTCGGAGAAAACTAAAGGGTACACAAAGATATTCGATGTCTATGTGAAAGACGAACTTTACCCGTGGAGCGCTCCGGAAGGCAAACGTAATACGCCGAAATGGCTGAGGGCATATATCGAAGTTTACAAACCTGGTGGTGGTACGGAAGGCTCGCTAGAATTGAGTGGTAGTCCGTATCGCTCTGAAGGTACGGTTTGTGGGGCGGCGGGGTGCGCTGCGGCGGGAGCTGATGCTGAAGGCAATGCCTTCTCGTTCACGCTGACGACGAAAGAAGCGGGCTCGACAGGGGAACAGTTCTATGCGCACGATGAACAGGTCTCGACTGGGATAGCGCAAGAACATGGTAAGCACTCAACCGTGTCATACAACACCGGGTCTAGCGAAATCGAAGGCGAACCCAACATGCTAGCAGCTGGCGGGGCGTGGATCGGGCCGCATTCGGGCAAGCTTGAATACTCCTCGGAAGATGGTGGTTTGGGTGTCTCTGAATCCTGGGGGGAAGTCAACGGCTCAGGCGGATGGGAAAAGATGCAGGACACCAACTTTCTGCCGAGCGGCAGTTGCGCTGGCATTCAGTGTAACTCCAAAGAGCGGGAAGTCCTCAGCTATAACAGCCTGACCAACAATGGCGCGAAACCAATGCCGGAACCAGAAGCTCATGTCCGCGTCTCCGCTAGAAGCTCAATGCCGTACTCAGCATCTAATGAACACGGCGAAGGCGAAACGATATTGAAAGTCGATACCAAGCCGCCACATGAAATCATACTTAGCGGCCTGAGCGCCAAAGGACCAGAAGACAAAGAACTCGAACTCGGGGAAATCGAGGCCCATTTCAAGGTCGAAGCGACCGACGGCGAAGGCAGCACCACGAGTTCGGGAATCAAATCGATCGGTGTCGCCATCGATGGCCACGAAATCGGGAAACTAAGTGGTCATTGCTCGCCCGGCAAATGCACTGCGAGCAACGACTGGTCAGTCAATGGAGCCGAACTGGGCATCGGAGCCCATGTCTTGACGGTGGCCGTCCTTGATAATGCGGGGAATCTTGCGACGAAGGAATACGAATTGACCGTGTATGCCGCCAGTCCCGCCACGATGGGCCCAGGTTCCTTCAACCCCGAGTCCGGCGACTTCGCACTTGAAGCGACCGACGTCGATTTGAGCGGTGGGATGGGGTCGCTATCGGTGATGCGCCACTATGACTCCCTTAACACGACGGCGGGGACCGAAGGGCCGCTTGGCCCGCAATGGACTATCGGATTGGGAAGTCTGGCCAAACTGGAAGTGTTGCCGGACAACAGCGTTCTGGTTATTGGCCCAGAAGGCTTGAGTCATTTTTCGCTCAAGGAAGGCGGTGGCTTCGAAGCGCCTGAAGGGGACAACAATCTCTCCCTGGAATACGAAGCGGCCACCCATGCCTATTTGCTGAAGAATCCCGCGCAAGGGACGACGACCGAATTCACTCGCCCGGAAGGCTCCGAACTGTACATGGCGACCGCGTCCAAGGGGCCCGTCGCGACAGATACCATGACCGACGAATACACGACGCTCGAAGTCGGCGAAGGCAAAAAACTCGTCGAGCCGTCGTTGGAGCTGGCACCGCACCCAACCGCGACCTGCGCGCACAAAGAACTGGAAGAACTGGCATCCACAGCTAAGGGGTGTCGCGCGCTTGAATTCGCCTACTACGCATCAACGACGGCTACGGGTGAAGCTCAGAATGAATGGGGTGGCTACAAAAGCCGTCTGAAGGAAATCGTCGCGGTTGCGTACAATCCGGCGACGGGCAAAATGGCGAAGACCCACGTAGCGGCATATGAATACGATCGGCAGGGGCGCCTGCGTGCTGAGTGGAATCCGGAAGTATCGCCAGCGCTGAGGACCACCTACGGGTATGACGCCGAAGGCCACGTGACCGCGCTCGCCGCGCCTGGGCAGCAGCCCTGGATAATGCGCTACGGCGCAATAGCCGGTGACCCTCACCCCGGCCGCTTGATGTCGATAACGCGCCCAGGTGCCGCGACTGTGGCATGGAACGGTAAAGCGCTAGCGAACACGGCCGTACCGGTCCTCTCCACTACGACTCCTTCGGTGGGCACGACTTTGACTGTCTCCGGCAATGGCACGTGGAGCAACGGGGCGCTGGCATATTCTTACCAGTGGGAGGACTGCAATCCCGAAGGCAAAGAATGCCAACCTATCGTTGGCGCGGTCAACCAGAGTTACACGCCCCAAGCCCGTGATGCGGGCTACACGCTCGTTGCACAGGTGACGGCTGCCAATGCTGGCGGTGCGCAGACGGCGGCCACCGCGGCGAGCAAAGTCGTCCCGCTGTCGGCAGCGTCCTTTGCGAGCGCCTTTGGCTTTGGAGTTAGTAATGGCGAAGCAAAACTGCAGACGTGTACGACGACTTGCCGGGCCGGGATCTCTGGGTCGGGTACCGGCCAATTCAAAGAACCTAACGGGACCGCGGTTGACGCAGAAGGCAATGTATGGATTGCGGACAAGCTAAACAATCGGATTGAGAAGTTCTCTCCCTCTGGGAGCCTTATCGGCACATACGCACCAGACTCGATGCTGGAACCGGAGGCGGTGGCCTTCAGTCCCGTCAACGGTAACATCTACGTCAGCAACACTGGACGTGATCGCATCGACGAACTTTCCCCATCCGGATCGTTGCTCAAATCATTTGGCGAACCGGGCTCAGGGTATGATCAGCTGAACCAGCCCGACGCGATCGCGTTCGATTCCTCGGGGAATGTCTGGGCCGCCGACACCAATAACGATCGTCTCGTGGAGTTCTCCTCGGGAGGGGCGTATATGAATCGCTTCGGTAGCGCCGGGACTGGTAACGGACAATTCACTTATCCCACCGGCGTCACATTCTGCAACGGTACCCTCTTTGTGGTGGACTCGGGCAATAATCGGGTGGAGAAGCTCTCAAGTGAAGGCCAGTACGAAGGCCAGTTCGGCAAAGCGGGCAGCGGCAATGGCGAATTTGCCACTCCGTCACGCGTAGCCTGCGAACCCACTGGTAACGACGTCTACGTCACGGACAAGGGCAACAACAGGGTTCAGGAGTTCACCACCACGGGCGTATTCATAGGGACATTCGGCGCGGGTGGGCACGAATCCGGCCAGCTCGCAACACCTCTCGGAGTAGCCGTTGGACCCGCGGGCGTCCTATACGTCGCTGATAGCGCAAACAACAGAGTCGAGAAGTGGACGCCCACATATTCGACCAACAACCCCCTCCCGGCACCGCCGAGCGGAGGCGCGACTTCCGTCTCGACGGTCGAGTATGGCGTCCCGATATCCGGCAGCGGTGCCCCACACGAAATGGGAGCCAAAGAAGTCAAGGCGTGGGCGCAAAAGGACGATCCGGTCTACGCGACTGCCACTTTCCCGCCGGATGAACCTGTGGGCTGGCCAGCGAAAGACTACACGCGCGCCACGATCTACTACATGGACAACGAGGCGCGTACTGTTAATACAGCTTCACCTGCCGGCGGCGTCACGACCAGTGAATATAACGAAGCCGACAATGTAGTCAGGAGCCTGACCGCCGCCAATCGCGTGACGGCTCTCAAAGAAACCTGCCTTTCCGAAACCTCCTGCAAATCGGCCGAACTCGCAGAACTTCTTGATACCAAAAGTACGTATGCGGCAGAAGGCACGCAGCTGACGGAAACCCTCGGCCCGCAGCACATGGTCAAATTGGCATCCGGCAAAGGCGGCAAAGCCGAAGAAACACTCGCGCGCAGTCAAGCTCACTACTACTATGATGAAGATGCGCCGGGAGGTGAAACGCACGACCTCGTCACCAAGACGGTTGATGATGCCGAGACGACGAGTGGTGAAGAATTCGACAAGCGCACGTCACTAACGTCTTATAGCGGCCAGAAAGGTCTTGGCTGGAAACTGCGCCTGCCGACATCGACGACGACGGATCCCACCGGACTGGATCTCACCAAGACCACCGAATATAACGAAGCCACCGGGAATGTGATAGAGACAAAGGCGCCTGGTGGTACATCCGTGGCGGTATCGCCGCCGGTATCCTCCTTGGCGTTTGGTAAAGAAGGCACTGGGAACGGGCAGTTCAAGCGCCCCACGGATGTCGCAACCGACAGCAGTGGCGATGTCTGGGTCAATGATCGTGAAAACGGTCGCGTCGAGAAGCTCTCGGCCTCGGGGTCGTTTATTGGGGCGTATGGATCGAAAGGGTCAGGCACGGACCAGGTTGAAGGAGCGTGGTACATCGCGGTCAACCAGACCACGGGGAACGTGTATATCGCCGATAGTGGGAATAATCGTATCGACGAGCTCAGCCCGTCGGGTGCGTTTATCGAGTCTATTGGGTGGGGTGTGAGCGACGGTAAAACCGAACCCGAGGTGTGCAAAACGGGCTGTAAATATGGTCTACCGGGTTCCGGCGAAGGACAATTGAATTACCCACTTGGTCTCGCGATCGATGCGCACGGCAATATGTGGGTCGCGGATGAGAACAATAGTCGGGTAGAGGAGTTCTCAGAAGCTGGTGCGTACCTAGCGAAGTTCGGCAGCAAAGGAGCCGGGAACGGCCAGTTCAACGAACCTGACGGGCTGGCTATAGACGAAGGCGAGATCTACGTATCCGACTATGGCAACAAGAGGGTCGAGGAGTTCAGTCCCGGCGGCTCGTATCTGAGCCAGTTCGGCGGCGAAGGCTCCGGTCCAGGACAGTTCAAAGAGCCGACTGGGATCGCCGTGAACCCGAACAACTCCGATATTTATGTGGCCGACGAATCTGATAACCGTGTCGAGGAGTTCAGCCCCGCAGGTAAGTTCCTCGTCGAATTCGGGATGTGGGGCACAGGCCAGGGCCAGTTCCAAGGACCGGCGGGCGTCGCAGTGAACGCCATCGGCGATGTCTACGTCAGCGAGGACTACGGGGACCGTGTCGATGAGTGGGTGCCCCCGGGAGCTGGTGGTGCGCATATGATCTACTCCACGCAGTTCGGAAGTGCGGGGTCTGGCAGCGAACAGTTCAACGCGCCTGTAATGAGCGCTATTGACGGTCAGGGCAACGTATGGGTGACTGACTTCAATCATGCCCGTGTGAAGAAGTTCACCGCCCAGGGCAAGTTCCTGGCCAGCTATGGCTCCTACGGGACTGGGGAAGACCAGTTCGGAGCACCGACCGGTATCGCGATCAACCAGGGCACCGGCAACGCCTACATCGCCGACTGTGAAGACAATCGTATCGAGGAGCTGTCGTCCAGTGGCGCCTATGTCAGAGCGTTCGGCAGCTACGGCAGCGAAGCAGGCGACCTGGAGTGTCCCCAAGGAGTAAAGATCGACGCAAGCGGAGATGTCTGGGTGGCGGACAACCACAACGATCGTATCGAGGAGTTCAGCTCCACGGGCGGATTTCTCGAGGTCATCGGATGGGGCGTGAGCAACGGCAAAACAGAACTGGAGGTCTGCAAAAGCAGTTGCAAAGCCGGTATCGCGGGCTCCGAAAATGGCCAGTTCAACGAACCGAACGACATCGCGATCTCAGGCTCGGATCTCTTTGTAGCTGACTCGGCCAACCATCGTATACAGGAGCTCTCGACATCGGGAACCTACATTTCGCAGTTCGGCAGTCACGGAAACGGCGGCGGGCAGTTTGACTCGCCCGAATCGCTCGCCACGGACGCCTCCGGACATCTATACGTCGTCGACTTCGGGAACGAACGCGTCCAGGAGCTCAGCACCTCGGGGCAATTCCTGACGTCATTCGGCTCCCACGGCTCAGGCGAAGGGCAGCTCAACGGTCCGCGGGGTATTGCAATCAGCGCGGCAGGCGACGCGTACGTTACAGACACTGAAGACAACCGTGTGGAGGTGTGGGCTCCGAGTAACCAGTCCGTCCACGACACCAAGACGATCTACTACAGCGCTAAAGGTGAAGCGGAAGTCGGAGTCTGTCAGAACCACCCCGAGTGGGTCAACCTTCCGTGCCAGACCGAACCAGCGACGCAGCCGGAAGACTCGCCAAAGCTCCCCGTGACCACGATCTCCTACAACATGTGGAATCAAGCAGAAACGACGACCGAAACCTTTGGGTCAGGCGAACACAAAGCCGAACGTACGAGGAAAACGAGCTTCGACGCCGCCGGACGACCACTGACGACAAAGGAGACCGCCAGCGCTGGCGAATCGCTACCAGAAGTCACCGACTCGTACAACACCGAAACCGGCGCCCTGGAAACACAAAACACGCCCACGACGGGAAAGACGATCACAAGCAAGTACAACACCCTCGGCCAGCTAGTCAAATACACCGACGCTGATGGCGCCACGACCACGTACACTTACGAAGAAGGCAGCGATGGGCGCCTGGAGGAAATCGTGATGGACGGTCCCGAAGGCGAAACGGAACGAGAAAAGGGCAAACAGACCTACTCCTACAATGCCACGACAGGGTTTATGGAAAAGCTCATCGACTCCTCCGCGGGCACCTTCACCGCCGGGTATGATGTCGAAGGCCACATGACCACCGAGACCTACCCCAACGGCATGACCGCCAAGTACACCAGGAACTCCACCGGGCAATCCACCGGCCTGGAATACCAGAAGACTACGCACTGCACCGAACACTGCACGTGGTTCAGCGACAATATCACGCCGTCCGTCCACGGCGAAACGCTCGCGCAGACGAGCTCCCTGTCGAAAGAGAACTACGCCTACGACACCGCGGCACGGCTGACTGAAGTTCAGGAAACACCCGCGAACGGCTCGTGCACGGCGAGGCTATACGCATACAACGAAGAATCGGACCGCACGAGCCTAACCACGCGTAAATCCGGCAACGAAACATGCCCGACCGAAGGCGGCACCGTCGAACGCCACAGCTATGACGAAGCCAACCGCAACACCGACGAAGAAGTCACCTACGACCCGTTCGGCGACACGACCAAACTGCCCGCGGCCGACGCCGGCCAATACGCACTGACAAGCACCTATTACGTCGACGGACAAGTCGCCAGTCAAACTCAAAACGAAAAGACCCTCGCCTACGGATATGACCCCGAAGGACGCACCAGAGAAATCAAGACCACAATCAAAACCACATCCGAACCCACCATCATTTCCCACTACGCATCTTCCGGTAATGCGGTCGCTTGGACAAGCGAAGGAGGCAATACCTGGACCCGGAATATTCTGGGAATCGACGGATCGCTCACCGCCACCCACAGCAGCACTGGCGCGACTGAACTACAACTACACGATCTCGAGGGCAACATCGTCGCCACCGCCGGTCTCAGCGAAACCGAAACAAAACTAATCAAAACCTACAACAGCACAGAGTTCGGCGTGCCCAGCGAAGGCAAAGAACCCCCGAAGTACGCCTGGCTCGGCGCCGACGGGGTGACCAGCGAACTTCCATCTGGCACCGTCGTCCAAGACGGCTCGACCTACGTGCCGTTGGTAGGTCGTCCGCTCCAAACCGAGCCCGTCGAACTTCCACTGCCGGTCAAGTCCTACAACCCGTACGAACGGCCGAACGCAGAAGGAGCCACGTGGGGGCCGATTGCCGCAGCCTTGCGCCTCGCCGAATCTACGGCAGCAGAATCCGCGTCGGCAGGCGTCTGTGACGAACAAACAGAAGGGTGTGGCCCAGATCCGGAACACGGATACAACGTCTCGAAATGCAAGATATGGGCCAGCTGGTCCTACGGAGTGTATTCGATTCCTGCGGTCTATGGGCATTTCAAGTGTCAGAAGCCCATTGAACACATCGAATTGCAGGTAGCGGTTCAATTGGTGCTCTATGGCGGTCTTACGGGCGGCCAATATAAGATGATCGCCTCTGGTAAGAAAACGTGGAAAGAACCCGCCCCCAATACCGAAGAAAAATTCTTCGTGGACTTTAGCTGTACGGCCCATAAGTGGTATCGCGCTTGGATTTATGCGAGGTCATGGATTCCCGGGGGGACCTACTGGACCGCCGAAGCACTTGACGGCAGGTTGTGGGAGTGCCCGGCTTCGGGTATGGGTAATGGTGCGAACGGTGTTGAAGAAGGGGCCGAACCCGAGCCCGATGGCCCTGACCCAGGGGAGTAGAATGTCAACACGAGAGTCATACAGACGCAAACCGAGCGGTGTATGATGCTAATGAGCCCGCGCTGCAAAAGCTACTGCTGCGGATGCTTCGTACGACGAGCGACCATTGCGCTAGCGGTCATGTCCTGCGTCGTCGTAGTGTGCTCGTGCTCGGCCGGTACTCACAGTCACTTTGTGGTGAGTGTGAAGACCGAGCGGATCGCACTCGTGCCCGACGTTGATGCCGGCACTGCGGGTTGGTGCATTGTTACTAGCAGTGGCGGGGCCTGCCCAGTGGGCTTGAGTGGCACCTTGATCATTACACAGAGCTGGAGCGGCAGCGGACCGCCACCTGTGTATGAAGGCTATGCAGTCACCACTGCGAAGGTGGCCGCTGCGTCCGTCGATGGCAGGACAACGGTTCCGACCCGGAGCGACCCGGACCTTCCTGCGGGGTGGCGCGTCGTCAGCGTCGAAGCTCGTCAGAAGGGTAGTAGCGAACGTGGTGATCTGATGCCGGTCCCTCGCTTTGCCGCTGCGAACGCAAAGGGAGAACGACTTCCTGCTACACGCGTGCGTGGCTTGCCGCTATCGATTGTGGAAGTCCCTACCCGAGCTGTGCCAAATCACCCTGCTGCGGGCTCAACATCTGATGTCTGCCAGATTCGCGCAATGCGTCTTCCCGGACTTATTCCGCGCGGAGGTAGCGTGATCACTACTAGCAGACCATATGCGACCCTCGGTGGGAACGGACTCCTGTCTTGTGCTAGTAGCTCGTACGAACTCGAAGGATGGCCGATACTAGCTGGTGTGCTTCTGAGTGCGTCCCATCCGGGCGCGACGCCGGCGCGGTGGCCGGCTCTGCGCGCACTCTCCGGACATCCGGGCGTTTTTACGTCGCCAGGAATTGAGGGAGAAATGCTGGCCCGACACATATCTGGGGCTTGGCTAGTGGTTGCCAAAGGCAAGGGAGTCCAGCAGCGCGCGACCCTGCTCGAACGCCTCAGCGCTACAGTTCACCTGTAGCGTTGTGGGCTGGCCCCGCCTTGCGTGTGGCCTATACCAGCCAGGATGAACCTGTGGGCCGTGACGTCAGAGTCTCCGGTTTGTGACATGCGGTTCGGCCCGCCAGCGGAGCAAGCAGGCCTACGACTCAGTATGTTGTCGGGTGTGCGTGCTCTAATCGCGAACTGTTCGTGCCACTCGTTGTCGGCGACTGTGCGTGGTGTGTGGACGCTGGCAGCTACAGCTTGTGTCGTAGGTGTATGCGCTGCCCTCGCTACGCAGGTGTCCGCCTCGGGACCGAGTGGCTATGGGTCACCTGTCGTGAGCGATGCCGAGGTTCTGTTGGTGCCGCCGATCCAGGGCGGCTCGAGTGGCTGGTGCTTGGTCGTGGTCGACGACTCCTTTGGCTGTGGCGGCTTGCAGGTCCCAGACAGTACGATCTTCACGGAATCCTGGGGCGGTGAGGGTACGCCTGGCGGTTCGGAACTGATTGAGGGCAGTGCTGTGACTACCAGCACGGTAGCCGCCGTCTCGATCAACGGCGGAGCGCCTATACCAACACGTACAGAGTCCGCGCTCCCAGCCGGTTTGCGTGCGGTCGCTGTCGAAATCCATCTCAGGACAGGCCCGTCGCCCACGCCGCTTCCGCACTTCACCCCGCTGAATGCCAGCGGAGAGGTTATTCCCCAGCCCTCGGGCCAACCGCAATATGCTTCCGTCGATCTGCCCGGTACTCGCGGATGGAAGCGCCCCGCGCCGGTAGCGCAAGGTGCGTGCCGGCTCACTGCGGCTGGCCTTAGCCGTCTTTCAGCGCAGTGGGGAGCGGTTCTCACACGGATCAGTCCTTACACCGGGTCGGTCGGACGGCCGTTTATTTCCTGCATCAGCACCGAGTTCTATCTCAACAACTGGCCTTTGCTCGCTGGTGTGCTGCTGGACGGCGGACACCCTGGCACTGCTCCTGCCTCCCTCCCGGCGATGAGTCCCCTACCGGGACACCCGGGTATCGTCGTCGCGCCGGGAGCCGAAGGACAGATGGTCGCGCGACGCATTCCCAAAGCATGGCTTGTCGTCGACGGCGGCAAAGACCTCAAACAGCGCCTGACGCTACTCCAACACCTGCGAACCACGATCCACCTATAACGGCCTAGACCCGTCCTGGGTAGCGCAAGACGTGTTGATCAACCCAGGCAACGGTCTACAACTGGCCGCTCAACGCAAATGTGTTGCTCGACGCGCGGCGCTTGATGCCGCTCGAACACTGTACGCAACTGTTCACTCTATGTCGAAACTCGGGTGTTCCATAGGCCAGGTCAGCGGCCTTATGTGGCCCATCGCTCTGCGGCGTCTCGAGCGCGGGTCCAGCTGCCAAACAGGCGCCGTAGGGTCTTGATGTCGGGTAGACGCGGTTCGCCTGGACCGTATATGCGTCCGGTGTGACGCAGGATGCGACGCCACTGCAGATAGTCGCTTTGGGTGGGCCAGGCGCCGATCTCTTCTCGGCAGCGAGCGATCGCGAGGATCGCCTCGCGGCGGGTGTGGCGTCGGCCGGATGCGCGGCGCGCCTGGTAGCTGGGGCTTGGAGTGTGAGCGCGTGGACGATCGAGCTCCATCGCCGCGCTCACGGCGTGCAGCCAGGAGCCGTAGGCGCGGCTGAGCTGGCTACGTGAGGGCCATTCCTCCCCACATGTCGCACGCCGCCCGCGTTCGGTCTCGTACTCTTCGCCGAGCGGGATGCGCCCGGGGTTGCGGGCGACTATCTGGACCAGCAGCCCGAGGCGTTGCTCACGCAGCTCGGCGGGTGAGGGCGCGGCCAGAGAATAGGCAATCAGCGCGCGCAGCTCGCGCAGCGTGCGCTCGTTCACCCCGGGCAGGATGTCGCGGATCACGCGCACGGTCTCGCTGCTCATGATGCTGCGCTCCTGGCGCGCAGTATTTGCAGGATGTACTCGAATGGTCTTGGAGAGGCGAGGGCCGCATCTGCGCTGCTCACGGCCGTGCTCCAGCGACCAAAGCGCAACTGGATCACTCTCAGGCTCGGCGGATGGCCCGCTGCCGGGTCCTCGATCTGCTTCTGGCGCCAGCACCGGTACGCAAGACCTGTCATCTCCGGTCCAAGTTCTGATGCGGCGGCGCACAACCATCTCGCTATGTGCTCGTCAGGCACGCGTTGACCTTGGCCGCGGTGGTACTGCGCGGCCTTTTCGGAAGAGATGATGCCGGCCGCCGCGAGTGCTGCGGGCCAAGAGCCAAACCGGTCACGGGCGATCTTCCACTCAGGAACCGGACGCCAAATCCCACGACGACGAGCGTCCTCGAGCTGGTCTGCACGCCAGCGCATGCCCGTGCTGACAGCATCCGTCCGCGGGTATCCCGCGCCGCGGCCTGCAGCACGGTGAGACATGCCTCGCGGGAATACTCGGCGTGGCTGGCCCGCGGACCACGGTGGCGGCCAGACTCCCCCAGCCCGGCGGCGAGCCGCGCTTGGGCGAAGGATCCGAAGCGGATGATGAAAGTGCTGGGGCTGATCAACAGGCCAGGCCGGCCGGGGTCTGCCGCGCGCTGCGCCAGCGCCCACGCCCGGTACTCACCAAATGTGAAGTCGGGCCCCTGCTCCTGCGCACAACGGCGAAGCTCTCCGAGCACCTCCTTATCTGCAGGCGCCGGCCCCTGGCGATGCCATCGAAACGTCGTGTGCTCGACCGCCGGCGTGACGCCTGCGGCGTCCATCGCTCGCGCCCATGACCCGCCCAGGCTATTGGCCACGTACGTCGAGGACGGCAGGCTCTTGCGCTCTGGATGATTCTCCCGCCAACGCTCATAACGGCGCTTGGACACCGTCTGCCGCGTCTCTCTCTCGCAACGGCGCAGCACCTCCAGCGCCAGCCGTGCGCGCTCGCCACCGACGCCGTGCAGCCGTCCGTCGACGGCGCTCAGCAACACTCGCCGCTCGGCTGCCGGGAGCCCACGAACGACGCCGAACAGCGCCATCGCCAGCGTGTCCACCGTCCTGCGCGACTCTGGCGTCTCCGGAGTCTGAATCGAGGTGCTCATCGACGGCGAGCATACGAACCCGCCGAGGCAG
>DASZJF010000009.1:0-56554 GCA_035948355.1 Solirubrobacteraceae bacterium
AGCGACTACACGAAGCGCTCGAGGACCGTCCACCACGAGAAGTCGAGGAACTCTACGCTGTGAAAATCAGGCCAACGAGAGAGACAGCCTAAAGATAGGGAACCTACAAACCCCGCCTCCGTCAGATCCAGCCCGGCTCACTATTGTCAAGAGTTTGTGCCGCGGTTTGTGCCGCGCCGACCATACCGAGGCCAGCCAAGATAGCGATCACTATCTCAAAACATGCCCATTTGCAGCGCCTTCTGTATGGCCAGACCCAGATTCGAACTGGGGACACCACGATTTTCAGGGGGGCCCGAGAATGAGGACTAAAGTGCTCATTTGCAGTGACGGTCGAAGATGGCCGCTGGACGAGTTGCCATTGGTTTGCAGGGGATTGTTGGGGGTTTAGGCCACCAGGTCGGGGCTCGTGACCCAACCCTCCGACGGGTGTCCAACCAGCCTCAATGTTAGTTTCGAGAGCCGACAGGCCGCGAGAGCGACAGGGGTCGAACCCTCGTTCGGCACCACCCATTGAGATTCGTGCAACGTCGCGTGTCGCATGGCGGGGGAGCCTAGCAGGGGAGCATCGGTGCCCTGTCGCAGTTCTTGGCCTTGCCATCTGGCGCGAGTTGCTCTGATCGCACGCCCGTAGAGCACCGCAGGAAGGGTCAACTGGTGCTGGGATAGACAAGCTGCGGCGGATATCAGTCGCCACCCATGCCGCTTCAAGCGGGATCGATCAGCGGGCGCCGAATCCTTTGGCCGACGCCGGTTCCTGCTCGGCCTTGAGATCGGATGCGAGAACGCTCCTTCGGATGCCACGGGACAACCGTAGCTCTATGACTGCGCAGCTGGCACCGAGCCCAGTGGGCGCGACTTGGCAGTAAAAATTTCGTAGGCGCATTTGGCGAGACTAAAAGCTAGCTCGGCGTATTCTCCTTCTTCTTACGAAAAGCTCGCCAGGCCCTTACGGCTGAGATCAGTGCAATCAGTAGAAGTCCGAATCCATAGGTCCTCGAGTTTTCGTACCAAGCGCCATGGTGACTGCCGCCGATTAGATAGAGCAGCGCCAATATAAGAAACCCGGCAGCGAGAACCGCAGATGCCTCCGCCTTAGACGTCTTCTTTGAAGAATCACGCACGATCACAGCTCATGCGCGAGGCGGTGGTTAACTCTACTGGGCAAGTCGCGCCTGATACCGACCATGATCCCCAGTGCACTAGCGAGCTGATCGCTTACCGTCATCATCACTCCTTGTGAACCGGCTGTTCTGGTTATGTTCGCGGGTCTGAGCGTCACCGTGCATCACAATCCACATTGATTTACGACGACGGCTCCGGCAATGAAAAATCCCGCGGAACCTCTAGCCGCATTGATGGCAATCGAAAGGCCACCACCGCTGAAGATGGCCGCATCAGCGGCTTTGCACCAGCTTGGGCGTCCTGACCCCTGCCCCGGCTGACATTTTCCGTTGACGACTCGTCCTCCGCTTCTACACGGGCCGGTGCCACCTTCGTTTGCGCTTCCTTTATACCGTCTTCTTTCGCGCCTACATTGGCTGGTCCCGCAAACTGGGCCTGCAACGAAGAGGTGGAACCCGCTTGTGGATTCTTCATTGCTAACGGCAACTCCCGCTTCACTCAAAGGCTGGTAAAGGACTGTAGGTTCGATGTGTGCTTCTTCCCGCTTGCCGCTTTTATCCCCTGGGTGGTCGCTGGCGTTTTCGTATTCTCCTTCTTCTTGAGTCTGGGATAGGCCACGCCGATCAGGCATCTGACCGACTAACCCTCAGGTCTCGTCCCCTGCGCATAAGGCGCCGAGCCTGTCGCGCTGCCCAGGCAGAAAAAAGAATGAACAGCACTATCGTTGGCCAAAAGATCCAAGCGTGATGACCGCCGGCAGCCAAGCCAAATACAACAGCGAATATCGAATACGCCGCGAGAAGTATCAACAATAGCGCACAAGCGAAAGTGAGCCAGATTCTGTCGAAGCGAACCCTCATGGCCCTCCCGGCGGCAGGAGCTGAAAAAGTCGCTCCAACCAAATGGGCCGACGTGTGGGATCGAGAAGTCGAGCCATACCGACTCCTAGTTGATTCTTGTAACGCTGCAACCGCCCTCGAATCATCTCGAAGCTCCTATGAGAACGGTCATGGCCGGGGGCACGCACCTTTCAGCGTTGCAAGTTCGTAAGCACAATCAGCCAAGCCAAAAGCTTCTTTACCCCACCCGAACACTTCGCCCACCGTCGGACCCCCTCTACCTCCCGCATGGCTCCAGATCCTATGTGCTCTGCCACAGTGCCCTTGACAGATTCCAGGCCCACCCTTGGCATCGCGGAGCGCGCCTCCATCGCCTTCTTCACCGTCACCCTGATCGGCTTCAGTCTCTAGCGGCTGGTAGAGCACGCCGGATTCTAGGTGTGGTTCTTCGTATCCTTCTGTGCCGTCGTGATGGTTGGAGATGTATTCGTGGCCATAGCCCCCTTCTTCTTCATATTCTTCGTATTCTTCGGTTCCGGCTGTTACTTGGTCCCATGGGGGGTCAGCACGGAATGCTTCTTCTGCTTGAGCGTCCGGGGGGAGCGGCATGATCGCGCCTGCGGCGATGCCGACGCCGTTTTCGAGTTGTACTCCTTCGCCGGTGCCGACAGCGGATAGCCCACCGGAGGTCTCGTTTAGGCTCCACTCGCCGCTGAGGTCGTTTTCGTTTAGCGGATTGTCGTGAGTGTAGGAGTAGGAGTTGATTGAGCCACCTGGTTGGGGATCAGGTTGTAGGAAGCGTCCGAGCTGAGGAACATAGGAGCGAGCGCCCATGTCGATCACGCCAGAGGGTAGTTCGGTGCGCAGCGCATAGGCACCGAGCCACGAGTGTGGGGAGGGTTCAGGACGCTCGGGGCACCGTACTCTGTGGTTTCAATGGCGGAGTTGAGTTTGGCCGCGGCTTCGCTATCGGGCATCGTAGCAACGATATCTCCGTGAAGGTTAGCGACTTGGAGCAAAGGTGTTTCGGTGTTGTGCTGTTCTGCCTCTAGGCTGCCGTTGATTCCTGCGATGTTCCTGACCTGCGCGACCATCGCGGTCGGGGTTTAGTGCCGCTCGGTCCAGCGTCGTTGCGCAAGCTGACCGGAGGGCTCGCCACAATCCTCGACGACGCGATCGAGGACGGTTATATCGACCATCATCCGGCACGGGGAAAGAGGATGCGCGTTCACGTCCCCAAGCCCAGCCGCACGTTCCTTGAGATGGACGAGCTGGCGGCGGTACTCGACGCCGCAACCAAGCAGGATTGGGTCTTTGATCCCGCCGCCGTACCAGTGAAGCTCGGACCGACGGCGGCCCTCGTCGCGCACCTGCTCTCTCAGGGCGGGCGTCCCGAGCAGATCGCGCGTGATCTCGGGATCACCAAGTCCACCGTCTCTTACCACCTGCGCCGTGCCGGCGCCAACGTGGGCCGCAGCTACACAGGGCGCCGAGTCATATGCGAGATCCTGGGGCGTGCAGGGGTACGCGTCAGCGAGCTGTGTGACATTCGCATCGGACAAGTGCGCCTTCACGACCCTGAAGGCGCACGCTTTCGCATCCCCGACTCCAAGACCGAAACCGGCATCCGCGAGGTCCAGATGAGTCCCGACCTCGTAGAGGCCGTGATCGAGCACATCGACCGGCTTCGCCGCGCAAGTGCCTGCACCGCGCCGGACGCGCCTCTAGTGCAGAACACCAAGGGCGGTCGCATGGATCGGCAGCGAATTGCGCAGATCGTCAACGAAGCCGCCGCGCAAGCAACCAACGACCTCGCCGCCAAGGGCCTGCCGCCGCTGCCGCGCACCACCCCTCATACGATGCGGCGCACCTACATCTCGATCGCTCTGCTCGCAAACAACTTCGACGTCAAGTGGGTCATGGGACAGGTCGGCCACGCCGACTCGAAGATGACGATGGACGTCTACGCGCAGCTGGAGCAGCGCGTAGACCGAAGCCACGGTACGAGCTTCGACCGGCTCATGCGCAAGGCCCGTGAGCAGGTCGCCGCGCTTCCGGTGGCCACGGAGACGCCGTTTGGGCCACGATTGGGCCATGAGCACGAAAAGCCGCCCAAGAGCGTCGCGAAGAAACCTCGCCGCGAAAGGTCAAAAAGCGCCGGTTTGCAGCGAACTTCGCGAATGGCCAGACCCAGATTCGAACTGGGGACACCACGATTTTCAGTCGTGTGCTCTACCAACTGAGCTATCTGGCCGGGTCCTCGATCTTAACGCCTGCGCGGGCTCTCGACTCGGCCCGTGCCCGCCCGGCACGCCGCCTGCTCGCTCCGCTCAGCAAGACCAGTGTCGAAAGCGCTCCATTCAGCACACGCGCCGGCCGCGGTCACCGCGCTCGGTCCCTGGGCCGCGTGGGGGCTCGCCCCCACCTCAGCCCGCTCGAAACTCCTCCACCAGAGCCTCATACGTCTTGCGCAACCCCTCGCGTATCGACACCTCCGCTTCCCAGCCCAGCTCCCGTTCGGCGCGGCCGGAGTCCATGCAACTGTGCTCCAGCTCGCCCCTGCGCAACTCCGCCAGCTCCGGCTCGATGTCCACGCCGGCCACCTCGCGCAACTCGCTCCACACCGTCGTCACGTCGGTCTCGACGCCCGTGGCGACGTTGAACGTGCCGGCGCTGCCCGTCGCCATCCTCAGCGCGCGGACCACATCACCGACGTACACATAATCCCGGGTCGGCCTGCCGTGCCCGTACAGCGTCGGGCGCTCGCCGCTGTACAGCTTATGCGCGAAGATCGCCACCACGCCCGCCTCCCCGTGTGGGCTCTGCCGCGGCCCGTACACGTTCCCGAGCCTGGTCACCGTGTTAGGCACGCCCTCCGCCAACCCCCACGTCTTCACGTATGCCTCGGCCGCCCACTTGGCCGCCCCGTACGGGCTCAACGGCGCGGGCTCGCGATCCTCGCTCGTGGGCATCGGCGCCTCGTCGCCATACAGCGCCCCGCCCGTGGAGGTGAACACGACCGGCGCGCCCGCCGCGTTCGCGGCCGCCACCACGTTCAGCGTCCCGCGCACGTTCACCTCGCAATCCCTGCCCGGATCGCTCACCGACGCCGTCACGCTCGCCTGCGCCGCCAGGTGATAGACCGCCTCCGGGCCCACCTCCTCCACGACCCGCCTCACCCCGGACGCGTCGACGATGTCCAGCTCGACCAGCCGCGCCTCATGCGCCACCCGGCCGGCCTTCCCCGAAGACAGATCGTCGATCACCGTCACGCCGTAACCGTCCGCGAGCAGCGAGTCCACGACATGCGAGCCGATGAACCCGGCGCCGCCGGTCACGATTGCCTGCTTGTTGGCCATTGCCGGCGGAAATCTATCCGACGACCTGTGCGTCGGCCGCGCGCTCGCGCTCACGCAGCCTGTGCTCGCGCTCGGACACCGAGCGCTCCAGCAGCGTTTCGACGGTCTCGATCGACTCATCGATCCGCGCCAGCGCCTGCGGCTCCTCCTGACGACCCAGCATGTACCTGCGCAACGTCGCCAGCACGCGGCGCGCGATCCCGATCGCCGCCCGCTCGCGCTCGGAGTCGATCTCGCCCTGCTCCCGCAGCTCCGCCACGCGCCGCAACGCCGGTTCGATCACCTCACCGGGCAGGGCTTCCGCCTCCACGCCGTCCTCGATCGCCTGCGCGACCGCGCCCTCCGCCATCTCCGCGTCGCTGCGTGTCAGGGCCGTCACGAACGTCTCCAGCGCGCTGTCGGCGACCTCGGTCGGATCTGCCCGCACGTGCTCGCGGGCGTCCGGACCCGAGCTGCCCAACACCTCCAGGAACGCGTCCAGCAGCACGGGGTCGAAGTGCCTGCCCCGCTCTTCGCGCATCATCTTCACGGCCTCCTCCACCGCGAACGCCTTGCGGTACACCCTGTCGCTGGTCAGCGCGTCGAACACGTCCGCGATCGCCACGATCCGCCCCTCGATCGGGATCGCCTCGCCCTTCACCCCCCGCGGGTAGCCGCTGCCGTCCCACTTCTCGTGATGGCTCAGGGCGATCGTCGCCGCCAGATCGAGGATCGCCGAGCTCGAGCCTTTCAACAGCCTGTGCCCCTCCTCCGCGTGCGTCTCCACGATCGCCCGCTCCTCCGCGGTCAGCTTGCCCGGCTTGAGCAGGATCGCGTCCGGGATCGCCACCTTGCCGACGTCATGCAGCGGCGCCGCGTGCACCATCCGCAGACAGAACTCCTCTTCCATCCCGATCTGCTCGGCCAGCAGCGTCGAGAACCGCCCGATCCGCTCGATGTGAGCGCCCGTGTCCTCGTCCCTGAACTCGACCGCCATCGACAGCCTCCGAACCGTCTCCGCCTGCGCTATCTCGAGCTCCGACAGCGCCTTGCGCAGCTCGCTCGAGCGGTCTCCGATCTCCTTCTGCAGCGCCTCGCGATGGTGCTCGCCCGCGAGCCACCCGACGGTCCCGGCGGCAACCGCCAGCACGAGCACGCACGCGACCGCCACGGCCGGCCCGGCCGCGAGCACCGCGCCCGTGCCCGTGCCCACCGCGAGCACCAGCGCCACGCCGACAGCCCAGCGCCATGCCCTGCCGGCCGACTTACCCGGCTGCTTGACTTCGCTCGTATGTGCCGTTGTCTCGCGCACTAGTCCGGTCTCGCATTCGGCATCTTGCGCATCTAACTTGAGCGGCGCACCCGGCCTTTCAGCGCATTACCCGCCACCGGCTCACTTCACACATCCGCCTACTCGACTAGGCTGCGCCCAGATGCTTCGTCGTCTCACCCCCTGGCTTGCGAGCTCTCTGATCGCGCTCGCGGCGCCCGCGATCGCCGGCTGCGGCTCCTCTTCCTCCTCCGGCAACGGCGTCTCCTCCAAATCGGCCACCGATATCCTCGCCGCGTCGAAGGCCGCGGCCGACAGCGCGAGCTCCGTGCACGTCGCCGGCACGCTCGCCAGCAACGGAACGCCGATCACTCTCAACCTGAGCCTCGCCTCCGGCCATGGAGGGCGCGGACAGATCTCCCAGGGCAACCTCTCCTTCAACCTGATCGTCGTCGGCGACACCATCTACATCAAAGGCAGCCCCGCCTTCTACAGCCACTTCGGCGGGAGCGCCGCCGCACAGCTGTTCCAGGGCAAGTGGCTGAAGGCGCCCGTCTCCGGTGGAGAACTCGGGTCGCTCGCGGCGCTTACGAACTTCGGCCAACTCCTCGACCAGTCGCTGGCAAGCCACGGCACGCTCGCCAAGGGTCCCACCTCGACCGTCGCCGGAACCCCCGTCATCGAACTGCGCGACACCTCCCACAACGGCTCGCTGTTCGTCGCGACGACCGGCAATCCCTACCCGATCCAAATCGTCAAGCACGGCTCCGAAACCGGACACATCACCTTCACCGACTGGAACCAGCCGGTCTCGCTCTCGGCGCCCTCGGGCGCGATCGACCTCTCTCAGCTCCAGCACGCCGGGCACTGATCCGGCAGCGAACCCATCAGACACCGCCCGCGCGTCGCAGTGGCGGTGACGAGTCGTCGTCGTGCCCTGGGTTGCAGCGAGCGCCACGGGCCTCGATCGACGATGCCATCATGGGCCGCCCGGAACCCAGCGGAAAGGAACACCCGATGACCCTCGATCAGTCGAAGATGGGCCGCGTCGTGGCCGAGCAGATGGAGGCGCTCGAATCCCGATTCGGCGACGATTGCCAGATCGGCGACGTCTGCACGATCGTCGAGGTCATCGGCCCCCACGGCTCCAGCGTCTCCGTCCGCTCAAGCGAAGCCCGCCCCCACACCACCATCGGCCTGCTGCGCATGGCCGAGGCGATGATGCTCGCGAGCATCGGCGGGCGTGAGCTCGGGGAGGGGGAGTAAGGACGAAATCGGCTCGCTCCGTGCGCGACGCCGGGAACCGACGATCTAGCATGACCACATGGGTCGTTGAGAAGAAGTGCCGCATCGCCGTCGTGCCTCTGACGCCCTCCGTCTCGCCAGTCCGAGGTTGAGCGTGAAGCGATCAACGTCCAATCATTGCCCTTCCCGCCGTTAGCGTCCGTAAAGTCCGGATCGCCGACCGAGCATACGCATGCCCGAGCCTCCTGCCTCCGATCCATCCCGCGTGCCACTCGACGAGGACGACCTGGCGACCCTCGACGCCGCCGCCGCCGGCGCCACGAGCCCTAGGTCGGGGGCGAAAGACCCCACGGAGAGCCTTTCGGATGGCGACGGCGTAGAACTTGATGCCTTTGGTCGTCCGTCACCCGGCGGCGTGCGCGTCTTCCGCAAGAGCGGCAAGAGCTACATCCACTGTGTAATCCGGAAACGAGACCTGCGCTACAAGCCTGAGGAGCTTGTTCGGCAGCACGCACTGCGTGATCTCATGGATAGTCTCGGATATGACATCAGCCGAATTCGTGTGGAGGTGCCCGTCCAGATGGGCAGCTCCGTTCACGACAAGCCAGCTGACGTCGTCGTCTACGCAGACGACAAGAAGACAAGTCCCTGGATCATCGTCGAGCTAAAGAAGCCTAAGCGTAAGGACGGGATCGAGCAACTCAAGAGCTACATGAATGCCACCGGTGCACCTCTCGGCTGGTGGACAAACGGCTCCGACAATCAGCATCTCCTTCGCACAGACCCAAACGACTTCTCCCTCCGGTTGACCCGCCTGCCGTCCACGGGTGAGTCACTGGACGATATCGATGAACCACTCACCAAGGCGCGGCTCAAGCCGGTAGCGGACCTCCTTGACCTCCTCACGGTCTGCGAGGAGGAGATCTTGTCGCACCAATCCGTCGACACCTTCGACGAGCTATTCAAGATCATCTACGCAAAGCTCTACGACGAGCGGATGAATCTCGCCAGACCCGATGATGTATGTCAGTTTCGCGTTGGCCTGACCGAGAAGCCCGCCGCCGTTGCCGAGCGCATAACTTCGCTATACAACAAGGCGCGCAAAAAGTGGAAGGGCATCTTTAAGGACGACATCGAGCTGACTCATCAGAATCTCGCCTACGTCGTCGCGGCACTTCAGGAATACGAGTTCGTGAGCGACAAAGCGGGGGACGTGCTCGGGGTCGCCTTTGAGGCTCTGATAAACCCTCAGACCAAGGGAGACAAGGGCCAGTACTTCACGCCGCGCCATGTGATCGACATGTGCGTCGAGATGCTGAATCCCGGAGAGGACGAGAAGATTCTCGATCCGGCCGCTGGTAGCGCCGGGTTCCTGATACGAGCAATGAAGCACGTCAATTCTTGGATCGACGAGCGCTTTGGCGTAGATCCAGACAAGGCAGCCGAGCATCGCAAGGACTACGCGCAAGAGATGCTCGTCGGCATGGACAACGATCCCCGCCTCGTCCGGATCGCAAAGGCATACATGATCATCGAGAATGATGGAAGATCGAACATCCACTTTGCCGACTCCCTCGACCCACGCTCCTGGGACTCCGAAGTCCGCAAGAAGCTGGACGACGTCGATCTGATCATCACCAATCCGCCGTTTGCCGGCGCCATCAAAACCAACGGCACCCTGTCCCAATATGACTTGACCTACAAGGGAGACCCAGGGACCCACAAACCTGCCGCAAAAGTCGTGCGAGCCATTCTTTTTCTTGAGCGCTCGCTACGCATATTGGAACCCGGAGGTCGAATGGCCATCGTACTTCCTCAGGGGCTTATGAACAATCTCAACGACGACTACGTCCGTAACTTCATCGACCGCGAAGCGCAGATACTAGCCGTCGTCGGACTACACGAGAATACCTTCCTGCCGTTCACGAAGGCCAAGACGAGTGTGCTCTTTCTGCGCAAGTGGGAAGAGTCAGAGGAACGGCCTGACGATTACGAGATCTTCTTCGATGTTTCCCGCCGTCCAGGGAAGAACGGCTACGGTCAGCCCATCTGGAGGGCCGACGGCACCGGTCTCGATACTGACGTGATGGAGATCGCCGCCGACTTTCGTGTCTGGGCGGCCGCACAGCATTTTGCTTGGGCGGAAAGGTGAGCCCGGTCCTCCTCCGCTCCGAGCTCCTGCGTGACGGTGCTATCGATCGACTGGATGCCGAGTTCTTCGACGAAGAGCGGATCGCTACCGAGACGAGACTACGGCGGCAGGCGGGGCTGGCACTCGGTGAGCACTTCGACATCTCGGAGGCCCGGGCAGCCGATCCCCGAAAGAACGCCACACCGGGCGAGACCATCACGTATGTCGAGATCGGCAACATCGACACGCGCGACGGCTTCGTGCTATGCGAACCAACCCTTGCAGAAGAAGCGCCGTCCCGAGCGCGCGTGCTGCTTCGCGTCGGCATGGTTGGCATGTCCACGGTCAGGCCGGTCAGAAGCCAAGTATTTTTCGTGACCCAGGATCTCGACAGGGCTATCGGAACAACGGGGTTCATTATGCTAACCGACCGGGGAAAGGGTCAGATCACCCCCGACGTCTTGTTCCCGGCGCTCAAGACACGCCACGTGATCGACCAGCTCGACCGGCGCGCACGCGCATCGATGTATCCGACCCTGAGTCCGCGAGACGTCAGCGACGTCGTTCTCCCACGACTACCCAAGCGAGTCGTGTCGAGCGTTCAGCAATCGATTACCGCCGCACGAGCGGAAAGGGCAGAGTTTCTCAAGCGCCAAGTGGTTCTACGTGCGATCGCCAATCGTTACTTCGGCGCAATGGACCCGGAGCTCCTCATCGCAAATCTCGGAGATGGTCGGGCAACTACCCGAAAGCGAAACGACCTCATCGAAAAAGATGACCTGGGCCGTATCGACGCAGAGTTCCATGCTGCTGCCTTTGACGACGCCATCAAACGCATGCAAAGAGCCGGCCCTGTGGAGCCACTCGGGAAGCTGGCCTCATGGATCTCGACCGGATCGAGTCCAGCCGAAGCAGAGTACAGCGACTGCGATGAGGAAACCCAGAGCGCCGTCATCAAGGTCGGGGCTCTTACGGGAGCAGGGATCAACTGGCCGGCCATGGCTTTCGCGCCCAAGAAGTACGCTGACGCCGAGGAAAACCGTGTGCAGGACGGTGACATCCTCTTCACCTCAACCGCACACCAACCGAAGTACATGGCACATAAGATCGACGTCGTCAGGGCGATCCCAACAGAGCTGCGCGACCGGATCACGTTCGTAGGCGAGCTGATGGGGCTCAGGATCAACGATCCGAAGAGGATGCCACCCGATTACGTCGCAGCCTTCTTGCGCAATCCGTTGGGCAAGGAGCAAATCCGCCGCTGTATCCGAGGGATCAGCTCGCACGTTTACCCGGAGGATGTCCGAGAGATAGTCGTGCCGATTCCGGATGAGAAGACGGCGAAGGCAATCGCCAAGGCGGCGAGGGAGGTAGAGGAAGCGCGGTGGGCCTATGGGCGGCTTGTCCGCCAAGCCATCGAGGCCATCGAGATCCACGTTGAGTCGGTTCTCTAGCTGCGTCGGCTAATGAATACCTCTACTAACGCGCGAACTCGCGAGCATTGAGGCTGCCTGTCACAGCTGATCCAACCACGCACTGCCCGTCTTCCTCCCCGTTAGAGCCCAATAGCCACGTACTTGGTCTCCAAATACTCCCCGATCCCCTCAAAGCCCCCCTCGCGCCCGAACCCCGACTGCTTGACCCCGCCGAAGGGAGCGGCGGGGTTCGAGACGATCCCCTGGTTGAGACCCACCATCCCGGTCTCGATCCCCTCGGACACGCGCAGCGCGCGCGACAGATCGCGCGTGTAGACGTAGGCGACGAGCCCGTACTCGGTCCGGTTGGCGGCGTCCACAGCCTCGCCCTCGGAGGAGAACGTCGCGATCGGGGCGACCGGGCCGAATATCTCCTCGGCCAGCACGCGCGCATCCTCGGGCACGCCGGTGAGGACGGTCGGCTCGTAGAAGTAGCCACCGCCCGGCAGCGCATGACCGCCGAGCGCGAGCCGGGCGCCGCGCTGGACGGCGTCCTCAACCAGCTCGGCCACCTTCTCGCGTTGCGCCGAGTCGATCAGCGGCCCCACGTCCACGTCGGGCTCGGTGCCGCGGCCGACCCGCAACGGCGCCATGCGCTCAGTGAGCTTCGCCGCGAACTCCTCGGCCACCGACTCGTGCACGTGAAAGCGGTTGGCCGCGGTGCAGGCCTCGCCGACGTTACGCATCTTCGCAGTGAACGCGCCGTCCACGGCGGCGTCGAGGTCGGCATCCTCGAACACGATGAACGGGGCGTTGCCCCCCAGCTCCATCGAGACGCGTAGCACCCGCTCGGCGGACTGCTCGATCAGCGTGCGTCCGACCTCGGTCGAGCCGGTGAACGAGAGCTTGCGCGTGCGCTCATCGCGCAGCAGCGGCTCGATCACCGCGCCCGAGCGCCTGGCCGTGATCACGTTCAGCACGCCGCCCGGCAGTCCCGCCTCAGTGAGGATCTTCGCGAGCGCGAGCATCGACAGCGGCGTCTGTTGCGCGGGCTTGACGACGATCGTGCATCCGGCCGCGATCGCCGGGGCGATCTTGCGCGTGCCCATCGCCGTAGGGAAGTTCCAGGGCGTGACGAACACGCACGGCCCGACCGGCTGGCGCATCGTCAGGATCCTCCCCTGCCCGGTCGTGTTGACCATGTAGCGGCCGTGCACGCGCACGGCCTCCTCGGAGAACCAGCGCATGAACTCCGCCGCGTAGGCGATCTCCGCGCGCGACTCCCCCAACGCCTTGCCCATCTCCAGCGTCATCAGCAGCGCGAGCTCGTCGGTCTGCTCGACGATCGCCTCATACGCGCGGCGCAGGATCTCGCCGCGCTCGCGCGGCGCCGTCGCACCCCATTCAGCCTGAGCGTCGGCGGCGGCGGCGAGCGCCGCCAGGGCGTCCTCCACCTGCGCGTCGGCAACCTCGATGAGCGTCCCCCCGGTCGCGGGGTCCTCCACCGGCAGCGTCCCGGAGCCGCTCGCCCCGCGCCACTCGCCGCCAATGAGCAGATCCGTGGGGACCCGCCCGAGAACCGCCCGCTCGCTGTCTTGGTCAGCCATGTGTCCTACGGCTCCTTCCGGTCGAGTCCGCCGTGCAGGGCTTATGCCCCCAGCACATCTAACCGATTCCTCGAATATGCAGTCACAGTCACGCGCGATCCGATCGGCGCCGCTCGCGATCCTGCTCACGAGCGGCCTCGCCGCGCTGGCGTGCGCGGTGGGCGCGGCCCCCGTCGCACGTGCGGCCGCCACACAGACGCTCGTGATCGCGGGCGCGGGCGATGGCCACGGCGTCGGCATGAGCCAGGACGGAGCGTACGGGTACGCCACACACGGCTGGAACGACGAGGCGATCCTCGCCCACTACTACACCGGCACCACGATCGGACAGGCCCCGGCCGGTGCGGTCGTACGCGTGCTGATCGGCACCACGGTGCACAGGGTCCCACTCGAACGCTACGTCCGCGGCGTCGTCTCGGCCGAGGTCCCCTCCGAATGGCCGCTCGCGGCGCTGGAGGCCCAGGCGATCGCCAGCCGCACCTACGCGCTGACCGCGCACGCAGGCGGCCAGCGCTTTGACGTGTACTCCGACACGCGCTCGCAGGTCTATCGCGGCGTGGCCGCCGAAACGGCGCAGACGAACGCCGCGGTCGCGGCGACCGCGGGGCAGATCGTCACCTACGCGGGCGCTCCCGCGATCACCTACTTCTTCGCCAGCTCGGGCGGGATGACCGAAGACGTCCAGAACGCCTGGCCCGGCTCCGAACCGCAGCCATGGCTGCGCGGCGTGCCCGACCCCTACGACGCCGGAGCCCAGGCGCACTGGAAGCTCTCCATGAGCTTCGCCACCGCCGCCGCACGACTGCAGGGACTCGTCAAGGGCACGTTCCGCGGCATCGAGGTTCTGAAGCGCGGCTACTCACCGCGCGTTCTCACCGCCGCGATCCTCGGGTCCGCGGGAACGACCCGGGTGAGCGGAGCGACACTCGCAGAACGGCTGGGGCTCCAGGACACGTGGGCGTACTTCAGCGTCCGCTCCGGCCACGGCCCCGTCAGGCCGGAGCCCGAACGCGGCCGCGCGCCGGCGACACCGATCACATCCAACACGACGCCCGCCCCGAGCGGGCCTCAGGGTGGCGCGCGGGCGCCCGCCGGAGCGCAGCTCGCCCCGGCGGGCGGCACACTGTCGGAATAAATGCCGCTCGCTCCGCTGCTGATCGCCGACGTTCCCTGGCTGCTGTACCGCGCGTACTTCGGCGTGCCCCGCTCGATCGTGGGCGCCGACGGCCGGCCCGTGAACGCGCTGCTGGGAACGGTCAACGCGCTGCTGGCGGTGCTCGACGAGCGTTCGGTGCGCGCGGTCGTGGCCTGCTTCGGCGCCGAGCAGGCAGCCTACCGCGTGGCGCTGTATCCGCCCTACCACGCCCACCGCGAGCCGATGCCGGACGAGCTGGCGTCGCAGTGGACCAAAGCGCCCGCGCTGCTGACAAGCCTCGGCTGGACGGTGTGCGATGCGGGCGAGCTGGAGGCCGACGACGCGATGTTCTCCCACGCGCGCACGGAGTGCGAGGCGGGAGGCGAGGCACTGCTGCTGACCGCCGACCGCGACCTGTATCAGGCCGTCGATGAGCAGACGTCGGTCGTCAAACTCGAAAAAGGGCACATCGCCGAGGAGATCCACCCGGAGCAGGTGCGCGAGCGCTACCACGGGGTCGGCCCCGATCTGGTGCCCGACCTGATCGCCCTGCGCGGCGACCCCTCCGATGGCCTGCCCGGCGCGCCCGGCGTCGGCGTGAAGACCGCCGCCGAACTGCTGCTGCGCCACGGCTCCCTGGAGGGGGTGTTGGAGGCCGCTGAATCCGACGATCGTCACACGCGTCCACGCGCCACCGCCGCGCTGCTGGCAAACGCCGAGCTGCTGCGCACGTTCAAGGACATCGCCACGCTGCGGCGCATCGACGTGCAGCGCCCCGCCGACCGCCCGACCGACTTCACCGCCGGCGCCGACGCCGCCAATGAGCTCGGCATGACCCGTCTGGCCGAGCGGCTGGAGAGCCTCGCTACGGAGTGAACTTCACCGTGATCACATCCCCATCGGCCATCGCGTAGTCCCGGCCCTCGACCCGCAGCGTCCCCCGCTCGCGAGCGCCAGCGTAGCCGCCGGCCTCGACCAGCTCGCGCCAGCCGATCACTTCGGCGCGGACGAACCCGCGCTGGATGTCGGTGTGGATCTCACCGGCGGCGTGCCACGCGGTCAGGCCGCGGCGCAGGTGCCAGGACTGCGCGGGCTTGGCCTCGCCCGCGGTGAAGAACGCGATCAACCGAAGCAGCGCGAACGCCTCGCGCACCACGCGCTCCAGGCCGGACTCGCTGACGCCCAGCTCCGCGCGCATCGCCGTCGCGTCCTCGTCATCGAGCTCAGCCAGCTCGGACTCGATCCGGGCGCTGACCGCCACCGCACGCGCGCCCTGGGACGCCGCGTGGGCGACGATCTCGGCGGGCAGCTCGTCTGAGCCCTCGTCCACGTTCGCGACGAACAGCACCGGCTTGGCCGTCAGCGAGCCGAGGTCGCGCGCCGCGTTGGGGGCCTCCTCGGGCAACGGTACGGTGCGCACCGGCCTGCCCGCTTGAAGCGCCGCGATCGCCTCGTTCAGCCACGCCTCCTCGGCCACCGCGACCCTGTCTCCGCCCCGGGCCTGTTTGGCCACGCGCTCCACGCGGCGCTCGGCCTGCTCCAGATCCGCCAGCGCAAGCTCGGTCTCGATCGTCGCGATGTCCGCGAGCGGGTCGACGCGCCCCTCGGGGTGGACGACCCCGTCATCGGAATGAGCACGCACCACGTGAAGGATCGCGTCGGTCTCGCGAATGTTCGCCAGAAACCTGTTGCCCAGGCCCTCGCCCTGGTGCGCGCCGGCGACGAGCCCGGCGATGTCGTGGAAGTCGATCGTGTCCCACACGATCTCCGCTGCGCCGACCGTCCGCGAGACCTCATCCAGACGCGGGTCGCGCACGGGCACGACCGCGACGTTGGGCTCGATCGTCGTAAACGGATAGTTGGCCGCCTCCGCCCCCGCTTTCGTGAGCGCGTTGAACAGCGAGGACTTGCCCGCGTTGGGCATCCCCACGATGCCGATCCGCGTGCTCACGGAGTGACTCCCGTGCCCCGCCCGGCCGCCTCCCGGGACCAGGTTGCAGCGGGGGCACGACTGCCCACGATCGCGCCCAGCAGCGCCCCCGCCAGCACATCCGAGGGGTAATGCACCCCCAGGTACAGCCGCGACAGCGACAGCTTGACCGCCAGCGCGTACAGCACCGGCGCGGGCAGCCCCAGGCGCGCATACAGTCCCGCCGCCGCGAACGAGGTCGAGGCGTGGGCGCTGGGAAAGCTCAGCTGCGTAGGGGTGCCCGTCAGCGCCGGCAGCCCCGGAAGCTCCGGGCGGCGGCGACGGACGGCGAGCTTGATGGCGGTGTTCAGCGCGTACGTTCCCGCGACCGTACCCACCGCCCTGCTCCACTTCTCGGCACGCGGACGATCCACGGCCCACCCCACCGCGCCGATCGCAAGCCAGACGCCGCCGTGCTCGCCGAGCCGCGAGAACCGCGCCACCGCGCGCTCGACCCGCGGGTCGCGATGACCGCGCGTGCGTGTCACGCGCAATAGCCGCTCGTCCAGGTGAGGCAACTCAGACCCCGAGGTGTCGCTGGGCAAGCCGGCAAGGACAAGGCATTCGCGCAGCCCAGCGGGCCCTAAGCACCAAAGCCTACGCGCGAATCCTCGTCCTCCGCACGCACGTACACGACCTGCCCGAGATACATCCGCACGGGGCCGTCCTCGCTCTCCAGCTCGTGCCAGCCGCCATCCTGCAGCGCCTTGTACAGAGTCTTCAGCTGGGCGTCGCTGACGCGCAATGCCAGCACCTGACCGGCCTGAAAGCCGATGCTGATGCGACGTAGAGCGGCCATCAATGGGCTCCCGCCGCGGGCTGGACGATCTCCGTGAGCACGCCGCCCGTGGCGCGCGGATGCAGGAACGCGACGCGCGAGTCGCGGATGCCCACCCTGGGCCGCTCGTCGATCAGGGCCGTGCCGGCGGCCGTCAGCGCAGCGAGCGTCGCATCGATGTCTTTCACCTGATAGGCGACATGGTGCAGTCCGGGGCCGCGCTTGGCGATGAACTTGCCCACGGGCGTGTCGGGTCCCAGCGGCGCGAGCAGCTCGACGTGGTTCTCGCCGACATCCAGCAGCACGGCCTCCACGCCCTGCTCTTGCACGACCTCACGATGGGCGAGCGCCAGCTCGAACAGGTCGCGGTACAGATCGAGCGAGGCGTCGATGTCCTGCACGGCGACGCCGACATGATCGATGCGGTCGAACACGTCGCGGAGTCTACCGGCGGTCGCTACCGGCGGCCGGCCTCGGTGCCCTCGCTCTCGCCCGGCGCCGGCAGCGTCGAGCCGAGTGTCTGGCCCGGCGAGGCGCCCGCGCCTGGCGGAGCGTCGATCGCGGCGGGGCTCGCGGGAGGATCGTGGGGCTCGGCGGCAGCGACCACGCGCAACCCGACGCCCGGCGCGCGCTCCAGACGCGGGACGCCGCTCATGATTCGCTCGATCGCGTCGCGGTCGAGCACCTCGCGCTCCAGCAGCTCGTGCGCGAGCGCGTCGAGCTGATCGCGGTGCGCGACGATCATCTTCTGCGCCGCCCTGCGCGCCTCGTCGATGAGGTCCTGGCGCTCCTCGTCGCGGATGCGCAGCGTCGTCTCCGACAGGCGCACGCCCCCCTCCGGCGAGCGCCCCACGCCGGCGGTGCCCATCGCGAAGTCGTGCACCATCGAATGGGAGATGTCCGCCACCCGTTTGAGGTCGTCCGAGGCGCCCGTGGTGATCGCGCCGAACACGACCTGCTCGGCGACGCGCCCGCCGAGCAGGACGGTCATGTAGTCGAGCAGCTCCTCGCGCGTCTTCAGATAGCGGTCCTCGGCCGGCAGGTTCAGCGTATAGCCGAGCGCCCGCCCGCGCGGGACGATCGAGATGCGGTGCACGCGATCGACCGACGGCAAGAGCTCGCCGCACAGCGCGTGCCCAGCCTCGTGGAACGCCACGACGCGCTTCTCGTGCTCGTTCAGCACGCGCCGGGACTGCACGCCCGCGATCACCCGCTCGAGCGCGCCGTCGAAGTCCGCGTCGTCGATCGCGCTCGCGCCGCGGCGGGCAGCGAAGATGGCGGCCTCGTTGCAGATGTTCGCCAGGTCCGCGCCCGTCAGGCCGCTGGTCTGCTGGGCCACCAGTCCCAGGTCGACCCGTCCGAGCGGCTTGGCGCGCGTGTGTACCCTCAGCACGCCTTCGCGCCCGGCCACGTCCGGCGGGGCGACGAACACCTGCCGGTCGAAGCGCCCGGGGCGCAGCAGCGCGGGATCGAGCTTGTCGAGCAGGTTCGACGCGGCGATCACGACCAGCCGACCGCTGCCGCCGGCGAACCCGTCCATCTCCACGAGCAGCTGGTTGAGCGTCTGATCCTTCTCGCCGGAGATATCCGAGCCGCGCCGTCCGCCGACGGCGTCGAGCTCGTCGATGAAGATGATCGCGGGCTCGTGCTTGCGGGCGATCGCGAACAGCCGCCTGATCCGCGCGGCGCCCAGGCCAGCGAACATCTCCACGAACGCAGCGGCCGACTGGGCGAAGAACTGCGCGCCCGACTCGTTCGCCACGGCCTTGGCGAGCAGCGTCTTGCCGGTCCCCGGCGGCCCGTGCAGAAGGATGCCCTTCGGCACCCTCGCCCCCAGCTTCTCGAACTGCTTGGGATCGCGCAGGAACTCGACGATCTCCTGCAGCTCCCCCTTCGCGTCGTCGACGCCGGCGATGTCCGCGAACGACACCGACTGGTTGGACGCCGGCTTGATCTGCTGCGGCTTGACTTTCGGCATCACCTTCAGCGTGCGCCACATCAGGTAGATGAGCGCGCCGAAGAACAGGATCATCAGCACCGGCTCCCAGTCGAGAGCCCAGTTCTGAATGTTCTGCGAAATCGACGTCGCGATCGTGCTCGTCATCCTTGCTCCCTCATCGTCGCCACCCTTGGCTGCAGATCAACCTAGCATTTGCAGGGCCAAATCGCGAAAGAACTCCGCCGCGAATCCCAGGTCGCGGACGTCGATGCGCTCGTCCGCGCCGTGGATCAGCGGCGCCGTCTGCGGCAGCGACTGGTGACGCTGGGGAAAGAAGCCGTACGCCACGCAGTCCCCGAACGCGGCGCGAAAGTGGCGCGAGTCGGTGAACCCGGGCAGGATCGTCGGGACCGTGCGCGCGCCGGGATCGTGCTCGGCGACCCACTCTGAGATCGCGTCCATCAGCGGCGAGGCCATCGGCGAGCGGTTGCCGACGACGCGCTCGGTGAACTCGATCGCGAATCCGTCTTCGGGATGCGTCGGTCCCAATACTTCGGCGAGCGCGCGCCTGACCGCCTCTTCCCCGAGGCCCGGCGGCACACGGCAGTCCACTTTCAGCACGGCCCGGCTGGGGATCACGTTGATCTTCTCCGACGCGCTGATCCGGGTCGGCGCGAACGTGACGCCGAGCATCGGCTCGAACATCGTCGCCAGGCGCGCGTCGACGGCGCGCAACCGCGCCACCGACCCGCTGGGATCGTCGGGGTCCTCGCCGATCGCGGTGAGAAACGCACGCGGCTCGGCGGTCAGCTCATACGCGGGCTGACGCGCGCCGAGGCGCTCGAGCAACGGCGCCAGCTTCAGCAGCGCGTTGACGCCCATGCCCGGCATCGACGCGTGCCCCGCCACGCCGTCGGTCGTGAGGGTGAACCTGAACACGCCCTTCTCGGCGCAACACACCCCGTAGCGGCGGGCTCCGTCGTACTCGAACACGCAGCCCGCGCCCTCGTTGACGAGCATGTCACAGCGCACGGCCTCAGGGTGGGTCTGGGTGATCCACTCCGCTCCGAGCGAGCCCCCGGTCTCCTCGTCGACGACCGCCACGATCAGCAGCTCGCCGCGCGCGGGCCGCCAGCCGGAGCGCGCGAGCGAGGTCGCGGCCGCGACCTCGGCCGCGACCTGGGACTTCATGTCCAGTGCGCCGCGCCCCCACACATACCCGTCGGCGACGTCCCCCGACCACGGGCCGTGCCCGCTGCTCCACTCCGCCGGGTCGGCGAGCACCGTGTCGACGTGTCCGAGGTAGCACAACGTCGGGCCGTCGCCATCGCCCCGCAGGCGCGCCACGAGATTGGGTCGATCGGGCTCGGCGCCGAGCAGCTCGCACTCGAAACCGGCGGCGGTCAGCTGCGCGGCGAGATGCTCCTGCGCGGATCGCTCGGCGCCGGGGGGATTGACCGTGTTGAACCGGATCAGATCGCTCAGCAGCCGCTGCGTCTGGTTCGCCAGCTCGCTGCCCGCCGCCGATGCGCTGCCCGCCGCCGATGCGGCGCTCGCCGTGGACGCGGTGCCCGCGGGCGCCGCCGCAGAGCCGGATCGGCCATCGCTCATGCGGGAATCGTACGCCGGTGAGCCCGGCGGGCGCCCGGCACAGCCGAGAGCAGCTCGCGCGTGTACGGGTCGCGGGGCGCGCTGTACAGCGCCTCATTGGACGCCACCTCGACGATCCGTCCGTCGTGCATGACCGCGATGCGATCGCACATGTGTCTGATCACCGACAGATCGTGGGAGATGAACACCATCGTCAATCCAAGCCGGCATTGCAGGTCGCGCAGCAGGTTAAGCACCTGCGCCTGGATCGAGACGTCCAGCGCGGACACCGGCTCGTCGGCGATCAGCAGCTTCGGTCCCAACGCCAGCGCGCGCGCTATGCCGACGCGCTGGCGTTGGCCGCCGGAGAACTCGTGCGGGTAGCGGTTGTAGTGCTCGGGGTTCAACCCGACCGTGTCCAACAGCTCCCGCACGGCCCGCTTGCGGGCGGCGCGATCGGGCTCGGCGCGATGGATCACGAGCGGCTCGGCCACGATCGAGCCGATCGTTCGGCGCGGGTTCAGCGAGGAGTAGGGATCCTGGAACACCATCTGCAGCTCGCGCCTGATCGGCTTCAGACCGGCGCCGCGCAGCGCGGTGATGTCGCGGCCTTCGAACCGCACCTCGCCGGCAGTGGGGTCGAGCAGACGGGCGATCAACCGCGCGGTCGTACTCTTGCCCGAGCCCGACTCGCCGACGATGCCGAACGTCTCCCCGCGCATGACCTCGAACTCGATGCCGTCCACGGCGCGGACCGCGCCGACGTTGCGTCGCAGCATCACGCCCCGGTCGATCGGGAAGTGCTTGACCAGGCCCCGCGCCGACAGCAGCGGCTCGGTCTCGGGCGCCAGAGCGCCCGGTGGCTCGGCGGGTATGCGAGAGCCCTGCGGCTCGGCCGAGCTCACGCCGGGCCCTCCGGGGTGGCCGCGCGGATCGAGGGCTCCGCGGCGGAGCTGGACTCCGCGACGCCGCTGTGACCGTCGCGCAACCCCGCCCACAGTCGCCGGCGCGTGTCCGCATCCAGCAGGCACGCGACCTCGTGGTCGGGCCGGCCGGGCACGGGCTCGAGCGCCGGGTCGGTGCGGGCGTGCTCGGGCTCGGAGTAGGGGCAGCGCGGGTGAAAGCGACAGCCCGGCGGCGACGCCAGCGGGCTGGGAGGAGACCCGGGGATCGGCGTGAGCAGTTCCTCGCGCGGGCCGTCGAGCGTGGGGATCGAGCGCAGCAGCCCCCAAGTGTAGGGGTGCTCGGGGAGGGCGAACAGTCGCTCGGCGGGGGCGCGCTCGACGATCCGGCCCGCATACATGACGGCGATCTCGTCGGCCATCTCGGCGACCACGCCGAGATCGTGGGTGACGAGCACCAGCGCCATCCCCCGTTCGCGCTGCAGGCGCGAGAGCAGCGCGAGGATCTGCGCCTGCACGGTCACGTCCAGGGCGGTCGTCGGCTCGTCGGCGATCAGCAGCTTGGGGTCGTTCGCGAGCGCCATCGCGATCATCGCCCGCTGGCGCTGACCGCCCGAGAGCTCGTGCGGGTAGGAGTCCACGCGCGCCGAGGGCTCCTGGATGCCGACGAGATCCAGCAGCTCGATCGCGCGCGCCCGCGCGGCCGTCTTGGCGATGTCTCGATGCGCGCGGATCGCCTCCACGATCTGTGCACCCACGCGGTACATCGGGTGCAGCGCCGACAGAGGGTCCTGGAACACCATCGCGATCTCGTTACCGCGGATCGCGCGCAGCTCGGACTCTCCGAGCGCCAGCAGATCGCCATGACCCGCGAACGTGATGCGCCCGCCGACCGTCGCGCCCTCCGCGCGCGTCAGCCCGAGCACGCTGAGCGCGGCCACGGTCTTGCCCGAGCCCGACTCGCCGACGATCCCGAGCGTGCGCCCGCGAGGAAGCTCGTAGGAGATCCCGTCCACGGCCTGCACGAGCCCGTCTTCGGTCGGGTAGGCGACGCGCAGGTCCTCCACGCGCAGCAGCGGCTCCTGCGCCGGGCGCGCCGGGTCGGGGATCGGGGAGGGCACGGCATCCGCGCCGGCCTTGGAGGTGGCGGCCGCGGTCGCCTCAGAGGTGTCGGCGCCGTCGAGCGGGCTCATGAGTAACGAACCCGCGGATCCAGGTACGCGTAGGCGATGTCGACGAGGATGTTCGCGACGATGATGAACAGCGCCGCCAGCAGCACGGTGCCCTGGATGATCGGAAAGTCGGCGTGAGTGATCGCGTCGTAGTTCAACCGGCCGATCCCGGGGATGTCGAACACGGTCTCGATCAACACGGCTCCGCCGAGCAGAACGCCGACGTCGAGCGCGAATATCGTCAGGATCGGCGTGATCGCGGCGCGCACGCCGTGATGCAGGACGACCCGGCGCTCGGGCAGGCCCTTGGCGCGGGCGGTGCGGATGTAGTCCTCGCCCATCGTCTCGATCAGGCTGCCGCGCATCAGTCGCGCGTACACCGCCGCGAACCCCGCGGCGAGCACCAGCCACGGCAGGATCAGCGAGGTGAACCATTGCTGGGGGTCGGCGGTCAGGCCCGCGTAGGAGCCAGCGCCGGGGAACACCTTGACCTGCCCGATGTCGGCGGCGAACAGATACAGCACGATCAGGCCGAGCCAGTATTCCGGCGCGGAGATGAACAGCAGCGCGGCCCCCATCGTGGTGCGGTCGGTGCGCGAGCGCCGGCGCAGCGCCGAGACGATCCCGATCGGCAGCCCGATCGCCATCCAGATGATCGCCGACCCCACCGTCAGTGACAGGGTCGCGGGCAGACGGTCGAAGATGAGGCCCTTGACCGACGCGTTGCTGTAGTAGCTGTAGCCGAGGTCGAAGTGCAGGAACAGCCCCTTCATATACAGCCAGAACTGCGTCAGCAGCGGCTTGTTCAGCCCGAGGTTGGCCCTGATCTCGGCGATCACCTTAGGGCTCGCGCTGCGCCCTCCCCGCAGCCGTGCGGGGTCGGCCGTGGGCAGGACCCGGAACAGCACGAACGTGAGCGCCGACACGAGTATCAGCAGCAGCACACCCCACAGCACGCGCCTGATGACATAGCGGGTCATCTCGCCGGCTCAGCAGGACCCACGGCCCGTGATGTCTGCTCTCTCAGCCACGTATAGCTATCGCATGACAGGCGGGTGGATGGACGTTCTAATTTTTTCCCTTGCAAGACCATGGTGCACAAAGTTTTTATTTGAGCAACAACAAGCCACTCCTTCACATCTACTTCACCCCGCCGAGCCGGGCTCTCACTCCCGGCGACAGGACGCTCCGCTCTCACTTCAGCGACGTGAACGAGTAATCCCACGCCCCGATGTTCCACGCGTCGCCGACGCCCGCGACGTCGTGCGCCTCGATGTTCGGCTCCTTGTCGAACGCGAACGGGATCGCGGCGGCCTGGGCGACCAGTTCGCGGTCGATCGCGCCCCACGCGGCGGCGCGGGCCTGCGTGCCGACGATCGGTTCGGCTGCTTCCATCTTGCGGTTGATCGTCGGATCGTTCACCTGGCCCCAGTTGTTATTGCCGGACGCTTCGATGCGCTTGCCGTTGAAGGTCACGTCGAGCACCCCCTGCGGATCGCCGAAGTCCGCCGCCCAGCCGACGCTCGGGCAGACGTCGATCTCTTCCGCGGGCGTGCCGCAGAACTTCGTGTACATGACCGACTTGTCGACGAGGCTGAACTTGGTTTTGAAGCCGAGATTCTTGAGCGTCTGGTTGACGATTTCAGCGTCCTGCGCTTCGGGACTGCCGGTCGCGCCGACCACCTGCAGGGTGGCACTCCCGGTGTACCTCCCACTGGGATAGCCGGCGAGGCGCATGTACTTGGCCGCCACCTGCGCGTTCCCGGAGGGGTACTCGTTGTAGTCGACCTGCGGGCCCTTCAAGCCGCCCGCTTGTTCGAAGCCTGGGATTTCGGGATAGATGAAGTGGGTCATCACGTTCGTGACGAGTTCACCGCCGCGGGCCTTGTTCATCGCGACCCGGTTCAGCGCCGCCCAGAAGGCCTTGCGCGTGTTCACGTTCGCGAACGGGCCCCGGTGATTGTTGACCGCGATGTAGTTCGTGCCGGCGCCCGCGGCAATCTCCAGCTGCGAGCGATGCTGTTCGTAGGCGAGCTGGACGATCGACTGCGCGGGCGTATCGTTCTGGACCAGGTGCGAGCCTTCGAGCACCTGCCGGCCGATCACGTTCGGGTCGCCGCCGATCTGAATGTCGATCTGGTTCAGGTAGGCCGGACGGAAGTCGGTGGAGGCGCGCCAGTTGGGGTTGCGCACGAGCGTCGCGGACTTGCCCGGTTCGTAGCCGATCCCGAGCACCTTGCCTTCGCCGTCCGACTTGAACATGTAGGGGCCGGTGGCCACGAGGTAGTTGCCGTATTCGGTCGGTTTGTGCGCGTCGTACCTGCGCGCGTATTCCTCCGGCACGGGCGCGCTCAGCGGCAGCACGAGCGCCGAGGTGAGGATCTGCGCCTTGGGTTCAACGAGGTGGAATACGATCGTGTGTGAGTTGGGCGTGGCGATGCCGGGGATCGGGCCTCCGTTCGCCTTGCTCGCGCCTTCCAGCGCGCCGAAGTAGGTCGAGAAGTACGGGTTGGCGACGTTTTCGTTCGCGCCGCGCTCGATCGCGTAGGCGACGTCCGCGGAGGTGACTTCGCGGTTGACCGGCGGGCTGAAGTGAACACCCGAGCGGATGTGCACCGTCACCGTCTTGCGGTCGGAGGAGATTTCCGCCGGCCCCGAGGCCATGTCAGGGCTGGGTGTTGCGAACGTGTTCGGCTTGTAGGAGAAGAGCGGGCGCTGCGTCGCGTAGACCGCCTCGTAGTCGACCGAGGAGTATGCCTGGCCGGGGTCGAGGTGTTCGAAGTCCTCGTGGTTGAGAACCGTGAGCGTGCCGCCGCGCACGCCGCCGGTCTGGGACTCGGTCACGGGAGTCTGGACGCCCGCAGGCGCCTTGATGCCACTTGAAGCAGGGGCCGTGCCGGACCCCGACCCGCACGCGGCGAGCCCGAGCGACAGCGATCCCAGCGCGCCCCCGACGAGCGCGAGCGACGCTGACCTGCTGATCGACTCAAACACTGATACCCCTCCTGTATGTGGCTGTGGCGGATCGCCGCGTCATCTGGCGATCCTCGGGTTGAGAGCGTCCTGCAGGCCATCGCCGAGCAGGTTGAACGCGAGCACCGTCAACAGCAGAGCGATGCCCGGAAAGGCCATGTACCACCAGGCGGTGCTGAAGATCGGGGTGGCGGCGGCGAGCATCTGCCCCCAGCTGGCGGTGGGCGGCCGGACGCCGACGCCGAGATAGGACAGGGCCGCCTCCAGCAGGATGTTCTGGGGGATCAGCAGGCTCGCGTAGACGACGATCGGCGCGAGCAGGTTGGGCAGGATCTCGCGCCCCATGATGCGTGCGCCCGACGCGCCCTGAGAGCGGGCGGCGGACACGAACTCCTGCTCGCGCAGCGACAGCACGAGACCGCGCACGATGCGCGCGATGTAGGTCCAGTTGACGAGCGCGATCAGAAAGATGATCACGCCGAGGCCCGACTGGACGTGCCCGCCGAGACAGCCGCGGACCTCACAGGCGGCGCCGAGTCCCAGGCCGAGCAGCAGGACCGGGATCGCCAGGACGACGTCGACCATGCGGGACAGCAACGTGTCGGTCCAGCCGCGGTAATAGCCGGCGAGCAGTCCGACGATCGTGCCGAGCACGGTCGCGATGCCCGTCCCGACGATGCCGACGATCAGCGACACGCGCGTGCCGTAGATCACGCGCGAGGCGACGTCCTGGCCGAGCGGGTCCACCCCGAACGGGTGCGCGGCGCTCGGCCCGAGCGGGCTGCCGAACGCGTTCGTCAGGTTGGGGTTCTGCACGCTCGGGCCGGGCAGCCCCAGCAACGAGACGACCAGCGGCGCGGCGATCGCCACGACGATCAGCGCCACGATGAACCCGAGCGAGACGAGCGCGATGCGATCGCGGCGAAACCGCCGCCAGAACAGCTGCAGCGGCGAGCGCGCCGCGACGCCGGCAGGCCCGGCGAGGTCGGGCAGATCCAGGCGTCCGCCCGTACCGGGCAGCAGCTCGGCCGCGCCGACGCTCATCGGAAGGATCTCCGCAGTTTGCTCATCGCATGAAACACCGGGTACAAGGTTCGACACCTACTCCTCGGCAACCTCCCGAAGAACCTGAACAGCCGCAAATCGCGCATAGGCGACCCTTAGCCCGGACACGCGCGGAATACTCAGTGGCATGGAGACCCTGTTCGAGGACGATCCGGCCGGGCGCGCACCGGGTGCGGAGACCGCTGGGAGACGCGCCGGAGCGCACCCGCTGGCGGTGAAGATGCGCCCGGCGCGGCTGGAGGAGTTCGTCGGTCAGACTCATCTGCTGGGCGAGAGCTCGGCGCTGCGCACGGCGATCGAGCAGGGCAAGCCGCACTCGATGGTGCTGTACGGGCCGCCGGGGTCGGGCAAGACGACGCTGGCGCGGATGGTGGCGACGAACTCGAAGGCGGCGTTCGAGGAGCTCAGCGCCGTGCAGGCGGGGCGCGCGGAGGTGCGTGCGGTGATCGAGCGCGCCGCGCACCGGCGCGCGAACGGGACACCGACGGTGTTCTTTCTGGACGAGATCCACCGCTTCAACAAGGCCCAGCAGGACGCGCTGCTGCCGGCGGTCGAGGAGGGACTGATCACGCTGATCGGCGCGACCACCGAGAACCCGGCGTTCGAGGTCAACGGCGCGCTGCTCTCGCGCGTGCGGGTGTACGCGCTGCGCGAGCTGAGCGCCGAGGAGGTCGCGACGGTGCTGCGCCGCGCGGTCGCTCAGGGCGCGGCGACGCGGCTGCCGGAGGGCCGGACCGACCAGGATGGACAGGGCGACGGCGCGGCGACGGACAAGGACGCACCGACGTCGGTCGCCGAGACCGAGGTGGACGACGAGGCGATCGAGTTCCTGGCCGCGCGCAGCGCCGGCGACGCGCGCACGGCGCTGAACGCGCTGGAGCTGGCGCTCCAGACGGCCGGGGAGCTGGGGGAGCAGCGCGTCGGTATCGCGCGGGCCGAGGACGCGCTGCAGCGCAGAGCCGTGCTGTATGACAAACACGGAGACCGCCACTACGACTGCATCTCCGCCTGGATCAAGGCCACGCGCGGCTCGGACCCGGACGCCTCGCTGTACTACCTGGCGGTGATGCTCGAGGGGGGCGAGGACCCGCGCTTCATCGTGCGGCGGATGGTGATCCTCGCCTCCGAGGACGTCGGCAACGCCGACCCGGGCGCGCTCGGCGTCGCCGTGGCCGCGGCGCAGGCGGTCGAGCACGTGGGCATGCCCGAGGCGACGTTCGCGCTCGCACAGGCCGCGATCTATCTCGCGCTGGCGCCCAAGTCGAACGCCGCCGGACGCTCGCTGAGCGCGGCGCGAGCGCACGTGCGCGAGCATGGCGCCGCGCCCGTGCCCGGATGGCTCCGTCCCGGCGCCCGCCCCGGACAGGAGGTCGGTGGATATGACTACCCGCACGATCGTCCCGGCCAGGTCTCCCCGCAGGAGCTGCTGCCGGAGGGCGTCGTGGGAGAGCGGTTCTACCGGCCCGGCGAGGCCGAAGCGCAGCTTGCGGAGCGCTTGGAGCAGGTGCGCCGGATGCGTGGGCGATAATCGGGTATGGCCATTATCGTGACCGCCCCCGACGCTGAGATGCGCGCCGAGCACACGCTGATCGCGCGCGATCCCGCGACCGGCGCCACGCTGGGGGAGGTGCGGGCGACGGCGCCCGAGCGGATCGAGGCGGTGGCCGAGGGCGTGGCGCGCGTGCAGCCGCTGTGGGCCCTGCTGCGCGTGGTGGATCGCGCGCGCTACATGCGTCGCATGGCCCAGGCGATCGTCGACGAGCTCGACCCGCTGACCGAGACGATCGCCCGCGAGCAGAGCCGTCCGCGAGCGGAGGTCGCGAGCATGGAGCTGCTGAGCGCGATCGACGCGCTGAACTGGATCGCGCAGGAGGGCGCCGAGGTGCTCGGGGAACGGCGCGTGCGAACGCACCGCTCGCTGAGCGCCCGCACCCGCGCGCGGGTGGCGTACGAGCCGTACGGCGTGGTCGGCGTGATCGGCGCCGGGAGCGCGCCGTTCGCCCAGCCGCTGGGGCAGATCGCGGGGGCGCTGCTGGCGGGCAACGGGGTGCTCGTCAAGCCCGCCGCGCGCGCGTGCCTGGCGGGCGAGGCGATCATGCGAGTGGTCGGCCGCGCGGGGCTGCCGGAGGGGCTCGTGGCGATCGCCCACGGCGGCGCCGAGGTGGGGGTGGCGCTCGCGCGGGCGCCCGTCGGCAAGGTGCTGTTCACGGGCTCGCCCGCCGTCGGGCGGGCCGTGGCGCGGGAATGCGTCTCGCGCGAGACCGAGGTGACGGTCGAGCTCGGGGGCAAGGACGCGATGCTCGTGCTCGCCGACGCCGACCTCGACAACGCCGCGGCGGGCGCGCTGTGGGCTGGCTGCGCAGGCGCCGGACAGGCGCGCGGAGCGGTCGAGCGGGTGTATGTCGCGCGCGAGGTGGCCGAGCCGTTCGTGGAGCGGCTGATCGCGCGCGCCCGTGCATATACGGTGGGCGACCCGGCCGACCCACACGTGCAGGTGGGACCGCTCTCCTCCGAGCGGCGCCTGCGCCATGTCAGCGAGCTCGTCGAGGAGGCGCTGGCCCAGGGCGCGCAGCTGCGCTGCGGCGGACCGATGAACCCGCCGCCGGGGTGCTCGGGGGCGTGGTACGCGCCCACCGTCCTCACGGGCGTCCGCCAGGACATGCGGCTGATGCGCGAGCCGCTGGACGGCCCGGTGCTGGCGGTCATGGCAGTGGACTCGATCGAGCAGGCGATCGCGCTGGCGAACGACAGCGAGTACGGGCTGGGCGCGTCGGTGTGGACGTCCGATCGCTATCGCGGTACGCGAATCGCGCGCGAGCTGCGCACGGGCATGGTGTGGCTGAACGATCACCTGCCGGGGCCGACGCTGGCGCGCGGACCGTGGGGCGCGGCCACGGGCGCTGGTCTCGGCAAGACGCTCGGCGAGGCCGGGCTGCGCGCGTGCGCGCAGGAAAAGCTGATCGCCTGGAACCCGCCCGGGCTGCGGGGGCTGTGGTGGGGGCCGTATGACGAGACGACCACCCGCGCGGCCCGCGCCGTGGCGCGGCTGCGCTCGGGGCGCGAGTCAGACCGCGAGCGCGCGTGGCGGCGGGATGGCCCGGCGATCGTGCGGGTGGGCGCGCGGATGCTCGGGCGGGGCGTACCGCGGTAGGGGATCGCTGTTCCGATCGGCACATGTGCCGATCGGCGGGCCTGCACATGTGCAGGCCCGTGACGAGCCGCATGCGGCTCGTCAACCATTGGCGCATGCGCCAATGGCGGGAACGTGCATGCACGTTCCCGGGCAGGGCCGCATGCGGCCCTGCCTCCCATGAGGCTACCCTGTGACCATGCCAGCCCAGGCTTACGCCGGCAAGGAGTGCGTGTGTCAACTGCGTCGCGGCATCTGCGACCAGAGCTGCGTCCAGGGCATGCTCGACACGCCGTTCTACATCGCCTGCCTGCGCCTGAGCGGGCGCCGCTGCGTGGTCGTCGGCGGGGGCGAGGTGGGGCTGGAGAAGGTCGAGGGACTGCTGGCGTGCGCCGGCGAGGTGACGCTGATCGCGCCCACCGCGCTGCCGGCGCTGCAGGAGTACGCGCGCGAGGGCTCGATCCGCTGGGAGCAGCGGCCCTACGCCGGGCCGGCCGATCTGGAGGGCGTGTTCATGGCGATCGCCGCGAGCGACGACACGGACGTGAACATCGCGGTGTACGACGACGCCGAGCGCCGCGCGATGCTCGTCAACGTCGTCGACGTGCCGCCGCTGTGCAATTTCATCCTGCCGGCGATCGTGCGCACCGGGCCGCTGGCGATCGCGATCTCCACCGCGGGCGCCTCGCCGGCGCTGGCCAAGCGCATGAAGCGGGAGATCGCCGCCCAGTTCGGCGAGCCCTATGCGCGGCTGGCGGTGCTGCTCAACGACGCGCGCGGCTGGGCCAAGGCGACGCTGCCGACCTACCAGCGCCGCAAGGTCTTCTTCGAGTCGATCGTCAACGGCGAGCCCGATCCGATCGAGCTGCTGCGCGCCGGCGAAGAGCCGGCTGTGCGCGAGCTGATCGAGCAGGCGCAGATCCGGCACGAGCCCCAGACTTCGGGCGTGTGATCGAGCTCGAAGCGCTCGTTCGCCGCTACGGCGAACGCGCGGCCCTGAGCGATGTGTCGCTGTCGTTGGCCACCGGCCAGACGTTGGTCGTATTCGGGCCAAACGGCGCGGGCAAGACGACGCTGCTGCGGGTGCTCTCGACGTTGCTGCGCCCTCACTCGGGGAACGTGACGGTTCTCGATCGGCGGCTGCCGCAGGACGCGTGGGCGGTGCGCGGACGCGTCGGGTTGCTGGGTCATGAGCCGCTGCTCTATCGAGAGCTGACCGCGCGGGAGAACCTGCGCTTCCATGCGCGCCTGCACGATCTCGACTCGGCGCGTGTCGAGGAGCTGCTCGCCGCGGTGGCGTTGACGGAGCGTGCCGATGAGCCCCTGAAGTCGCTGTCGCGGGGCATGGTGCAACGCGCGGCCATCGCCAGGGCGACACTGCACGACCCCGAGCTGCTGCTGCTCGATGAGGCGTATTCGAACCTCGATCCCGCCGCGATCGACCTCGTGGAACCGCTGATCGGAGCGGCGTCGGGACGCACCAGAGTGCTGTCCAGCCACGATCCGGCCAGAGGTCTGGCGCAGGCGGACGTCGTGCTCGGCCTGCGCGCGGGACGTGCCGTGCTGGTCAAGCCGGCGGGGGAAGTCGAGCACGATGAGATCGCGGAGCTGTACCGGTGAGGCGCACCGTCGGCGCGCTGCTGCGCAAGGAGCTGCTCGTGGAGTTGCGCACGCTGGAGTCCGTCCCGGGCATGTCCCTGTTCGCCGTGAGCACGCTCGTGGTGTTTCACTTCGCGCTGCAACGTTCCAGCGTCGACGGCGACCTCGCCGCGGGAGTGCTGTGGGTGACGCTGCTGTTCGCGGCGATGCTCGGACTCAACCGGCTGTTCGTCGCCGACGCCGAGCAGGGCGGGTTCGACGGGTTTCTGCTGGCGCCCGTGGACCGGACGGCGATGCTGCTGGCCAAGGCGCTGACGCTGCTCGCCTATCTGATCGTGCTGGAGATCGTCGCCGTGCCGGCGTTCGCGCTGCTGCTGCTCGGAGCACCGCTCGGGCCGGCGCTGCCCGGCCTGCTGGCGGTGCTCGCGCTCGCCGACGTCGGGCTCGCGCTGATCGGCACGCTGATCGCCGCGCTGGCGGTGCAGACCCGCGCGCGCGACCTGCTCGGGCCGCTGCTGGCGCTGCCGCTGCTCGTCCCGATCGTCATCGCCGGCGCCCGCGCCACCTCGCCGCTGCTGAGCGCCGGACACGCCGGCGCTCTGAGTGGACGCTGGCCGGCGGTGCTCGCGCTCTATGATCTGGTGTTCGGGCTGATCGCCTACGCCGTGTTCGACTTCCTGCTGGAGGACTAGTGATCCCGACCGTTCTACCCCGGCGCCCGCACAGCCGGCCCCACGCCAGGTCTAGCGAGCGATGACGCCCGACACGGCCACCGGACAAGGCGCGCTCCGGGTCGACGGGCGCACCCTGCGCACGCTGAGCATCGCCACGGTCCTCGCGATGGGCCTGTCGCTGAGCCTGGTGTTCTTCTATGCCCCGATCGAACTCGAAGAAGGGCTGCTGCAGAAGATCTTCTACCTGCACGTACCCCTGGCGATCGTGTCTCTGTGCGGGTTCGTGCTCGGCGGGATCATGGCGATCGCGCACCTGCGCACACGCGACCGGCGCTGGGACCTGCGCGCGTACGTGACGATCCACATGAGCCTCATATTCGGCGTCGGCGTGCTTCTGACCGGCTCGATCTGGGCGCGAGGGTCATGGGGGCACTGGTGGGTGTGGAGCGAGCCCACGCTCGTCTCGTTCCTGATCGTGATGCTGCTGTACGCGACCTATCAGCCGCTGCGATTCGCGATCGAGGACCCCGAACGCCAGGCACGGTACGCCTCGGTGTTCGCGATCGTCGCCGGGGCGTTCGTGCCGCTGAACTTTCTCGCGGTGCGCCTGTCCACCTCCTACCTGCACCCGCGCGTGCTCGGCTCCGCCTCCAACCTGCCCCCCTCGATGCGGCTCACGTTCGCAGTGTCGCTGGCCTCGATCGCGCTGCTGTTCGCGACGCTGTGCTGTTATGAGCTGAGCGCCAAGCGCACGCGCATGCTGCTCAGGGCGCGCAGCCGGATCCTCGGCTTCCAGTGATGACCATCCCCTCCGCGACAGCCCTCCCGGCGAACACAGGCGACGGCTACGTGGCGGCCGCCTACATCGTGTTCTTCCTGATCCTGCTGATCTACGTGGCGATCATGGCGCTGCGCCTCGGCCATGTGCAGCGTGACCTGCGCGACCTGCAGGCGCGCACGCAGGAGCAGGACGAGCGCCAAGACCCTGCACGGGAGCGCGAACCGGCATGAGCGAGCTGCTGGCGCTCGGCATCTCCCACAAGACCGCGCCCGTGGCGTTGCGCGAGCGGCTCGCGTTCACCGAGCCCCAGGCGCGCGAGTTCGCCGAATCGGCGCTCGCCACCTCCGAGGTGCGCGAGGCGGTCGTGATCTCGACGTGCAATCGCACCGAGGTGTACCTCGTCGTCGGCGATTCGGTGCGCGCCGAGGGGGACGTGCTCGGCCTGCTCGCCCAGCGCGCGGACATCCGCCCGACCGAGCTCGCGGACACGATCTACTCGCCGCGCAACTGCGACGCCGCGCGCCAGCTCTACCGCGTGACCGCGGGCCTGGAGTCGATGATCGTCGGCGAGGCCGAGATCCAGGGCCAGGTCAGGCGCGCGCACGAGTCCGCGCTGGGCGCCGGCTGCACCGGGCCGCTGTCCAACCGGCTGTTCGCCGCGGCGCTGACGACCGGCAAGCGCGTGCGCTCGGAGACCGCCATCGGCTCAGGCCGCGCGAGTGTGCCCTCCGTCGCGGTAGACCTCGCGCAGACCGTGCTCGGCGGCCTGACCGATCGCCACGTCGTGATCCTCGGCGCCGGCGAGACCAGCGAGCTGACCGCGCGCGCGCTGGCCGAGCAGGGCGCCGGCACGATTTTCGTCGCCAACCGCCACGCCGATCGCGCGCTGCACCTCGCCGAGCGCTTCGGGGGATCGGTCGTCGGGCTCGACGGTCTGCCCGAGCAGCTCACCCGCGCCGACATCGTGCTGTCCTCGACCGCCTCGCCCCACCCGATCGTCGGGCGCGAGGAGCTCGCGGAGGTGATGCGCGAGCGCCACGCGCGAGCGCTGCTGCTGATCGACATCGCCGTCCCCCGCGACATCGACCCGGGCTGCGCCGAGCTACCGGGCGTCAGCCTGTATGACATCGACGACCTGCAGGCGGTGCTCGCGCGCAACCTCGACACGCGCGCGAGCGAGATTCCGCGCGCACAGGCGATCGTCGAGGAGGAGATCCTGCGCTTCGCCCGCTGGCTCGGCCAGCTCGACGTGCTGCCGACCGTCAGCGCGCTGCGCGAACACGGCGCCGCGCTGGTCGAGCAGGTGCTCGCCGAGAACGACGGTCGCTGGGAGTCGGCCTCGCCGCGCGACCTCGCACGCGTGGAGGCGATCGCGCGCGCCGTCATGAGCAGGCTGCTGCACGAGCCCACGATCCGCTTGCGCAGCCACGGCGAGCGCGGCCACGCGAGCATCGAGCTCGTGCGCGAGCTGTTCGGGCTCAGCGACGACGAGCCCGACGTGCGCACTGCGGCGGCGGACATGGGCGAGGTGCCGGACAACGTGCGCCCGCTCTCACGTCCCGCCCGCGCCGGCGGCTCGGGCTCGTCCTGACGCATCCACCCCGGCAGCCGCCTTGATACGACGCACCTCACACGCCCTGCGCATCGGCACCCGCGGCAGCGCACTCGCGCTGGCGCAGACGCACCTCGTCGCCGAGGAGCTGGGGGGCGCCGAGATCGTCACCCTGACGACGAGCGGAGACCGCGCCGACGCGAGCGGTGGCGACAAGTCGCGCTGGGTGGACACGATCGAGGAGGCGCTGCTCGCCGGTGAGGTCGATCTGGCCGTGCACTCCGCCAAGGATCTCCCCGGCGAGCTCGCAGGCGGCCTGACGCTGCTGGGCGCACCCGCCCGCGCCGCGGCCGAGGACGTGCTGTGCTTCGCGACAGACCCGCCGGCGGACGGTGGCGAGGACGACGACGGGGACGGCCGCGGTGGAGAGGGCGACGGTGGTGGCAGCGGCGCAGCACCGTCGGGGCTGGACGGGCTCCCCGAGGGCGCCCGCGTCGGCACGAGCAGCATCCGCCGCGCCGCCCAGCTGCGCGCCGCGCGTGAGGACCTCGACGTCGTCGCGATGGGCGGCAACGTGGACACGCGCCTGCGCCTGCTCGCACAGGGTGAGCTCGACGCGATCGTCCTCGCCCGCGCCGGCCTGCAGCGGCTCGATCGCCAGGACGCGATCGGCGCCGTGCTCGATCCCGCCCGGTTCGTGCCCGCGCCCGGCCAGGGCGCGCTCGCGCTGGAGGCCCGCGCGCAGGACGCCCGCGTACGGGAGGCGGTCGCGGCGATCCTCGACGCGGACACATCCGCCTGCCTGGTCGCCGAGCGGGCCGTCGCGAGCGCACTCGACGCGAGCTGTCATACGCCTCTCGGGGCGTACGCCACACCTGCGGGCTGCGGCTGCCTGGGGCTGCGGGCCTGGGTCGGGCTGCCCGACGGCTCCGCCTGGGTCGCCGACGAGCTGCTCGGCGGGTTCTACGACCCCGCCGAGCTCGGGCGGCGCATGGCCGAGCGCATGGCCGCCGCCGGGGCGCGGGAGCTGCTGGCACAAGCGCAGGGTATGGCTGGCGTGAGCAGTGTCTGAGGCGAGCCGGGTCCACCTCGTCGGCGCCGGTCCCGGCGATCCCGGCCTGCTGACCGCGCGCGCGCTGGAGCTGATCGCCACAGCAGACGTCATCCTCTACGACCGCCTGATCCCCGCCTCCGCGCTCGACGGCGCGCGCGCGGAGGCCGAGCTGCTGTTCGTCGGCAAGCAGGGCGGCGGCGAGTCGGTGCCCCAGGAGCAGACCGAAGAGCTGATGATCGATCGCGCCCGCGCCGGGCGCACCGTCGTGCGCCTGAAGGGCGGGGACCCGTTCGTGTTCGGCCGCGGGGGCGAGGAGGCGTTGCGCCTGCGCGCCGCCGGCATCCCGTATGAGATCGTCCCCGGCGTCACATCCGGCGTCGCCGCGGCCGCATATGCGGGCATTCCCGTCACCCACCGCGGGCTCTCGATCGGCGTGGCGCTGATCACCGGCCACGAGGACCCCGACAAGGACATAGAGACCTCGCTCGACTGGCCGGCGCTCGCGGCGTTCCCCGGCACGCTCGTCTTCTACATGGGCGTCCGCGCGCTGCCCGGCATCGCCGGCTCGCTGATCGCCGCCGGTCGCTCGCCGCAGGAGGCAGTGGCGATCGTCGAACGCGGCACGCTCCCCGGCCAGCGCACGATCACAGGCACGCTCGCCACGATCGCCGAGGTGGCAGTCGCCGAGGATGTGCGCGCGCCGTCGATCACCGTCGTCGGCCCAGTCGCCGCGCTCTCCGACGAGCTCGCCTGGCTGCCGCCGTCGCCGCTGGCCGGATTGACCGTCGCCGTGACCCGTGCGCGCCCCTCCGCCGGCGGCCTGGCGCGACGACTGGAGTCGCTCGGCGCACGCGTCGTCCAGGCGCCCGCGATCCGCACCGTGCCGCTGCCCGGGCCCGCGCCTGACCTGGCTTCCTATGACCTCGTCTGCCTGACGAGCCCGGTCGGTGTGGATGCGCTGTTCAAGCGCCTGCACGCCGACGGCCTGGACGCGCGCGCGCTGACCGGCGCGCGCGTAGCGGCGATCGGCCCCGGCACGACCGACGCGCTTCTGGCGCACGGGATCGTCGCGGACGTCATCCCCGCGCGCGCGGTCGCCGAGGGGCTCGTGGAGACGCTCGCCGAGCTGGCGCCACCCGTTCGTCGCGCGCTGATCGCCCGCGCGCGCGAGGGACGCGAGGTGCTGCCCGAGGCGCTGCGCGCGGCGGGCGCCGAGGTGGACGTGCTCGCGCTGTATGAGACGCTCGCCGAGACCCCGCCCGCGCATGTGCTCCAGGAGGCGCTCGCCGCCGATTACGTCACGTTCACCTCCGCCTCGACCGTGCGCTTCTTCCTGCGGGCCGTCGCCGGCGGCGGCGATGCGCAAGGCGTCAGCGCGATGGCCAATCCCGGCGGCGGCGCAGAGTCGGTCGGGAGCAGTCTCGTGGCCGGCCTGTCGCCGGAGACGCGGATAGTGTCGATCGGGCCGATCACGAGCGCGGCGCTACGCGAGCATGGACTTGAGCCGAATGTCGAGGCCGCCACTCATGACATCGACGGGCTCGTCCAGGCGCTGCTCGCGGACAGCGCTCGCACCGATTGACGGGCGCATTATCGTGTCCGGCACACTCGGCCATCCCCGCCTGCACCTGCGCCTGACCGACTCGACCAACGATCGAGCCCGCGCCCTGGCGAGCGCCGGGGCGCCGCACGGGACGCTCGTGACCGCGTCAGCGCAGACCGCCGGGCGCGGCCGGCAGGGACGGCGCTGGTCCGCGCCGCCGGGGCGCTCGCTGCTGATGTCGCTCGTGCTGCGTAACCCCCCACCGCTGCTGCCGCTGATCGCGGCCGTCGCCGTCTGCGATGTCGCGGGGGAGGACTATCGGGTCAAGTGGCCCAACGACATCGTCCTCCCCGGAGCGTCCGGCCTGGCCAAGCTCGCCGGCATCCTCACCGAGGGACGGCCCCAGGAAGGCTGGGCGGTGCTCGGTGTCGGCTTGAACGTCGCCGTACGGCTGGAGGAGCTGCCCGCGGAGCTGCGGGCAACCGCCGCCACGCTGGGTGAGTCTCCCGCTGCGACCGAGTCCGTGCTCGCGCGCCTGCTCCCCGCGCTGGGACGGCGCCTGGCCGAGCCGACCGAGGCGCTGCTCGACGCCTACCGGACACGCGACGCCCTGCTTGGGCGGGAGATCGAGTGGGCAGCGCACAGCACGGAGGGCCGGGTCGGGCACGGCCGCGCCGAGGGCATCGACGGCGAAGGTCGGCTGGTGGTCGCGCTGGATGGCGGGGGACACACCTCACTGGACGCGGGCGAGGTTCACCTGAGGAGCTCCTGACTGCCCGTGTCGTACGGAGCGATCGCTTGACGACCGGCGATCCCCTGCGGTACGCATGTATTCCGTCGCCCTTAACGCGCGCGCGGTCTGGCGTCCAGCGAGCACCGGTTCTCGCGAACGCCCGCCTACTCCTCGGCGTGCTCCAGCGCCTCGGCCACGTCCCGATCGAGCTTGCCCTCCGCCGCCGGCGCCAGCCCTGTGCCGTTGTGCGTCACGCCCGGCGACTCGCTCGCGATCAGCGCCTCGTCCAGCACGGCCTCGCTCGGAGCCTCCCGCCCGGCGCGCTTGGCGGCGTTCTTGCCCGCGGCCCGTCCCCCGTCCGCGCCGTTCTTCGTGCCGCCACCCCCCTTGTTGCGCCGGCGCCGGTTGTTGCGGGCGCGGCGTTTGGGGAAGTTGCGCAGCAGCTCGCGCGCCAGCGCCGGCGGCTTGCGCGCCATCCGCGTGCGCGCGCCACGCAGCGCCTCCTCGGCCTCGGGCGTGTGCGCGAGCGCGGCCGCCAGCAGTGCCGCAGCCAGGCGGCGGTCCTGCTTGCGCGCGGCGTGGATCAGGCGGCGGGCGTTGCGCGCGTGCGCGCCGCCGGAGGAGTTCACGAGCAGGCCCAGCAGGCGCTTGGTCTCCGGCCAGCGCTGCACCGCGTACTCCTCGTGCACCTCGCGCGTGTACCCCGCCAGGCGCCAGATCCAGGCGGTGGCCTGGTCGCGGCGCCCGATGCGCCGCTCGACGAGCGCGCGCAGCATGATCTTGCTCGCCTCCCGGCGCTCCTCCCGCGGCCAGCCGCCGATGATGTCGATCGCCGTGTCGAACGCGTCGGGGTCGCGCAGCGCGGCGATGTCCGCCAGCGCGCGCAGTCGCAGCTGCGAGTTCTTGTTGCGCTGCACGGCGGTGATCAGAAAGCGGCTCTTGAGCTCGCCGCCGCGATCGAAGTGCAGCATCGCCCGCGCCCTGCGCCAGCCCGCCGGCGCCACGCGCGCGCCGGCCAGCGCCGCCCATACGTGCTGCTCACCGTAGTCGAGGTTCTCCACGGCGATCCGCCACAGCTCGCGCTCGAACACGGCGAACCGCCGCTCCTCCTCCACGCACACCGGCAGCACCCGGCGCTCCACGCGCATGCGCCGACCCCGCCCGCGCCTGACCGGACCGACGACGATCGCCCCGCCCCGGTATACGTCGCGATCCAGCAGCGAGTGCAGCGTCACGACCGGATCGTCGTTCTTGGTGGCCGGGTGCACGAAGTCCACGACCAGTCCCGCCTCCTTGCCGGGATGCCGGCGGGTGACGCGCCCGACGCGCTGCTGGTAGATGCGTTTGGAGGCCGTCGGCGCCAGGTGCACGCAGACCGTCGCCCGCGGGCTGTTCCAGCCCTCGGCGAGCAGCTGCGCGTTGATCAGCACGTCGATGTCCCCGCGCTCGTACCGCGCCAGGATCTCCGCCAGCTCGCGCTTGGGCGTCTCGCCCGAGACGCCCTGCGCCTTGATCCCTTCGGCGCGGAACGCCTCGGCGAGGTTGTAGGCGTGCTGCACGCCCGCCGCATACACGACGCCCGGCACGCCGTTGAAGCGCGTCCGGTACAGGTTCGCCGCGGCCATGTTGAACGGCTGCTGATCGAGCAGCGCGGCCAGCTCCTCCTGGTCGAACTCGGTATCCACCTCGCCGCGCCTCAGCGGCACGTTGGCGATCGTGCGCACCCCCACGCCGGGTGAGATGCGTACGCAGCGCAGCGGCGCGATCACCCCGCGCCGCGCGGCCTGCGCGAGGTCGAAGCGGGAGGTCTGCGTCGGGAACAGGTCGGTCACGTGCCGCGCGATCAGCGCGCCTGTGGCGGTCATGCCGATGAAGATCGGTCCCGTCCAAGCGCGGATCGCGGCGCTCGTCTTCTCTCCCAGCGCGGTGTGCGCCTCGTCGCAGATCACGATCGTGTAAGCGCTCGAGATCTTGCCGGCGTTGCGCACGAACCACTGATAGGTCTCGACCGTCACCGGCCCCTTGACCGAGTCCTCGCCCAGCAGCAGCGGCCGCGAGATGCGCTTGGAGTACCCGCGCTCGCGCAGCTCGCCGTGGAACTGGTCGACGAGGTTGCGCCGGTGCGTGAGGATCAGGATGCCGCCCGTCTGCGAGCCCTCGACGAACCCGAGCGCCGCGACCGTCTTGCCCGCGCCGGTGGCGTGCTCGAACCAGAATCGCTTGGCCGCGTTGGGGTCCTCGGGCTGATCGGCGAGGGACCCCTCGCCGTCCTCGCCCTCGTCCTCGTCCACCCAGTCCCGGGGCTCCTCATCGGACTCGCCCTCGGACGTGTCCTCGCCCTCCCCGGCGCCGTCCTCGCCGAGCAGCTCCTCAGCGAACTCCTCCTCGTCGTCATCCTCATCCTCGTCCTCGTCCTCGTCGGGCGCCGCGCGCTGGACCGGGCCGAGCTCGTCGTCCTCGTCCTCGTCGTCCTCGTCGTCCTGGTCCTCATCCTCGTCCGCGCTGCCCTCGGATTCGTCCTCGTCGTAGTCTCCGTCCGAGCGCTCGTCCGCCGCCTCTGGGTCCTCGCCGTCACTCCCGCCAGCGCTCGCGGGGGCGTCGTCGGGGCCCAGGATCGCGGCCGAGGCAAGCAGCTCCGGCGAGGCCCCCGCGGCTCCCCGGCCGTTGCCGTTCTCGACGCTCATGCGCTGCGCCTCCGCCAGCAGCGCCGTCAGCGTGCCCGACAGCGCATCGACCTGGTGGGCTGACAGCACGGTGCCGTCCGCCAGCTTGGGCTCGTCGTCGGAGAGCAGCCGCTCCAACCCCAGCAGCAGCGAGAAGTCCCTGCGCCATTCCGTCGAGGGGTGTTGAGCGCCCGCGTCCAGCTCCGCCAGCGCGCGCTCCAGCGCGCGCCGGCGCGGGGAGCCGGGCGCCAGCGCGACCGCGGCGTCCTCTCCCTCGTGCAGGAAGCGATCGCGCACGAAGTCCTCCGCGCGAGCGATCTCGGCGGAACTCGGCGTTGGCGCGGCCGCGAGGGCCACTGAAGTGGACTCGGCCATCTAAGGGCTCTGGACTTCGAGACGGAGCCGCCGCACGCAGTGGTCTCGGCGAGGCTCAGGTTGCCGGCCCCGTGCCGGCGACGTCGCCGGATGCTCACAGCGAACCGGCCTGACGTGCTTTCAGCATATAGCACGGGGCGGGGGATTTGAAGGGGAGGATCGTGCATGCTCGGAAGACGCCGATGGTGTGCCTGACGGCGCATGCGCCGTCAGGGGGGATCACGCATGTGCGGGCCGATCTTCGATCGGTCCCAGACGTGCCGCATGCGGCACGTCTTCCGAGCGGCGCATGCGCCGCTCGGCGGGGCCGCACATGTGCGGCCCCGGGCAGGGCCGCATGCGGCCCTGCCTTCCCCCATCTGCCACTCTTAGCCCCGATGACCGGGATCGCCCCCGCCCGCCTGCTCGCGACACTCGCCCTGGTCGTCGCCGTCGCGTTGCTCGCCATCGGCCTGGTCCAGCTCGCGGGCTCCTCCTCGTCGAGCGCGCCGGAATCCCGACTGACGCTCGCCCAGGTGGACGCCCGGCTGGCGGGCTCGCCTGCACCCCTGGCCGCCTTGCACGCCCAGGCCGGCCAGATCCTGTCCGGGGGCGCGTCCGCCCTGCGCGCGCGCCTGGCCGTGCTGCGCTCCTATCCGCTGGTGATCAACAAGTGGGCCTCGTGGTGCGTGCCGTGCCGCTCCGAGCGCACCGCGTTTCAGCACGTCTCCACCTCGCTCGGGCGGTCGGTCGCGTTCATCGGCATCGACTCGGGCGACACCAGCCTCGCCGACGGGCGCGCGTTCCTGCGCGCGACGCCGGTCGGCTACCCGAGCTACTACGACCACAGCGGCCGCCTGGGCGCGGCGATCGCCGACTCCTCGTTCACGCCCGTCACCGTGTTTTACGACCGCGCCGGCCACCAGTACATCCACCAGGGGCCCTACCCGAGCGCCGCCCGCCTCGAACGCGACGTCCGCCGCTACGCGCTGGACTCCCGGCCCTGACCGCGCGCCGTGCCCGAAATCCGTATAGACCCGCTCAGCGGGCATCGCACGATCCTCGCCGGCGAGCGCTCGCGCCGTCCGGGAGGGGAGCCCCGCTGCGAGCCCCCCGAGCCGATCGACGTCGAGCGCGACCCGTTCGCCGAGGGTCACGAGGACCGCACGCCGCCCGAGCTGTATGCGGTGCGTCCCGGCGGCGGGCCGGCGGACTCGCCCGGGTGGACGGTGCGGGTCGTGCCCAACCTGTACCCGGCGCTCGCGCCCGACGCGGCCGAGCCGGGCGGAGACGGCAAGGAGGATCGCGGCGATCGGGACGAGCCCACGACGGCCGGCGCCGGCCGCGGCGGCGCGGAGTGGTCACACCCCGCCCGAAGTCCGGCCCACTCCGAGCTGTTCACGGCGCTCGCGGCGCGTGGCGCGCACGAGGTGATCGTCAACGGACCCCAGCCAGTGCTGTCGCTGGCCGAGCTGCCGCGCGAGCAGGTGACCGCGGCGGTGGAGGCGTGGCGGGAGCGCATGCGGGTGCACCACGCCGACTCCGCATACGTGCAGCTGATCGTCAACGAGCGCCGTGAGGGCGGCGCGTCGCTGCCCCATACCCACGCCCAGCTGTACGCGCTGCACTTCGTCCCCGCCGAGGTCGCCCGCGAGCGCGAGCGCGCGAGCGCGTATACGACGCGCACGATGGGCCACACGCTGCTGGAGGACGTGATCGCCGAGGAGGTCCGCCTCGGCGAGCGCGTCATCGCGATCGACGATGAGGCCGTGCTGCTCGCGCCGTACGCATCGCGACTGCCGTTCCAGCTGATGCTCGCCCCGCGACGGCCCCGCGCACGATTCGAGACCGATGAGGTCGGCGCATCGCTGCTGCACGACGGGCTGTGCCGGCTCGCGCGCCTGCTCGGATCCAGCCCACCGCTGAACCTGTGGGTGCGCACGGCCCCGCGCGGAGTCGAGCAGTTCTGCTGGCGCATCGACATCGCCCCGCGCCTGACCCATCTCGCGGGGCTGGAGCTCTCGACGGGGCTGAACCTGAACATCGTCGCGCCCGAGCACGCCGCGTCACTGCTGCGCGAGGTGTGAGTAGGCTGCGCGATGTGCCGCCCGAGGAACGCGTCCTCCCCCGCTTCGCCGCCGAGCCCCCGCAGGAGCTGCTGCCCTACGGGCGCTGGGCGCAGCGCTTGAGCGCCGAGTTCCTCAGGGCGTGCTCGGCGTTGGAGGACGAGGGCGAGGAGCTTGGCGAGCCGGGCGACATCGTGTGGTATCCGGACCGGACCTGGCACGGACGGACATATGTTCCCGCGAGCACGAACACCTCACGCGGGTACGAGCTGTTCGGCTACGTCCGCTTCGTCCCCGCCGACGAGGGCGAGGACCCGACCGACTTCTACGCCCATGCCGACTTCACCGACGAGACCGCCGAGCGCAACCCCGATTGGACGCTCGACCTGTGCGAGGAGACGATCGGCTCCTGGCGCGGGCACTCCGGCGCCCTCGCCGCGATGACGCTCGTGTGGGGACGTCCGCTGCTCGGCGGCGGACGCGTCGCCACCGCCGAGCTCGCCGACCTGGCGGTCGATCAGTGCGAGTTGATCGAGGAGCGCTTCACGCTGATCGCGCCGGACGACTACCGCGGCGACCTGCTGGAGATCAAGCTCTTTGGAGGGCGCGCCCAGGAGCTGGCGCGGGAGTCGCTGTATGCCGGAGAGGACGACGAGGGGGATGACGACCAGGAGGGCGCGGACGGGGACGGAGACGCCGCGGAGGACGATGACGTCCTGGCCGGCGGCGATCATGGGAGTGAGGAGGAGGACCAGAACGGGGACGAGGAGGATCGATGACACAACGTGGTCCGGTCAAGACCGAGCACCATCTCGCAAAGGCCCTGCACCCCACCCCGCGCGTGCTGCGCGAGGCGATGGACGAGGCCGAAGGGTTCAACGCGAAGTTCGCCGTGCTCATCACTCGACTCGTCGGCACGATGTGGTGCGCCTACCTGTTCGCCGCCATCGCCCTGCTCGGCCTCGGCCCGGCGCTGAAGCCCGGCGGCGAGGGCATCATCGCGTGGATCGCCCAGACGTTCCTGCAGCTCGTGCTGCTGTCGGTAATCATGGTCGGGCAGACCGTGCAGAGCCTGGCCGCGGATGCCCGCGCCACGAACACATTCAAAGACGCCGAGACGATCCTCGACCGTCTCGACCTGCACACTCAGGGCGGGCTGAAGGCGATCATGGACCGGCTGGACGAGCTCGCTCCGGCAGCGAGCCCTCCCGATGCTCCGGGAGGACCGCCAGCTTCTTCCCCGGGTTGAGGAGATCCTTCGGGTCGAACGCCCGCTTGATCTGCTCGTGCAGCCGCACCGCCCGCGCGTCCCACTGTGAACCCAGCAGGCCGCGCTTTGACCAGCCGATCCCGTGCTCGGCGGCGACCTCTCCGCGCTGCCTGGGAGGACCACTGCGTCGGCGTGTCCTCCAATCCGGGGCGACGCGTCGCGTCATGGTTATAGGGCGATCCCGGCGGTGGCGCCTCGAGCACGTGCTCTGTGCCCACGATGCGGGCCAACTCACGATCGGCGGACATCGTCACATGCTCGCAACTTACGTACCGGCGAGCAACGAGCGGCATGCCTTGGCGGCGGAGGTGCAGCGGGTCGAAGCCACGACGAGCGCTCGTGGTGAAGCATGCGCCCCTGTGGAAGACTCACGCCATGACCGCCCGACTCAAATACGTCGACCCCAACCGCCCACGCGGCATATTCAGCCGCGCCTTCGCCGCGTTCTCCAGCACACGCCCGGGGAGAGTCATCTCCGCCAAGATCGCCTGGAAGGTCGATCCATATCTGTTGCGGGCGACCCGCGGCCGCCTCGGCATGGGCCTCGTCCTTCCCACGGCCCTGCTCGAAACGCGAGGCGCAAAGAGTGGCGCGGCGCGACGCAACGCGGTCATCTACTTCCACGACGAGGATCGCGTCACGATCATCGCCTCGAAGGCCGGCGCCGCCAAGCACCCGGCGTGGTTTCACAACCTCCGGGCTCACCCCGAGGTCACATTCGGCGGCATCCCCATGCGGGCGACGGTGATCGGCGACGAAGCCGACCGCCAACGGCTCTGGGCGCTCGCCGACCGCGTATTCGCGCCCTATGCGACCTACAGGCGTGAAGCGGCACAGACGAACCGGACGATCCCGATCGTCCAGCTCGTGCCGCGATAAGCGGAACGCTTCGACAAGCACGCCGCATCTCTCTTGCTGCGCGCTGCACAGGTGTATGTTTGCTCCCAAACGAACGGGAGGAGACATACCCATGTCGTATGTGCGCGTAGTGAGATTCACCAACGTGAACGCCGAGCGTCTCGAGTCGGTAATCGCGCAGATCAACGAGTCCGACGGACCGCCTCCCGGCGTGCCCGCAACCGCCTTGACGATGCTGCACGACGAGGCGCAGGGCACGGCGGTCGTCCTGCAGCACTTCGCCACCGAGGAGGACATGAACACGGCCGCCCGCACGTTCGACGCGATGGACGCCTCCGAGACCCCCGGCACCCGCGCCTCCGTGGACATGTGCGAGCTGAAGCTCGAGCGCGAGGCCTGACAGGCGCCCCGGGGCGGGGACAGAGCCGCTACGCGGCGAGGGCTACAGCCAGCGGGAATGTAGTGCTCGACCGTCAGATCGTCGCGCTCGAGCGCGCCGCGCACGCGTCCGCGGCGAGCTGGTGTGAAGTTGGGGCGGTGCGACGGGTGCGCCTCCAGTCTGGCGATCATCCCGGTTGTAAACCCGCAAGTCAGACAGCCTCGCTCTCGCGTCACAAACTGCCAGCCTTCACGATGTACTGGTTGTGGGCGTCGATGATGACCATGCCGATGAGGCGCTTCTCGTTGCGGGCAGGAGTGACACGGAGGCGTTTGGGCTCTTCTACGGACGGCGCGTGGACGCCGTGCTCGCCTTCTTCCTGCGGCGCACGGGCGACCGCGAGCTCGCCGCTGACCTGACCGCGGAGACCTTCGCCGCGGCGCTGTCCGCCCTGCCGCGTTACAGCCCGCAGCGCAGCTCGGCGCTCGCATGGCTGTTCACGATCGCACACCACAAGATGGTGGACTCGATCCGCCGCGGACAGGTCGAGGACCGGGCGCGCAGGCGCCTGGGCCTCGAGCCACTCGTGTTCAGCGACGAGGACATCGAGCGCGTGGAGCAGCGGGCGGCGGCGGCGGACGGCGGCGGCGCGCTGCTCGAGCTCGAGCGGCTGTCAGCGCAGCAGCGCGGCGCGATCGAAGGACGGGTGCTCGACGAAACCGAATATGACGAGCTGGCCCGGCGCCTGAGGTGCTCGGAGTCGGTGGTCCGCAAGCGCGTGAGCCGCGGGCTCGCTGAGCTGCGCACGAGAATGAAGGAGGCCTGAGGATGGACGCGATGGACAGGTTCGGGCAGGAACTGGTGCTGGCCGGGCGGCGCCGGCACGCCGGGCGGTGGGCGCTGCCGGCGCTCTTCGGCACACGCTTCGCGCGTACATCACCGCCACGCCGCATATCCGTGCACGTGCGCGTCGCACTCGTCGCACTCGCGCTCGTGCTCGCCACCACCGCGATCACGCTCGCGGCGACCGGAGTGATCCTCACGGGCTCGCCGGTCGGCACGGCGCGTGCTCCGATCGCCACCGAAGGCGAGGGCATCCCGGCGGCGGGCGGCGTGCGGCTGCTCCCCCTGCGCGCGCCAGACCCTGCGGGCGGCCTGCCGTGGGGAATGCGGATCATCCACACCACGCGCGGCCTCATCTGCGTGCAGATCGGCCGCGTCTATGACAACCAGCTCGGACAGCTCGGCGTCGACGGCGCGTTTCACGACGACGGGCGCTTTCACCCGCTGCCCACAGACGCGCTCCCGGGTGACCTCGCGAACGTGGCCGGATGGATGACCGGAAACTGCTCGAGTCCGGGAGCCATCTACGCGGGCGACAGCGTGGGACTCGAGCTCAGCGCGGCCACCAGCCCCCGCCCGGGAGCCGGGGTGCCCGCCGACCGCCGCGAGATCTCCTTCGGGCTGCTCGGAGTGCACGCGGTGAGCATCACCTACCGCGAAGGCTCACAGACACGCACCCAGCGAGTGCTCCCGGGTTTGGGCGCGTATCTGATCGTGCAGCGCTACTCCAGCGGCAGGCCGCTGGGAAGCGTCAGCGAGACCGACGGCAGAGACGAATCGGGTAACTACAGCTCGCCGGCCGGGCCGAACGGAGCGCTGACCGCGATCACCTACAGCTACGCGGGACGGTCGTGCGTCGATCGGGGCAACCTGCGCTTGGCCTCATGCGGGCTCTCGGAAGTGCCGCCACCGCGCCCGGCTGCGCTGCCCATCTTGCACGAGCCGCTGCGCGCACACTTGCACATCCACGACCACGTGATCACGAGCGCGCAAATCAGCTTCCATGCGCCATACCCCGTCACAAATGCCGAAGAGAGCTACTCGGTGACAGCGCCGGTTTGCCACCGCGACCTCGCCAGCGCAGGCTCTCAGGCCGACGTCGCGCGTGGCGCGCTCGTGACGATACCCGTCGGGGGAGTTCTCTCCGAGGCGTGCGGCCGGGCGGTGAAGTTCACCGTCGAATACGTCAGGTCCGCGGGCGGCCTGCCACAACCCACGCCCCTCGGCACCATCACGATCCACGAGCCGCCCGGCACGCACCCCGTACCACTACCGAGGAGCGTTGTCGAACAGCAGCGACGGTCCCACCCGACGCGCAGCCTGCACGCGAGGATTCATCTCACGCTCCTGCCCCAGCCCCGCGCAGCGTGCAACGCCGCGTTCCTGCTCTACCCGTGCTACAAGAGCGAAGTCGGATTCACGGCTCCCTACGCGGTCACATCTGCGGCCACCGCCTACTCCAGGGCAACCGAATACTCCATCGACGGGTTCGCCACATGCAAGGCCGGTGGCCGCCCCGAAACCAGCTGGGGCATCCAACGCGACGTCAGGGCACACGAAGCAATCAGAACCACCTCGCTCGGGCTCTTCGTGCTCACGTCCTCCTGCGCATCGAGCGAGGGATTCGAAGTCATTTACCTGAACCGGCAGGGCCCCTCGGCCGGCGCGCCCCACGAATCGGTCATCGTCGGCACCGCGACCCTGAGCAAGGCAACACTAGCCAACGGACGGAACCCGAAGCCGCCTGCGGGATGACGGCGCCGCCGGCCGTGGTGCCTCTCGATCATCAATGCGTGTCGACGGGAGCAGCCGAGTTGCTGCGTACCGCATAGCAGACCAATGCGTTAGCTAGACATTCCTGCAAAATGCCCCCGCCAGGAGTCGAACCTGGATCTACCGTTTAGGAGGACGGGGCGCGCAGCGGGCGGAGACGTCCGTTTTGGCGACTGCTGCTGGGGATTCGGCGTTTCGGGCCGATCGCGGATCAGGCCGGATTGGGGGCGATTTGGCTGGGTTTGGGCAGCGGAATCGGGTGGATTCATCCGGTCGGCGCAACACGATCGTTTTTTCGTGTTGTGTGATCGGAGGAGAAGATGGCCAAGAGAAGGGGAAGGCGTGGGCGTTATCGGTTGTTGACGCCGACGGAGCGCGCGGCGATTGAGGCGCGATTCCGTGCTGGTGTGCGAGTCCGGGACGTGATGGCAGAGTTCGGGGTGCCACACACGTCCGCGTGTCGCATGCAGAACGAAGTGGCGCTTATGCGTCGGCGAGTGGTTTGTTCGCCGCATCGGTTGTCCTTTGAGGAGCGTGAGCGAATTTTCGTTGGGGTCTGTCGGGGAGAGAGCGACAGCGAGATCGCGAGGGCGCTAGAGCGACATCGCTCGACGGTCGGCCGCGAGATCCGCAGGTGCGGAGAGCGCCGGCATTATCGGCCGCTGCAGGCCGATCGCGCGGCTCGGCGGCTCGCGCAACGACCGAAGCCGACGAAGCTCGCGGGCTGCCCGCGGCTCGTGGCGGCGGTCCAGATGGGGCTAGAGCGGCGCTGGTCACCGCAGCAGATCTCGTTCAGACTGAAGCTCGATCATCCTGACGATGAGGGGATGCGGATCAGTCACGAGACGATTTACCGTTCGCTGTATGTCCAGTCGCGCGGGGAGCTGCGCCGGCAGCTGACCGCGAACCTGAGGACGGGTCGCTCGACGCGCCGCTCCCGCGGCCGGACCGGCGCGCACGGTGGAATCCGGGAGATGGTCTCGATCGCTGAGCGCCCAGCCGAGGCCGATGAGCGACGCGTGCCTGGCCACTGGGAGGGAGACCTGTTGATCGGTACTGAAAACAAGTCGGCGGTCGCGACGCTCGTTGAGCGACAGACCCGCTATGTGCTCCTCGCCCGCCTCGGCCACGATCGCACGACCGCCCACGTCGTCGAGGCTCTCGAAGCACGCATCGCCGAGCTGCCCGCGCATCTGTTGAAGTCACTGACCTGGGACCAAGGCCAAGAGCTCGCCGCCCACAAACGGTTCACCAGCGCCACCGGCATCCAGGTCTACTTCTGCGACCCCCGCTCCCCATGGCAACGCGGCTCGAACGAGAACACCAACGGGCTGCTACGCCAGTACCTGCCACGCAAGCTCGACCTAGCCACACGCAGCCAAGACGAGCTAGACCAGATCGCAGCCGACCTCAACAGCCGCCCCAGGGAAACACTCCAATGGCGCACGCCAGCTGAGAAGATGGAGGTCCTGTTGCGCTGACCGCTTGAGGCCACCCCGGGCTGCTGCCCAAACGATCCGTCCCGCCGAGGGCCGGCTGGTGCGCTGATCGCGCGGTATCCTGAAGGGGCTATGGCTACGCGCAAGATCAATCTGACCCTCGATGAGGAGCTGGTCCGCCGCGCACGTCAGCAGGACACCGCCGAGGCCGACAAGAGCGACGGGCAGGTCGTTGAGGATGCACTCGCCGTTTTCCTCGGCTTGCGCGCGCTCGACGACGCACGAGCCCAGGGAACGCTGGCGGCCGACGAGGCCGACCGACTTGCGGTGCAGGAAGTTCGGGCGGCCCGACGGGCGCGCAGCCAAGCTGCGTGATCCGCGCCGTCGTAGACCCGAGCGTCTTCGTCTCGGCGTTTATCGGCGACCCGGAGGCCGGCCCGGGACGGCTCGTTGACGCTTGGCGCGATCGCCGGTTCGTCCTCGTCGTCTCGCCCTTGCTGCTCGCCGAGCTTGAGGAGGTGCTGTCAAGGCCCAAGTTCGCGCGTTGGGCGGGAGACGGTAGAGGCGACGCGTACGTCGCCGGGTTTGCCGCTCGCAGCGAGCATCGACCAGACCTGCCTCCGTCGCCGCCCTCGGAAGTGCGCGATCCCGACGACGACTATCTCGTCGCGCTGGTGCGTGCAACGCAGGCCGATTTCCTGGTGTCGCTCGATCGGGATTTGCTCGACGCCGAGCTTGACGGCATTACGGTTGTCGATCCGGCCGTCTTCGTCGGCCGCTTGGAGTAGGGCTTAAGGGCACCTTTTGGCGTGAACTTCTGATTCGCGACGTTACCCTCATTACATGTCCGACTTCCGCGAATACGAGAACGGCGTGGCTGACATCCTGAGCTTTCTTGTTGGCAACAACGCCACAGTCGAACGCAATGTGTATCTCCCAGTAGACGCGGCGGTGACAAACGGCAGGTTGATGTCCTTGTTCGCGGGCGTGTGTTTGGCCTCGATGACACGACGTTGGCAGTTGACTGCAAGTTGTGGAAACGAAAGGTCACAATCAACGACATCGACCGCTTCCTAGGGTTCCTCGACGACATCGCCATCGACCTGGGTCTTCTGGTGGCGTCAGCAGGGTACAGTTCGGCCGCAAGAAGTCGGCTACAACACGAGCGCGGCGTGCGTGCTGCGGTCGTCACGCTAGACGAGCTGAGTGCGTGGAGTCCTAAGGGAACAAGACACGTATCTTTCCGCTTTCCTACCGCCGATGCCGAGCGCGCGGCGAGCACCATCAGAGCCGTAGGGATGCGGGTGCGGCCAGATCCGGACCTGAGCCGTTCACCAAACGAGGTGGTCCTTGTGGCATTTGGTCATTTCGGTGACGCCGATGCTGACCCCTTCCAGCGAGCCAAGGCAGCTCTGGCGGCGAAGGGACTACCGGTCGAGACCGCGAGCAGTGGCGTGTCGATCGGTGGAGGCACACCTACCCATCGGTGGCTAGAGGTAACAGATCGTGCTGGCTTGCGAGTCGGCATCAAAGTGCTCGCGGGTACAGAGGACGAGGCGCAACAAGAACTCGACCGTGTCGCACCAAGTCTCGGCGTCCCGCGTGAGATCCTCGACGTAGAACGACCCGAGGGCTGGCCCGTGACTGGGCTGTTCGGACTTGGCTGATGTATAGCGTCGTTGGCATTCAGGATCATTCGATCTGGTTCGCATCAGTGACAAGGAGGCGAAGCCGACGGCTCCGATGCACGTAGCTGCGGCGACCCGTCCGCAACGGCTCCCGACGCTGGGGCCCCGCCCGTAGTCCTCGCGCGCCCTCGACTGCCGACTCGGGCATCCCCCTGAGTGCGGCTTTTTGCGCTCGCGCCACTCCGGGTCAGTAGATCCATCCGTCTGGCGGCGGGCCGGGTTTCCAGGTGCGCTCGATGCTGCCGCCTTCTTGGTGTAGTTCTCGACCGTAGTCGGTGAGTTGGTGGTGGAATGCGAGCTCGTGTCGGGGGTCGTCGGCGGTGGTGGTGTCGATCCAGTCGCGCCAGACCACGAATGCGCATAGGGTCTCGACGTGGCTTGTGTTGTCCCACCAGCCGTCCTTGAGGTGTGCCAGCTCTGTGGGGTAGCGGCCGTGTAGAGCGACGATCAAGCCCCACATCCTTACGCGCCAGTGTGGGTCTCCGCCGAGGGGCTCGATCCACTGCGCTCGCCGGTCCGGGTTCTCCGCTTCAGCCGCGTGAGGGAGGGCAGGAGCGGGCGGGGTGCGAGGCGGACGAACGTGTCCGCTGGTGGCTGCCTCGGCGATGCCCGTACGGACCATCTGGCCGGCGAGCCGCGCGGCGGGCTCCCCCGTGTTCGCTGCCAGCTCGCCCAACTGTGCCGCGACGGTCTCGGGCAATGTGATCTTCATGCGGCGGCTCATCGGGGGTCCCTCCGGGCGTGCGCGCTCGTCGTTTCTGTGGTGGTGCTTCTTTGGGTGTCCATGTAGTTAATGACCCTGAGCGGCACGAAACGGCCAACGAATTTGGGGGCTCTTAAGGGTCCCGCTGGACCCGTGTGCATCTAGTCTGTGCAGAAGCCGCCGTGAAGCAGTGGCGCTCGTGGCCTGATTCCAAACCCAGGACTCCAAGAAAACCGGGGGCAGATCAGCTCCCTGACGCTGACCGGTGGCGTCGGCCAAGACGCGCCGTGGCCAGAGACGGTCGTGAAGGTCGTCCATGAACGCGAAGCGCTCTCCGACAACGAGGATCGGCGCGATGATTGACGGCTCTCTCACTGGCGATCTGTCGTGGCCGCCGTTGAGGTGCTGAATGGGCAGCAATGGACAGCAGCGAGGCCCAAGCGCCCTGCTACGAGCTTGCGGCGAGCGGACGGCCAACCCTCAATTCCGTCCCATAGCAGGGGATTCCCAAAAATGCCCCCGCCAGGAGTCGAACCTGGATCTACCGCTTAGGAGGAACGATCGCAGGACGCGCTCGTGGCCCAGAAACGCTGGCCCGTCCAGTCGATTCAGCGTGCCGCGCCGCAAGCAAGGACCCCCGAGACACCCCGCGGGGACTGCTATCCGGCAGTGGCGAGCGCTCCACTGACAGATGCCGGCCCATGCCGCCAACGATGTCGCCCAGCGCTGCTACGCGGCGACGGCGACGCCGGCGGGAACGTAGTGCTCGACCGTCAGGTCGTCGCGCTCAAGCGCGAAGCGCACACCCTCCTCGGCGAGCTGGTGCGCCTCGTGGTAGGTATCGGCGACCACAGTCCAGCGAGGCACGTCGGGGGACGTGGCGACCCAGGTGTCCTGATCTTGGCGATAGAGCACGCGCACCATCATGGCTTCCTCAGAGTAGCGCGAGGGCGTCCTGCTCGGCAAGACCAACCTGGTTGCACAGAATGTCCTTGACGGTCGATGGACGGATCGTCTGATTGTCGTGGAAAGCAAAGGTGATCGGGGGATGGTTAGGCGCTTCCAGCTTGCGATGCGAACCCTTCTGGCGGGCGATGCGGTAGCCCAGCGGTTGAGCTTCCAGCACTCGGATCAGCTTCTTGGCCTTCAAGGACGGGAACCGCGCCATGTCAGCGACTTTACGCCGCTCCGGCTGTGGACGCCTTCCTTCAGCTTCTTCTTGGAAGCGTCGGCACCCAGAGGCAGGCTACGCGCCGGTTGGATTGACCATGACCTGACGCGCCTGCGCAGATCGAAGGCCGGCGCGAACGTCGGCATCGAGATTGACGACCAACACCTCGATCGCCCAGGTGCGTAGAGCCTCAGCGAGCCAACTGCTTGCGCTGACGCACGCTGCGGCATCCGCATCACCGAAGGCGATGATGAGGCGACTCTCGGGTCGGCTGCGCCCGAGCGTGATGAGCTTCAGCGCGTCCCGCGCGACCTTGTGGAACTGCGCTCCCTTCAGTCGTCCTTGGTGGGCGAATATCTCCACGAAGACCGACTCATCCTGTGCAACGCCATCCACATCGACGCGCGCGCCGCCGTTCAGTCGCAGCGACTTCGGCGTCAGCTCAACACCAACGGCAACAGACACGGCTTGCCGGATCAGCGGCTCAGCGCTTCGCTGCTCATGCGAATTGCTGAGATGCACCATCGCAAGACCGTACCGACTGCCGGCGCATGTGCCGGCCTCGCCGCAGGCCGGCACAGGTAGGCTGCCCCTCGATGTCGTTGTATGAGATAGCCGAATCCGGGTTGGCTCGCCACGAGCAGGCGTCACTCGCTGATCTCGGGCTTCGCGAGCGTGAGGATTTGCAGCGTCTCATCCGCGATGACATCGGCGTGCTTGACGACGATCTGCTCGTGGTCGCTGAGGAGTTCGGCCAGTGGGAGGACGCCAGGCGTCGGATCGACCTGCTGGCCGTGGACAAGACCGGCTGTCTCGTCGTGATCGAGCTGAAGCGGGACGATGGCGCTCACATGGACCTCCAGGCGCTTCGGTACGCCGCGATGGTTTCGTCTATGGACTTCGGCGATGTTGTCATCGCCTACGAACAACACCTCGCCAACACCGAGCCTGACGCCGGTCTGGAGGCGCGTGCTGAGCTGACCGCGTTCATCGACACCAGCGAGGAGGAGGAGCCTACGATCGCAACCGACGTGCGGATCGTGCTCGTCGCCGCCGAGTTCGGCCGAGAGCTGATGACGGCCGTGCTGTGGCTCAACCGCTTCGAGGGCATGGACATCTGCTGCATCCAGCTCGTCCCCTACAAGCTCGCCGGCCGCGTGCTGCTCGACATCCGCCAGGTGGTGCCGCTACCCGAAGCAGCCGACTACCAAGTGCGGGTGCGTCGCAAGGAGCAGCAGCAGGAGCGCGCCCGCACGCAGAACCGCGACATGACGCGCTACCACGTGATCGCGGACGGCGAGGAGCTTCCCGCTACAAGCAAGCGACAGACGATGCTCGTAATGGTCACGAATCTCATCGAGCGAGGCGTGCCAGCGGGCGAGATCGCCGAGGTGATTGGTCCTCGCTTCAGGTCGATCGAGGGCGAACACGAGGACCCCGCGGCGGCGTTCCTGCGGGAGTATCCGAAGCAATACGACCGGAAGTTCGCGCCCGAGTGGTGGTACACCGATCACCCTTTCAGCCAAGAAGGCAGGACGTGGGTGCTCGACAAGGGCTGGGGCCGCGATACCGAGCCGACGCTGACGGCTCTGTGCAAGCGCTTCCCGGACGCCAGCGTCAGTTTTCGACGCGCTGATTAGCGCCGACACATGAGCCTGACCGGCCTGCTGAAGATCGGGCATGGTCCCGTGTGGGAGTGGTTCGCAGAACACTTCCCGCAGACGCAGCGCGTCTCTACGCACGCAAACCGAGAGTTGTAGGACAGCGGGCGCGGTTCGCATCATCCGACCGAAAGCTGGAGGCAAGCGCATTTCCCGACCGCACCCACCGCCAGCTAATCGGAACGCACGTGACTGCCGATACTCTCCGCGCAGGCGGAAGGACGGTGAACATGAAGAGGCTCGGGCGGTTTCTCCTACGAACGCGGCGCGGAAGGTTGACCTTCGGTCTACTGGTCGCCGGGGCAATCGCGGCTGCTGGCGCGGTTGCCTTCGGCGGCCCCAGCCAATCGTCACTGTCGGGGTCTCCCACCGTATCCCAGGAAGGCTGCACTACGGGGCCGGCCGAAGCCGAAGTACGGGTCACGATCTACGGTGGCGGCGAAGCGGCGTGCGCTGGGTTCGATCGGGCAGCGGCTCGGGCGTCCGAAGAGTTCTGGCGGGTCATGCCGGCGGCGACCGAGGAAGCAGGTCGAGAGCTGGTCTGCTCGATGGCGAAGGGCAACCTGACCCTCGAAGTGCGGGACACGGGGGCGCACTTCTACGGGAACAAAATCTGCGCGCGGATGACCGCGCAGGGCTGGCACGAACAGGAAGGCCCAGGCCAAGCGACCGAACGAGAACGGGAGACTCACGAAGCCGAAGCCAAGGCTGCCACCGAACAGCGAGAAGAAGCCGCGCGCACCGAACAGCAACGCACGCAGGCCGTCGAAGAACACAAGCGCGAAGCCCAGGAGCACGCCGAACAGGCCAAGGAAGCCGCGCGCGAGCACAAGGAAGAAGCACACGAGCACGAAGAACAGGCACAGCAGGCAGCGCAACAGCACCAAGAAGAAGACCGCCAGCATCAACAGGAAGCGCGCGAACGGCAGAAGGAAGCCTCCGAACGGGCGGCAGAAGAACGACGCTCCCAGGAAGAAACCCACCGCTCCGAAGAAGAAGCTGCACACCCCTAGCTCACGCACAGAGCTTCACAGCCGTTCGCACGCCCTTCTCAGACACCGCCAGGGAGAGGCCGGAGCAGAACCCTCTTTGCGTGTTGTATGCGCTCAGGATCGCTGAGCGGTTCCGGGAAACCAGCTTGTAGGCTCGGCCGTCGAGATGCCCTACGCGGACCCCGAGCGCCAGCGGGAGGCGAACGCCGAGTACATGCGCAGACAGCGCGCGGTGGATTGTGGAACCCCGCGTGGAACCGTCGGGCCGCTGCTCTCACAGGACGTGCGGGTCAAGACGGCCGGCGATGTCCTGACCGTGCTTGAGGGCCAGGTGCGCGCCGTGCTGGCGGATGAGGCCCTTGGCACCGTGGAGCGAGCGCGAGTGCTGGCGACCCTCGCGGGCGTATCGTTGCGCGCGATCGAGGCAGCGGACCTCGCCTCGCGGGTCGAGGCGATCGAGGACGTGCTCAACGATCGCACGAAGGCACTGAGCCGATGAGCGCACGTCGCCGGCACCGAGTCGATTACAAGCCGCTGACAACAGCCGAGCGAGTCGCACTGGTGCTCCGCGCCGAGGCACGAGGCGACCACGACGACCGGCGGCGTCTGATGCACGACGCGCCGATGAAGACCTACCAGATCACCGACCCGGCGATCATGGACCGCCTTCAGGACGCCCAGCGTGTTGTCGCGTGGTTGCTCGCCGTCGAACGCCCGGCGCTTGCCGACGCCGCCGCAGTCGGCGTGATGGTCGAGACACTGCCGTACTGGATTGGGTTTGCGGGTGATGCCGCATCCCGTCACGTCTTCAAGGCCCTGAGCGATGGCGCCCAAAGGGGTGAGACCGAGATAGATGGTCTGCTCACCGAATCCCACGAGGCCGTCTGCGAGTCCTTCGAGACCCTGCTCGCCGCGCTGCGGGAACGAGAGCATCACAGCCTGCGCGTCGCTGCGGAGGCGCGCGCAGCCGTAGACGAGGTCTTCGGTGTGGATGGCTGCGGTGAGCGGCGACGGAGCGCCATCCCGAGCGCGTTGGTGACCAGCAGCCCGGTCTGGCGACTGTCGATAGACCAGCCAACGACCATGCGTGAGAACGCATCGATGACCGCGCAGCAGTAGATCTTGCCCTCCCTCG
>DASZJF010000010.1:0-35509 GCA_035948355.1 Solirubrobacteraceae bacterium
GTCCGCGCCGGACGGGTAGCCGGTGGCGTAGTAGGCGTTGATGTACTGGCCGTAGGAGTTGCGCAGGTCCAGGTGCGCGTAGTCCTGGCCGTGACGTATCAGGTAGTCGGCGCCCAGCAGGTGAAACGCCGAGTCGCTCAGAATCCCGAACGACGAGAACGTGGGCCGCCCCGCGAGCAGCACCGGGGCGAGCGCCACGAGGTAGGCGAGCACCAGCACCCCCGGCTGCCAGCGACATTGCCGCCAGTCTCGTGCGAGCGCTCCCAGCCTCCTCCGTCCCAGCGCACATCCGGCCACGGCGACCGCCGCCAGCGCGTAGGGCGTGGCCGGCGCGAGGATCGCCGCGTAGGTCGTCAGCTGGGAGACGGCGATCAGCGCCGCTGCTCCCACCGCGGGTAGGAGCATGCCCGGCAGCCAGCCGCCGCTCGCGCGGTCCACCAGCAGCCCCGCCCCCACGCACAGGAGCACGAGCACGCACGGATACGCCAACGCGCTTAGAGCGAACACCGCGCTCAGCCTGCGAGGGGCAGCGAGACCGCCGCGGAAGATGATGGGAAGGGTCGTGGCACCGTGACGAGCGTTTCCTCGTTGCTTGAGCCGACTATGTTTACCTGATGGCGTCCGACTCGCCGCGCACGCCGCCGTCGCGCGAGCTCCGTTTCCCGCTATAAGTCTCCTGACTGTGGCGGCCAGAAGCAGGCACGTGGCGCTGCTGCGCGCGGTGAACGTGGGCGGGCGCAACCGCATCGCGATGGCCGATCTGCGCGGGCTGCTGGAGGGTCTCGGGTACGGCGAGGTGCGCACGCACCTGCAGAGCGGCAACGCGGTGTTCACCGCGGCCGGGGCGCCCCCGGAGCAGCTCGCGCGAGAGATCGAATGCGCGCTCGCCGAGGAGGTCGATCTGGCGGCGAAGGTGCTCGTGCGTACACGAGCGGAGCTGGAACGGGCGATCGTGGCCAATCCGCTGCTGGACGTGGCCGACGATCATTCGCGGCTGCTCGTCACGTTCCTGTCGGCTGCGCCCGACCGCGAGACCCTGGGCGCGCTGGCGCCGGCCGAGTTCGAGCCCGACGTGTTCGCCGTCGGCGAGCGGGAGATCTACGCGTGGTATCCGGACGGCGTGCGCACGACGCGGCTGAGCAACGCGTCTTGGGAGCGGCGGCTGGGGGTCGTCGCGACGGGACGCAACTGGAACACCGTCACGCGTCTGCTGGAGCTGATGGAGGAGTAGCGGCCGGCGGCCTGCGTCGAGGCGCCATCCGGCGGCAGGTGCGCCGCAGCGGGATGTCGGCGCGGTATCGGCCGTAACCCGAAGGGGGCCGGCGATACGCCGGCCCCCTTGTCCAACCCCGGTTCAGAGGGTTATCGGCTGTGTGCGTCCCGGGCTCAGCGCATGCGCGGGTCGACGAACACGTCGTCGATGCGCGAGCTGCCCGTGAGCGCGGTGAAGCGCAGCGCCGCCTGCGCCGTTCCGCCGGTGAGCAGTGCGCCGACCAGCGAGCCCGTGAGCATCGGCGGGGTCGGCTGCCATTCGCCGCTCAGCGCGATCGTGCCCAGCGGCAGCCCGACGGGGCCAAGGATGGTCTTGTAGACGACCTGCACGAGTACCGTCGACAGCAGCCCGGCGTTGCGAGCGAAGAGGCGGAACGTGGGGTAGCTGGCGTTGACGCACACGTACGGCGACTGCGCCGAGGCTCCCGCCGGGAGCGCCAACGAGTCGGCGCCGACGACGCCCGTGGCCCCGTAGGGCTCGCTGCCCGCGACACGTGCGGCGCCGCCGCTGAGCGTCCAGCCCGAGAGCGAGCCCTCGAAGTCGCCGCCGGGGACGAGCTCGTAGGTGCTCGTGTCACCCCACTGGGCGAACGGCCGGGTCAGCGTGGCTTCGTTGCATGCGCCGGTGCTGATGAGCGCCGCTCCGGCTGGGGCGGCGGAGAAGGCGGTCATGGCGATGCCCGCGCAAGCGGTCGCAAGCGTGGCCGAGAAGCTCAGACGGCGCGGCCGGCGAGCGGGAGTGAGAAGGGACGGGTATGAGAACACAAGTAGCCTCCGTGCTTGACTGGCGGCCGAGCCATCTCGTGTTCGAGACCTCTGACTTTGCGTCCCCGCCTCGCGACGGGTTTGCCCTTTTCAGTTTTGGGTTAAGTAACCGATCCGCGGGCAGCATGCACGACGGATGGCCGCTTGGGAAGCGTGTTGGACACTTGTTCGAGGATTCGATGGCTCGACCCGCCCGATTATTCCGATTGCGGGGATTTTCGCTGGAAATCGGGCGTTAATTGCATGGCTGACTCGGATCGCGGCGTGCTCGTGACGATATGCGCAGGTAGATGTCCACCCACGCATACATCGAATCCGAGCGCGTGCGCGAATCCTTCGCGGATCGCACGCGGCGCATGGCGCCGGCCGAGCTGCGTGCGGAGCTGTGGGTCGGCGGCGCCTTCCTGATCGCAGCCACCGCACTCTTAGCGCTCACGGGCACGGGCGCGGGCGTGTCGCTGGCGCTGGCGGCGCTGTACGTGATCGGAGTGGCCGCCGTCGGGCACGTGCGCTTTGACATCGGCGCCGGCTTCACGGTGCCGACGCAGGCGGTGTTCGTGCCGATGCTGTTCGCGCTGCCGGTCGCGCTCGTCCCGCTGCTCGTGGCGCTGGCGCTCGCGCTGGGCATGGCCCCGGCGATCCTCACCGCGCGCGCGCCCGCGAGCAGGGCTTTGACGGTGCTGGGCAACAGCTGGTTCGCGTGGGGTCCCGCGGTGGTGCTGACGCTCGCGCACGACCACACGCCCACGGCCCGCCCGCTCGTGCTCCTGCTTGCGCTGGCGGCGCAGTTCGGTTGCGACTTCGCCGCGAACGCCACGCGCGAACGGCTGCGCGGCGGGATCTCCGTGCGCGAACTCGCCAGGGAGTGCCGGCAGGTATACGCGATCGACCTCGCGCTGGCGCCGCTCGGGCTGGCGGTCGCGCTGGCGGCGCTGAGGAACCAGTGGGCGGTGCTGCTGATCGCGCCGCTGCTGGGGATGCTCAGGTGGTTCTCGAAAGAGCGCCGCGCGCGTCTGGAGCAGCTGGTGGAGCTCAACGACGCCTATCGTGGCACGGCGCTCGTGCTCGGTGATGTGGTCGAGGCCGACGACACGTATACGGGCGAGCACTGCAAGGACGTCGTGGCCCTCGCACTCGGCGTCGCGCGCCGGTTGGGGCTGGATGAGGGCCGCCGGCGCAACGTCGAGTTCGGCGCGCTGCTGCACGACGTCGGCAAGATCGCCGTGCCGAAGGAGATCGTGAACAAGCCCGGCAAGCTCGACGAGCGCGAGTGGGAGATCATCAAGACGCACACCGTCGAGGGCCAGCGGATGCTCGAGCGCGTCGGCGGCTTCATGGGCGAGGTCGGCCAGATCGTGCGCTCCCATCACGAGCGCTGGGACGGCGGCGGCTACCCGGATGGGCTGCGCGGCGAGCAGATCCCGCTGGAGGCGCGCATCATCTCCTGCTGCGACGCCTTCAATGCGATGACCACGACGCGCTCATACCGCAAGGCGATGTCCCAGTCGGTGGCGGTGGCGGAGCTGGAGAAGCATTCCGGGACGCAGTTCGACCCGGACGTGGTCGCGGCGATGGTGGCGGTGGTCGCGCAGGAGTGAGCAGTTCGGAGCGGCACATGTGCCGCTCCGCGACCCCGCACATGTGCGGGGTGGAGCCAGGGCCGCCTGCGGCCCTGGCAGACGAGTCGCATGCGACTCGTCTCCGTCGGCGCATGCGCCGACGGGTGGGAGGGCACATGTGCCCTCCCACGGGGACGCGCATGCGCGTCCCCGCCGGCGGGCCGTCCGGCCCGCCGGTCCCATACCCGCTCCCGACGGGCCTCACCGCTCGCGCGGCAGATACGGCGCGAGCTCGCGGCGGGCGATCGAGAGCTTGTGCACCTCATCCGGCCCGTCCGCCAGGCGCAGCGTGCGCAGGTGCGCGTACATCCACGCGAGCGGAAAATCGTCGGACACGCCCCCGCCCCCGTGCACTTGAATCGCCCGGTCGATCACCTTCAGGGCGATGTTCGGCGCGGCGACCTTGATCGCCGCGATCTCCGTGCGCGCGTGGCGGTTGCCGACCGTGTCCATCAGCCACGCCGCCTTCAGCGTCAGCAGGCGCGCCATCTCGATCTCGATCCGCGACTCGGCGATCCAGTCCTGCACGTTCCCGCGCGCCGCCACCGGCTGGCCGAACGTGACGCGCGAGACCGCCCGGCGGCACATCGCCTCCAGCGCCCGCTCGGCCGCGCCGATCGAGCGCATGCAGTGATGGATGCGCCCCGGCCCCAGGCGCGCCTGGGCGATCATGAAGCCGTCGCCCTCGCCCGCGATCAGGTTCGACGCGGGCACGCGCACGTCGGCGAACTCCACTTCGGCGTGGCCCTCGTGGTCGTAGTAGCCGAACACCGGCAGCCCCCGCACGATCCTCACCCCGGGCGTGTCCAGTGGCACGAGGATCTGGCTCTGCTGGCGGTGCTTGGGCGCGTCGGGCTGGGTCTTGCCCATCACGATCATGATCTTGCAGTTTGGGTGCAGGGCGTTCGAAGTCCACCACTTGCGCCCGTTCAGCACGTACTCATCGCCCTCGCGCTCGATCCGCAGCGCGATGTTGGTCGCGTCCGAGGAGGCCACGTCGGGCTCGGTCATCGCGAACGCCGAGCGGATCTCGCCCTCCAGCAGCGGAACCAGCCAGCGCTCGGACTGCTCGGGCGTGGCGAACTGATGCAGCACCTCCATGTTGCCGGTGTCCGGCGCGGCGCAGTTGCACGCCTCCGAGGCGATATGCGAGCGCCCGAGGATCTCCGCCAGCGGCGCATAGTCGCTGTTGGAGAGGCCCGCGCCGCGCTCGGCGTCGGGCAGGAACATGTTCCACAGCCCCGCCTCTCGCGCGCGCGTCTTCAGCTCCTCCATGACCTGCGGCTGGTGGTGCGGGTCGCCGGACTCGCGCAACTGGCGCTCGTACACCTCCTCGGCGGGATAGACGTGCTCGTCCATGAACGCGCTCAGGCGCTCCTTGAACTCGGCGCAACGCTCGCTCGGCTGAAAGTCCATCGATCCTCCTCGGTGACGGCTGGGTGTGCGGCTGGAGCCTGAGGCCCATAGGATCATCGCCGATGACGCAAGGGCACGGGAGTCACGAGCGCGAGCCGGCCGGTTACCGCGAGGCCGGCGTTGATTACGAGACGCTCGACGCGGGCAAGCGGCTGGCGATGGCCGCGGCGCTGTCCACCTCCCCGCTGCTGGCCGCGCACGGCGCGCGCCCCCTCGACGCCTCCCGGGGCGAGCCGGCGTTCGTGTTCGAGCTGGACGGCCGCGCGCTGGCGTTCGTAGTCGAGGGGCTGGGCACGAAGTCGATCGTCGCGCGTCAAGTGCTGGCCGAGCAGGGCATCGACCGCTTCGCCGACGTCGCCTACGACACGGTCGCGGCGATCGTCAACGACCTCTGCTGTGTCGGCGCGCTGCCGCTGGTCGTCAACGCCTACTTCGCGACCGGCTCCTCGGAGTGGTATCGCGAGGGCGACGCCCGCTCGCGGTCGCTGGTGGAGGGCTGGCGCCGGGCCTGCGCGGACGCCGGCTGCGCGTGGGGGGGTGGCGAGTCGCCCTCGCTGTCGGGGCTCGTGGACGAGCGCGAGATCGAGCTGGCGGGGGCGGCCGTCGGCGCGGTGCCCGATGGACACACGCCGATCCTCGGCCAGGAGTTGAGCCCCGGCGATGAAATCGTGCTCGTGGGCTCCAGCGGACTGCACGCCAACGGCGCGTCGCTGGCGCGCCTGCTCGCGAGCAGGCTGGACGACGGGTACGCGACCCCGCTGCCGAGCGGCACGACGCTGGGCGAGGCGCTGCTCGAGCCCTCGGCGATGTATGTCGGGCTGGTGGCGCAGCTGCTCGCGCGGCGCATACCGCTGACGTATATAAGCCACATCACCGGCCATGGCCTGCTCAAGCTGATGCGCCGGCCGCAGGCGCTCAGATACCGTATCTGGAAGTTGCCGGAGACACCCGAGGTATTGAGCTTTCTCGTCGCCGAAGCGGGGTTGGACGCGAAGGCGGCCTACTCGACGTTCAACATGGGGGCCGGATATGCCCTGTACTGCGCCGCCGGCGCCGGCGCGGAAATAGTCGAGCTTGCGGCGCAATCGGGTCTACGTGCCTGGGTGGCCGGGGGCGTGGAGGAGGGGCCCAGGGAAGTAGTGCTGGAGCCGATTAACGTGCGATTCGACGGTAGCGAGTTGGAGCTGTCGGCGTGATCTCAGGGCCAGACCTAAGCCTTGGCTTGAGGTTGAGTATTCTAACCAGTGGGCTCTACGCGGCTGCAAGTCCACTCGCGTAACGACCATGATCTTGAACGCATCGCCCGCGACAGCTAAGGTTTCGGGTGGAAATCGCCACTGTTCTCCGGCGTGGGTCGTCGGGGATCTCGATATCGCCGGACCGGCATGGCTCCGGAGCTACCCGGATCGAGGCGGACCTGTCCATCAACAAGAGGAGAGAACCTGATGCGCAGAGCATCCACCTGTCTGGCCTTGCTCGGCCTTGCCGTCCTCGGCCTGACCGGCGTCGCGTCGGCCGCGCCGACCGTCACGCTCGTAGCCAAAGCAGTCCCAATCCCGGGCTTCCCGGGCACCGGCAACATCCTCGGCGCGGGCGCCGCGGTCGAAGCGAAATACACGATCAAAGGAACCGAATCCACGGGCGGCGTGCCCTCGCAGCCCACGCACGTCAACTTCTTCCTGCCGGCCGGCACGAAGATCAATCAGACCGGGTTCGTGACCTGCCCGTCGGCGACGCTCGAAAACATCGGTCCGAGCGGCTGCCCGAAGAAGTCGCAGGCGAGCCCGATCGGCACCGCCGGCGTGGTCGATCCGATCGGCGGCGAACTCGTCAAAGAGAACGCGACGCTGCAGGCGTTCTTCGCGCCCGGCGGCGGTCTGCAGTTCTACGCCAACGCGGCCTCGCCGATCTCGGCGCAGCTGCTCGTCGCCAAGGGGCACTTCATCCCCGCCGCAGCCCCGTACGGCCTGGAGTTCACGACCGAAGTCCAGCTCGTCCAGTCGGTTCCCGGCGCGCCGCCGGTGTCGACCGAATCGATCAACATCAAGGTCGGGGCGGCCTACAAGAAGGGCAAAAAGACGATCTCCTACGGCACGCTGCCGAAGAAGTGCCCGAAAGGCGGCTTCCCCGTGAAGTCGGAAATCACGTTCGCGACCGGCGAAACCTCGACGGCCTCATACAAGGCGCCGTGCCCCAAGAAGTAAGCGCAGATTGACAGCGGCGGGCGCGTCCCGTCGAAGGAAAGCCAGAGGGGCGGCCCCGCCGCATGGGCGGGGTCGCCCTGATCGCTGTTGAGACGGTAAGGAAGAGTCATTAGGTTGAGTCAGACCAGTGGGTGGAGGAGAGGGCCGGTCGCCGTCGTGGGCGTCCTGGGCATGGCCGCGCTGGTCGCGGTCACGCTGCTGACCGTCTCCGGCTGCGGCAGCTCGGGCGGGGGCTACACGGTCCGCGCGATCTTCGACGACGCGGCCAACATCATTCCCGGCGAGGACGTGAAGATCGAGGGCGTGAAGGTGGGCGTCGTCGGACCGGTCACGCCCACCCCGTCGCAGAAGGCCTCGGTCGTGCTGGACATCGAAAACGCCGGCTTTCAGGACTTCCGCTCCGACGCCAGCTGCACGATCGAACCCGAGGCGCTGATCGGCGAGAAGTTCGTCAACTGCCTGCCCACCCAGCCGCGTCCCGAAGGCACGCCGCTGCCGCCGCCGCTGCACAAGATCCCCAGTGGTCACGAAGGAGAAGGGCAGTACCTGCTGCCGGTGACGAACACCTCCAGCCCGGTCGACGTCGATCTGCTCGGCGATATCAACCGGCTGCCCGTGCGCGAACGTTTCAGGATCATCATCAACGAACTCGGCGCCGGCCTGGCCGGACGCGGGAGCGACCTGAACGCGGTCGTACGCCGCGCGGACCCGGCGCTGCGCGAACTCGACAAGGTGCTCGCCATCCTCGCCGCCCAGAACAAGACGCTCGTCAACCTCGCCGAAGAATCCGACCGCGCGCTCGCGCCGGTCGCCGGGGTCAAACAGCAGATCTCGAACTTCATCGTCGGGGCCGACACGGTCTCGCGCGCCTCGGCCAATCAACGCGGCGCGATCGCGCGCAACCTCGCCGGGTTCCCGCCGTTCCTGGAACAGCTCGGACCGGCGATGGAACGCTTCGGGCGCTTCGCCGAACAGACCACGCCGGCGTTCACCGACCTCAAAGCGGCCGCGCCGGGGATCAACCAGACGTTCACGCAGCTCGCTCCGTTCGCCAACAGCTCGACGGCCTTCTTCCAGAGCCTCGGCAAGACCGCGAAGGTCTCCGGGCCGGCGCTGGCCTCGCTGCAGCCGCTGCTGGCGCGCGTGAAAACGGCCGGCAACGCCGCCGAGCCGTTCAGCGCGAGCCTCTCCGAACTCTTCACCAGCCTGCGCGACACCGGCGGCCTGGAGCGCTTCATGGACTTCATCTTCCTCGGCGCCGGCTCGACCAACGGCTATGACGCGCTCGGCCACTTCCTGCGCACCGAAGGGCTCGCAGCTGTCGGATGTCTGACCTACGCGATCACTCCGACGCCCGGCTGTCACGGGAATTTCTTCAACACCTCCGGTGTCGCCTCCACAGCCAGCGCCGCCTCGACCGCGGGCTCTGCCTCGACCACGCGCTCCGCAAGCTCCCAGGCGAGCTCCACGAGCCTGGTAATGGCGCGCACGCTCGCAGTGCTCAAGGGCGCGACCCCGGCGCAGGCGATCGCGAAATACCCGGGCTCGATCTCGGCCGCGGGCGCGCTCGCGGGGCTCGGCGCCGCGGCGGAAGGCTCGGCGGGCGCTCAGCCGGTCGGCGGATCGAGCGCCGGCACGACCTACTACACGCCCTCGCCCGAATCCGGCGCGGGCGGGATGCTGCTCCACTACCTGCTCGGCAACTGAGATGACCGCGACACCGCCCCCGATACCACGCTCGATCGCCAGGACGCTCGCGCCATCCCTCCCCCCGCTACGGCAGGGGTCACGGCCGAGGCTACGGCTGGAGGGCCTGCTGATGGCCGTCGCGGCGGTGCTGGTGCTGGTGTTGGCGCCCCGGGCGAGCGCCGAAGAACCGAGCGCGACCGCGCCGACGACGCCATCCGTGTCCGGCGAAGCCGCCCCGCCGGCTCCCGCGAGCACACCCACACCCTCTCCGCCCGCCCCGGCAGCCACGCAGACCGGCGGCGAAACCGGCGAAGCGAACGCCGGACCGCAGGTGCAGGCACAGCACTTGCAGCACACCACCTCGGGCGGCTCGAGCGGCGTCGGTGGGACTCACTCCAAAACGCACCGCACGGGCGGGGGCACCGAAACGGAAGGCGCGGCGGGTCAGACGCAGACGACCGGCGGCACGTCCGGGTCGGAACTGCGCACCGGTCACCGTGCTCCCTCCCCCTCGGCGCTGACGCCCGGGCTGCCGCTGTCGCTGGGGAGCTCGATCGCGGGCGTGCCCGGATTCTTCATCGAAAGCTTCCGCATCCCCCCGTTCCTGCTGCCGATCTATCAGGCGGCCGGCACGGCCTACGGCATCCCCTGGCAGGTGCTCGCGGCGATCAACGAGGTCGAGACCGACTACGGGCGGGATCTGAGCGTCTCCAGCGCCGGCGCGGAGGGCTGGATGCAGTTCCTGCCCTCGACCTGGGCCCAGTACGGCGTCGATGCCAACGGCGACGGCTTCAAGGACCCCTACAACCCGGCCGACGCGATCTTCGCCGCCGCCAGGTATCTGCGAGCGGCCGGAGGGGACACGAACGTCAGGGCGGCCGTATACTCCTACAACCACTCCCAAGCGTACGTCGACTCGGTGCTGCTGCGCGCGCAGCTGCTCGGCGGCACGCCGCCGGAACTGCTCGGCGCGATCACCGGGCTGACGGAGGCGCGCTTCCCCGTCCACGCCCCCTCCCGCTTCAGCGACGGGTTCATGACGCTCGGCGCCCACGGATCGAGTCCCGCGAAGACGCTCGCCGGGACGACGATCTACTCGCAGGCGGGGGCGCCCGTGATCGCTGTGCAGGACGGCGAAATCGTGCAGATCGGAGACTCACCCTCGCTCGGACGCTACGTGTCGCTGCGCGACGCCTACGGCAACACCTACACATATGCGCAGCTGGGCAGCCTCGCCACGCTGTATCCGGTGCTCGAGCCGCGTGATCATACGGCGGTGAGCGCGCGCATCGCCCAGTCCGGCGGCGCCTCCGAACCAGCGCCCAGCGGTCCCGCGACGGCGGGTGCCCAGCAGCGCTCGCCCCTGTCCGACGGCGCGGCCGAGTCGGGGCTCGCGCTGGGAGCGGCCGCGGGCCTGGAACCGGCTCCGACGCCCCCCGCACCCGCCCCCGCGCCCTCCCCTCGACCGATTGCGCCCCGGTCGTCCGCGCCCCTGACGGCGCGAGTGTTCCGGTCCGGCCCGAACAACGTCTATCTGCATCCGCTGCGCGTGGGCGTGCAGGTGATCGCCGGAACCGTCCTCGGGCACGTCGGCGCCGGAGCGAGCAGCGCGGGCGACACCGGCGCGAACGCCCAGGGCACGAGCTCGACGGGTGAAGCGTCGACGGGTGGGCCGCACGTGTTCTTCCAGATCAAACCGGCCGGAATCGGCGCCCCCGCGATCGATCCCAAGCCGATCCTGGACGGCTGGGTGGCGCTGGAGAACACCTCGATCTTCCGGGCCAAGGGCGAGAACCCGTTCCTGGCGACCTCCCCGAGCGTCGGGCAGGTGCTGCTGGAGTCCAAGGGACAGCTCGAGCAGCAGCTGGTGCACGACGCGAGCGTGCACATGCGCGCCTGCGAGCGCCAGGACGTCCAGACCGGACGGGTCGACAAGCGCGTGCTGGCGATGCTCGAGTTCCTGTCGGTGTCGGGCCTGAAGCCGACGGTGACGGGGTTGAGGTGCGCCGCCCCGGCGTTTGCCCTCGCAGGCAATGCGTCCGCCAGCGCGGGCGGGGACACGGTCAAGATCACGGCCGTCAACGGCACCCCGATCGCCGGACACCAGGGGCAGGGCTCGATCGCGGACACGACGATCCGCAAGCTGTTGACGTTGCAGGGCGCCAACAGGCCGCTGCGGATCGTCAGCGACACGAGCGTTCCCGGCACGACCAACGCGCTCGTCAAGTCGAGCGCACGCGCTTACGTGTATGTCGTGTTCAGCTCACTCGGTGGTGGTGGTGGCGGCGCGCATGCCGCGGGCGCGTTCGGCTCGGTGCTGAGCGCAAAGGAGTGGATCAAGCTGATCGCGCGCCTCGGCGAGATCCCCGACCCGACGGTCGCGAGCGGACCCTCTGCCGCCGCGGTTCCCGACAGGCCCGACACCTCCGCGTCCGGCGGCGGATCGACCGGCGGCGGCGGATCGGCGGCGACGCCCGGTGGGAGCGGCACGGGCGCCCCCGGTACAGGACAGCCCAGTGTCGGACAGCCCGGCGCGGGAGCGACCGGTGGAGAAACGAGCGCAGGCGGAGCCGGTGGCCACGGTTAGCCCCCCCAATCCAGCGTCGCCGCCGCCGCCCACGCCTGCGCGCGATATCCCCGCTCGGCCCGGTCGTGGCACGCGCGGGCTGCCGCCGGGAGTCGGACGTGCGCTCGCGGTCGGCGCACTTGGAATCGTGGTGCTCCTCGCCGCGTATCTCGTGTTCTCCGGCGGGGGAGGCGCCGACTACCATCTGGAATTGAAGGAAGCCGGCCAGCTCGTCAGGGGCGACCAGGTGCAGGTCGGCGGCGTGCCCGTCGGCAGCGTCACCGACATCGCGCTCGCGTCCAACTTCAAAGCCCGCGTCACGATCCACGTCGACTCCTCGCTCACGCCGCTGCATGCGGGCACGATCGCCGAAATCAGAGTGCCATCGCTGACGGGGGTCGCCAACCGCCTCGTGGCGCTGACGCCGGGGCCCAACAACCACCCTGCGCTGGCGGCAGGAACGACGTTGCCGGCGAGCGACACGCGCGAAGTCGTCGACCTCGACCAGCTGTTCAACACGCTCAACCCGAAGACTCGCAAGGGGTTGCAGCAGGTCATCCAGGGCTCCGCCGAACAGTACGCGGGGGCCGGGCCCGAGCTGGGCAAGGCGACCGAATACTTCGCCCCGTCGTTCGCCGCGATCGACCATTTCTTCACCGAGCTCACCCGCGACCAGTCCACGTTTACCAGCTTCCTCGTCGAATCCGCGAAGGCGCTGACGACGCTCGCGGCGCACAAGGAATCGCTCAGCGATCTGGTCGAACACGGCGATCAGACCTTCCAGGCGATCGGATCGCAGCAGAGCAGCCTCGCGCGCGGGCTGCGCCAGCTGCCGCTGACGCTGAACGAGGGCAACAAGACGTTCACCCAGCTCCCGCCGACGCTGTCGGCGCTCACGCGCCTGGTGAACGCGCAGCAGCCGAACACGCAGGCGCTGACGACGCTGTTCGCGCGGCTGCGTCCGCTCGTGACCACCGCTACGCCGGTCGTGGGCAACTTCAGCCAGGCGATCTCCCGGCCGGGAACGAACAACGACCTGACCGAAGCGTTCGCGGCGCTGCCGGCGCTGGCGCGCGAGCTGACGACGGCCTCGCCCAACGGCGTGCGGGCGCTGCAGGAATCGGTGCCGATCACCTCGTTCTTCGGTCCGTACTCGCCCGAGCTACAGGGCGCCGTGCGCGCTTTCGGACAGACCACCGCCTACTACGACGCCAACGGGCACTACGCGCGCATCAGCCCCGTCACGCCCTCGTTCACGCTTGGCGCGAACAACAACCTGACACCGGCGTCCAACCCGCAGCAGGTCCTGCAAGCGCTGCAAACCGGCCAGCTGCGCCGCTGCCCGGGCGCCGGGACCCAGCCCTCGGCCGACGGCTCGGCGCCGTTCACGAACAACGGTCAGCTCGGGTGCGATCCAACGGAGACACCAAAGTGAACCCCCGTCGCCGCGGATCTCTGGCCGGAAGCCCGCTCCTGATCGGGGCGTTGACGACGCTGATCGTCGTCGTCGCAGTGTTCCTGTCGTTCAACGCGAACAACGGACTGCCGTTCGTGCCGACATACGACATCAAGGTGGAACTGCCCGAAACCTCCGGTCTGCAGAAGGCCAACCAGGTGCGGATCGCGGGCACGCGCGTCGGCATTATCAGCTCGCTGACGCCTCATCAGAACCCGAACACGGGCCGCATCACCGCCACCGCCGAACTGAAGCTGGAAAAGGGCATCGAACCGCTGCCGGCCGACACCAAAGCGATCGTGCAGTCGGTCTCGGCGATCGGCCTCAAGTACCTGGAACTGGAAAAGGGGACCTCCAGCAAGCCGCTGAAGGCGGGCGAAGCGATCCCCATGGCGCAGACGCGCGAACCGGTGGACATCGTCTCGCTGTTCAACATGTTCGATACGAAGACGAGGACCGCGATCCAGCACAACACGATCAACTTCGGCGACGGTCTCGCCGGGCGGGGGATCGGTCTGAACGAAACGATCGCGACGCTGCGCCCGCTGGTCACCGACGCGATTCCCGTGCTGCACAACCTCGCCGCGCCGCAGACGGGCTTTCAAAAGCTGTTCCCCGCGCTCGACCGGCTCGCCTCGCAAGTGGCGCCGGTCGCGAACACGCAGGCGGCCTGGTTCAGCGAGCTCGACACCTTCTTCACGGCCTGGGCGGGCGTGGCGCCGTCGCTGGAACAGGCGATCGCAGGAGGGCCCGCGGCGCTCGCGCAGGCGACGCACTCGCTGCCATTCGAGGCGCCGTTCGTCGAAAACGCGACCGAGTTCATGCATCTGCTGCGCCCCAGCGCGAGCGCGCTGCGCACCGTCGCCCCGCAACTGGGACACGCGTTCGCCGTCGGCGCGGTCAACCTGCGCGCCGCGACCGCCCTGAACTCGGGTGTGGCCGAAGCGGCACAGGCGTTCCAGTCCTTCGCCCAGAACCCGGTCGTGACGCTCGGCCTCGAAGACCTCACGCAGACGGCCGAACTCGGCGGGCCGCTGCTGGCGGGAATCGCTCCTGCGCAGGCCTACTGCAACTACATCACGCTGATGCTCCGCAACGTCGCCAACCTGCAGTCGGAGAACGTCGGCAACGGCACGCTCGCGCAAGCCGCGATCGTGCTCTCTCCGAACGGTCCCGGCGCCGAGGGTTTCCCCTCTTCAGGTCCGGCCAACGGCCCGTCGATCGAAAAGAACAGCTTCGGTCAGCCTGTCAACAACAACTTCCTGCACGCCAACCCCTATCCGAACGTCGCCGGCCCCGGCCAGCCGCGGCTGTGCGAAGCCGGCAACGAGAAGTTCGCAGCCGGCAGGATGGTCGTCGGCAACACGCCGCCCGGCGGCAGCACGAACAACCGCGAACTCACCTCGCGCGAACAGAACCTGTTCGGCGAAAAATATGCGAGCGCGACGCTCGAAGCCCTCGGCTTGAAAGGGAAGAAGGGGTCATGAGCCGTCTGCGCTTCTGGCGCCGCCACGACGAGATCCCCGTGGTCGAGCTGCGCCGCTCCAATCCGGTGCGGGTCGGCGTCGTGTTCCTCGTGATTCTCCTGATCGCCGTGTATTTCGGCTTCACCAAGCGCATCCCGTTCAAACACGGCTTCCGCCTGAAAGCGATGTTCTCCACGGTCGTCAACATCCACCCGTCCTCGCCCGTGCGCATCGCGGGCGTGGGCGTGGGCAAGGTCGTCTCGATCCAGCGCGAGGGCAACGCCGGCGTGGTGAACATGGAAATCGAACCCAAAGGCCTGCCGATCCACACCGACGCGACGCTGAAGATCAGACCGCGGATCTTCCTCGAAGGCAACTGGTTCGTCGACATGCAGCCCGGCAGCCCGACTGCGCCGACGATCTCCTCGGGCTACACGATCCCGATCACCCAGACCGCCGATCCGGTGCAGCTGGACCAGGTGCTGAACGCGCTCAACACCGACACGCGCGCCAACCTCCAGGACTTCCTGCAGGGCTACGGCGACGGGCTGACGCGCAAGCCCGACGCCGCCGAAAACGCCGAACAGGACCCCGACGTCTACGGGTTGAACGCCGCGCAGGCGCTGAACAAGACCTACCACCGCGCGCCCTCGGCGCTGCGCAACGGCGCGATCGTCCAGCAGGCGATCGGCGGCACCGAACCCCACGACCTCTCCGAGCTGATCGCGGCGGTCGGCAAAGTGACGGGGGCGTTGAACGTGCACGAGCAGCAGCTGGGCGAATGGGCGCCCAACTTCAACGCGTTCTTCGCCACGCTCGCGGCCCAATCCCCGAGCCTGAGCGCGGCTATCGCCCACCTGCCGGGGGCGCTGAAGAATGCCAATCGCGCGTTCTCGGCGCTCAACGCTTCGCTACCGCCGACGCAGGCATTCGCCGAAGCGCTCCTCCCCGGCGTTCAGCAGCAGGGTCCGACGATCAGCGCGGCGCTGCCGTGGATCGAACAGGTGCAGGCCTCGCTCGCGCCGAACGAGCTCGGCGGGGTCGCCAGGGGGTTGAACGAAGCGGCGCCGACGATCGCCCAGCTGATCGGCGAACAGGTCCCGTTCTTCAAGCAGACCGACGAGTTCAGCCAGTGCCTGAGCAAGCTGTTCTTCCCCGGCGCCAACACCAAGCTCCAGGACGGGACGAGCACCGCGGGCGTGGAAGTGTACAAGGAGTTCTGGTCCTCGCTGACCGGCCTGGCGGGCTTCAGCCAGAGTTTCTCCGGCAACGGCACGATGGCGCACGCGCTGATCGGCAACAGCGGTCAGGTCGTCCGCTCCGGTCACACCTCGGTCCTGGGCACCAAACTCCAGGGCCAGCAACTGCTCGCGCACTCGCCATTGCCGCCGCTCGGCACGCGCCCCGCATATCCGGCCGAAGAGCCACCGTACAAGCCATTGGTGGCTTGCGACACGCAGACGCTGCCCGAATTCAACGGTCCATTGTCGCAGGGCCCCGCCGATGGGAGCGCTCCATGAGGCGTGCTGCTTGTAGCGGAGGTGAGCGATGACCCCCGGCGACAGCCACGAAGGCGGGCTGAGCGTCCGCGAACAGATCCAGCGCTACCAGAAAGCGTTCATCGCGGTCGTGACGATGATCGTGATCGCGGCGCTGGTCGGGGGTTACATCCTCGCGCACGAGAACCTCAAGCTGCCGAGCTGGGTGCCGGTGCTGGGTCGCAGCTACTTCGTCCTGAACGGCGAATTCCAGACAGCCCAGGCGGTGACTCCGGGCCAGGGGCAGGCCGTCACGATCGCGGGCGCGAAGATCGGTGAAATCGCTGGCGTGGACCTGCGCAACGGGGTCGCGATCGTGACGATGCATCTGGTCCCCAAATACGCCGATGGGCGCCTCTACCACGACGCGACGATGCTGCTGCGCCCGAAGACGCAGCTGAAGGACATGACCGTCGAGGTCGATCCCGGGTCTCCGGCGAGTGGACAGCTGCACAGCGGCGCGACGATCCCGCTGTCCCAGACGGCGCCCGACGTCAACTTCGACGAATTCCTCTCCAGTCTCGACGCGGACACGCGCGTCTACCTGCAGGAGCTGCTCGCGGGCGCCGGCGAAGGGCTGAAGAACAACGGCAAGGCGCTGTCGGCGACGCTCAAGCGCTTTGACCCGACCGCCCGCGACGCGCAGCTGATCACCCAGCAGCTGCACTACCGCCACGCGAACATCGCGCGTGCCATCCACAACTTCAAGCTGCTGATGGAAGCCTTCGGCGACAAGGACCAGCAGCTGGCCGATCTGATCCAGTCCTCCAACGCCGTGTTCGCGACCTTCGCGCAGGAGAACCAGAGCGTTCAGCGCACGTTGCAGCTGCTGCCCGGCGCGTTGAGCAAGACCGAACAGGGGCTCGGCAAGCTCGCGACCGCGTTCAACGTCGTGGGGCCCACGCTCCGCGACCTGCACCCGTTCGCCGCCGCCCTCGCCCCCGCCGAGGAAGCGTCGCGTGCGTCCTTCAAGACGACGACGCCGATCTTCAAGAACGAGATCCGCCCGTTCGCGCGCGAAATCCTGCCGACGATCGACGCGCTGGCGCCCAGCCTGCAGGGTCTCGCCGCATCGTTCCCGCACCTGGCCACGAGCTTCTCGGTGCTGAACGAACTCTTCAACGAGATCGCCTACAACCCCGGTAAAACCCGCGCCGGTTTCGGTTTCTTCGCCGCCTGGGCCGCCCACAACCTCAACAGCGTCGTCAGCTCGGCCGACGCGCACGGGGTGCTCGCGCGCAGCCTGACGTATCTGAACTGCGGCTTGCTGCCGCTGCTGGCGCCGACCGCGACGATCAACCCGACGGTGAACATCATCGTCGGTCTCATCAACCCGCCGACAAAGGCCGCCTGTCAGGCCGCGGGCATCATCAAAACCGCGACGACGGCGAGCGCGCGCGGAACCGCGAAGGCGCCGACCGGAGGTCCGTTCTCGGGCCTCAGTCAAAACCCGTTCGGACATCGAGGCTGAGATGCAGAAGCGCGCTCCCACGTTCGGCAACATCCTCGTGATCATCCTGTTCACGCTCAGCTGCTTCGGCCTGCTGCTATTCCTGTGGGAGTCCTTCGGCGGACCGGTGCCCCTGAAACCCAAGGGGTACCAGTTCACGGTCGCGTTCCCGCGCTCGCTGGCGCTGGCCGAACAGTCGGACGTGCGTACCAGCGGCGTCGACGTCGGTCATGTGGTCGCGCTCAAGCTGGGCGGCGAAGGGCGCACGATCGCGACGGTCGAACTCTCCAGCCAGTACGCCCCGATCCGCGCCGACACGCACGCGATCCTGCGCCAGAAGACGCTGCTGGGCGAGACCTACGTGCAGCTGATACCCGAGAGCCAGACCGGGCCCTACCTGGCCGACGGCGGCAGGCTGAACGAGAGCCAGGTCGAACCGTCGGTGACGCTCGACGACATCCTCTCGGCGCTCGACCCGAAGACGCGCAAGAGCTTCCAGGTGTGGATGCAGTCGGTCGCGGAAGGCATCACCGGCCGGGGCGAACAGATCAACTCCGACTTCGCCGAGCTGCACCCGTTCGCCGAACACGCCAACAAGCTGGTGGGCATCCTCGCCTCCCAGGAAGGCGCGTTGACGGGAGTCGTGAAAGGCACCGGGGAAGTCTTCGACGCCCTCTCCGAACGCGACCACCAGTTCCAGAGCTTCATCGTCAACGGCGAGCGCACGTTCCACGCGGCCGCCGAAGAGAGCCAGGCGTTCGCGCAAACGTGGAAGCTGCTGCCCTCGTTCGAGCGCAACTCGCAGGTGGCGTTCAAAGAACTCGACAGCTTCGCCACCGTCACGAGCCCGTTCCTCGAAGAATTCCGCCCGGCCGAGCGCCAGCTGTCGGCTCTGCTGGTAGCGGCGAAGCCGTTCGCGCCCGCCTTCAACGGCTTCCTGACCTCACTCGGACCGCTGACGCAGGCGGCGAAGAAGGGCCTGCCGGCGGTCAAGCCGGAGCTCGCACTGACCATCCCGCTGCTGGAAAACTTCAGACCCGTCCTGCACAACTTCGATCCCTTCCTGCAGTTCTCCGACCAGTACATCCCCGAGCTACAGGCGTTCTTCGCCAACTTCGCCGCGGCCACGCAGACCAAGGCCCAGAACAGCAACTTCGCGGTCAACGGCGAAAGCCGGGGTCCCCAGCTGCACTTCCTGAAGACGATGCTGGTGCTGGGGCCGGAAAGCCTGACGATTTACAACAAACGCATCGGCACCAATCGCGCCAACCCCTACTTCCAGCCCGGCGCCTTCCGAGCTCTCGCCAACGGCGGGCTGAAAGTGTTCGAAGGCGGCTCCTGCGCGAACTCGGCGCCGTCGGTGAGCGGACCGGCAGATGAAACGATCTCCCAGAAACTGATCGAACAGCTGATCCAGTTCCACATCGCCAATGCGCCGGAAACCCCCAACGCGGTCCCCGCGCCGGCGTGCAACCAGCAGGGTCCGTTCACGTTCAACGGTCAGACCGGCCAGTATCCGCACGTCACCTACGGCGGGAAATAGGCCTCCTCCCGGCGCCCGCCGGTCGCCGGGCCTGCCTGCGACAGGCGGCGATGTGGCGTCAGGCTCCGGCGGAGGCGGACTCCGAGGCCGCGAGCGCGCGGTCGTGTCCGAGGTAGGGCATCAGCGTGAAGTAGAGAAGGTCTCCCAGCAGCGTCGGGAGCTGCGCCGTGTGACCCTCGAGCACGCGGCGGTGCAGGATCGAGGCGATCCCGCCGACGAGCGCTTCGGAGGTCTGCGGGGGCAGGTGGGCGGTGTCCACGTCGGCGGTCTCGGCGTCGCTGTCGGGGCTGCCACTGCGCTCGCAACAACCGCCGTTGCGGCTACGCCCTTCCTCGAGGGTGGGGACGAAGCTCGCCATCGCCGAGCGCACGCGCGCGATCGCGGGCTCGCCGGCGCTGAGGCACTCCACGAACGCCACGCGCGCTCCGGCGGGGTCGTCGGCGAGCGCCGCGAGCAGCGTCTGCAGGCCGACTCGCACCCGCTCGGGCCAGGAGGCAGAGTCCTCGACTCGCTCGGAGATGGCGGCCTCGATACGGGCGATCGACTCGTCGAGGGCCGCCAGCAGGCAATCCTGCTTGTCCTCGAAATGCTCGTAGAAGACAGGCGCCGGGACTTCGGCCAGCGCCAGCACGCGGTCGATCGTGGTGCGGTCATAGCCCCCGAGCGCGACCGTCCGCATGAACGCGTCGAGGACGCGCCGGCGTGGGTCGGCCGAGCGGACGGGGGCGGACGGCTCGAGCGCGACCGCGAGATCCCTGCGATCCAACATTCCCTGACTCCCTCCCTCGCTGCCCCCTCCGGCTATAAACCGATTCTGACGCCATATCGTAGACCGCGCGATGGTGGATTGTCAAGCCAAGGGCCAGAGGCCTGCTTGGGGGTCCCAGGACCGGCGCGAAAGCCAGCGCCGAGCGCGCTCCGGCCCGCTCGCGCTTGCCGCCGCTCCCCGGCAGTTGCCGACGGGGGAGCGGCCGACTAGTATCCGCGGGGTGGAGATGACCGACGGCACGCCCCACGACTCCCAGCAGGGTCCCGATCCGGACACCGGGCGCGAGACGGCGGGCGTGAGCCGGATCGCCGCGGATGCGGAACGCGGGCTCGCGCAGGGCGGGGACGGCAGCGAATTCGAGTATCACTCCAGCGAAGTTGACCTGCTCGGCGACCCCAACGACGAGCGCTGGTCGATCCGCTGCCTGGACGTGCACAAGCGCCTCGGGGGCGCCCCCGTGCTCAACGGCCTGAACGTCGCGATCCCCGACGAGACGATCACGGTCGTGCTGGGCCCGTCGGGCACCGGCAAGAGCGTGTTGATCAAGCACCTGATCGGGCTGATGTTCCCGGACTCGGGCGAGGTCATCGTCAAGGGTCAGTCCGTGCCCACCCTGACGCTGCCCAAGCTGCTGGCCCTGCGCCGCAAGATCGGCGTGCTGTTCCAGGACGGCGCCCTGTTCGGGTCGATGTCGGTGTACGACAACGTCGCGTTTCCGCTGCGCCAGCACACGGACATGGCCGAGGCGCAGATCTCTGAGATAGTCAGGCAGCGCCTGTCCGACGTCGGGCTGATGGAGGCGATCGACTACATGCCCAATCAGCTGTCCGGCGGCATGCGCAAGCGCGCCGGGTTCGCCCGCGCGCTGGTGATGGAGCCGGAGATCGTGATCTTCGACGAGCCCGACTCGGGCCTTGATCCAGTGCGCACGGCGCTGCTGTGCGACCTGATCCAGGAGATGCACAACCTCTACGGGGGCACCTACATCGTGGTGACCCACAACATCGCCTCGGCGCGGCAGATCGGCGAGTACATCGCGCTGCTGTGGCGGGGACGGATCGTCGAGGCCGGCGACGCGGAGCGGATGTTCTCCTCCGAGAACCCGTTCGTGCGTCAGTTCCTCAGCGGGTCGGCCGAGGGCCCGCTGACGATGGATTGACGCCGCCGCCGGTGGTCCGTGGGTCGGGGGCCGGTGAGGTCGGCCCAGCGGGTAAGCTCGACTCGTGAACTTCCGCAAGCTCGGCTCCAGCGACATCGAGGTTTCGGAGATCAGCCTCGGCTCGTGGCTGACCTACTCGGGCGGCGTCGAGCGCGAGCAGGCGCGGGCGTGCGTGCAGGCGGCGTTCGACGCGGGGATCAACTTCATCGACACCGCCAACGTCTACGGTCGCGGCGCGTCCGAGACGCTGCTCGGCGAAGTCCTGTCCGGGCACTCACAACGCTCCTCCTATGTGCTCGCCACGAAGGTCTTCTTCCCGATGTCCGACACCGATCGCGGACTCTCGGCGGCGCAGATCCACAAGCAGATCGACGCCTCTCTGCAGCGGTTGCAGACCGATTACGTCGATCTCTACCAGTGCCACCGCTACGACGAGCAGACGCCGCTGGAGGAGACGATGACCGCCCTGACCGAGGTCGTGCGCGCCGGTAAGGCGCGCCACGTTGGCTTCAGCGAGTGGCCGGTGCAGCGGATCGACGAGTCGCTCGCGCTTGCAGGCGTGGAGCGCTGGGTCTCAAGCCAGCCTCAGTACTCGATGATCTGGCGCGCGCCCGAGGCCGAGGTGATCCCGCTGTGCGCGCGGGAGGGCATCTCCCAGATCGTGTGGTCTCCACTCGGGCAGGGCGTTCTCACCGGCAAGTACCTCCCCGGTGAGCCGCCGCCGGCCGACTCCCGCGCGGCGAGCGAGGAGATGAGCGGGTTCATCGACCGGCTCATCGCTCCGCCCGTGCTCGAGGCGGTCCAGCGCCTGCGCCCGGTCGCCGAGCAGGCCGGCCTGACGATGGCCCAGCTCGCGCTCGCCTGGGTGCTGCGCGAGCCGAACGTCGCCTCGGCGATCGTCGGCGCCAGCCGCCCCGAGCAGGTGCACGCCAACGCCTCCGCCTCCGGCATCGAGCTCAGCGCCGACACGCTCGCGGCGATCGACACGGCGCTCGGCGACGTCGTCGTGCGCTAGCGGCCCGCTGGCACGGCGCCAGGCTGCGTCCTTACCGATCGGAGATCAAATGGGATCTCCGATCGGCCAGCACGCGTACGTAGTACGCCACGCTCACTGCGTCCTTACCGATTGAAGATCACGGATCTCCAATCGGCCAGCATGGCCATCGGGCCGCTAGGAGCTTTGACCGGTTACGCGGACTTGACCGCGGAGATGTCGACGAGGATCTTGACCTTGTCGCTGACCACCACGTTGCCCGAGCCGAGCGCGGCGTTGAAGCGCATCTCGTAGTCCGAGCGGTTGATCTGGGTGCTCGCCGAGAGGCCCACGCGGGCGTTGCCCTGCAGGTCGGTCTCGGTGCCCTCGATCTCGGCGCGCAGCGTGATCGCGCGCGTGACGCCGTGGATCGTCAGCTCGCCGTCGATCTCCAGCTCGTCCTCGCCCGTGGCTCTGATCGCGGTCGAGCGAAAGTCGATCTCGGGATAGGTATCGACCTCGAAGAAGTCGGCCGAGCGCAGGTGCTCGTCGCGCTGGGGCTCGCGCGTGTCGACGCTCGCTGTCTGCACGGTCCCGTATGCGACGGCCCCATCGGGTCCGACCTCTACGGTGCCCTCGAACTCTTTGAACTGCCCCTTGACGGTCGCGATCCCGAGGTGTTTGACCTGGAACTCGACGCTTGAGTGAACCGGATCGACCTTCCATGTGCCCGTGGGCAGGGTCGTCTCGGTCGCGGTGGCTACGGCGGACTCGGCGGACATGAGGCTCCTTTCGTGGTCGAGCACGCGCGGCCCGACCAAGTAGTTGTATGTGCAACTGCTTTGGTTATAGCAGCAGTTGCTCGTGCAACTACCCTGCGACGATCGCGCTCTAACGCGGCTGCACGACCAGCGTCTGCACCGCGCGACCCACCGGACCGTCCCCGTCGTGCAGCACGCTTTCCGCCGTCCCCACGCCACCGTCCATCAGGACGGTCTTGGCGTCCAGCCCGATCCACTCGCCCCGCGGCCTGCGCCACAGATGCACCGTCAGATCGGCGTTGATGAACAGGTACTCGTGGAACGGCAGCTCCGCGCTGATGCCATTGCCAAAGTCAGCGGTCGCGACCAGTCGTAGGAGCGGAGTTGTCTCCTCACCGGGGAGGATCGGCTGTCGCAGCCGCATCCACACCTGGCCCGGCCCCAGCGACCAGGGATCGGTGAGCCAGCTCATCTCCATGCCCGTCGTCGCGAGGCTGTTCGTCTCGGTGTCGTTCAGCGCGAACTTCACGATCTTGCCCTCCTCCGGACCCGGCATCGCCCGCACCGGCTCCGGGCCCGGCTGGCCGAGTCGGCGGTCAGGGTCGGGGAGACCCGCTGGCGCCGCCTGGATCCGCAGCGCGCTCGCGCGCCCGATCGTCTCCTCGCCGGCCCGCAGCTCGGCTGCGAGCTCCTGCACGCGCCTGCCGTTGCGCACGACCTCGATCGCGACCTCCAGCTCGGCGAAGGGGATCGGCTTGAGGAACTCGAACCCCAGCCGCGCGATCGGCATCTCCGCGCCGGGCTGGGTCCGCTCGAACGCCCTGGCGATCAGCGCCGCGGGCGCACCTCCATGCAGCGCCTGTGGGTCCCAGGGACCGCGCGCGTGCTCGGTCGGTTGCACCCGCCCGTCTGCGGACGGGATGAACAGTCCTTCGCTCATCCTCAGAGTTCCTAGCTCGGCAGCTTCGCCACGAACTCGGCCAGCTTGCCGGGGTCGCGCAGCGGCGCTCCATGTCCGAAGCACGCCAGCGCCGGGCGTAGCTCGGCCAGCCGCCTGGCCGACTCGCGGTTGCGGGCGGGGTCGGGCGTGAACATGTCCGGGGGGGTGTTCAGGCCGGGGATGCCGGTGATGAAGTTCATGTTGCCGAGCACGTCGCCGACGATCAGCACGCGATCGGACTCGCGCCAATAGGAGACGTGTCCGGGCGCGTGCCCGGGCGTCTCGAGCACGGTGAACCCGGCGACCTCGTCGCCCTCGCTCAGCGCCCGTGCGACCGGGTGCGGTGGCCCCGTCCAGAACCGTTCCTGCAACGCATTCAGCCAGCCCGGAGCCTTGGGGTTGCGGATCGCTCCCGGCGTCTCCATCGCCGGCACGTCGCCCTGTCCGCACCACAGCGGGATCCCCAGCTGCTCGCACACCGCGTGGCTCGCTCCCTGGTGGTCGGGGTGGGCGTGCGTGAGCGCGTGCGCGGCGATCGTCCTGCCGGCGATCTGGCGCATGATCCGCTTCTCGGCCTGTCTCGTCGCCGCGTCGATCAGCACGTCCCCGATCACGTACACGTTGATCGCGTTCTTCGGCCATCCCTTCAGCTGGTACACGTCCTCGGCGAGCTGCTGCATGTGCGTTCTCCTGTGATCGGGTTATGGCGGACGGCGCGTGACGGCTGTGATCTGTGTGGCGAGGGTAGTGGTCCGGCGCCGCAGCGCGGTATGCGCGGGCAAGGCGGGATGGCGGTCGCGGCACAGCCTATCCGCGCCGCTGCTCCCATGTGAATCCGCGGACCGCCAACCACACTCCGAATACGCCCCACAGCCCGATCACGGCCAGCGCGTCGAGGTTGTCCCCGAGGCCGGTCCCCGTGACCATCGCCCCATACAGCCCGTCGATCAGCGGCTTCAGCGGCAGCGCGTCGGCGACGTTGCGAACGAATTCCGGCGCGCCGGCGGCGTCGAACGCGTAGAAGGAGACGAACACCACTGGCAGGAACACGGCGTTGACGTACGCGGCGGTGGACTCGAAGTTGGGGATGACGTGCGCGAACGCCACGCCGAGCGACGCGAGACACACGACGCCGGCGAGCACGAACACGACCAGCTCCAGCCATTCCTTCGGCCACCCGATGCCGAACGCCACCCGCCCGGCGAGGATCACGATCGCAAGCTGCAGCGCGGTGTTGGTGACGGCGTTAGCTGCCACTCCGCCGAGGTAGGAGCCGGTCGGCAGAGGAGTGCCGCGGATGCGCTTGAGCACGCCGCGCTCGCGCAGGAACACGATGTTGTAGGCCAGGGCGGTGAACGTCGTCGACATCACGCTCATCCCCGCGATCGCCGGCACCAGCTTGTTCAGCTGGCTCTGGTTGCCGTGCAGGATCGCCCCGCCGGCGACGAGGAACAGCAGCGGCAGCACGAAGTTGAAGAACGCCGCGCTCGGGTTGCGCCAGAACATCCTCCGCTCCAGCCGGTACTGGCGCCAGGTCAGGACCATGGCTTCAGGCATCGGCGGTCAGCTCCAGGTACACGTCCTCCAGCGTCGGCCGCCCGACGCTCAGCTCCCGCACCTGCTCACCCCGCGCGAGCGCCGCGCCCGTCAACTCGTTGAGCAGGCGCGTCGGGTCGTCGGTCTGATACTCGATCAGCTCCCCGCTCCCATCCCGGTAAGCGACCCGATAGCGCGTCCCGCCGACCCCCAGCTCGCGCGGTGGCCCGATCGCCAGCACGCGCCCGTCCTTGACGATCGCCACCCTGTCGGCCAGCGCCTGGGCCTCGTCGAGGTAGTGCGTCGTCAGCACCACCGTCTTGCCCAGCTGCTTGAGCCTGCGCACGGTCTCCCACGCGCCGTGCCTGGCCTTCGGGTCAAACCCGGTGGTGGGCTCGTCCAGGAACATCAGCTCCGGGTCGCCCACCAGCGCGAGCGCCAGGTCCAGCCTGCGCTGCTGTCCGCCCGAGAGCTTGCGGCTGCGCATGTCGGCCTGCTCGGCCAGCCCGGACAGCTCCAGCACCTCCTCCACGTCACGCGGGCGCGGGTAGAAGCTCGCCCAGTGCGCCAGCGCCTCGCGCGGGGTGAGGAGGCTGTAGATGCCGCCGCTCTGCAGCACGATGCCGATGCGCCGGCGCAGCTCGATCTGCCGTCTTGCCGGGTCGTATCCAAGCACCGACACCTCGCCGCTCGTGCGCTCGCGATAGCCCTCGAGGATCTCGACCGTCGTCGTCTTGCCCGCGCCGTTGGGACCGAGCAGCCCGAACACCTCTCCGCGGCGGACCTCGATGTCGATCCCGCGCACCGCCTCATGCTCGCCGTAGCGCTTGTGCAGGTCGCGAACCTCGATCGCGTTCGCGTTCACTACCAGTGCACGCCCCGCGTCAGCGTCGCCATCGCGATCTGCTCGAACGAGGCGCGCTCCTCGACGTCGCGCTGGCCCTTGGAGGCGGCCGAGTCGGGGAATACGCGGTAGGCGAGGTGCAGCAGCCGATCCACTGCCTTGGGCGAGAGTGCGTAGGCGACCTCGCCGAACGTGCCCAGGCGCGTGCCCATGTGCTTGGGCCGCGAGCGCAGCGCCTCGCAGATCATGTCCGCGGCCTCGTCCGGGGTGATCGCGGGGAAGGCGTCATACATCTTCGTCGGCGCGATCATCGGCGTGCGCACGAGTGGCATGTGGATGGTCGTGAACGTGACACCGTCGCCGACGACCTCCGAGGCGACGACGCGCGTGAAGGCGTCGAGCGCGGCCTTCGAGGCGACGTAGGCGGAGAAGCGCGGCGGGTTGGCCTGCACGCCGATCGAGGAGATGTTGACGATGTGCCCGGAGCCGCGCTCGCGCATGCTGGGGAGCAGGCCGATGATCAGCTTGACCGCGCCGAAGTAGTTGAGCTGCATCGTGCGTTCGAAGTCGTGGAAGCGGTCATAGCTCAGCGCGATCGAGCGGCGGATCGAGCGGCCGGCGTTGTTGACGAGCATGTCGACGTTGCGGTGGTCGGCCAGCACGCGCTCGACGAGCCGGTCGACCGACTCCATGTCGGACAGGTCGGCCGCGTACACGTACGCCGTGCCGCCCCCCGCGACGATCTCCGCGCGCGTCTCCTCGAGCTTCTCCACGTTGCGCGCCACCAGCAGCGGCACCCCGCCCGCAGCCGCCACCTTCAGCGCGGTGGCGCGCCCGATGCCCGAGGAGGCGCCCGTGATCATCACGTGCCTGCCCTCCAGCGCCTCCTTCAGCGTGCGCCCGCGCGCCATGCCCGGGTCCATCTCGCGCTCCCAGTAGTCCCACAGCCGCCCGGCGTAGTCGTGCAGCGGCGGCGGCTCGGCCAGCGGCGAGCCCGCCAGCGCCCGCGCGGCCTCGCGCGTGTCGAACCGGGGCACCAGCTCCATGTGCCCGAGGACCTCCGGCGGGATCCCCAACTCGCGCAGCGCCAGGCTCTTCGCCTGCCGCCACGGCGGCAGCGCCAATGCCAGCGCCAGTGGCCAGCGTGGCAGCGGGTCGGTCAGCCGTTTGTCGATGCTCACCGCCACTCGCGGCGCGTGCGCCGCCCGCGCGAGCTCGTTGATCAGCTCGTCCACGCGCTGGCGACGCGGGTCGGTCAGGTGAAACGCGTGCCCGTCGAGATCGGGCTCGTGTGCGATGTGCTCCAGCGCGCTCGCCACCCAGTCGCAGGGCACGACGTTCGTGTTGCCGAGATCCACGCCGACGAGCGGCGCCCACTCCGGCAGCAGCTGGCGCGCGCGCTGGATCGCCTTGAAGAAGTAGTAAGGGCCGTCGATCTTGTCCATCTCGCCCGTGCGCGAGTCGCCGACGACGATCCCCGGCCGGTACACCCGCCAGGGCACGTAGGGCTGCTCGCGCACGATCCGCTCGGACTCGAACTTCGTGCGGTGATAGGGCGAGGGCAGCCGCTGCCCCTCGTCGAACATGCTCTCCTCGAACGTGCCCCTGTACGTGCCGGCGACGGCGATCGAAGAGACGTGGTGCAGGCGTCCCGCGTCCAGCGCCCGCGCGAGCTCGACCGCGTGCGTGGTGCCGCCGACGTTCACGGCGGTGTTCTGCTCGGCCGGCGCCGTCATGTCGTAGATCGCGGCGAGATGGAAGAAGTGCTCGATCTTGCCGCGCAGCTCCTCCACGCGCTCGGTCTCGACGCCGAGCAACGGTTTGCGCAGATCGCCGATCACGGGCACTATGCGCTTGCCGGCGCTTGGACCGACGACGGCCTTCCAGTGCTCGGTCAGCGCCTCGAGCCTGCCGGTCGAGGCGTCGCGGACGAGCACGTACACCTTGCCCTGGCGCTTCTCCAGCAGCTGCTCAACGAGTCGCCGGCCGATGAACCCGGTCGCGCCTGTTACGAAGTACGCCATGCTCAGGCGAGGATATCTCTATGTGGCGGTGCCGGCACCGCGGCGGGAGGCACGCCGCCGCAAACCTTGATTCCAGCTACGCCGCTACCTCGGGTGGAAATACTCGGCTTGTGGGATTGACGGAGATGGGTCAGTGCTGGATTGATCTTTAAAGGAGTCGGCGGCCGGTCTGCGACCGGCGATATATGTAAGCGGCGATTGATCGTACTTCGTCGCTGCGGGTGGAGCGGTTATGCCCCTGCGCCGGCGCCGCCGCGGCCCTCGCCCGCGGCGAACCGCGCGGCCCCCTGTGCCCCTTCTTTGAACACATCGGGTCCCGCCTGTGCCTCCAGCGCGAGCCCCTCGGCCAGGGTCATCCCGAGTCCCTCGATCGCCGCGCGCCGGTCGGCGAGCATTGTGCGCTGCGGGAATCGAGACAGACCCTCGGCCAGCGCGAGCGCGCGCTCCAGATGCGCGCCCGCCGGCACCACCTCGGTCAGCAGCCCCATGTCCAGGGCCTCGCGCGCGTCGATCATGCGCCCGGTCAGGATCAGGTCCAGGGCTCGGCCCAGCCCGACGATGCGCGGCAATCGTTGCGTGCCGCCGTCGATCAATGGCACGCCCCAGCGACGCTCGGGGTAGCCGAGCGTCGAGCCCGCGGTGGCGATGCGCAGGTCACACCACAGCGCCAGCTCCAGCCCCCCGGCGAGGCAGAACCCCGAGATCGCCGCGATCGTCGGCTTGGAGGGCGTCAGCCGCGTGAACCCCATCGGCCCCTCCGCCGACATCAGCCTGCCCGCCATCGTCTCCGTCGCCTTCAGGTCCGCCCCGGCGCAGAACGAGATCCCGCCGGCGCCCGTCAGCACCATCACGCGGGCGTCGTCGTCGGCCTCGAACCGCTCATACGCCTCGTGCAGCCGCGCGGCGGTCTCGCCGTCCACGGCGTTGCGCCGATGAGGGCGGTCGATCGTCACCACCGCCGCCGCGCCCGCGCGCTCGTAGCGGACGGCGTCGGGCTCGTTCATGCCAGTGGCCCCCTTCGGCGCATGCGGCTCGCGGGGGCGGGCTCGCGCATCGGCGTGGGGCGGTCTACCAGCCGCCGGGGTACTCGGCAGCGCCGCCGAGCTGCTTCTTGGCGGCCTTGCCGGCTTCCTTGCGTTTCTCCAGCCGGCGCTGAATCATGCTCATCACGAACACGAACGTCGGAAAGAACACGATCACGATGAAACCCGCGTTCGTCACGACCTTGTCGTTCGTCGCGCCGTACCACCCGCGTCCGTCGTTTTCGGCCAGCGCCGCCGGGGCGAGCACGAGCAGCATCAGCATCGACGTGGACAGCGTGGTCGTCAGGCGGCGCATTTGCACGGCGGATGCTATCGCAGCACGCCGCCTACTATGCCTGCGATGGCCCTGCTGATCGCCTCCGACATACACATCGACATGGCAGGACAGCCGCTCCTGCACGGCGTCTCGTGCAAGCTCGAGCGCCGTGAACGGATGACGATCGCGGGCCGCAACGGCGCCGGCAAGACGACGCTGCTGCGGGCGCTGGCGGGGGAGAGGACGATCGACCGCGGCGAGCTGAGCGTCGCGCGCGGCGTGCGCATCGCGCTGCATGACCAGCGCCCACCGATCGGCGATCAACGGGATCCCCGATCGGCCAGCAAGCGCGCGTTGCCGCTGCGCGAGTACATCCTCTCGGGCTGCACCGAGGAGCTGCAGATCGAGGCCGAGCTGGCCGAGCTGGAGGCGCGCATGGCTGTGGCGGGCACGGCGGACGAGTCGCTGCTCGATCGTTACGCGCGCGCGCAGGCGCGCATGGAGACGCGTAGCGGCGGTTATCTGTGGCGCGATCGCGCCACGGCGATGGCGCACGGGCTCGGGTTCGTCGACGCCGACCTCGATCGCGCGCTGGACACGTTCTCCGGCGGGCAGCTCACGCGCGCCTCGCTGGCTCGCGCGCTGGCGACCTCGGCGGACGTGCTACTGCTGGACGAGCCCACGAACCATCTCGACATCGAGTCGCTGGAGTGGCTGGAGCAGATGCTCGTATCGCTCGACGCGGCCGTCGTGCTGGTCGCGCACGACCGCTGGTTCCTGGAGGCCGTCGGCACGTCCGTGCTCGAGCTGGAGGCCGGCAGGTCGCGTTACTTCGCGGGTACCTGGCACGCCTGGCGGCGCGAGCAGGCGGCGCGCGAGATCGCGCTCGGCAAGGCGATCGACCGCCAGCAGGCGGAGATCGCGCGGATGGAGCGGTTCATCGAGCGCTTCCGCTACAAGGCGACGAAGGCGCGTCAGGCGCAGTCGCGCGTGAAGAAGCTCGCGAAGATCGAGCGGATCGAGCGCGATCCTCGCGACGAGCAGGGCCTGGAGTTCGCGTTCAAGCCACCGGCTCGCTCCGGGCGGGTCGTGTTCGAGCTGAGCGACGCCGCGATCGACGTCGGCGAGCCGCCGGTGAGGCTGCTCGAACAGGCCGAGCTGTGGCTGGAGCGCGGCGAGCACGTCTCGCTCGTCGGCCCGAACGGGTCGGGCAAGACGACGCTGATCGAGACCCTCGCGGGACGCCGCCCGCTCGCGCAGGGCAGGCTCAGCACCGGGCACAACGTGACGGTCGGGTATCTCTCCCAGCACGCGGACGAGCTTGGCGCGGGCGGCGATCCGGGCCAGAGCGTGCTCGACGCGGCCGGTCGCGCCACCGGATTGACCCCGAACAAGGCCCGCGCGCTGCTCGGGCGGTTCCTGTTCTCGGGCGTGGAGGCCGAAAAACCGCTGGCCGGGCTCTCCGGCGGCGAGCGCCGGCGGCTGTCGCTGGCGGTGCTCGTGCACTCCGGCGCGAACGTGCTGCTGCTGGACGAGCCCACGAACCATCTCGACATCGAGTCGCGCGAGGCGCTGGAGGACGCCCTGCGCGCGTTCACGGGCGCGATCCTGCTCGTCTCCCACGACCGCGCGCTGCTGGACGCGGTCGGCACGCGCACGATCGCGGTGGAGGAGCATGATGATCGCTCGTTGCGAAGCTATACGGGCGGCTGGCCCGAGTACGTGCGCGTGCGCGAGGAACGTAAGGGCGAGCAGGGGGGACCCTCGGCGCATGCGCCGAGGGCGCCGGGGCCGCATGCGGCCCCGGCTGGGAGCGCGCATGCGCGCTCCCACGGGTCGGCACATGTGCCGACCCGCCATCAGGCGCATGCGCTTGATGGAACGGCATCCTCATCCGGCGGGAACGGGTCCAAGCACAGGGCCAAGCCCAAGCCCGCCGGTCCCTCGAAGAACCGCCTCACCGCGCAGGCCGCCGCCGAGCGCGCGGTGGAAGAGGCCGAGGCGGCGATGCGCGAGCTGGAGGATCAGCTCGCCGATCCGGCCGCGTGGGCGACGCGGTACGAGTCGGCCAAGTCCGAGGCGCGTCATACCGCCGCGCGGCGCGCCGTGGAGGTCGCCTATGCGCGGTTGGAGTCGCTTGTCGACTGAGTCGGACGACAGAGACGGTCCCGAGTCAGGAGCCGGTCCCGAGTCAGAAACGCCCCCTTCTGTTTTTGCGGTGACTCGAAAGAATCGCATGTCATGTCTCGCACCTCGCTCAAAGCGCGCGGGCCGCGCATCCCGCTCGAGGCGCCCGAGCACGGTTCGAGCGCCCCGCCCGAGCACGATCCGAGCGCCCCGCTCTACCGGCAGCTGCGGCCGCGTCCGCACGGTCCGCGCAAAGACGAGGTCGAACAGAACCAGCGGACGCGGCTGTTCGGCGCGACGATCGAGGCGGTCGCGGCCCGTGGCTATGACGGGACGAGCGTCGCGGAGCTGAGCAGGCTGGCCGGGGTGTCCAAGCGGACTTTCTACGAGCAGTTCCCCAACAAGGAGGCGTGCTTCTTGGCGACTCACGACAGAGTCGTGGGCTGCGCGATCGCCCGTGTCCTCAGCGCCCAGCGCGCCGAGCGGGACCCGGAGGTGGGGCTGCGTCGCGCCTTCGAGGCGTTCGTGCGCGCGGCCGCCGAGCAGCCCAAGGCGGCGCGGCTGGTGCTCGTGGACGCCCTCGGCGCGGGTCCGGCGGCGCTCGCCCGGACGGAGCGGGCGAGGCGGAGGTTCGAGCGGATGGTCCTCACCGGCTTTCGCCAGACGCCCGACGCGGTCGTACTGCCGCTTGCGGTCGTGCGGGGGATCGTTCACGGCATCGAGCACGTCATCCGTCAGGACCTGCTGGGCGGCGGGGCACGAGAGCCGTCCGCGCTGGCCGGCGGGCTCGCGGAGTGGGCGCTCGCCCACGGTTCCACGGCGGTCGCCGAGCTGTCCGTCCGGGCGCCGAACGGCGCGACCCGGCCGCGCTGGCCGCGCCTGCGCGCGCGGACGGACGACGAGCGCGGGCGCATCCTGCGCGCCGCGGCCGAGATCGCCGCCGGGGAAGGCCGGGCGCACATCACCCCCATGCAGATCGTCGATCGCGCCGGGGTCTCCGAGCGGTCGTTCCGGGCCTGCTATGAGAGCGCCGAGGAGTGCTTCCTGGACGCCCTCGACCTCGTGGGACTGGAAGCGCTGACATCCGCCGCGGCCGCCTCTCGCACCGCCGGGGACGGACCGGAGGGCGTCTACCGCGGGATCGCGGCGCTGATGGACCACATCGCCGAGGACCCGGTGCTGCGCGGGGTGATCCTGATGGACACGCTCGCCGACGGCTCGGCCGCGGGCGAGCGCAGGGAGCGGATGCTGCGGCGCTACGTCGACCTGCTCGCGAGCAGGCTGCCGCGGAGGTTACAGCTGCCCGGGGTGGTCGCTGAGGCAACGGTGGGAGCGCTGTGGGGCATCGTCTGCCGCTACGTCGCGGGGGGCGCGGCGCACCTGCTCCCCGAGCTGGCCGGCCAGGCAACGTATGTAGCGCTGGCGCCGATCGTCGGCCCGGAGGCCGCCGTGCGCGCGATCCTCGCCGAGGAGGGTGCAGCCGGGCGCGGCGGGTGAGTGCTCGATTCACCGCGCTTTGTCTCCATCTCGCCCATGGACCCATTTCGGAGCAGAAATCGCTGCAATACCGGGCAATCCAGCCCTCCGATCCTCTGGATGCATTGGTCTACTTAAGCGTGTGGAGCTTGCGTGCCGGGGATGGGACTGTTAGACAGTCACCGCCCAGGTCCTGAGGGGCGGGGCAAACCAATCCCCAAACAACAGGAGCATGCAGGTGATGCGCGCTCTCTGTGCGTTCGAGCTTCAGTGAACTCGCGCTTGCGGCGCGCGGGGCTCGTCAAAGTCGCTTGGCGCGGCGAGCGCCGCATTATCGCGTGCTCCTGCAACGAAGGAGTCAATGGAAATGAATCGCATGGGCATTACTGGACGATGTCTTGTTGCGGTGTTCGCGTTCAGCGCGGTCGCCGTCGCGAGCGCGTCGGCCACAGAAGTGTTATTCAAATTGGAAAAAGGTAGCTTCCCAGCCACCTTCGCGTCGGAAGGCGGAAAATCGAAGCTGACAACCACCGCAGGCAGTGAAATCGAATGTCAGAGTGTGGTAGGCAAAGGAACGATTGGGAGCTCAACAGAAGGCGGTGGCACAACGGCCCACTTAGGAACAGCAGAAGTTAAATTTAAAGGCTGCAGAAGCATATCGCCGAGCGCGGAATGTAAAAGCCATGGAGCCAACGCAGAAGAAGTCGTGATTCCGTCGGGCGAATTCCATCTCGGGTTACTCGTCCCAGGAGCGGAAGCCGAAAAACCGGCGATCCTCTCCTTACTCCCGGGAGCGAGCGTAAGCAATCCTCTCGGTGGGAGCTTGACATTCAAATGCTCACTCGCAAGCGTGGAAGTCAAAGGCGACGTCGTGGGTAAACTCGAAGGCCCGATCGAAAAATTCGAAAGCGAAACCAAAATTGTGTTCGAACAATCGGGAGGCGTGCAGAAATTCAAGGAATTCTTATTATCGTTAACCTCACCGGAAAATGAATTGATGACGGGGCAGCATCTGACCATCAAGTCTACGCTGTTTACGACCGAAGAAGCGGAATTTGCCGTGACATCGACCGGTACGTCAAAGGAATTCAAGAACAGTGCAGGAGAATCAACGAAGATAGGGTTGGTCAAAGGCTAGTCAAAGGACTCATTTTGTTATCTGATGGCTTGCCCCGGATAAATGGCCGAGTCAGGCTAGTGGTGCCCGGTTGGAGTCGCGGGCTGCCGCCCGCGCACGAAAGCATGTCTCGCGTTGAGTCTGGGTAGATCACGATCCTGGTGATCTACCCACGATCTCCGCTCCCAGCTGGGAACGAGTTTGCGCACTGTCGACTCCTCCGGCACACGCTGATCGATCGCATCAGACAGAACCGCCCGGTCGATGTCGCGGGCAGAGTTTCCTCAGCTTTGTCTCCGTCTCACCGACAGGGCTGTTCGGGGCAGAAATCACTGCAATTCGCGACAATCCAGCCCTCCAAACTTCTGGATGCATTGGTCTACTTAAGCGTGTGGAGCTTGCGTGCCGGGGATGGGACTGTTAGACAGTCACCGCCCAGGTCCTGAGGGGCGGGGCAAAACCAATCCCCAAACAACAGGAGCATGCAGGTGATGCGCGCGATCCTCCCATACGGCGATGCCTTAGCGGGCTCCCCCTGCCGGTCGTAGGCGCTTGTACGGTTCGGACACGATTTATGCAAATCGAACCAGAGACTTGTGCTGTGGCCGCGGGACGGGCTCGGTTAGGTTGTTGTCACGTGGGGCGTTCGCGTCGCCTCGTTGCTCCGGGAACAAGGAGCAGTGGAATGCATCGCATACGTATTGTCGGGCTGTGCCTCGTTGCGGCTTTCGCGTTCAGCGCGGTCGCCGTCGCGAGCGCCTCGGCCACCGAAGTGTTATTCGAATTGAAAAAAGGCAGCTTCCCGGCCACATTTATATCGGAAGGCGGAAAATCGAAACTAACGACAACCGCAGGCAGCGAAATCGAATGTCAAAGTGTGGTGGACAGTGGAACGATTGGAAGCGCGACGGAAGGCAGTGGCAAAACTGCCCACTTAGGTACAGTATCAATTAAATTCAAAAACTGTAGAAGTGTATCGCCAAACGTCGAATGTAAAAGCACTGGAGCAAATCCAGAAGAAATCATCCTTCCATCAGCCGAATTCCATCTTGGGTTACTCGTTCCGGGGGCAGAAGCCGAAAAACCGGGAGTCCTCTTCTTATTGCCGGGAGCCACTGTAGGCAATCCGCTGGGCGGCAAATTCACGTTCAAATGCTCACTCGCTTCAGTGGAAGTCAAAGGAGACGTGGTCGGTAAACTCGAAGGTGGCATAGAAGAATTCCAAAAAGAATCAATTGTGGTTTTCAACCAAGCCGCAGGAGTGCAGAAATTCAAGGAATTCTTATTATCGTTAACGTCGCCTGAAAATGAATTGATGTCGGGACAGCATCTGACTACCAAGACTACGCTGTTTACGACCGAAGAAGCGGAATCGGGCGAGACATCTGTCGATACGTTGAAGGAATTCAAGAACAGCGCAAGCGAAGTAACGGAAATCAAGTTGGTCAGAGGCTAGTGGGCTAGCCGTTCGTCTGATCAGTCTGTACGTCGTGGGGGCGC
>DASZJF010000011.1:0-2879 GCA_035948355.1 Solirubrobacteraceae bacterium
GTCGTACTCGAACACCACCCCGCCGTCCACGCCCGACAGCTGGACGGCGCGCGACACGATGGTGGTCAGCACCGTCTCGAGATCGAGCGTCGAGCTGAGGACCTGACTGATCTCCCCCAGCGCGGTCAGCTCCCCGACCGATCGGATTAACTCGGCCGTTCGGGCCTGCAGCTCCTTGAACAGGCGCACGTTCTCGATGGCGATGACGGCCTGGTCGGCGAAGGTCTCGAGCAAGGCGATCTGTGAGCCGCTGAATGGTTGCGCCTCGCGCCGCGTGACGGTGATTACCCCGACGGGTTGGCCGTTGTGGAGCATCGGCACGGAGAGCACCGCGCGCATGAATCTGCTGTGCTGGAGGCCGATGGCGTCGTACTCGGGGTCCCGGGTGATGTCGGCGACGTGCTCGACCGCGCGTGTGACGATCGCCCGGCCGGTCACCATACCGCGGTTGGCAGATCTCGGGAACTGGGCGCGAATGACCTCGCGCTCCTCGGCGGTAAAGCCGTCGTTGGCGACCAAGTGCATGAGGACACCATCGAACCGAATGACACCCGAGTCCTGTGCGGCGCACAGCCTCGTGGCGGCGGTGGCGATGGCCTTGAAGGCGGGCAGGACGTCCGTCGGCGAGCTACTGATCACCCGCAAGATCTCCGCGGTCGCCTTCTGTTGCTCCAGCGCCTCGCCAAGGGCGCGCTCCTGGTCCTGATACGATGGCCGCGGTGTATCGCTCTCGTAACGACGGATTAGAGGCGTGCCACACTGCATGCAGAAGTTGGCATCGGAAGGGTTGGCGTGCCGGCATCGGGGACACTGCATAGGAACGCCCTCCCACAGATTGGGCCGAGACCGGTCAGACAGGTGGCGAGAGCTTATGCTGGTGGACCGGAAGGGGTCAAGGAGCCGCATCACATCAAAATTTCGGTTACCGAGCAGAAGGTCGTACATCCGAAGTCACGGTTACCCATTCCGAGCCGAGGGAGGCGCCCGTGACGCGACCGAGCCTGCGGGAGTACGCGGCGGTGCAGCGGGAGCGCTATCTGGCGGCGACGCGAGCAGAGAAAGGCACCCTCCTGAACGAGGTCGTCACCGTCACCGGCCTGCACCGCAAGGCGGCGATCCGCCTGCTGCGCCGCCCGCCGCGGGTGCCGACGGCGCGATCGCGCGCGGGGCGGCCGCCGGTCTACGGGTCGGCGGTGGCCCAAGCGCTCGAGGTCCTCTGGCAGGCCACCGGGGGCATCGGGCCGCAGCGGCTCCATCCCTTCGTGCCCGAGCTCCTCGATCGGCTCGCGCGCGACGGTGAGCTGCGGCTGGCGCCCGCGGTCGACCAGCTCGTCCGGCAGGTAAGTCCCGCCACCCTCGGCCGGCTGCTCGCCCCCGCGCGCGCCGCGCGGCCGCGGCGTGGGGCCACGACCACCCACGTGGGCACCTGGCTCCGGCACGAGATCCCCATCCGCACCTTCACCGAGTGGGACGACGCCGGCCCCGGCTTTCTCGAAGTCGACCTCGTGGCTCACTGCGGCAGCAGCACCAAAGACTTTTATCTCTGCACGCTCTGCGCGGTCGACATCGCCACCGCCTGGGTCGAGCTCGAGGCCATCTGGGGCAAGCGGCACGAGCGGGTGGGCGGAGGCGTGCATCGCGTGCGCCAGCGCCTGCCCATGCCGCTCCTCGGCCTCGACAGCGATAACGGCAGCGAGTTCATCAACCAGAGCCTCTACGACTACTGCCGGCAGGGCGGGATCACCTTCACCCGCAGCCGCGCCTGGAAGAAGAACGACAGCGCCCACGTCGAGCAGAAGAACGGGGCCGTCGTGCGCCAGCTCATCGGCTATGATCGCTTCGCCTCCCAGGCCGCCTATGCCCAGCTCCGGCGCGTCTATCGGCTCGCCCGCCTGCACGTCAACTTCTTCCAGCCGGTGCAAAAGCTCGTGACCAAGCACCGCGACGGGGCCCGCGTCCGGCGCGTCTACGATCGGGCCCAGACCCCCTACCAGCGCCTGGGCGCCTCCGGCATCCTCTCGCCCGCTACCCGCGTGGATCTCGAGGCGCTCTATCAACGCCTCAATCCCCTCCGCCTCCGTCGTGAGCTCGACGCTGAGCTCGATCGCCTCTCGGCCCTGGCCGCCCCCGACCCTCACCGCCAGAGCCATACCGAGACAGCTACCCCCTCCACGAAGTCGTCTCTCCGGGGTTCTCAGACGACGGCGCCGGTAACCCTGAATTATGAGTTGATGAGAACAGGAGGGTAACCCTCACTTATGAGTTCCTACGGGAGCGTGCTGGTGATGGGCGCCGGCGGGGTGGCCAAGGTGACCGGCGTTTCGGATGTCCTTAGTCAACCACTGGCCAAACTGCGTGCCAGATGCGCGGCGCAATTCATTCCTGTCAGTTGCGAACTCACTATGTTGAACTCCAGGTCCACGCCTTGGCTGTTCAAAATCTGTTTGCTCGTCTCCCTATCGATGGATTCGCGCGCCGCTTGTTCGATTCGTGGCAGATGTGTAACCTTTAGATTCAGCGCCGGTTGTATGGTGGCCAACGTCTCCAGTTCTTTGGCCGTGGCCTTGGAGGCTTCGGAGATTCCCTCGAGCAGCGATTTGGGCGCGCGTAGTAGGGACACCCCGCCGCCCATTGCGGCTTAGTCGGTCGGGCGGTATCCTGCGCCAGTCATGCTGGAACGCCGACGGAAAGTTGAGCTACAGCGACTGACCCCCGTCATTTTTCAATGGATTGAGCTATATGGGTTTGAGGCGCCATTTCGTCTCCCGGAACTTTGGGATGGCGGAGGCCGATCGTTCAGCCTAATCCGTGAGCTCAGACTTCCCGAAGAGAGGGGCGTGCTGCGTTGCCAGGAGCTTGTCCAGAGAGGGATGCTGAGC
>DASZJF010000012.1:0-25908 GCA_035948355.1 Solirubrobacteraceae bacterium
ATCCCGCTGCACCCCGGGGCTTCCGGACCGCCCACCCAGTGCACGCCATGTTCGATCGCCGTGCGATTACTGAGCGTCACCGTCCCGCCCGTGCTCACCGTGACCGCCGTGGGCGACCACGCATGCGTTTCTTCCCCATACCGGCCACCCCCAGGTTTGTTCACCGCTTCGATCGCAGGGCTCGTTTCCGAAGCCGCCACGGCCGGGAGCACCGCCACGGCCAGGCCCAGCAGCGCCGCGGCCGGCAGCCGGCGCCTGCGCATTCTCATCACGATCAGCCCGCCTTTCGGTCGATGAACCCATTGGGGGGCCTATGACGCAGCCTCTCCTCATGCCGCGTCCGGCATCCCAGCTTCAAGGACGCCGCTTCACGCCGATCCTTCCCGCCGGATCGGAAACTCGTGCGAGCGCCGACCACAACCCTTGCGGACGGCTCGTTCGCAGACCGCGGACCGGCGCGGCGAAGGGCGCCATCCGCCCCGCCCGGACCCCTCTCGGCGCTACAGTCGCAAGGTCATCCGCACGCTCGACCCGCAATCGCTGACCCAGCACGTGGACCGCATGTATCGCGCGGCGTGGGCGCTGTGCGGACGCAGGGAGGACGCCGAGGATCTCGTGCAGGAGACGTTCGCGCGAGTGCTGGCGCGCCCGCGGGTGGTGCGGGGCGAGGACGAGGCGTATTACCTGATGCGGGCGCTGCGCAACACGTTCTATACGAGCAGGCGCACCGCAAGCCGTCGCCCTATGACGGGGGCCACGTTGGATGACGTGGTCGCGGCCGACCCGCGCCCGACTGGCCGCCCGGAGCGCGCGATCGAGGTGCAGGAGCTGTACGCGACGATCGCCCGGCTGCCGGAGGACTTTCGCCTGGCGCTGGTGGCGGTCGACGTGCTCGGGCTGTCCTACCGGGAGGCCGCGCGCGCTCTCAGGGTGCGCGAGGGGACGATCACGACACGGCTGTTCCGCGCGCGCAGGCAGGTCGCGCATGCGCTCGACCCCGAGCTCGCCGAGGGCGTCCAGCCGGATCAGGCCCGCACGGAGCGGGCGCGCACAGAGCGAGCGCACGCAGAGCAGGCGCGCACCGAGCAAGCCCGTCGGGAAGAGACCGGCGCGAGCGGAGTCTTGCCCAGTAGGGGGACATGAGCGATATGCACGAGCACACCGGATCGCAGCAGGCCGAGCACGAGCGCGCGGCCGAGCAGCGCGCGGCCGCGCTGGTACGCGCCGTGGACGTGCGGGCACCGGAGACGCTGCATCGTCGGGTGCGGGAGATGGTCGCCTCGCCCCCCGCTGCGCGCCGACGGGCTCGGGGCGGGGCGCTGGGCGGCCGGTTGCGGCCCACGCTCGCGGCGATGGCCGTGGCGGCGATCGCGGGCGCCGCGGTCGCGCTGCTGACGGGAGGTGCGCAGCACCGGCAGGGGCCGAGCCTGAGCGCCGCCTCGCGGTTGACGTTGAGCGCGGCGAGCACGGGTGCTCCGCGGGAGAGCCGCGCGCACGCAGCCCAGCTGGACGTGGCGGTAGACGGCGTCGCGTTTCCGTACTGGGAGGAGCGGTTCGGCTGGCGCGCCACCGGGACCCGCACGGACACGATCGGCGGCCGGAGCGTGACGACCGTGTTCTACTCCGGCCCGCACGCCCGCAGGATCGGGTATGCGATCGTCGGCGGCACGCCCGCGCCGGCGGCGAGCGGCGGAACGGTCGTGTGGCATGGCGGCGTGGCGTACCGGCTGCGACAGGTGGGCGGCGTGCCTGTCGTCACCTGGCAGCGCGACGGGAGGCTGTGCGTGCTGTCGGGCAGGGGCGTGAACGGCACGACGCTCGTGCGACTGGCCAGCTGGAGCGAGGGCGGCACGGCCGCGTAGCCGCTGGGCGGCCGACTCAGGACCCGCACTCGGGGACGGTCAGCGGAGGGCTCGCCCAGCGCACGCCCTCCTCCGGCGAGAGCACGGCCAGCGCATCGGCGAGACCGGCCCCGGAGGGCGTGTGCAGCGCGAAGTCGAGCTCCAGCGCGGGGATCAGCACGAACCGGCGGCTGAGCAGCTGCTCGTGGGGGAGCGTCATGCGCGGATGCGAAAGCTCGTGCTCGCCGAGCAGCAGCACGTCGATGTCGATCGCGCGCGGACCGTGGCGGACCCCGTTCTCGCGCCCCAGCTCGCGCTCCAGCCGCTTGACCGCGTCGAGCAGCTGTAGCGGCTGAAGCGCGGTCTCGATACGGACGCACGCGTTGAGAAAGCTCGGCTGATCGGTCACCTCGCCGACGGGGTCGGTGTCGTAGGTGGAGGAGCACGCGATCACATCGACGCCCACGCCGGGGAGCGCAGCGACGGCGCGCTGCAGCTGTGCGCGGCGGTCGCCCACATTCGATCCAAGGCCGAGCAGTCCTGTCTGGGCGGGCATCGGCAGGGACGGTAGTGGTTTGGGTGGGTGAGACACGAGCAAGTCCACCGAACACAGCCGCCGGCGCCGCTCTCCTTTGCCGCTACGCGTAGACGGCGCTCGCGTAACGGCGGACGGTCGATCGGTGACGCGCTACGCGCCGGTGGGGTCGCCGAGTCCCTCGCCCAGCCCGACCCGGGCGTGCAGGCGGCGCAGCGGTCGGGGCGCCCACCATGTGCTCTCCCCGAGCCGGCCCATCAGCGCGGGCACGAGCAGCGCGCGTACGAACGTGGCGTCGATCGCCACGGCCAGCGCGGTGCCGACGCCGAACTGCTTGATGAAGAAGATGTGCGAGGTCACGAACGCGCCGACCGCGACGCAGAACAGCAGCGCGGCAGCGGTGATCAGCCGCCCGGTGCGCTCCACGCCGTAGGCGACGGCGTCGCGCGTGGCCATGCCGCCGTCGTGGGCCTCCTTGATGCGCCCGAACAGGAACACGCCGTAGTCGGTGGATAGCGCGAACGCGACGACGAACAGCAGCACGAGGTTGGACTCCTCCAGGCCGCCGATCGGGGTGAACCCGGCGAGGCTCGCGAGGTGGCCGTCCTGGAATATCAGCACGAGCAATCCGGCGCCGACGGCGACCGTGAGCAGGTTCATCAGCAGCGCGAGCAGCGGCAGCACGAGCGAGCCGGTCATCAGGAACAGGAACCCGCCCGTGACGAGCGCGAGGATCAGCAGCGCCAGGGGCGTGTTGGCGGCGATCGCGGCCTTCTGGTCGACGAACCACGCCGTGGCGCCGCCGACGAGCAGCGTGGGCGGACCGATCGAAGATCGGCCGGCCAGCGCGCGCAGGCGATGGATCAGCTGCTGGTTGGCCGCCGAGCCGTCGGTGCCGCGGGGCAGCATTTCGATCTCCCACGCGCCGCGTCCGAGGTAGCGCGGGGGACCGGCGAGGCTCGCCTGGGCGCCGGCGGCGATCTGGGCGCGATGCGCGAGCGCCGCGAGGGTGGAGGCGCCGGTCTGGGGAGCGCGCGCAACCAGCGTTACCGTCTGCGAGCCGTCGACGGCGAAGTCGTGGGTGATCGCTTCCGCGACCTGGCGCGGCTGCGCGGAGGACGGCAGCACGTGCGCGTCGGCCGGGGTCAGCTGCAGGCGCAGGGCGGGCAGCGCGATCACGATCAGCACCGCGGCGGTGCCCAGCGCGACGGCGCCCGGGCGGCGCATGACCGCACGCGCGAGGCGGTACCACGCGCCGTGCTCGGCCGGTTGCGCGGCCTTGGCGGCGTTGCGCTGCAGGCGCGCGGGCGCCAGCGCGTCGATGCGCGGGCCGAGCGCGACGAGCACGGCGGGGAGCACGATCAGCGAGACCGCGCCCGCGGACAGCGTGACGAGCGCCCCGCCGACCCCCATCGAGTAGAGAAACCGCAGCGGGAACACGAGCAGGCAGGAGAGCGCGCCGGCGACCGTCAGCGAGCCGAACATGACGGTGCGCCCGGCCGTCTGCAGCGTGCGGCGGATCGCCGCGTGCGTGTCCAGACCCCGCGCCAGCTCCTCGCGGTAGCGGGAGAGGATGAACAGGCTGTAGTCGATGCCGAGCCCGAGGCCGACGCCGGTGACGAGGTTGACGGCGAACACCGACAGGCCGGCGAACTGGTCGATCAGGCGCAGCAGCAGGAACGTGATCACGATCGCGAAGCCGCCCACGAGCAGCGGCAGGGCGGCGGCGATCAGCCCGCGGAACACCCAGAAGGAGAGCAGCAGGAGGATCGGCAGCGCGAACGTCTCCGCGCGCGCCAGGTCGGAGGAGGTGCGCTTGTTGATTTCGGCGAACGCCACGTCGTTGCCGCCGAGGCGCACGTTGGCCCCGGCCAGCAGCGGACGGACGCGTTCGACGGCAGCGGCCGAGCGTTCGCGGTCGGCGAACGCGGCGAGCACGAGCGTCTGGTGCCCGTTGCGCGAGACGAGCACCGGCAGGTGCGTGGCGGGGTAGTCGAGCGCGCGCTGAAACCCGGGCTGGCGGGAGAGCAGCGCGACGACGTGCGTGGCCTGTGCCCGGGCGACGGGGTCGGTGCGCGCGTCGGTCCCGCTCGACACGAGCGCGGCCACGCCATAGTAGGCGGCCTGCCCGGTGGCGTGTTCGATCGCGCGCAGGACCTGCTGGTTGGGGGCGTTCGGGTCTTGGAAGTCCGAGGATTCGCTCTTGAGGATCGTGACGACGGGGACGCCGATCGCCGCGGCGAGCAGGAACGCGGCGCCCGCGATCAGCAGGATGCGCCGCGTGCGCTCCGTCGCGAGCCGTGCGCACCGGTCGATCATCGTCGCGCCGCGCCCTCGGACCGTGTGATGGTCTCCATCGCCATGCCCGCGATTATAAGTTAGTGCTAACTAATGTCAAGGAAAAGTTGGAGATTCGCCTCCGATCGCCGCCAGAGCAGGCCGAATCGAGCCAGACCGACTTCAGTCCAGGCCGAATCTGGGCGCTCGGCGCACTGCTGTCCGGGCCGCGCCGGTGCGGCGATCCGATCGATATGGACGGCGGTTCGCGTAACGAGCCACGCAGGGAGCAGCCCGCACGCAGGGAGCAGCCCGGGCCGAGCCGCCGCGAGCCGCTACTCCTCCGCCTCGCGCCACACCTCGACCGACACCTCGTCCACGTGCAGCGGGATCGGCGGCTCGGGCTTGGTCGCCTTGACCCATACGCCTTCCAGGTCGTAGTCGCCGAGCAGCCGGTCGGCGATCGTGCCGCACAGCCGCTCCAGCGTGGCGTGCGAGCGCTGCTGGGCGATCAGCGCGACCAGCTGGCAGACCTCGCCGTAGTCGACCGTGTCCTCGATCGCATCCGTCACGGTGGCGTCGGTTTCGCCGAGGTCCAACCGCAGGTCGAGCACGAGCCGCTGGCCCACCTCGCGCTCGGCCTCGCCGACGCCGTGGTGGGTGTACAGCGACAGCCCGGCGATCTCGATCGTCACCGACTCGCCGGTCTCCTCACGCTCGCCGTCGAACTCGTCCTCGTCCTCGTCGTCGTCCTCGTCGAGCGAGTACGGATCGGTCTCCTCAGGGCGATCCATATAGCCGGGCTCCTCCCCGCCTGCATGTGCGCCGGCGCCCGCCGGGTCGTCGGGGCCGACGCCGCCGCGCTCGCCGTCCCCCGGGTCCTCCGCGCCGGTCAGCTCGTCGGGGTCCTCCTCGCGCCCTGATCCCATCGTTCGCTCAACGTAGCAGCCGCCACCGTGAGCGCAGCGCGCACGGGCGCCACGTCATGGACCCTGAACACGCTCGCCCCGCGCTCATACGCGAGCACGTTCGTCGCGATCGTCCCCGGCAGCCGCCGCGAGGCCGCCACGGGCTCGGTCTGGCCGGCGGCGTCGGCGAGGATGCGCCCGATGAAGCTCTTGCGCGAGGTGCCCACCACCAGCGGGCGCCCCAGCGCGCTCAGCTCGTCCAGGCGCGCCAGCAGCGTGAGGTTGTGCGTGAGCGTCTTGCCGAACCCGAATCCCGGATCGAGCATGATCCGCTCCTCGTGCACGCCCTCGCCAACCGCGTAGGCCATCCGTTCCTCCAGGAACGCTCGGACATCGTCCACGACGTCGTCGTAGCGCGGATCGGCCTGCATCGTGCGGGGCTCGCCGCGCATGTGCATCAGGCAGCACTCCGCCCCGCTCTCCGCGACGAGCCCCGCCATCTCCGGGTCACCGCGCAATGCGGTCACGTCGTTGACCAGCGTCGCGCCGGCGTCGATGCAGGCGCGGGCGACCGACGCCTTGGACGTGTCGATCGAGACCCGCGGGCGGGTGAGCGTCCGATTCCCCGCGACGATTCCCTCGACGACCGGCAGCACCCTCCGTGTCTCCTCATCCGCAGACACGGGCTCCGCACCCGGACGCGTTGACTCTCCGCCGACGTCCACGATCTCCGCTCCTTCGGCGACCAGCTCACGCGCATGTGTGATCGCCGCCTCCGCGTCGAGGAACAGTCCACCGTCCGAAAACGAGTCTGGAGTCACGTTCACGACCCCCATAAGGCGGAAGATGATGGTCATAGGCAGGTCGATATGGGGTATTGCCTCTCAGCATTACCCTGACGTGTCCATGGTACGATGACCATAGTCATGTCGCGCACGATATCAGCAAGCCAATTTAAGGCGCAATGCCTGGCGATGCTCGACGAGGTGGCGGCCACCGGCGAGGAGGTTGTTGTGACCAAGCGCGGTCGAGCTGTCGCCCGCGTCCTGGCCGCAACCGAGCCTGAGAGCCTGCGAGGCTCGGTGACGTTCAACGTCCCCGACGAGGATCTGATCGCGCCGCTCGATATTGACTGGGACGCGACCTCTCGATGATCGTTCTCGACACGCACGCATGGCTGTGGTGGATGGCTGATCCCGTGCGCCTATCCGATCCCGCGCGGGAGGCGCTTGCGCAGACATCGAGTATAGGCGTCTGCACACTCAGCGCCTGGGAGCTGGCGATGCTCGTGATACGCGGACGTATCACGCTCGACCGCGACATCAGCGTGTGGGTCAGGCGCGCTCTCGATGCACATCGTGTGGAGCCACTTGCGCCCGGCGCCGACGTCGCCGTCGCCGCCGGCCTGCTCGACGCGGACAGCTTCCCCGGCGACCCAATCGATCGATTGATCTATGCAACCGCACGCTCGCTGGACGCCCGTCTCGTTACGCGCGACCGCGCAATTCGCGCGTTCGACCCGACGACGACCATCTGGTAGCCGTCAGGCCAGCTCGGGTCGCTCTTTGTCTGCTCCGCGGAGCTCCGCCGTACCGCCGGCCAACCCCGGGCGCGGTGACACGCGCGGGGTTTCGCGCTCGGGCCGACCCGCGGGCGCAGGCGGGGCGGGCAGCTCGGGCTTGGAGTCCTCCTCCACGCCGAACACCGCCTCCTCGCTCTTGCCGTCGAGCAGGGCCAGGAACTCCTCCTTCTCGATCGTCTCGCGCTTGACCAGGATCTCGGAGATCTTCTCGAGGTCGTGGCGGTGCTCGGTCAGGATGTCGGTGGCGCGCTGGTGCGCGGCCTCGATGATGCGCCGGACCTCGTCGTCGATCTCGCGCGCGATCTCATCCGAGTAGTCGGGCTCGGTCGAGAACTCGCGGCCCAGGAACGGCTGGCCGTGGTCGTGACCGAACACGCGCGGGCCCAGGCGCTCTGACATGCCGAACCGCATCACCATCTGCTTCGCCGTCTGCGTCACCTTCTCGATGTCGTTCGAGGCGCCCGTGGTTATCTCGCCGAACACGATTTCCTCCGCCGCGCGACCGCCGAGGGTCATCGCCATCGTGTCCTTCAGCTCCGCCCGCGTGGTGAGGAAGCGGTCTTCCTGGGGCATCGAGATCGTGTACCCGAGCGCCTGCCCGCGCGAGATCACCGAGATCTTGTGCACCGGGTCGGCGAACTCCAGGAAGTGACCGACGAGCGCATGGCCCATCTCGTGGTAGGCGGTGATCAGCCGCTCTTTCTCTGACATCACCCGCGTCTTCTTCTCGGGGCCGGCGATCACGCGCATGATCCCCTCCTCGAGCTCCTCCTGGTTGATCTCGCGCTTGCCCGTGCGCGCCGCCAGCAGCGCCGCCTCGTTGATCAGGTTCGACAGGTCCGCGCCGGTGAAGCCCGGCGTCTGCCCCGCGAGCGCGTCGATGTCGATCACCTTCGCCAAGGGCTTGCCGCGCGTGTGCACCTCCAGGATCTTCGCCCGGCCCTTGCGATCGGGGCGATCGACCGCGATCTGGCGGTCAAAGCGCCCGGGACGCAGCAGCGCCGGGTCGAGGATGTCGGGCCGGTTGGTGGCGGCGATCATGATGATGTTGTCCTTCGCCTCGAAGCCGTCCATCTCGACCAGCAGCTGGTTCAGCGTCTGCTCGCGCTCGTCATGGCCCCCACCGAGACCGGCGCCGCGATGCCTGCCGACGGCGTCGATCTCGTCCATGAAGATGATGCACGGGCTGTTCTGCTTGGCCTGCTCGAACAGGTCCCGTACACGCGATGCGCCCACCCCGACGAACATCTCGACGAAATCCGATCCCGAGATCGAGAAGAACGGCACGCCCGCCTCGCCCGCGACGGCGCGCGCGAGCAGCGTCTTGCCGGTGCCCGGGGGCCCGTACAGCAGCACGCCCGTGGGTATGCGCGCGCCGAGGGCCTGGAACTTCTTCGGGTTCTCCAAGAACTCCTTGATCTCGTGCAGCTCCTCCACCGCCTCGTCCACGCCGGCGACGTCGCGGAAGGTGATCTTCGGCGAGTCGGCCGACAGGCGCTTGGCGCGCGACTTGCCGAACGACATCACTTTCGAGCCGCCCCCCTGGACCTGGTTCATCAGGAAGATCCAGAACCCGAGAAAGATCACGAACGGGAGGATGTACGTCAGCAGCGACAGCAGCACGCTGCTCTTTTCCGATTCGACGTTGAAGTTGACCCCGGCCTTTTCGAGCTGCGCGATCAGCTGCGGCGCGGCCTGTTCGACGAACCCGATTTCGTACTTTTCCTTGTTGCCCTTGCTGTTGAGCTTGACTTCGAGCGCCTTGCCCTTGTTCTTGAACTCGACCGATTTGACTTCGCCCTGCGGGATCTCTTTGGCGACCAGCGTCTGATAGCTGTGCGAGCGGGCGTTGTTCGAGTGCGGGCTGACCAGTTTCACGGCCAGGAACGCCAGCACCAGCACGATGAGGATTGGGAACGCGGCGCTCTTGAATGAACGGCTCATGGCGATGTCACTGGGTTTCTGGCGCCGGTTGTCGTCGTGGCCGCCAGTTTCCTAGCGTACCACGCAACGTCCGATTTTCCGGCTGCTCCAGCCCGGCGTCTACCTCTGCAACGCCGCGACGAAGGGAAGGTTGCGGTGGCGCTCGGCGTAGTCAAGCCCGTATCCGACGACGAACTCGTCCTCGATCTCGAACCCCACGTACTTCGCCCGCAGCTCCACCTTGCGTCGCGCCGGCTTGGTCAGCAGCGCACACACCTCCAGCGTCCTGGGATTGCGCGAGCCCAGATTGCGCAGTAGGTACTGCAGCGTCAGCCCCGAGTCGACGATGTCCTCGACGATCAGCACGTCGCGATCCTCGATCGCCGCGTCGAGGTCCTTCAGGATCCGCACCACGCCCGAGGAGTCGGTCGCCGAGCCGTATGAGGCGACGGCCATGAAGTCGACCTCGACGGGGATCTCGATGAAGCGCATCAGGTCGCTCAGGAAGAACACCGCGCCCTTGAGCACGCCCACGAGCAGCAGCGCCCGGCCGGCATAGTCGCGCGAGATCGCCGCCCCCAGCTCGCGCACGCGCGCCTGCAGCTCCCGTTCGCTGACGAGCACCTCGCCGATCTCGCCTGCCGGCGCGCCGCCCGCCGGGACGGGGGGCGGAACGCTCGCCGTGGTCGGGCCGCTCACCAGCGGGAGTGTACGCCGCGCGTCAGTCGCCGTCCGCTGTGCCGCGAGAACCGCTCTCGCCGGAGCCCCAGTCCCCAGGTCCCTCTGGAGCCTCGGGAGCCTCGCGCGGCCCGAGCTTGACCATCCGCAGCTCACCCGCGGCGATCCGCGCGCCGACGTTGCCGCCAACGTGCACCTCCGCGATGCCGCCGCGCGCGCCGAGCGCAAGGATCTCCCCCACCCGCTCTCCCGCCTGGGGCACGAGCGCGCCCGCGGCCTGCTCCGCCAACCGCACGACGATCAGTCGCGCAAGCGCCGGGTGCAGCTCGGCCAGGCGGGCCACCGCGATCGCGTCCTTGCCACCCAGCTCCGCCGCGACGAGCCCGTCCAGCAGGTCGGTCTCCTCGCGCAACAGCGCCGCCGTGCGCCGCACGCTCTCCTCCGCCGCGGGGTGCACCGCGCGCAGGGCCGGCACGAGCAGCTTGCGCACGCGCACGCGCGCGTACTGGATGTCGTCGTTGCTCGTGTCTTCGCGCCACTGCAGCCCCCTTGCCCGGCAGTACGCGGCGGTCTGCTCGCGCGTCACCCCCAACAGCGGCCTGACAAGCCATGCCTCGCGCGCGACCATCCCCAGCAGCGCGCGCCTCCCCGGCGAGGCCGCCAGCCGATACAGGATCGTCTCGACCTGGTCGCTGGCCGTGTGTCCCGTCGCCACGGGCGCGTCCAGTTCGGCCGCCAGCCTCCTGGCCACCTCGTAGCGGCGCTCGCGCGCCCACGCCTGCAGGTTGCCCTGGCTGCGTTCATCCTCCCCCACGCGCACGAGCTCCAGCCACACCCCCAACTTCGAGCACAGCTCCGCGCAGTAGCGCTCGTCCTCGTACGACGCCCGCCCGCGCAACCCATAGTTGACGTGCAGCGCCCGCACGTTCTCCGCTCCGCGCACCGCCACGGCGACGTCCAGCAGACACACCGAGTCGCGCCCGCCGGAGATCATCGCCACGACCTGCCCGCTCTCGCCCAGCAGGCCCTCCGCCCGCACTCGCTCATGCAGCCCCTCAGGTGTCACAGCCTTAAGCGCCCCCTTTGCGTCGCCGGCAAGGGAGAGCGGCGCCGGCGACTGTGTGCGGGGGACCCGGCTCCCGGCTCACCCACCCAACAACCCGTCACCGTCAACATCACGCCTCCTCAGTCCCCCCGCGCGCGGGCCAAGAACAGCTCGGTCGGATGGTTGAACCCCTTCAGCACCACCTCGCCGATCAGCTCGAACTCCAAACCGTCCTGCCGGCCGGCGGCCTCCACGACCGGGTGCGTCACCAGCACCTCTCCGCCCGCCGCCCGCGCGACCACCCGCGCCGCGCGATTGACCTCGCGACCGTAGTAGTCGCCGTCGCGATACAGCGCCGCGCCGCTGTGGATCCCGATACGCGGCGGCGGCGAGCCCTCCGGCAGCTCTCCCTGCAGGCCCACCGCCCATCCCGTCAGCGCGCCCGCGTCCGCGCCCACGACCATCACCTCGTCGCCGAGCGTCTTGATCACGCGCGCGTCGATCGGCAGCGTCTGCTCGACGGTCTCCACGAACCGCTCCACCGCGCTGACCGCCCGTGCCTCGCCCGCCTCCTCGGTCAGCTTCGTGTAGCCCGCGAGGTCCGCGAACGCGATCGCCACGCGCATCCGGCCCTCCTCGGCCGTCTCCTCGTCGTCGAGGTCGGACTCGATGTGGCCGATCACGTCCTGCTCGACGAAGTACCCCAGCAGCCGTCCGTGCAGGTAGTTGATGAACGGCACCGCGAACGGCAGCATCTCGCGCGTCATCCCCTCCATCGCCTGCGCCACCTCGACCCCGGGCACGCCATCGCGCATCAGCGGCTCGTGCAGGTACAGGTGAAACAGCCGCACCTCGGCGTCCGCCACCTGCGCCATCGCCTGCCCGTACACGCGCACCAGCTGCAGCAGGGCGGGCAGGGGGAACCCCGCCGCCAGCACCTCCGCGCCGTAGCGCAGCACCTGCAGATCCTCCTCTGAGATCTCCTCGGTGGAGAGCGCGTTCTGACCCATCGCGGCGACCAGCCGCTCGATCAGCTCCGGCTCCAGGCCGATCTCCCGTCCGGCCTCCCGGAGGGTGTACCTCGCCTCGGAGCTGGGCAGCAGTTCGTCGATGTACCCGAACGCCAGCTTCCCGCTCTGGCTCGCCTCTCTGATCCGCTGCACCGTGTGCCCCCGCTCGCGCAGCCGCGCGACGATCCGCACGTGCGAGGCCGCGGCGGGCGTCCACTCGCCTTCGTACTGGGGCACGAGCCCGTCCTTGACCCAGCGCCTGACCGTGGCCGTGCTCACGCCCGCGCGCGCGGCCACCTGCCCCAGCGTCAGCTCGCCCGTCGGGGCACGGTCGGCGCCCTCGCCGGGGGGAGTGCCGGAGGGCGTGTCTGCGGTCCTCGCCATGGTCGGCAGTCTAAAGTCGCGGCCCATGTCGCAACCTGAGCCCGCTCACCCGGCCGATCCCGGCCATCCGTCCGCTATGCCCCCCTCGCTGCATTTGCGCCCCACCGCCGAGCTGGCCGAGCGCGTCCTCCTGCCGGGCGACCCCGGGCGCGCGCTGGCGCTCGCGCAGATCTTGATCGCCGAGCCGCGCATGTTCAACCACCACCGCGGCCTGTGGGGCTACACCGGCCCCGCGCACGCCGACGGCGAGCCCCTGACGATCCAGGCCACGGGCATGGGCGGCCCTTCCGCCGCGATCGTCCTGCACGAGCTGATCGCCCTCGGCGCGCGCCGCGCCATCCGCGTCGGCACCTGCGGCGCGCTCCACCCCGACCTTGCGCTGGGCGACCTCTTGATCGCGCGCGAGGCGATCTGCCTCGACGGCGCCTCGCGCGCGCTTGGCGCCGGCGAGCGTATGTCAGCCGATCCCGTCCTCACCAACGCGCTGAGGAGCGCCGCGCCGGGCGCGCACTCCGGCGCGATCGTGAGCGTCGACCTGTTCTATGACGACTCACGCCTCCCCGACGTCGCAGCGGACGCGCCGGCGATCGAGATGGAGGCCGCGGCCCTGTTCGCCGTCGGCGCCCGCGCGGGGATTCCCGTCGGCTGCGTCCTGGCGGTGTCCGACACGTTCGACGCGCACGGCGCCCGCACGCGCATCGATGACCCTGCCCTGCTGACGGCGGCCGAGACGATGGGGGCGGTGGCGGTCACGGCGCTGGGCGCCGGCGCGGCCTTGCGGTGACTTGGGAGCCCGAGTCCAGCCGGCTCGCCCCAGCGCGCGCTGGGGCATACTCAGCCCGATGACCAGGCGACGATGCCTCCTTGCGATCCTCACCGCAACGGCGACCCTCACCGTGTCGCCCACCGCCGCGCTCGCCCGATCGGGGGACGTCGCCGCGACCCGGGCATACATACGGGCCGACTACACGCTCGTGCACACCGCCCGGGTCAACCTCGCCACAAGCGAAGCGGCCCTGCAGCGGCTCCGCCGCCAGATCGCCGCCGACTGCCCCAAGGCCGCGGCCGGATCGCCCCAGGACACCGACTCCGAACAGCTCAGCAACGAGCTGGTGGGCGCGATGACCGTCGCCGCGATCCAGCCCGACGTGCGCGCGGTCACCGCGTTCGCGAGCACGGTCGAGCGTCTGCACTGGAGCAGCGCGATGCTCACACGCACGATCCACTCCTACGCGACCAGGCTCAAAACGCTGTCCACCCTGCCGGCGCCGAACGTGTGCGGCGACGTGCAGGCGTGGGTCGCCGGTCGTTATCTGAAGCTGCCCGCGAGCGCCGTGAGCTTCGACCGCCGCTACTACAAGGTCGAAGTGGCGGTCGGGGAGGTGCCCGCGCGGCTGCTCGCCCCCTCCGAGCAGCCGGACGAGCTGCCCGTGCTCGCGCGCGCCGAGAAGATCGAAGGTCAGCTGAGCGAAGCCGAAGCCAACGCCGTGTACACGTGGGGGCACATCATGGAATCGCTGGCCCTCAGCCCGTAAGCGTTTCTACGCAAGAGGCGCGGGCGGGAGCCGGGGTAGATCAGGCTTTTTTCGTTTTGGCCGCGGCGCGGCGAGCGCGGGGGTTGGACGCCGCGGCCCGTTCTTTCGTGGACGCGGCCTTGGCCGGTTTGGCGGACGTGGCTTTTTTCGCCGAGGCTTTCCTCGCCGAGGCCTTCCTCGCGGCGGCTTTCGGCGCAGGCGCTCTCGCTGCCGAACGCGCGGGGGACGCCCCATCGGTCGCGGTCGGATCTCCACCCAGCTTGCGTGTGAGCGTCCCCAGCTGCTCCTCGATCTTCGACAGGCGTTGGCCGATCCCGGACGATCGGTCCACGCCGTGCGAGGCCAGCGCGCGATCGAGGCGGTGGACACCGTCCTCGATGCCCTCCAACCGCTGGGAGACCGAGCGCAGCCGGCGCGTCAGCCGTTCGATGTCGGCGGCGGAGGGGATGTTGAGTGCGCCCATCGCCAGCTCCTGCGCCTGGGCGGCCTTCTCGCGCGCATCGAACGCCCGCCCGATCGTTCCCGTCAAGAGCGGGTTGTCGAGCAGGTCGGACAGCGCCTTGCCGAGATGGTCCTCGCCCGCACCGGCGAGGCGCTCGCGCAGGTTCTTCACGGCACTGCTCGGATCGGACATGTGGCTCCCGCTCGTCGAATCGATCTCGTTCGTGTTCAAGGCTACCCGCACGCCGACTCGCGGGTGGGACCGGCAGGATACGGTGCAACCGTGTCCGAGCGTCTGTTCCTGTTCGTGCAGTGCGAGCTTCCGTGGGAGCTGGGGCCCCCCGACGGTCGCTACCTGCTGCGCTCGGAGACCGACGGCGAGCCCGAGCGCGTGATCGTCCTCGCCACGCTCGGCGCCGGCCGCGCCACGCTCGCGCGCGAAGCGGGCCCGTTGCGCCGGCGGGCGGCGGCGCGCAGACGCCCGGTTCCCGCGGAGCCCGAGCCCGAACCCGTCACGACCGCGAGCGCGACGATCGTCGACCCGGTGTCGGTGTCCGCCGAGCGCCAGGCACGGGCGTGGCTGGAGGACCTGCGACCCGAGCGCGAGGTGGCCGCCGCGTTCGCCGCGCTCAACCGCGTGCTGCACGCCCAGCGGATCGCCACCGCCGACCCTTACGCGCGCGAGGTCTCCCCCTCCCAGGCGCTCACGATCAGGGCCGGCTGGGGCGAGGGCGAGCAGGTCGCCGAGGGTCAGTGGCTGCACGCCGTCGAGCTGCCGTTGACGGGCGCCCGTCAACGGGTCCGCCGGCGTGCCTCGGCGCTGCGCCCCGACGAGCGCCTCGCCGAGATGCTCGGGGGGCGCGAACGGCCGCTGCTGTGCGAGGAGCTGACCCTGCGCGCGCGCCTGGATCTCGACCAGGGTCGCCTCGCGCACTCGACGATCGAGCTCGACCGCGCCCTCCTCGCCGCGCTGGACGAGCTGGCGGACGAGCGGCGCGCGGACCTGCCGCTGCGCGTGGCCGAGCTCGCAGCGCTGCACGAGACCGTCGCCGCGGCCGCGCGGACGATCCTCGGCCTCGACGCTCACACCGACGAGGCGGGCACGGGCAAGACCGGCGGCGGCGGATCTGCGGCGGACGGGCAAGCCGCGCTCGTACAGCCCGACGAGGAGACGATCCGCCACGCGCTCGGACGGCTTGAGGCGGCGTTGCGGGCCCGCTCGGCCGCCGGATACGAGCGCTCCTGAGGCTCTCGCGACCGCCTGGGCACGCGCCTGTGGAGCGGCGGCGACGCGCTCGATCGGAAGCTCTCGCCGCCACGCGGTGCGCAACTTGCCCGTCGCCCCGCTGTTTCAACAGGGCACTGGACGTTTCGTAGACAGAAGGTTGACGGAACGCCCAGGGGGTCGATAGAGTCTCTGTCGGGTCCTAGAATTCTGGATGTCTACCGGGAGAGGTGTCGTGATCGTTCTCAGAAACCGTGCTTACCGCAGTCTGGTCACCGCAACCGGTCTGCTCGGAGCAGCCGCCTGCCTGCTCGTGCCCGGCGGCGCATCCGGGGCCACCGCGCACGCCGCGCGCACGATCTCGTTGAGCGAGAGCGGGCGCCTTCACATCACGAGCCATCACACGACCCATCTCAACTTTCAGGGCACGGCGTCGGGGACGATCAGGGGCTCGATCTACATCCACCTCAACGTCACCTCGCAAAACCGAGTGAGCGCCGAAGTCAGCATCTATCCCAGCAACGGCTCGCTCACCGGTGTCAGCACGGCCAACTACCACGCCAACGGCGGGCAGGCGACGTTCTCCGGAACCATGTCCATCTCGCGCGGAACGGGCAGCTACGCCCACGCACACGCTTCGAACCTCAGCTTCAGCGGGACGATCCAGCGCTCCAACGACGCCACCACCGTGCGCGTCAGCGGCCCGCTGTCCTACTGACGGCCGGCAAGCGGCGAGCAACCAGCGCATGCCCAGAGCTCTCCTAGCCCTCGCCGCAACGGCCGCCGCGGCCCTGCCGGTGTACGCCGGCCCGCTGAGCGCGAGCGCCGGCGCCGCGCCGACATCCGAGCAGGCCTCGCTGCACGCGTCGTTCACGCCCGACCGGCTCGAAGCGAGCACGACGATCGCCTTCGGCTTTCACCTGCAGACCACCACGGGGCTCGCGCCGCCGCCGCTGACGAGCGTCGTCATGCACATGCCCGCCGGCATGAACTACACGCTGACGACGCTCGGCCTGGCCGTCTGCCAGCCGGCGGCGCTGCAAGCGCAAGGCTTGAAGGGCTGCTCGCCCAATTCTCGCGTCGGCTCGGGCAGCGCGCTCGTGGAAGTCCCGTTCGGCACCGGCTCCGGGCATGAGATTCCCGAAATTCAGGCCGTGGTGGGACCGTCGACGCCGGACGGCGACATGGTCGTGCTGTTCTACGCCAACGGCCAGTTCCCCGTCTCCGCCCAGCTCGTGTTCAGCGGCGAAGTGCAGCCCGACCACGGCGTGTTCGGCTCACAGCTGGCGACCACCGTACCGCTGATCCCCAGCGTCCCCAACGGGCCCGACGTCTCGATCGTCGACGTCAACGCCACGATCGGCCCCGCCGGGCTGACGTACTACCACCACGTGCACGGCAGGCTGAGGCCGTTTCACCCGCTGGGGATCGGCGTACCGGAACGGTGCCCGCGCGGGGGCTTCCCGTTCAGCGCGTCATTCGTCTTCCAGGATGGCTCCACCGCCAGCGCGTCAACCGCCGTCCCGTGTCCCCCGCGGGTCAAGCGGCACAAGAAATAGAACCTCAGTCCTGGAGGGCGACCGCGGGCGCCACGCCGGTGGCGAGATAGCCCGGCAGCGCGACGATCGCGACCGAGGCGACCGTGACGATCGCGAGGCTCGTGAGCGCGACGAGCGCGCCGAAGGAGTAGACGACGGGGAAGCCGATCACGTTCGCCAGCGCGCGGTCGAGCAGCTGCTGGCCGTAGAGCCCGAACGCCGCGCCGCTCATGCAGCCCACGCCGACCAGCAGCACGCTCTCCAGCAGGATCGTGCGCCACAGCTCGCCCACCGGGAACCCCTCGAGCTTGAGCTTGGCCAGGCGCGGGCGGCGCTGCCACACCATGTTGGCCATCGCCGCCGCCATCGCCAGGACCGCGACGATCAGGATCAGAGTCGCGATCTGAGTCAGGCGCTCGAGTCCCTGGCGACTGAGCGTGCGCTGACGGCCGGCGTGCTGCTGCGCCGTTTCCACCGCCAGGCCCGTGCGCGGCCCGAGCGCGCGTTCGATCTCACGGCGGGCCTGCGCGGGCGAGACGCCGGGGTCGAGCAGGACGTTGTAGGCGCTCGCGTCCTCGCTGCCCCAGGCGCGCGCGTAATCGCTCGCGTTCATCACGATCGCCCCCGGCGCCCAGCCGATGTTCGTCGAGAGTGCGGCGACGCGCATCGGCGTCGGCTGCGGCGTGGGCAGCGTGAACGGCGAGCCGATGTGGAGGTGGTGTTCTTCGGCGATCGCCTGCGTCAGCACCGCCCAGCCGCCGGCGCGCACCCGGGCGCTCGCCTGGCCCACGTCGCCTTCGACGATCTGGCTCGCCGGCAAGAGCGGCGAGGATTCTCGCGGCGGAGCGATGACCCACACCCGCCGGTCGCGCCAGTCGAGCAGCCCGCCGCGATACAGGCGCACCGCGCGCACGCCGGGCAGGCGCTGCAGCTGCGCCTGGGCGCTCGGAGTGAAGGGGGCGGTCTTCAGCAGGTTGTAGGAGCCCGCCGGCGAGACCCAGACGTCGGTGAAGGCGTTCATGTCGTGCGCGGCGTTTTCCAGCCCGTGCAGCAGATCGCCGTGCGCCGCCTGGATCGCGACGCTGCCGAACACGGCGATCGCGCCGGTCGCCGAGATCGCCAGTGCCCGCGTGCGCCCCGCGCGCAGCTCCATCACCGCCACGTGCGGCACCGCGCTGACGATCCTTGGCGCCAGCGCGCGCACGAGCGCGAGCGTGGCTACGAGGGGAAGCGGCAACAGCAACAGCAGCGCGGCGACGAGGAGCACCATGCCGAGGATCGCCAGCTTCGGCGCCGCCAGCAGGATCGCGGTGGCGGCCGCCAGGCAAGCCACGCCGCCGAGCGCGAGCTTGAGCAGGCCCCAGCCGCCGCCGTCGCCGGCCGTGAGATCGCCCGGCGCGGTCACCGCCGGGGGGCGGCGCGAGAGGATTTCGCGCAGCGGGCTGAGCACCGCGACGATCGCCGCGAACATCCCCCCACCGACAGCCACCGCGACGCTCTGCGCGCTCACCACGCGCTGCGAGCCGACCGCGAACGCCGACGACAGGTAGCCCGGATTGGACTTGAACAGGTGGATCGACAGCTCCTCGCCGAGCGCCAGCCCCAGCGCGCACGCCAGCACCCCCAGCACGATCGCGTCGAACAGCAGCACCGCGATCACGCTCGCGGGCGGATACCCGTCGCGACGCAGGTCCGCGATCAGCCGCCGGCGCTGGGGGACCGTCAGGAGCATCGCGTTGAACGCGAACAGGAAGCCGACGAGCGCGCTGATCAGCGCGAACAGCTGAGTGGACTGGTTGGTCGCCGCGGACGCGCGGGCGAACAACGTTTCGTCATAGCTCGCCGGCTCCACGTTCAGGTGAGCCCCGTCGGCGAGGCGGATCAGGGCCGCGCGCACCGCGCCTTCACGCCCGGGGGCGGGCTCGACCAGGATGCGGCTTGCACGTCCCGTGAGACCGCTCATTTCCTGGGAGGCCCCCAGCGGCGCGACCGCGATCGGGCTGGAGGTCAGCGGCCCTATCTGAGAGGCGTGCAGCTGCTCGTACAGCCCCGCCGCAGCCATCCGGCCGTCCAGCCGGAACGTCACTTCTTCGCCGAACTTCGTCACGCCCAGCGTATGTGCCAGCGGCGCGGGCAACGCAACCACTTCGACGCCCGCGAACGAGCTTGGCGAGGCGTGACGAACGAGCGAGCCTTCCAACCGCGACAGGCTCGAATCGACGCCGACCAGCTCGACCGACTCGCCGCCGCGCGGGCCGCTCGCCTGCGTGTTCGCTTCCAGCAGCGGCGCGGCGGCGCGCACGCCTGGAATCGCGCGCACGCGCGCGAGCATCCCCGCTTCGAGACCGTGCGGGTCGCGCGCGAGCAGCTGCAGCGTGGCGTTGCCGACGATGCCACGGGAGAGCTGGGCCACCGAGCTGGACAGGCTAGAGGTGGCGACCTGGGAGGCGAACAGCAGCGCCACCCCGGCGGCGATGCCGACGACGGCGAAGCACTCCTGCAGCAGCCGCGCGCGCAGGCGCACGCGATACAGGTGCAGAACGTTGCGGGGCTTCACCGGTGCGTGAGCCGGTCCGGCTCGTAGGAGCCGAGCTTGCCGTCGCGCAGCGCGTACACGCGGTCGGCGTAGGCGGCCGCCTGGGGGTCGTGACTGACGAGCACGATCGCAACCCCGCGCTCGCGGCACAGCTCGCGCAGCAGTTCCAGCACTTCGCGCCCGCGCTGGGTGTCCAGACTGCCGGTCGGCTCGTCGGCGAGCAGCAGCCGCGGCTCGGTCGACAGCGCCCGCGCGATCATCACCCGCTGGCGCTCGCCCATCGACAGGTGCTCGGCGCGATGGCGCAGCCGCTCGCCCAAGCCCAGCCGCTGCAGCAGCGGCGCGACCCGGTCGTGGGCGTCGCGCCAGCGCATCGTTTTCAAAAGCTTCAGCACCGCGTTGTCGATCGCGCTGACGCCCGGCAGCAGGTCGAAGTTCTGGCGGATGAACCCCAGTTCGGCCAGGCGAAAGTGCGAGGCCTCGCTCTGCGACAGCGAGGACACGTCGCGCCCGCCGATCAGCACCGCCCCGTCCGTCGGCGCGAGCAGCGTGGCGATCATCAGCAAGAGCGTCGTCTTGCCCGAGCCGCTCGGCCCGTACAGCACGACCATCTCCCCCGGCGCGACCGCCAGCGACACGCCATCGACGGCGCGCACCGTCTCGCCGCCGATCGCGGGGTAGTGCTTGACCAGGTCGCGCAGCTCCAGCACTTAGCTATGCAATCTTTCCGCCGGCGCGCTTTCCGCGTGCGCGGGGATCACCAGCTCCGCCCCGTGCGCCCTGCGCCCGGGGGCGAGCGGCGCCAGACGTCGCACCGCTAAGCGCGCGCGGAACACGACCATCGCCATCGTGGCCGGACCGTCGAGCGTGTCGAGGACCGCCCGGGTCACTCCCAGCGCCTGCGGCGTGGAGGCCTCGGGGGTGCACAGGTAGAAGCTCGCCATCGCCGCGAGCATCAGCGTATGCCCTCGTCCACCCGGAAGCGCCGCGGCCGCGCCCAGCGAGCGCTCCGCCAGCCGGCCCATGCGCACGGCCGCCTCCTGCGGCGAGGCGTAGGCGCCGATCAGGCTGTGCTGCCCGGTCGCACGATCCTCGGTCGCGTCCACGAGGTTGTCGAGCAGCGAATGCAACGCCCCGATCCAGGGAAAGTACGCATCCGCGACGGCCGCCGGCGCCGACTCCTCGAGCTCGGGGTCGGCCGCGAGCGCGATCAACGCGTACACGCACAGCGACGATCCACCCGCCGCCGCGACCTCCCACCAGCGCAGATCCGACCCCGGCGGCGTCGCCGCGTGCGCCCAGCGCTCGAGCGCCCGCAGGTCTCCCTGGCGCTCGCCGGTGTTGCAGCTCTGGAACTCGACGATCCGCTCGGCCGCCCGCAGCGCCGTCGGCGCGACCGCGGAGTAGGACGGCAGCGCGGCCAGCGCCGCGCGGCTGCAATCGACGATCTCCCGCAGATAGCCCCCGTCCTCGCGCTGGGGACAGTGGGCGTAGTAGTCCACGTGCGACGCCCCCGGGTCGAGCGCGACGAGCAGCGCCTGGTGCAGCCGCCGGCCGTTGGCGGCCGGCTCGGAGCTCGGCTGCTCGCCGAGCACGTCCAGATAGTTGTAGGCCTCCTGCAGGCACATCATCGCGCGTGCCGCCGCTCTGCGATGGCGGCGCGGTGCGAACGCCGCGAACGCCGCCGCGCCCTCGACGTTGCCCCACTTGCACTGAGACTCCAGCGCGACGCGGCGCAACAACGGATCGGAGATCTCAAGCGCACGGACACGGCGACGCCGACGCTCCAGACATACGCTCGGAAACACGCCGAGCCAGTAGCGCCGCGAGGCGCCCGCGAACGACGCGGCGAGCGCGATACGACCGTCTCCCTCAGCTGGCATCTCCATTTGCACGACCTCCCCGACCCCAACGCAGCGATCACTTCGATCGTGCAGTCTTCTCATCATAGACACGCGCCGCACATGATGTCTGGGGGCGGTACTGCTCGCGGGGTCATCGAGTGGCGCAGGATACGATGTTCCTCCTGGCCCGGGGCCGGGCCTGGGGGAAGTCGCGGACCCGCTTGGCTGGAGCGGTTTTGCGGTCCTTGGGCTTTCCCCTCGCTGCAGCCCGCGTAAAGTGAGGGCGCGATGGACCCCACGACGACGGCGATCGGGACCTGGAGCGGCGGGCGCTACATGCGCTTTGGCGAGCCGCTCGAGGACGCGCGCCTGCTGTCGCTGCTGCGCCCCGACGACGACATCCGCACCGTTATCACCGCCGACGCCTACGGGGCAGGCGCGGCGGACAGCATGCTCGGGCGTGCCCTGGAGGGGGTCGATCGCGAGAACTACTGCCTGATCGGCGCGATCGGGCACGACTTCTACACCGGCACGCGCGAGGGCGCGAAAGGGTATCCGCGCTTCACCGACCCGGGCCTGCGCGGCGAGGGCGCGTACGCCGACTACATCAGGATGGCCACCGAGCGCAGCCTGCAGCGCTGCGGCGTGCAGCGGTTCGACCTGCTGATGCTGCACAACCCCGATCGCATCGGCTACACCAGCGCGGCCGTGTGGGAGGGCATGGCGGCCGTGCGCGAGGCCAGCCTGACGCGCATGCTCGGCCTCGCCCCCGGACCCGCGAACGGGTTCACGCTAGACGTGATCGACTGCCTGGAGCGCCATGGCGAGCTGATCGACTGGGCGATGATCATCCTCAACCCGCTGGAGCCCTGGCCCGGCGAGCTCGTGCTCGACGCCGCGCGGGCCAACGACGTGAAGCTGATCGCGCGGGTCGTTGACTATGGCGGCCTGTTCCACGACGACGTGCTTCCGGGCCATGCCTTCGCCGAGCACGACCATCGCATGTTCCGCCCCGACGGCTGGATCGAGGCCGGCCGCAAGCGGTTGGAGGCGCTGCGCCCGATCGCGCGAGAGCACGGGATGTCGATGCTGCAGCTGGCGTGCGCGTGGGATCTCGCGCAGGGCGCCGTGCGCTGCGTCGCGCCGACGCTGATCCAGGAGCCCGAGGCGGGCGAGGGCCGGATCTCGCGCGCGATCGAGGACAAGCGCGCCGAGCTGGCGGCCGTGCCCGACCTGATCGCCCGCTCCCCGCTGCGCCCGGAAGAGGTGCGTCAGATCCGGGAGATCGGAGAGAACACCGGGTGCATGGCGCTGAAGGGCGCCAACCCCGCGCACGAGGGGCCGGCGCGCCCGGACCGGTGGGGGCTCGACGGCGAGCTGGAAGCGCTCGCCGGGCGCTGGGGGATCGACCCCGCGCGCGACCTCGCGCAGGTTTCCTAGAACCGCCGCGGAGCGGGAGAGCGCGCGTCGTCGATGTCCAGCTCGCGCGTGAGGGCCCCGAGCTCCTCGACGATGTCCCCGCCCAGGCGCACGGCGGCGAGGCGGTCCAGCGGCGTGCGGCCCTGCGTGAGGATCGCGATCGCCCCGCCCGACTGGAGCGTGACGAGCGGCAGCGAGCCGACCGGCTGGACCTCCAGCGAGGAGCCGATGCAGATGATCAGGTCCGCGGCGGCGCACAGCTCGCGCGCGCGCTCCATCGCCAGTTCGGAGAGCGGCTCGCCGAACAGCACGACTTCCGGGCGCAGCGGACCGCCGCAGACTTCGCAGCGGGGGATGCCGTCGGGATCGCCCAGCCTGCGCGCGCGCACCTCCAGCTGGGGGATATCACCGCCGCAGTCGGGGCAGGTGCAGCGCGCGATCGAGCCGTGCACCTCGATCAGCTCCGCGGTGCCGGCCTTGCGGTGGAGCATGTCCACGTTCTGGGTGATCACCCCGTCGAGCATGTCGCGGCGCTCCATCGCCACGAGCGCGTGGTGGGCGTCGTTGGGGCGCTTGCCGCCGAGCGTGGCGAAGCGCTCGCCGTAGAAGTGCCAGAAGCGCATCGGGTCGGCGACGAAGGAGTCGATGTGCGCGACCTTCATCGGGTCGACTTTCGTCCACGTGCCCGTCCCGGGCGAGCGGAAGTCGGGGATTCCGGAGGGCACCGAGATGCCGGCGCCGGTCAGCGCCACGACCGAGTCGGCTTCGCGTACCAGCTCGGCCAGGCGCACGATCTCCTCGGCTTTGCGGCTGTTGCTCGCGCGGGCCGCCATCGCTAGCGCTCCACCAGATCCGTCATCGCTGCACCGCCTTATCGATCCGACCCTCGCCGTGCTCGTCGAGGGCACGACCTCCACGACTAGTGTCCCGCAAATCGCGGCGTACGTTTGGCGAGGAACGCGGAGATGCCCTCGCGCGCGTCCTCGCTTGCGAGCACGCTCGCGAATCCCTCCTGCTCGGAGACGATGCCGGCGTCGATGTCGCCGGCGCCGGAGACGCGCTTGATCTGCTCGATCGCCAGCGGCGCCTGCGCCGCCAGCCGCCGCGCCCAGGCCAGGGCGGTGTCGAGCAGTTCGTGGTCTTCGACCACGCGGTTGGCGAGCCCCAGCTCGAACGCCTCCTCGGCGAGGATCGGGTCGCCGACGAGGTTCATCTCCAGCGCCTTGCTCTCGCCGACGAGCCGCGGCAGGCGCTGCGTGCCGCCGAAGCCGGGGATGATCCCGAGCTTGATCTCGGGCTGGCCGAACAGCGCGGAGCGCGCGGCTATGCGGATATCGCAGGCCATCGCCAGCTCGCAGCCGCCGCCGAAGGCGAGGCCGTTGACGGCGGCGATCGTGGCCACGCCGGAGGTGCCCAGCTCGCGCAGCAGCCCGTGCATGCCCTGTAGCAGCTCGCGCCCGGCGGTCTCGTCCATCGTCGTGAACGCCTTGATGTCGGCGCCGGCGCTGAACAGGAACGGGTTGGAGGAGGCGATCACGAGCGCGCGCACTACGCCGCTCTCCTTGACGTGCGCCCAGACGCTCGCGAGATCCTCGACGACCTGCGGGGAGATCGAGTTCAGCTGCCCGTTCGCCAGCCACGCGATCGCCACGCCACCGTCCTGATCGCCCCCGAAACCGGCACGGGCGGAGTCGCCGGAGAATGTCTCCAACTTGACTGTCTCCGCGCGCTGCCGGGTATCGGGACGCGGATATGCGTAGAAGCCCTGGCCGCTCTGCTGACCCAGGCGACCCTGGGCGACGAGCCGGCGTAGGATCGTCGGCGGGGTGAAGCGCTCGCCGTGGGCCTCGGCCGCGTTCTCCATCCGCTCGAGCACCTTGTCGAGACCTTCGCTGTCGGCCTTCATGAACGGCGGCATCAGCCCGCGACGGGGATCGAGGCCGGCGCCGGCCATCATCCCGAAGTCGATGTCGCGGTGGGTGGCGACGCCCTCCTCGAGCACGAGGCAGGCCTCGATGAAGGTCTTCAGCGACAGCAGCTCCACGAGCTGCTCGACGTCGGGCTGCGCCTCGCCCGGGACGTTGGGCGCACCCGCTGGGTCATAGAAGCCGTCACCGCCGGTCTTCGCGCCGAGCTTTCCTTCGGAGACGAGCTTCTGCATGCCGGCGGGGACGTAGAAACGCTCGTCGCCGTAGGACTCGGCCAGGTGCTCGGCGACGTGCAGGACGGTGTCGAGGCCGAGCAGGTTCACGAGGTGATAGGGACCGACCGGCACGACGCCCGCGGCGCCGACGCCCTCGTCGGTCGCCTTGATCGACAATCCCTGCTCCTCCTGCGCGCGCCACACCTCGGAGATGCCCGAGTTGAGGATGCGGTTGACGACGAAGCCGGGGACCTCGGCGCAGGTGATCGGCTGCTTGCGGATCGACTGCGCGAAGGTGACGGCCGCGGTGACGGTCTCAGCGGAGGTGTCCTCGCCCTCGACGATCTCGATCAGGGGCATCAGCGAGGCGGGGTAGAAGTAGTGAAAGCCCACGACCTTGTCGGGGCGCAGCGTCGCTTCGCCGATCTCGGTGATCGACAGCGAGGAGGTGTTCGAGGCGAGGATCGCATGGCCGGGCGTGGCCGCGTCGAGCTCGGCGAACACGGCCTGCTTGATCTCCATGCGCTCGGGCACGGCCTCGACCACGAGGTCGACGTCGCCGAACTCGGCATAGGAGGTCGTGCCGGCGATGCGCCCGAGCACCTCGGCGATGCGCTGCTCGCCCTGCTCTGAGCTGAGCTTGCCGCGCTCGACGAGCTTGGCGACCTGCCCGGAGGTGACGTTGCGCGCCTCCTCCAGCCCGGCCTGCACGAGCGCGTCGTCGATGTCCTTGAGCACGACCGGAAGGCCGGCGGCGGCGATCGTCTGGGCGATCTGTCCGCCCATCGTGCCGGCGCCTACTACTGCGGTCTTGAAAACGAACATGTGATGAGCTCCTGGCTGTTAGAGAGGTCGCGGGTGAAGAAAAGACCGCATCGACGGGGTGCGAGGCGGGTTGTGAAAGATGTAGTCGGGGGGACGCTGCCTCCGGCCGGAATCGGAGAGGGTTCGGCCGGAGGCGCGATTTGCGGTGCAGTTTCGAGACCGCACATGTCTTTCGAGCGGGCTGATTTGGTCCCGGGCGGCGCTTCGCGCCGCCCGGCG
>DASZJF010000013.1:0-149255 GCA_035948355.1 Solirubrobacteraceae bacterium
ACAATGCCATGGTCGAGGCGTTCCGGGCCCGCATGCAGGTCGAGCTCCTGAACCGCCGAAGATGGAAGACCAGGGTCGAACTCGCCACAGCGATCCACGACTACATCGAGATCTGGCACAACACCAGCAAACGCCACAGCGTCCTGAACATGCTCACCCCAATCGAGTTCGAGAACCAACACACCACAACCACCATCGCCGCCCGATTCCAGACCCCCGCCTCCAAGAAAACCAGGCCAGATCAGTGGTGGTCGCAGCACTTCTGGTAGGGATCGCGGGCGTCGCGCTCGAGGTCGTTCTCGGCAGCGCTGCGATCCATGGCATCGGGAGGCTTCTCTAGCTCCGGCGTCTAGAGCCGCCCTGCGTCGCTCCGTACCGGCGCTCCCCGTACGCTTGAGGTCGTGCCGGCGACCTTCGCATCGACCTCGATCGGTGACAGCCTGACCTCGTTCCTGAACGCCGTCGGGCAGTTCTTCTCCGACCTGGCCGCCATCCATTGGGGCGCGCTCGTGCTGGGGCTGGCCTTCTTCGGGCTCAACCTGACGCTGCGCTCGCGCGCGTTCTTTCACAGCCTGCGCGCCGCCTACCCGGCGTCGCCGATCAAATGGCGACGGATCTGGGGCTCCTACTTCGCCGCCGTGGGCTTCAACAACGTCGTGCCCGCCCGCGGGGGCGACCTGATCAAGCTGTTCCTCGCGCGCTCCTCGATCCCCGGGTCGAGCTATCCGACGGTCGCGGCGGCGTTCTTCGTGGAGTCGATCTTCGACATATGCGCCGGCGTGCTGGTGCTGATATTCGCGTTCACCCAGGGGGTGTTCCCCAAGCCCCCGGACTTCTCGAAACTGAGCTCGTTCGACATCTCCTACCTGGCCGAGCACTTCCGCTTCACGCTGTTTTTGATCACCGCGCTGGCGGTGATCGGGCTGTTCGCGTTCGCGCTGCTGTCCGTGCGGGTGCGCGCGTTCTGGGCGCGGGTGCGTCAGGGCGTGACGATCCTCACCGATCGTCCCCGCTACCTGCGCGAAGTCGCGGCGTGGCAGGCCGCAGCGTGGATGTGCCGCTTCGCCGCGTTCTGGTTCCTGCTGGAAGCATTCAGGGTCGGCGGCTCGGTGCAGAACGTGCTGCTCGTGTTCGCCGTCAATCAGGTCGCGGGCGCGGTCCCGTTCACGCCCGGCGGCGCGGGCGTGCAGCAGGCGCTGCTCGTGACCGTCTTCGCCGGCGCCGCGCCGACCGCGGTCGTGGCGGCCTACTCCGTCGGTCAGCAGATCGCGATCGCCGTGTTCACGGCGGCCGTCGGGCTCGGCGCGGTGGTGTTCATCTTCCGGTTTCGCTCCTTCGGGGAAGTGCTCCACGCCGGCCGCGCCTCGCGTGAGTCGGAGCAGGAGGCCGAACGCGCTACCGCAGGCCCTCGCGCGCCTCGCGCACAAGCGTGACGGCCTCGGGGAAGACCCTGGCCATCACGGTCCTGATCTGCTCGGCCTGAGCCTCGGCGTTGCCCTGCAGGTTGACGCGCTCCACGGCGGCGACGGTCATGTCGACGGCGAGCTTGATCGCGTTGTCCGCCCACGCCAAGCGCTGGTTGCCCTGCATCTGTTCGGCGAACTCGGCGAGCCTGCGCTGAAGCTCCTCCGGATCGCCGAACAGGTCGCCTAGGCCGCCACCCTCCATACGCTCATCATAGACCGGGCTTGGCCCGCGGGGCGCCGGCCGAGGGGTGCTCGCCGGGGGCGCCAGATATTGTGCTCGGAGCCGATGCCGAGCGCGACCGAGATCTCAGAGCAGATCGCCCGCGAGTCCGAGCGGCGCGCCCGTCTGGGCGTGCCCGCCTTCGCGGGCGGCTTCCTGTACTTCCTGAGCGCGATCATCGTCACCTCGACGCTCAGCTCCGCGCCGACGGTGGGCCTGTTGCAGGGGCTCGCGCCGGCGCTCAGAGGCGAAGCCGAACCCGCGGTCAGCCCCCGCGCGGTCGAGGTCAAATACATCAGCCATCACGCATTCGCCCTGATCGCCGGCAGCGTGATCAAGTCGATCGCGCTCGTCGTGCTGACGCTCGTGTTGCTGCTGCTGCTCGACGCCGCCCGCTTTCGCCGGCCCGAGACGTGGGCCTACGCCCGTCCACTCGTGCTCGTCGGCGGGATCGGTCTGGCCGTGATCAACATCGCCCACCAGATCGTGGGCTCGATCCGCGCGCACAGCTTCGCGGTCGGCCATGATTTCACCAGTCACGCCGTCGAACAGGCGCTGACGAAGGGCGCGGTCAACGTCGGCAGTCAGTACCTCGACCTGCTCGCGGCGCTGGCCCTGACCGCGGGCATGATCGTGGTGTCGCTGGGCGCCATCCGCGTCGGTCTGCTCACCCGCTGGATGGGAGTGATCGGGATCTTCTCGGGCATCCTCATTCTGCTGCCGATCGGCGGCGCGACGCTGGAAATCGTGCCCGCGTTCTGGATGCTGGGGATGGGCATGCTCTACCTCGGGCGCTGGCCGAACGGGGACCCTCCCGCGTGGGCGGCGGGGGAGGCGCGCCCGTGGGCAACGCAGGCCGAGCGTCGCGCCGAGCGCGAAGATCGGTCCGCGAACGGGAACGGGAGTGGGAAGGGCAAGCCGGCGCTCGCGTCCGCGTCCGACGTCGCGCCCGCCCCCGCGCCCGCGGGCTCGCACAAGCGCGGACGCAAGCGGCGCCGAACGCCTTAGCGGTCGATCGCGGGAGCCGGTCTGTCCGCGGAGCCCGTTGGGCCGATACGTCCCAACGCCGGAGCGTCGATGGGCCGGCGCGCACGAAACTGATCGAGGGGGGTTGATTCCGCGAGTTTGCGGGGGAAAATAGAAGACACAAGTGCGGCCTTGGCGCCGGCATTGCTGCGGTGCGAGCGGGCCGTAAGGCATTGTCGACGCCGACCCGCATGGGGCGGTCGAAGGAGGACTCCATGGAGGCTGCAACGATCCACCGTCAACCCACTGCGCGAGGCGATGACGAGCGCCCGGGCGCGGGGGCAGCCGGCGCGGCGGTGGCCGGATGGAAACCGGCCGACCCCGGGCCACTGGGTCTCGCCGGGTTCGCGATGACCACGTTCGTCCTGTCGATGTTCAACTCGAATCTCGTCAACGGCAAGGGCGTGCCGGTGGTGCTCGGGCTCGCTCTGGCCTACGGCGGCATCGTGCAACTGCTCGCCGGCATGTGGGAGTTTCGCACCGGCAACACCTTCGGCGCGGTCGCGTTCTGCTCGTTCGGGGCGTTCTGGATCTCGTTCTGGGCGCTGGAGGTGTTCTACGCCAAGCAGATCGGCGGCAACGCCGGCCACGCGATCGGGCTGTATCTGTGGGCCTGGGCGATCTTCACCGCCTACATGACCGTCGCTGCCCTGCGTGTCAGCGGGGCCGTGCTGATCGTGTTCGTGCTGCTGACGGCGACGTTCGTGCTGCTCGCGATCGGGGCCGTGGGGCCGCACGAAACGGTGACGCACTGGGGCGGGTATGTCGGTCTGGCGACCGCCGCGGCGGCCTGGTACGCGTCGTTCGCGGCCGTCACCAACTCGACGTTCGGGCGTACGGTGCTGCCGGTGATGCCGCTCGGTGGGAGGTGAGGCCTCGCGCCGAGCGCCATCGATTTCATTCAGCAGGTCTGGACCGCCGGTGAGAAGATGCCCGGTGGAGAGCGTGCGACTTCGATCTCGAGGAGTGAGCAATGGCTACTGAATCCGACGTTAAAGCGCGGCCCGGCGGCCCGCCGGCGGTGGGTGAGCAGCTCGACGACGAGCTGGCGGCCCTGCTGGACGTCGAGCGCTTCGCGCCCGCGGCGGCGTTTCGCGAGCGGGCGCTGCTGAACGATCCGGCCGTGTATGAGCGGGCGGCGCGCGATCCGCAGGCATGGTGGGTCGAGCAGGCCCGGCAACTGCACTGGTTCAAGCCGTGGGAGACGGTGCTCGACGACGCCAACCCGCCGTTCTACAAGTGGTTCGTCGGGGGCGAGCTCAACGTCTCCTACAACTGCCTCGACCGGCACGTGCAGGCGGGGCTGGGCGAGCGCGTCGCCTTTCACTGGCGTGGCGAGGACGGCGCCGAGCGCGACATCACCTACGCCGCGCTGCTCGCCGAGGTGCAGCGTGCCGCCAACGCGCTGAAGGACCTCGGGGTGCGCAAGGGCGACGTGGTCGGCATCTACCTGCCGATGATCCCCGAGGTGCTCGTCGCGATGCTCGCCTGTGCGCGCATCGGGGCGCCCCACAACGTCGTGTTCGGCGGTTTCTCCGCCGAGGCCGTGCGTGAGCGCATGGAGTTCTCCGCAGCGAAGGTCCTGATCACGGCCGACGGCGCTGCGCGCAAGGGCAAGACCGCGCCGGTCAAGGACCGCGTCGATGAGGTGATGGGCGATCTGGGGACGCTGCAGAAGATCGTCGTCGTGCGCAGCAAGGGGACGCCTTGTGCGATGCGCGAGGGCCGCGACGTCTACTACGACGAGATCCTCGCGGCCGCCGACCCCGACTGCCCGGCCGAGCCGCTGGACGCCGAGCATCCGCTGTACATCCTCTACACCTCCGGCTCGACGGCCAAGCCGAAGGGCATCCTGCACACGACCGGCGGCTATCTGACGGGCGTCTCGGCCACCCACCGCTACGTGTTCGACCTGAGGGCGGGTGGGGATCCCAATCCGGACGTCTACTGGTGCGCCGCCGACGTCGGCTGGGTCACGGGACACTCCTACATCGTCTACGGCCCATTGGCCAACGGCGCCACCTCGGTGATGTGGGAGGGCGCCCCCGACTATCCCCACAAGGGGATCTGGTGGGAGCTCATCGAGCGCTACGGCGTGAGCATCCTGTACTGCGCGCCGACGGCGATCCGCGCCTGCATCAAGTGGGGGGCGCAATGGCCGAACGAGCACGACCTGTCGACGCTGCGGCTGCTCGGCTCGGTGGGCGAGCCGATCAACCCGAAGGCGTGGCTGTGGTACCACAAGGTGATCGGCCACGAACGCTGTCCGATCGTGGACACCTGGTGGCAGACCGAGACCGGCGCGATCATGATCACGCCGCTGCCGGGCATCACCGAGACGAAGCCCGGCTCTGCCACCCAGCCCTTCCCGGGCGTCTTCGCGGAGGTGCGCGACGAGTCCACCGGCGAACCGATCGAGGAGGGTCAGGGGCTGCTCGTGCTCACGCGCCCGTGGCCGTCGATGCTGCGCACGCTCTACAAGGAGGACGAGCGTTTCGTCGAGACCTATTTCAAGCGCTTCGGCGAGGAGACCTACCTCGTGGGCGACGCGGCTCGCCGCGACAGGGACGGCTACCTATGGGTGATCGGGCGCATCGACGACGTCGTCAACGTCTCCGGGCACCGGCTCTCCACGGCCGAGGTCGAGTCGGCGATCGTCGCCCATCCCGACGTCGCCGAGGCGGCGGTGATCGGCCAGCACGACGAGGACACCGGCCAGGCGATCGTCGCGTTCGTCACGCTGCAGGGCGACCTCTCCGGCGACGAGCGGACGGTGCAGGGCATCCGCGACACCGTCGCCGAGCGCATCGGCAAGTTCGCCCGCCCCAAGCGCATCATCTGGGCCGAGGACCTGCCCAAGACGCGCTCGGGCAAGATCATGCGCCGCCTGCTGCGTGACATCGCCGAGGGGCGCGCCCTGGGCGACGTCACGACGCTGCGCGACCCGGCGGTGATGTCTCAGCTGGAGGAGCGCGTCGCCGCATTGCAGGCCGAGGAGGACTGAATCGTCGTCCCTCCTAGGAGTCCTCCTAGACCTTGCGGTGCTCGGGCACCCAGCAGCCATCCTCGTGGCGGGTGAAGTCCTGGAAGAGCTCGGGGGCCTCTTCTCTCATGATCTGGGCGACTTTGTCAAAAACGAGTCGCAGCTCCTCCTCGGCGCCCTCGGCGGTGCGCATCTCGATCACGTGGCGCAGCGTGCGAACGTTTGCGGTCCAAATTATGTCCGTGCTCAAACCGGTAGGCGCGAGGCGGCGCAGCGCTGAGGTGATCTCCTTCTTGACGTGAAACGGCACGCCCTCATCATCGAGGCCGAGCGCGTCGGCGGCGGTGTTTTGGAACTCCTCCAGCTGCTCGACGAGGCTCAGCACCTGCCCGCGGATCGGCTCAAGCGCTGGTGGTACACGAAAGCCGATCTCAGTCAGACGTACATAACGCAGGCTCTCCTGGCTGAACGCCGAGCCGGCACGGTGCCTGACGAGCTCGTGTGTGAATACACGACTTACATTGCGCAGCGCGAAGGAATAGTTAGCGTGCTCCAGTACGCTGCCGTGGCCGCAGCGTAGGATGTTGGCGAAGTACGCATGTCGGTCGGTGCGCACACGAGTCACGTTGGGGTTCAAGCCAGGCTCCCAGCTGCGGTAGCAGACCCGGCCGCCGAACTCGACCAGCAGCTCTCCATCGTTCAGCAGCGAGCCTTCGGTCTCGGCTACGCGACGCTCTAGCCAGGAGGCGCCGCCCACGTCCTCGAGGTAGTCGCGCATGCCCTCGACGTTGATCGACGGGCGCGCTATGAGGAAGACGGAAGGGCTGATCTCGCGCATGTCGGTTGCCATCGTGTCCCGGCCGGGTAGTGTTCCTGTCTCACTCATGCATAGCGCATCCTGGACGACCCTTCGGACGACATCTTCTCGGCGCTCAATCGGATCGCGCAGTGCGGCTCTTCGTCCGCAAGACGACCCCGTAGACTGGGCTCGATGAATGCTGGCATAGACGCGGTGATGGATCCGACAAGCGACGGCGCCGCCCCGCAGACGCCTGTCGTGGCGCGTGCGTTGACGCGGCGCTACGGCGAGGGCGACACCGCCGTGGATGCGCTGCGCGGTGTCGACGTCGACGTGCGCGCGGGGGAGCTCGTCGCCGTGATGGGTCCGTCGGGCTCGGGCAAGTCCACGCTGATGCACCTGCTGGCGGGCCTTGACCAGCCCACGTCGGGCACGGTCACGATCGCCGGCACGGAGCTCGGCGCGCTCAATGACGGCGCGCTGACGCGACTGCGCCGCGAACACATCGGCTTCATCTTCCAGTTCTTCAACCTGCTGCCGATGCTCGACGCGCAGGAGAACATCCTGCTGCCGCTCTCGATCGCCGGCGAGCGCCCGGATCGGGCGTGGCTCGACGAGCTCCTCGCGAAGGTCGGCCTGGAGAAGCGACGCGATCACCGCCCGGCCGAGCTCTCCGGGGGCGAGCAGCAGCGCGTGGCGATCGCCCGCGCGCTCATCACGCGGCCGACGATCCTGCTCGCCGACGAGCCTACGGGCAACCTCGACTCCAAAACTGGCGGAGAGATCCTCGAGCTGATGCGCGCCTCGGTCGACGCCTACGGCCAGACGACGGTGATGGTGACTCACGATCCGCGCGCCGCCGCGATCGCCGATCGCATTCTGTTCATCGCCGACGGGCTGATCGTGAAGGAGCTCACCGGCGCGAGCGCCGCCGAGGTGCTGGCCGTGATGGGCGAACTGTCGGCGTGATCGCGGTGACGGGCGGTCTGTCCACGTGATCGCGGTTGCGCTCAAAGGCCTCGCGCGGCGCAAGCTCCGCGCAGCATTGACGGCCCTGGCGATCGTGCTCGGCGTGGCGATGATCAGCGGCACGTACATCCTCACCGACACGATCAAATCAGCGTTTGGGACGGTGTTCACGCAGGTCTACAAGCACACCGACGTCGTCGTCACCGGCAAGAGCGCGATCGGCGGCGATGAACATGGCGGGGGCGGCGGCGGCGCGAGGACGGCACCCTCGATCTCCGAATCGCTGCTCGCGAGCGTGCGTGGCCTCCCCGGGGTCAGGGAAGCGCAGGGCGGCATCGCGGACACGGCCCAGCTGGTGGGTCGGAATGGCAAGGTGATATCGAGCGGTGGCGCTCCCGGTCTCGCGTTCAGCGTGCACGCGCAGGGCAACCAGCGCTTCAACCCGCTGCAGCTCGTCGCCGGCACGTGGCCGTCGGGGCCCGGCGAAGTGGCGATCGACGCGAACACGGCCGAAACCAAGCACTTCGCCGTGGGCGAGGCGATCGGCGTGATCGCGCGCGGCGGCGAGCAGCGCATGCGGATCGCGGGCATCGCCAAGATCGGCGGTGTCTCCTCACTCGGCGGCGCGACGATGGCGATCTTCGACTTCGCCGTCGCCCAGCGCCTGTTCGGCAAGGCGGGCCGCCTGGACTCGATCTCGATCGCGGACCGGCCCGGATACACGCCGAAGCAGGTCGTGCGCGAAGTCGCCGCGATCCTGCCCGCGAGCGCGCAGGTGCGCACAGGCGAAGCGGAAGCCGAACACGCGACGAGCAACACGAACGGGTTCCTGAGCATTATCCAGGACTTCCTGCTGGCATTCGCGGGTGTCGCGCTGTTCGTGGGGGCGTTCGTGATCGCGAACACGCTCTCGATCACGATCGCCCAGCGCACGCGCGAACTGGCGACGCTGCGCACGCTCGGGGCGACCCGTCGCCAGGTGTTGCGTTCGGTGCTGCTCGAAGCGCTCGTGATCGGGCTGATCGCGTCGGTGATCGGGCTGTTCCTCGGCCTGGGGCTCGCCAAGGGCCTGAACTCGCTGTTCGTCTCCTTCGGCATCGACCTGCCGCAGGCGAGCACCGTCTTCGCGACGCGCACGATCGTCGTCTCGCTCGCCGTCGGCGTGCTGATCACCGCGCTCGCGGCGCTGCGCCCGGCGTTGCGCGCCACGCACGTGCAGCCGATCGCGGCGGTGCGTGAGGGCGCGCTGCTGCCACCCTCACGGTTCGCGCGCTTCGGCACTCCCGCCGCGCTGTTGACGATCGCCATCGCGGTCGCGCTGATGGGGATCGGCCTGTTCGTCGGTGGCCTGGCGACGGGCACGCGACTGCTCGCGATCGGCCTCGGCGCGGCGGGCCTGTTCGTCGGCGTGGCGATGCTCGCGAAGGTGCTCGTGCCGCCGCTGGCCTCCGTGCTCGGCTGGCCCGCGACGAGGATCGGCGGCGCCGCCGGCAAGCTCGCGCGCGGGAACGCGATGCGCAACCCGGCGCGGACCGCCTCGACCGCTTCGGCGCTGATGATCGGCCTCGCGCTCGTGACGCTCGTCTCGGTGCTGGCGACCGGTCTGAAGGCGACGTTCGAGAGCTCCGTGAGCCAGCTGTTCAAGGCCGACTATGCGCTCACGGCCACGAACAACTTCTCGCCCGTGTCGATCGCCTCGGCGCAGGCGGTGGCCGGCGTGCCCGGGGTGGGGGTGGTCTCGGGCGTGCGCGCCGGACAGGGCCGGGCGTTCGGGAGCAAAATCAACGTCAGCGGCGTCTCGCCGGACATCAGCCGGGTGATCGTCGTCAAGTGGCAGCAGGGATCGCCTGCGGTGCCGGCTGAACTGGGTCAGAGCGGAGCGTTCGTCGCCAAGGACTACGCCAAAGAACTGCACCTGCACGTGGGTTCGCCGATCGCCGTGGAGACGCCCGCCGGGCGCGTCATGCATCTTGAACTGCGCGGCATCTTCGCGCCCCCCAAGGGCGGCTCGCCCTACGGCGACGTCACCATCTCCACGCAGCGCTTCGACGCCGAATACGAAAACCCGCAGAACGTCTTCACGTTCGTGAACATCGCCGGCGGCGTTACGCCGGCGAACACGCTCGCGTTGCAGCGCGCGCTGGCGGGCTTCCCGGACGCGAAGATCCAGACCGAGAGCCAGTTCAAGTCCAGCCAGGAGCAGGGCATCGACACGCTCTTGAACCTGCTCTACGTGCTGCTCTCGCTGTCGATCGTCATCAGCCTCTTCGGGATCGTCAACACGCTCGTGCTGACCGTCTTCGAGCGCACGCGCGAGCTCGGCATGTTGCGCGCCGTCGGCATGAGCCGCCGTCAGCTGCGCCGGATGATCCGGCACGAGAGCATCGTCACCGCCCTGATCGGCGCCGCGCTCGGGATCCCCGTCGGGATCGTGCTCGCGATCATGGTCGGGCAGGCGATCGAATACCCCACCTTCACGATCCCCGTGGGCACGCTCGTCGTGTTCGTGATCGCCGCGGTCCTCGCCGGCATCCTCGCCGCGATCTTCCCCGCCCGGCGCGCCGCCCGTCTGAACGTGCTGGAGGCGCTGCAGTACGAGTAGAGGAGCCCGCGGGTCGCGGCGGATAAGCTGCCGTGAGCATGGCCGCGACGACCACCGATCCGGAGCTTGAGCAGACCTCCTGGGATCTCGGTGCGCTCGTGGACGGTGAGGGTCCCGAGGGAGTCGCCCGCCGCCTCGAGGAGGCGCTGACGCGCTCGCAGGCCTTCGCCGAGCGCTACGCCGGCAAGCTGGGAGAGCTCGACAGTTCCGGGCTGGCCGAGGCGATGCGTGAGCTGGCCGTGATCCACGACCTCGTCGGCCGCGCCGGCACATATGCGGCCCTGGACTTCTCCACCGATACGTCCGATCCCGCGCGCGGTGCGCTTTTGCAGCGCACGCAGGAGCAGGGCACGGCGATCGAGACGACGCTGCTGTTCTTCGAGCTGGAGTGGGCCGCACTTCCCGAAGAGCGCGTGGACGAGCTGCTGGACGGCGGGGGTGGCGACGGCGCGGATCTCGACTTCTGCCGCCATCACCTGCGCAGCGCCCGCCGCTACCGCGATCACCTGCTCAGTGAGCCCGAGGAGAAGATCCTCGCCGAGAAGTCGCTCACCGGCGCCTCGGCCTGGTCGCGGCTGTTCGAGGAGCTGACCTCGGCGATCGAGGTCGAGCTGCCCGCCCCCGGCGGGGGCGCCGCGGACGGCGTCTCGGGTACTGCCCCGGACGGCGATGGGGGCGAGGAGGCCCGGGGGCAACGCGTGCCGCTGGATCTCGCGCTCAGCAACCTCGTACTGCCCGATCGCGAGCTGCGTCGCACGACCGCCGAGGCGATCACTGTGGCGCTGCAGCCGGGCTTGCGCACGCGCGCGTTCCTGTTCAACACGCTGCTCGCCGACAAGGCGACCGACGATCGCCTGCGTCGCTACCCCCACTGGCTGGCCGCGCGCAACCTGTCCAACGAAGCGAGCGACGAGTCCGTGCAGGCGTTGATCGAGGCGGTGCGCGGACGCTATGAGATCGCGCGTCGCTGGTATCGGCTGAAGGCGCGCCTGCTCGGCGTGGAACGGATCGCCGACTACGACCGCATGGCCGCGGTCACCGACGACGACGTCACGTACACGTTCGCCCAGGCGCGCGAGGTGGTGCTCGACTGCTACGGCTCGTTCTCCCCCGAGCTGGGAGCACTCGCCAAACGCTTCTTCGACGAACGCTACATCGACGCCCCGCTGCGGCCGGGCAAGCGCGGCGGGGCGTTTTGCGCCTCGGCGGTGCCCGCGGTGCATCCATACGTGCTGCTCAACTACACCTCGCGCCGGCGCGACGTGCTCACGCTCGCGCACGAGCTCGGCCACGGCGTGCACTTCGCGCTGGCCGCGCGTCAGGGCATCTTTCACCAGGGCACCCCACTGACGCTCGCCGAGACCGCCTCGGTGTTCGCCGAGACGATCGTGTTCGGGCGCCTGCTGGCCGAGGACTCCACGCCCGCCTCGCGCCTGGCGCTGCTCGCGGAGAACCTGCAGGACACGATCGCGACCGTCTTCCGCCAGGTCGCGATGAACCGCTTCGAGGATCTCGTCCACACCGCCCGGCGCGGCGAGGGCGAGCTGTCGGTGGAGCGCTTCGGCGAGCTGTGGTTCGAGAGCCAGGCCGAGCTGCTGGGCGACTCGGTGGAGATCACCGACGGCTACCGCTCGTGGTGGTCCTACATCCCGCACTTCATCGGCTCGCCCGGCTACGTCTACGCCTACGCCTACGGTCAGCTGCTGGCGCTGTCGGTGTACGACCGCTACGAGCAGCGCGGCGCCGAGTTCGTGCCGCAGTACCTGAATCTGCTGGCCGCCGGCGGCTCGAAAAACCCCGAGGAGTTGGGCCGCATCGTGGACGTCGACCTCGCCGATCCGGGCTTCTGGGAGTCGGGCCTGGATCTGGTCGAGCGGCAGCTGCACGAAGCCGAGCGGGCGGCGGAGGCAGCGCTGTAGTCTGGCCTATGCGGCTTCGAGCGAGACGGCGATGCTTTGGTCGAGCCCGCGGTTGCGCAGGCTTTCCGCGATCGTCTCGGAGATCTTCTGCAGGACGTTGATGAGCTCGGGACTCGGCTCCAGCCGCGCGGCGAGCTCCCCTACGAATTCGTCCAGAAATGAATACGAGGCGTTGCGCACCTCGTCAAAGTCGATGACGACCGCTTCTCCAGGAGTCAGCCCCGCAAGCAGTTCATCGCGTATCGCTTCGCCACGAACGCGCGTCAACAGGACGAGGCCGTGGTCGGCCAAACGAAACACCATCACGGTCCTCCTTCTCTTGGGCTCGGAAGATTCGGGGGTCAAGCGTACCCCAAACTTCGGCAGAATGAAAGCAGATCTTGAGGTTCAGAGCCCATTTCGAGATGATTGTCTCCTACTCCTGCAAACCATTTTTCGCACCGAAGTTGCTCCCTTGCGGGGGATTTGGGACGTTCGGTCGCAGAAACCCGGCGACTATTGGCCGACGAGTTCAACCCGAACCCAGGTGCCCTTCGTGGATTCGTCGATAGCCCAAGCGCGACGACGCGCCTGTACGCCGTCTTGTGCGAGAAGGCGAAAGCGGCTGTGGCCCGACCATATGCGCAGCTCGCCTGACTTGATCCGTGCGTCCTTGATGCCATCGATCACGTACTGGTAGCCGAACCCGCGCTGGGGGTCGCCCGTGCCGGACTTCCCCTCCTTTGTCGCCAGACGAATCGCGGTCTCGTCATCGAGACCGGCGTATGCCTGGGCCATGTGGTCTGCGATGCCGATGCCGAGATCCCCGACCGCGATTACGCACCTCTTGTTGCTGTAGCGCTGGGCCGCCACATAGGCGCCTCCGACCGGCGACTTGCCATGTGTGGTCGCGTTGTCGCTGATCTCGCCGATGGTCCTCGTGAAAGCATCGGCGAGCAGTGCCAGCGGACCTTCGAAATACGCCAAGTAGAGGTCTTCGAGCACGCGTTCGAGTTCCGTGACATCGGTTGTGGAGCCCAGACGAGTCACGGGAATCAGGACCTTGCTGCTGTTGGGCGAGTCGAGAGTCTCAAGGTCCGAGGTGCAGTTCGTCGGAAGGTCGGCGCCCAGACGCATCCATTCGAGGTAGTTGCGCATGAGCGAACCGCGGGGGGAGAGGATCTCGATGGCGCATCCCGTGGCGCAGGCCACATCGATGAGCCCGCGCATACGAATCAGCGTTATCGGATCAATAAATACGATCGCTCTGAGGTCGAGCACTATCTCAGACGGATACTTGTCGCGCAGCGCAATGCCTTCTCCCCAAAGAGGATTAACGCCGCCATCCTCCGAGAGGCGCACGACCAGTTCAGACATCCGGCATACGCTATCTGCAATGGAATCGCACCGCTTGGTCGTAGTCAGACCCACACATCCTCGACTGCGGCCGACTACATCCGTCTACAGCAGCCCGAGCGCGCTGCCGACCCCGTGCACGAGGTTGAACAGCGGCTGGGGCACGATGCCGAAGAAGAGGATCGCCGCGCCGGAGACGATCGCCACGAGCGCCACCTCGGGCTGAGTGCGCGCCACGGCGCCCGCACGAGCAGGGTACGCGGGGTCCTCGTCCAGCTCCGGCGAGCCGCCCGCCAGCGCCGGCAGCGCGCCCTCGGCGGGGGCCGGTCCCGGCGTGGGCGCAGCCGTGGTGGGCGGGGCGTCCGCGGGGCTGGGCGCCTCGCTCATCCACATCGCCGCGATCACCGGCAGGTAGTAGCCGAGCGAGATCATCGAGCCGATCACGATCACCACGCCCAGCCACGTGTAACCCCCCGAGACAGAGGCGTCGATCAGGTAGAACTTGCCCATGAACCCCGCCGTCGCGGGGATGCCCGCCAGCCCCAGCATCGCCAGCGTCATCGGCCAGGCCAGCAGCGGGCGCTCGCGGCCGAGGCCGCGCATCGCCGCGACGCTGTCCCCGAGGCTCGTTTCGCGCTCGCGCGCGAGGATCGTCGCGAACGCGGCCATGTTCAGGAACAGGTACACGGCCAGATAGAACACGGTCGCCTGCGCGCCCAGCTTGCTCGCGACGACCACGCCCGCGAGCATGTAGCCGGCCTGCGCGACCGAGGAGTAGGCGAGCATCCGCTTCAGCGAGGACTGTCCCAGCGCGCCGACGTTGCCGACGATAATCGTGATTGCGGCCAAGACCGCCACCGCGATGCCCCAGCTCGCGTGCGCTTCGATCAGCGCCACGTCGAACAGGCGTAGGAACACGCCCAGCGCGGCGACCTTCGTCGCCACCGCCATGAACGCCGTCACCGGCGTCGGCGCGCCCTCGTACACGTCCGGGGTCCACTGATGGAACGGCGCCACCGACGCCTTGAAGCACAGTCCCGCCACGCACAGCGCGACGCCCGTGAGCGTCAGTGGGTCGGTCGCGAGGGTGCCGCTGGAGAGCGCCGAGTCGATGCCGGCGAAGTCGGTCTGACCCGTCGCGCCGTAGATCAGCGCCAGCCCATACAGCAAGGTGGCCGAGCCGACCGAGCCGACGATCAGGTACTTCAGCCCCGACTCCAGCGAGTGCTCTCGTTTCAGCTCGGTCGCGCACAGCACGTACAGCGGAATCGACAGCAACTCTAGCCCGAGGAACAGCGCGACCGTGTTCTGCGCCGCCGCCAGCAGCGACATGCCGCCGATCGACGTGAGCAGCAGCGCATGCCACTCGCCGTGCGCGGCTTCGCGCGCGGCCAGCGAGCGCCAGGCCAGCAGCACCGTGCATACCCCACCCGCGATGAGGATCAGGTTGAGCGTCAGCGAGAGGCTGTCGATGCGCAGCGCGCCCGCGACGATCGACTTCTCCGCGTTCCACTGCCAGATGGTGAGGCCCGCGGCCGTGCCGAGCGCGAGCAGGCTGAGCGCGGGCACGAGCTGCGCGCGGACCCAGCGCGAGCCCAGGAGTCCGACGAGCAGCACGATCGCCGCGCCGCCCAGCAGTGCCATCAGGGGGGAGAGGGCCGCGAAGTCCACGTGCGGGCCTTTGAGGGTGGTGGTGGCGAGCAGGCTCACGGGTTTGAGCTCCCCGTCTTCGTGCCTTCGTAGCAAGTGGCGTAGGCCCCGTTAGGACCGCAGTATCGCGATGGTGCTGGCACGTTCGGGCGCCCGGGCACAAGGCTCGCCACGGCTGTCGAGGCCGGATCGGCCACCGCCTGTGCGCTCGCCACCGCGGCCTTCGTCGAGCCTTCGCTGCGCTTCAGCGCCAGCTGCGGGTAGATCGCCATGAACACGATCACCGCGACGAGCGGCACGAGCACGAGCCCGTCGCGCAGCGAGATCTCCCGCGAGTCCACGTCCTTGCCGACGCGGTTGTGCATCGCGCGGATGAACAGTCGCAGCGCGTACACGCTCGCCATCACCACACCGGCGAACGCGATGATCGCGATAACGAGCTTGGCCTGGAAGACGCCCAGCAGGATCATGAACTCGCCGACGAAGTTCGCCGAGCCCGGCATCGCCAGCGTCGCCAGCGAGACGATCAGGAAGACCGACGCCAGCACCGGCGCGCGGAACGCGATCCCGCCCATGTCGCGCACGTCCTCCGAGCCGCCCGCGCGGCGCGAGAGGATCGCGACGATGAACAGCAGCGGCGCGACCACGAGGCCGTGGTTGACCATCTGCAGCAGCGCGCCCTGTGCGCCCTGGGGGTTCAGCGCGAAGATCCCCAGCGTGATGAACCCGAGCTGGGCGACCGAGGAGTATCCGGCGATCAGCCGCGCGTCGGTCTGCGCGAACGCGACCGCCGATCCGTACAGGATCGAGACGAGCGCGATCACCAGCATCAGCGTCTGGAAGTGCGCCGCGCCCTGCGGGAACAGCGGCAGCACGATCGCCAGGAACCCGTACGCGCCGACCTTCGAGAGCACGCCGCTGAAGACCATCAGCACCTCGATCGGCATCGCCCTGTACCCGTCCGGCATCCAGCCGTGCAGCGGGAACGCCGGCATCTTCACCAGGAACGCCGCGGCGAAGAACAGGAAGATCCACTCCTGTGAGCCCTTGCTCAGGGGCATGGCCTGCAGCGCCGAGAGCACGAACGTGATGTGCCCACCGCCCTGCTGCGCGGCCAGCACCCCGGTGGCGATCGCCGCGGCGAGCATCAGCAGCGAGCCCACGAGCGTGTAGATCACGAGCTTGATCGTCGCTTTCACGCGCTGCTCGCGCGTGCCCCGGCCCCACATGCCCGTCAGGAAGTAGAACGGAATCAGCATCAGGTCGAAGAACGCCACGAACAGCGCCAGGTCCTGGGCGAGCAGGGCACCCAGCACGGCGGACTCGGCGAGCATGAAGAAGCACCAGAACAGCCGCGGGCGCTCCCACGAGCGCAGGTTCGCGGCGATCGTCGCGGCCGCGAACAAGAGCGTCGTCAGTCCCACCAGGAACACGTTCAGTCCGCTCACCCCGAGCTTGTAATGGATGCCCAGTTCGCTGATCCACACCACGTCCGTGACGTGCGTCAGGCCGCTCGTGCCCGGCGAGTAGTCGGCGATGTAGCCGATCGCCAGGCCCAGTGCGCCCAGCGTGCCGATCAGCGCCACCACGCCGGGGACGTCCCAGCCATCGCCGCGCGCATCAGGTGTCGCGTCCGTCCGCGCGCTCTCGACGCCGCTCGCGAGCGGGGCGGCGCCGGAGGAGGAGGAGCGAGCGCGCCCGATCAGCGTGCACAGGATCGCGCCGATCACCCCACACGCGGCGGGCAGCCAGATCAGGATCGAAAGCGGCGGCATCAGGTCTGCAAGAGGAAGTAGAGGGACACGCCCGTCACGCCGAGCACGAGCAGCGCCGCGTAGTAGCGCAAAAAGCCGCTCTGCACCGCGCGCACCGCGGCCGACCCCGCGCGCACGATCCCGGTGGAGCCGCCGATGAGCGTGTCCTGCACGAACACGCGCTCGAACGTGCCCGTGGCGAAGCGGCCGAACGCGGCGGCGGGGCGCACCACGAGCGCGTCGATCAGCTCGTCGAAGTACCACTTGTGCCACAGCAGCTCATACACGGCTCCGAACCGCTCGCGCGCGCGCACCGCGAACGCCGGGTTCTTGACCCAGATGCGGTAGGCGATCGCGATGCCCGTCAGGCCGAGCGCCGTGCCCAGGCACAGCCCGAAGATCAAGAGGCCGTCGCGCGTGTGCGGTTCATACAGGGGCGAGCCCGCGAACGTCGGGCGCAGGAAGCTCGTGATCACGTCGTCGACTTCCGGGATCTGCACGAGTCCCGCGCCCACCGCGCCGATCGCCAGCACGCTCATCGCCACCTTCATCGGCAGTGCGCGCTCGGCGATTGTGTGGTGCGGGCCGGGGAAGCCCACGTCGGTGTCCTCGACTTCGCCGTTGGCGGGGTTCGTCGGCTGGGAGGCGTGGTGCAGATGGCCTGCTTCCAGCTCCCGCGCCTCCTTGACGGGGTCGCCGTAGAACGCGCGGAAGATCATCCGGAACGTGTAGATCGCGGTGATGAACGCGCCGATATAGCCCATCACGTACAAGATCCAGTGCCAGCCGCCGCGCTCTGCCGTGACGAGCAGGATCTCGTCCTTGGAGAAGAACCCCGAGAACGGCGGGATCCCCGACAGCGCCAGGCCGCCGATCACAAAGCACGCGAACGTGAACGGCAGCGCCCTGCGAAAGCCGCCCATCTTCTGCAGCGACTGCTCGCCCGCCATCGCGCCGATGATCGAGCCGGCGCCCATGAACAAGAGCGCCTTGAAGAAGGCGTGCGTCATCAGGTGGAACATCCCCGCCGCGTACGCGCCGATGGACTCGCCCATGATCATGTAGCCGATCTGCGACATCGTCGAGTAGGCGATCACGCGCTTTATGTCGGTCTGCACGAGCGCGATCGTGCCGGCGATCAGCAGCGTGATCGCGCCGATCGCCGCGCCCGTGTCCTGCGCGGCCGGGGCCAGTTCGAACAACACGTGCATGCGCGCGATCAGATACACGCCCGCCGTGACCATCGTCGCCGCGTGGATCAGCGCGCTGACCGGAGTCGGGCCCTCCATCGCGTCGGGCAGCCAGGTGTGCAGCGGGATCTGCGCCGACTTCGCGATCGCGCCCACCAGGAGCAGCAGGCAGCCCGCGACGATGTCCGCTTCGCCTGAGTGAAACACGTGCGGCGCGGCGGCGAACGTGCCGAGGAAGTCGAGCGTGTGCGTGTGCTTGAAGATGAAGTACGTACCCAGCACCAGCCCCGCGTCGCCGAGCACGTTGATCACGAACGCCTTGATCCCGGCTTCCGTGGCGGTCGTGCGCCGGTACCAGAACGAGATCAGCAGGTAGGAGGCCGCGCCGACCAGCGCCCATCCCACGATCAGCAGCAGGAAGTTGCCCGCCAGCACCAGCAGCAACATCGCGAACACGAAGAAGTTCAAGTACGCGAAGTAGCGCGCGAACCCGCGATCTTCTTCGAGGTAGGAGATCGAGTACAGATGGATCATGCTCGAGATCCCGCTGACGATCAGGATCATGAACACCGACAGCGGGTCCACCAGGATCGACACCTTCGCGTTCACGCCGACCGTGTTCGCGTAGTTCCACAGCGTCGAGGTCAGCTCCTGGTTGGAGGTCGAATGGCTCTCCAGCGAGATCAGCGCGCCGAGCGCCGCCACGAACGCCAGCCCGATCGCGGCCGTGCCGATCACCCCGGCCGAGCGGCCCGGTAGGACGCGGTATCCAAAGCCGATGATCAGCGTCCCCAGCAGCGGGAACAGCAGCACCAGCCAACCCCAGGTCGTTGTTGCCATTAGCCCTGAAGCTCCCGCAGCTCATCCACATCTATGGGCAGTTTGCGGCGATGAATCGCCACGACCAGGCCCAGCCCGATGCAGACCTCGCAGGCCGCGACCGTCATCACGATCAGCGCGAACACCTGCCCGTCGCCGTTGCCCCACATGCGCGAGAACGCGACCAGCGCGAGGTTCGCGCCGTTGAGCATCAGCTCCAGGCACAGCAGCACCACGAGCGGGTTGCGCCGCACCATCACGCCGGCGGCGCCGAGCGAGAACACGATCGCGGAGACCGCCAGATACCAGCCGATCGCCATTACCAGCCGTCCTTCTGTTCGGTTGCAGCTGTGGCGCCGACCGGCTCGCCGTCGGGGGTGGACTCACCGGCGGAGCGAGCATCGGGAGCGGACTCGTACGCCTCGCTGCGCTCTCGCGCGCGCGCGATCGCGAACGGGACGCCACCGACGCCCTCGGCCATCGTCCCCGTCTCGCGCGGGCGGATCAGGTCCAGCGGGGTCAGCACTCGCCTCGCGTCGCCCTCGCCGTCGTCGTCGATACCGCCCCGTCGCCGCGCGAGCACGACCGCTCCGACGGCCGCGATCAGCAACAGCAGCGAGGCGACCTCGAACACGAGCAGAAACCGCGTCAGCAGCAGCTGGCCGATGTAGGCGGGCGTGCCGAACGTCTTCGGACCCGGCGCATACGGCGCGCCATCGCCGTCGACGGCCTTCAGGCCCGTGCCGAGCAGCGCGATCAACAGCTCCACGAGCAGCGCTCCGCCGAGGATCGCCGCGCCGAGGCGCAATTGCGCCCCCGCCGGGCCGCGCCCGCGCAGCAGGTCTCCGACCGGCTCCTCGCGCCCGCCGACGTAGGCGACGACGAACACGTACAGCACCATCACCGCGCCCGCGTACACCACCACCTGCACGGCGGCGACGAATTCGGCGCGCAGCAGCAGGAACAGGATCGCCAGCGACAACAGGTGGGCGACGAGCGCGAGCACGGCGAAGAACGGGTCGCGCAGCATCACCACGCCGATCGCGCCCGCGATCGCGCCGAAGCCGGCCAGGAAGAACATGATCTGGCTCACCGCGGGCGAGTCCCTTGGCGGCGGCAAAGCGCGCGTTCGCGCCTGTCGAGCATCGTCATGCAAACGGTGTCCGTGGCCATCTATTCGCCCTCGTTCCTCAACGGCGTGCGCTCCAGCGGCTCGGCCAGCAGCATCTCCTTGGTGAAGATCAGATCGGTGCGGTCGTAGTCGGAGAGCTCGTAGTCGTGGCCCATCGTGATCGCGTCGAACGGGCACGCCACCTCGCAGTAGCCGCAGAAGATGCAGCGCGAGAGGTTGATCTCATACACCGCCGCATAGCGCTCGCCGGCGGACACGCGGTGCTCGGGCGTGTTCTCGGCCGCCACCACGCGGATGCAGTCGGCCGGGCAGGCCGCGGCGCACAGCGAGCAGCCGACGCACTTCTCCAGGCCGGTGTCCTCGAAGCGGTGCAGCTTGTGGCGGCCGCGAAAGCGCGGATAGACGGGGGTCTTCTCCTCCGGATACTCGATCGTCACGGGCTTTTCCAGCATCCGTCCGAACGTCGTCGCAAGGCCGCGCGCGGTCTCACGGAACGTGCGCCACGTGCCGCGCGCTGGACCGGGCGCGGGAGTGCGCTGGACCTCGATCACGTCCTCGCCGGGACTCCAGGCCGTGACGGTCACACCGCCGGCCGGCACGGGCGGCAGCTGGGGGGCGGCGTCAGGGGGCAGCGGGGCGGGCAGGGGAGTCTCCTCGGGCATCAGTGCGTCACCACCACGAGCACGGCCGTGACGAGGGCATTGAGCGTCGCCAGCGGCAGCAGCACCTTCCAGCCGAAGGACATCAGCTGGTCGTAACGCAGCCGCGGCAGCGTCGCGCGCACCCAGATGAACAGGAACGTGAACAGCGACATCTTGAACAGCACCACGAACGGGTCCACCCAGCCGGGCGGGTGAATGCCGAAGGGCAGCAGCCAGCCGCCGAGGAACACGGTCGTGACGATGCCCGAGACGACCAGCACGTTCAGGTACTCGGCGAAGTAATAGGACGCGAAGCGTCCGCCGCCGTACTCGGTGTTGTAGCCGCCGACCAGCTCCGCGTCGGCCTCCGTGAGGTCGAACGGCGCGCGGTTGGTCTCGGCGAAGCTCGCCGTCAGGAAGATCAGGAAGCCGAACAGCTGCGGCACGATGAACCACATGCCTTTCTGCGCTTCCACGATCCCCGTCAGCGACAGCGTCTGCGCGGTCATGATCACCCCGACGAGCGCCAGCCCCTGGGCAACCTCGTAGGAGATCAGCTGCGCCGCGCCGCGCATCGCCCCCAGGAACGAGTACTTCGAGCCCGACGACCAGCCTCCGAGCATGATCCCGTAGAAGGCGATCGCCCCGAACGCGAACAGGTACAGCGGCCCGATCGACACATCCACCCCGTACAGCCCCACGGGCGTGCCGAAGATGTTCTGCACGTTGCCAAAGGGGATGATCGCGAACGCCGCCACGGCCGTGACGATCGAGATCAGCGGCGCCAGCGCGAACAGGAAGCCGACCGAGGTGCTCGGACGGAACTGCTCCTTGGTCAGCAGCTTCAAGATGTCCGCCAGCGGCTGCAGCGCGCCGTAGGGGCCGATGCGGTTCGGTCCGTAACGCGCCTGAAAGCGCCCCAGCAGCTTGCGCTCGGCGAGCACCACGACCGGCACGAGCTGCAGGCCGACGGCGAAGATGACGATCGCCTTCAGGACCTGGATCCACCATTCTTCGTAGTAGCCGACCGTGGCGATCATGAGACCGCTGCCGCCTGTCTACGTTCCTGCCAGCGGACTCCCTTGCCGCCAATCTCCTGCAATGTAAGGCCCTCGTAGAAAGGCACCGCGTCGAACAGCTGCTGGGAGGCCATCGGGCCGGTCAGCACCTCCAGGTCGATGCCCACGAGCTTGGCCAGATCGGCGAGCACCTGCCATTCCGAACGTGTGGCTCCGGGATGCGCGACAGCGGGACGAAGCCGCTGGATGCGCCCGTCGGGATGGACGATCGTGCCCTCCTTCTCGGCATATGCCTGCGCTGGGAAAACCACGTTTGCGTGCGCGCGTATGCCGTCCGTGAGGAACATCGCATGTGCAATGACCGTGCTTGCCCGCTCGAATGCCTGCTCCCACACGGAGTCGGTCGCTGGGTCCTGCGACGGGTCGGTTCCCAACAGATACAGGCAACTCAACTCGCCTGCGATCAATCCATCGGCGATGCCCTGCGTATCCAGACCGTCTGCGACGTCGCTCAGACCCGGACCGGCGTTCGGGAGCACGCCCGCCTCGCGCAGGCCGCGGCCGTTCGTGCCCGCGGGGATTTCCAGCAGTCCCGCGCCGTCAGTGTCCGCCAGCGACAGCGTCTCCGCGAGGTCGAGCAGCGCCCGCGCGCTCGCCGCGCCGTCGGGGCCGGCCGTCAGACGCTCGTGCCACAGGATCACGACCTCTTCGCCGGCCTCGCCCAGCTGCCCGACCAGCCCACCGGCGCGTTCGGCATCGAGAAGGTCCGCGGCGGTGGCCTGCACGATGCGCATGCCGTGGCGGCGGGCGCCCTTGCGCAGCCGCAGGTCGAGGATCGGCGCATCCTCGATCGGGTCGGTCGCGAGCACGAGCACCGCGTGGGCGAACTCCAGATCGCTCACCCGCGCCTGCAGCCGCGGGTCGTTCAGCGCGCGGTGCAGCTCCAGCCCCAGCGTGCCCGCGCGGCGGGAGTCGATGTGCGGCGAGCCCAGCCCCTCGCGCACCGTGCGCGCGAGCAGGAAGCCCTCCTCGTTCGTGGTCTGCCCCCCGACCAGCGCGCCCGTGCGCTCGCCCGCGCGGGTCAGCCCCGCGGCGGCCTCCTCCAGCGCGCGCTCCCAGGAGACGGCGCGCAGCTCGCCGCCGTCGCGGATCATCGGCTCGGTGATGCGCTCTCCCGGATCGACCGTGCCCGTCCCGTCCGCCGGCCGGATGCCCCCGAGCGCGGGATAGGCGAAGCGGCCGCGGTCGCACAGCCAGCCGTCATCCACCTCCGGATGCTCGCGCGCCTGCACGCGCAGCACGCGCTCGTCGCGCACCGTCAGCGTGACGTTGCACTGCGACGGGCACAGCGTGCAGACCGAGCCCGCGTCCTCGATGTCCCACGGCCGGGCTCTGAACCGGTATGGCCGCGAGGTCAGCGCGCCGACCGGGCACAGTTCGACGATGTTGCCGCTGAACGGCGCCTCGTACGGATGGCCGTCGAACGTCGAGACGTAGGAGTGCGCGCCCCGCTCCAGCAGCACGAGCTGATAGTCCTCGGAAATCTCCTGGCTGAAGCGCACGCAGCGGTAGCAGAGGATGCAGCGCTCGCGGTCGATCGCGATCTTCGAAGAGAGCTCGAGCGGCTTGACGAAGTGGCGCTTGGGCTCCACGAACCGCGAGATGCCCGGCCCCCAGCCGAACGTGATGTCCTGCAACGGGCACTCCCCGCCCTTGTCGCACACCGGGCAGTCCAGCGGATGGTTGATCAAAAGGAACTCCACCACCGCGCGCTGGGCCTCCTTGACGCGCTCGGACTGGGTGTTCACGACCATCCCGTCCTTCACCGGCGTCGAGCAGCCCGTCTGCAGCTTTCCGATGCCCTCGATCTCCACCAGGCACATCCGGCACGCCCCCACCGGATTGCCCAATTTCGGCTCATAACAGAACACCGGGATCTCCACGTCGCCTTGCTTGGCCGCGTCCACCAGCATGGCGTTTTCGGGAGCCTGGACCTCCTTGCCATCTATGGTGAAAGTGATGATTTTCTCCTGGGGCCGTGGCATCACACGGCCTCCAATTGAAGTGCTCCGCGGGACATCCTGTCCCGCGATTTGATGGACACGGACGCCCTCCGGGCGTCCGTGGCGCTTCGGGCCTGCGGCCCTTCGCTTGTAACGACCTTTGTTCTTCCACGGCCTGGATTTGTCATGCGCTCGCCCCGGCCGGCACTTGGGCTTCCAGGCGCCTGGTCTCCATGTGCGCTTCGAACTCGCCTTTGAACTTCGCGATCATCGAGCCGATCGGCATCGCCATCGCGTCGCCCAGCACGCACAGGCAGTGACCGATGATGTGCTCTTGCACCGAGGCCATGATCTCCAGGTCCATCGGCGTCGCCTCGCCGCGGTCGATCCGTTCGAGCATCTTCACGGTCCAGTTCGTGCCCTCGCGACAGGGGGTGCACTTGCCGCAGGACTCGTGCCGGTAGAACTTCGCGGTCTTCAGCGCCACGTCCAGGATCGACGTCGAATCGTCCACCACGATGATCGCGCCCGAGCCCAGCATCGAGCCGGCCTTCGCCATCGACTCGAAGTCGTAGGGGACGTCCAGATCGTCGGCCGTCAACACCGGCGCCGAGGAGCCACCCGGGAACCAACACTTCACCGTACGCCCCTCCTCCGGCCCGCCCGCGAGACCGTAGATGATCTCGCGCGAGGGGACGCCCAGCTCGATCTCATAGTTGCCCGGACGGCGCACGTGGCCGGAGACCGACACGAGCTTGGTGCCCGTCGACTGTTCGGTGCCGAGTCTCGCGTACTCCTCGCCGCCCATACGAATGATGCTCGGCACGGTCGACAGCGTCTCGACGTTGTTGATCAACGTCGGCCCCTGATACAGACCCTGGTTGGCCGGGAACGGCGGCTTCAGCCGCGGGTTGCCGCGCTTGCCTTCAAGCGAGTCCAACAGGCCCGTCTCCTCGCCGCAGATGTAAGCGCCCGCGCCGCGGTGCACGAGGAGCGACAGCGAATGCCCCGAGCCGAGGATGTCCTCGCCGACATATCCCGCCGCGCGCGCTTCGCGCAGCGCCGCGTCCAGGACGTCGGCCTGCTGGGCGTACTCGCCGCGGATATAGATGAACGAGCGCGTCGTGCCCGCCGCGTAAGAGGCGACGATCAGCCCCTCCAGCAGCATGTGCGGGTTCTTCTGCATCAGTTCGCGGTCCTTGAACGTCCCCGGCTCGGACTCGTCGGCATTGCACACCAGGTACTTCTCGATCGACCCGTGCGGCAGGAACGACACCTTCTTGCCCATCTGGAACCCCGCCCCGCCGCGCCCGCGCAGGTTCGAGGCTTCCAGCTGCTTCAGCACCTCCTCGGGAGTCATCTGAAGGGCCTTGCGCAGCGACTCATAGCCCCCGCGGGCTTCATAGACCGCAAGCGTCGTCAGCCCCGGCTCGTCGATGTCCTTGAACAGCAGCTTCTCGCTCATGCGCCGCTCCCCGCCCCCGCATCCGCGCACGCTCGCTTAACCAACTGCTTGTCCGGGAGCACGTCCCGTCCCGCGCGCACGTCCTCCAACAGCCGCGGCACATCCTCGATGCTCAGCGGTCCCACGTACACGCCGTCGACCGAGGCCATCGGCGCGATGTCGCACGCGCCCAGGCACTCGAACGCGCGCACGTTGAACGCCGCGTCCTCGCCCGCCGCCTCGCGCATCGCGTCGTACAGCGCATCGGCGCCGCGCAGCGAGCACGAGATGTTCGTGCACACGTACACGCTGCTCGCGCCCACCGGCTCGGTCTCGAGCATGTCGTAGAACGTCACGACCGCATCCAGCTCCGCGGGCGTAACCCGCATCACGCACGCGGCCTGCTCGATCGCCTCCGGCGAGCACCACCCGTGCACGCGCTGCGCCGCCTGAAGCGCCGGCAGCGCGGCCGAGCGCGTGTCCGGGTACAGCGCCATGTGCGCTTCGATCTCCCGGCGCAACGCATCCGGCACCGGCGTCGTGGCGGGGTCGGGGATCGTCGCCGGGTCCTTTTCGAGGTCCGCGGGCTGGTCCCAGCCCCGAGATGTGGCGGGGGAACTACTCATCTGTCTATACCCCCGAGAATCGGGTCCAACATGGCTGTCGTGGCGATCATGTCCGCGATATAGCTCCCCCGGCACATCGGCGCGAGCGCCTGCAGGTTCACGAACGACGGGTCGCGCATGTGCACCCGCGCGGGCTTCGAGCTGCCGTCCGAGCGCACGTAGCAGCCGAGCTCGCCACGGGGGGACTCGATCGGGTTGTACACCTCGCCCGGCGGCACCCTGAACCCCTCCGTCACGAGCTTGAAATGGTGGATCAGCGCCTCCATCGAGGTCGCCAGCTCATGCCGGGGCGGCAGCGCGACCTTGCGATCGCTCGTGATGTGCGGCCCCTCCGGCAGCCCCTCCAACGCCTGCTCGATGATCTTCACCGACTCGTAAATCTCGGCCAAGCGCACCGCGAAACGGTCGTAATTGTCGCCCACCGTGCCCACCGGGATCTTGAACTCGAAGTCCTCATAGGAGCTGTACGGCGCCGCCTTGCGCAGGTCCCACGGGTTGCCCGCCGCGCGCAGCAGCGGCCCGGTCACGCCGAGTGACAGCAGGGTCTCCGCGTCCAGCGGGCACGTCCCGCGCAAACGCTGCAACACGATCTCGTTGGCGTTCAGGATCGCCCCGTACTCGTCCGCACGCCGGGGCATCACCTGAAGGAACTCGCGCAGCTTGCGCGCGAACCCGCTGGGGATGTCCTCCATCACGCCCCCGACCTGGAAGTAGCGCGTGTGCATGCGCGCACCCGAGGACATCTCGAACAGGTCCAAGATCAGTTCGCGCTCGCGCAGGCAGTACAGGAAGATCGAGCTCGCACCCAGATCCAGCGCGCTCGTGCCCAGCCAGATCAGATGCGAGGCGATGCGGTTCAGCTCCAGGTGGATCACGCGCAGGTACTGCGCGCGCGCCGGGACCTCGACCTCCACCAGCCTCTCCACCGCGCCGACATAGGCCATCGCGTTGAAGTAGTACGCCAGGTAGTCCATCCGCTCGATCACCGGGATGACCTTCCAGTAGGCCTTGTCCTCGGCCGTCTTCTCGATCCCCGTGTGCACATACCCCACGATCGGTTTGAGGTCCCTTACGATCTCCGCCTGCAGCGTCACCAGCAGCCGCAGCACGCCGTGCGTCGCCGGGTGGTGGGGGCCGAAGTTGAGCGTCAACAGCTCCTCGCTCGTCTCCGATGACGATGACGATGACGATGCGCCTTCCAGCTGCTTGGCGACCGGGGCCAGCTCGATGCTCTCCTCGCCGCGGCGGTAGTCGGACAGCGAGGGGCTATCGATAGGGGTTGGGCTCACTCGCGCGCCTCCAGCCATTTCGCCTCGTCGCGCGTGAAGATCACCGGTTCGCCCCCCACCGGGAAGTCTCGCCGCTGCGGGTGGCCCTCGTAATCCTCGGGCATCAAGATCCGGCGCAGATCCGGATGGCCCGCGAACACGACCCCGAACATGTCGTACACCTCGCGCTCCTGATGGTTCGCGGTCGGCCAATCGGCCGTCACCGACTCCACGCGCGGCGCATCGAGCGAGACGCGCAGCTTCACCGTCACGCGATCGACGCGGCTCATGTCCAGCAGCTCATACACAACGCCCAACCGCGGCTCCTCGGGGTAGTGGTCGACGCCGTGCACGCTCGCCAGGAACCCGTACCCCTGCGCACGCAGCGTCTGCAGCACCGTACGGATGTGCGCCGGCGCCACCACGATCGTCGCCTGTTCGCGGAAGTACACCGTCTCGATCGTCGCCTCGCCCAGCTCTTTGGCGAGCAGCTCAAGCCCCGTTGCGTCAGGCATTTAAACGCTCCCGCAACGCCAACAGGTGTGGTGAGCGGCGCCGACAGCGTTCGCTGAAAGAACTGGCTGTGGCTCACCCATCCATAGCCCGCGCGTGGCCACGCATCTACACATCTGAGGGGTGCTCCTCGGTGCCGACTGCCCCGTAACGCTCGCGCCAGCCCATGTCCGGGTTGTCCTGCACCATCCTGCGCAGCTTCAACAGCCCGTGAATCAGCGCCTCCGGGCGTGGCGGGCACCCGGGCACGTGCACATCGACCGGCATGAACTTGTCGGCCGGCACCAGCGCATAGTTGTTGAACACGCCCATCGAGCTGCAGCACGCCCCCATCGAGATCGCCCACTTCGGCTCCAGCATCTGGTCATACAACCGGCGGATGATCGGCGCCATCTTGATCGACACCCGCCCCGCCAGGATGATCAGATCCGCCTGGCGCGGCGAGGCGCGAAACGCCTCCGAGCCGAAGCGCGCGATGTCCATGCGCGGCCCCGCCGCGTGAAACTGCTCCATCGCGCAGCACGCCAGCCCGAACCCGAGCGGAAAGAACGAGCTCGAGCGCGCCCACGCCACCGCTTTGTCGAGCGTCGTCGTCAACGTGCGTTCTTCCACGTACCGTTCCAGCTCCATCCCCTCCAGGTGCGCCGGCTGGTTCGCGCCTTCCAGGTCGCCGCCACGCAGCAGCTGCGCCGCGTTCAGCGACTTCACGCGCAGGTCGATCTTCGATCGGTCCGCGCCCGCGCTCGTCTTCCCTGGGGCCACGCCGGCCGGGCGCAGGACCTCTCTTTTCAGCTCCACTGCAAGGCTCCCCGCCGCCACACGTACACGAACGCGACGAACAGCAGCACCACAAACGTGATCGTCTCCGCCAGTGCATACGAGCCATACGCACGCAGCTCGATCGCGATCGGGTAGATGAACACGACCTCGACGTCGAACAAGATGAACAGCATCGCGATCAGGTAGAAGCTGATCCCGAACCGCATCCCCTGCTTGACCTCGCTCGGCAATCCGCACTCGTACGGGTCCTGCTTCTGCGGGGTCGCCCGCCGCGGCCCGATCACCGAGTTCAGCAGCGCAAACGCGATGCCCACGCCCCCGCCTAGCAGGACGAATACGATCGCGGGGAGATAGCTGCGCAGCACTGAGCGCTGTTATATCACCGCTTGTGTCAATGTGTTACATAGTGACGATCGGCTCGAAATCCCCCACCCCAGAGCGCGACTCGGCGTGACCCAGGCTGTCGTCGCGGGCGCGCTCGCGGTAGCCGTCCTCAACGCGCTGCCCGCCCTGCTCGGCGCCTGGCGCTGGTATCGGGGCGAGCCCAGCGGCGCGTTCTGGGTGCTGCTGCGCATCGGCCAGGGCTCGGCGCTCGTGCTCGCGATCCTCGCCGGCTCGCTCGCCGTCGCCGGCCACTACTCCAGCGACCACCTCTTCTACCTCTACGCCCTGCTCCCCCTCGCCGTCGCGTTCGTCGCCGAGCAGCTGCGGATCGTCTCCGCGCAGACGATCCTCGACCGGCGCGGCCTTCCCGACGCCCAGGCCGTCGGCGCCCTGCCCGAGCCCGAGCAACACGCCGTCGTCGCCGCGATCCTCGCCCGCGAGATGGGGATCATGGCGCTGTCGGCCTTCGTCGTCGTCTTTCTCGCCCTCCGTGCGGCAGGCACGGCTCATGGGTTCTGATGGGGGCTATATATTCCCGGCGCATGAAGTTCGCCGCCACGACGATGGTTCTGCTTGTCTGCGCCGCGGTGCTGGGCGCCTGTGGTTCCCAGGGCAACCAGGTCGCCAAGACCAGCCCCTACTACCGTGGCTCGGTCCTGTTCCGCGACCACTGCTCGGGCTGCCACACGCTCTCCGTCGTTGGCGCCCAGGGCTCGGCGACGTCGATCAAGGACCGCGTCAAAACCAACGGACCCAACTTCAACATCCGCAAGGAGAACGTCGAACAGGTCCTCTACGCGATCCGCAACGGCGGCTTCTCCGGGGCGATCATGCCCGAGAACATCGTCCTTGGCGACGACGCTCAGGACGTCGCCGAATTCCTCGCGCACTACTCCGGCTCGCAGGCGCAGTCGGTGCCCTCCACGAACATCACGCTGTCCACCAAATAAGGCCATAGCTCTGGGCGACCGGCTCGGGATGTGCGCTCCGAGCCGGGAGGCGCGTGCAGAGGGATGTGGGCCGGGACGGGGTAGGCTCCCTCCCGAGCATGCTCGACCTCAAGCTGATCCGCGCAGACCCGGACGCTGCCCGCGCGGCGCTCGAGCGCCGTGGGCCCGAGGCGGCGGCGGGTCTGGATCGCGCGCTGGAGCTGGACCTTCGCCGCCGTGAGCTGCTGCCCGAGCTGGAGGGGCTGCGCGGCGAGCAGAACGAGGCCAACGGGCGCATCTCCTCCGCCCCCGACGCGCAGGCGCGCGAGCGCGAGATCGCCGCGATGCGCGAGGTGGCCGGGCGTGTCAAAGACTTGGAGCGCGAGCTGGCCGGCGTCGAGGAGCAGCTCCAGCAGGCCCTCGCGCCGCTGCCGAACCTGCCCGATCCGTCGGCGGCGCCCGGGCCCGAGGACGAGCTCGTGCGCACCGTCGGCGAGCCGCCCGCGTTCGACTTCCAGCCGCGCGACCACTTGGAGCTGGCGGGGCCTGCGATCGACATGGAGCGCGCCGCGCGCCTGTCGGGCGCGCGCTTCGCCTACCTGCTCGGCGACCTCGTGTTCCTGGAGCTGGCGCTCGTGCGCTGGACGCTGGAGATCCTGCGCTCGCATGGCTTTCAGCCCGTGATCCCGCCCGTGCTCGTGCGCGAGCAGGCGCTGTACGGGACCGGCTTCCTGCCCGACACCGAGCAGCAGATCTACCGGTTGGGAGAGGACGACCTGTACCTCGTCGGCACCTCCGAGGTGGCGCTCGCCTCGCTGCACGCGGACGAGATCCTGGAGGCCGACACCATGCCGCTGCGCTACGCCGGCTTCTCGCCCTGCTTTCGGCGCGAGGCCGGCGCCGCCGGCAAGGACACGCGCGGAATCTTCCGCGTGCACCAGTTCGACAAGGTCGAGATGTTCAGCTTCGTCTCCCCCGCCGACTCCGCCTCAGAGCACGAGCGCATCCTCGCGATCGAGGAGCAGATCCTGCAAGCGCTCGGCCTGTCCTACCGCGTCGTCAACATCGCCGTCACCGATCTCGGCAACTCGGCCGCCAAGAAGTACGACTGCGAGGCGTGGCTGCCCAGCTATGGCGCCTACCGCGAGCTGACCTCCTGCTCCAACACGACCGACTACCAGGCGCGGCGCCTGAACATCCGCGTCCGCGCCGAGCGCGGCACCGAGCACCCGCACACGCTCAACGGCACCGCCGTCGCCGTCGGGCGCACGCTGGTCGCGCTGCTCGAGAACGGCCAGCAGGCCGACGGCTCGGTCGCGCTGCCCGACGTGCTCACGCCCTACGGGGCACCCGCGCGCCTCGAGCCGGCCGTCTGACTAATAACGGCTGCCGAGCAGCTGTATGTGATCGGCCTCGGCCGCGCTCGGGAATGGGCGGATCAGGCCAAACCGGGCTAGGGTCGCCTGGGGCACTCCCTCCACGCCGGGGGTGTCCGAGGCTTCGCCGCGCGTGTGCGGGTCGTCGGCGAAGCCGCCGACCTCGACCGAGTGCTGGGGTGAGCGGTAGCCGGAGATGCCGATCAGGTGCAGGTGCAGGGCGATCCCGAGCGTGTTCAGGTGCGCGACCAGGATCGGCTCCTCGCCGACGCTGTAGTTCGTGCCCGGCGCCTGAAAGAAGCCGTAGTCGCCCTGCGGCGTGGAGGTGAAGTTGCCGACCGGGCCGGTGTAGGCGCCCGCGACGCCCTGCGCGGCGAGTTCGCTGACCGCGATCTTGGACAGTTCGTGTTCGAGTGACTGCTTGTGTGACTCGAGCGCACCGAGCTCGGAGCTCTTGCGATCGCGGGCGCGGATGTACTGCAGCTGGCGACTCACCAGCGCGAGGTGCAGCTGTGCGACCTCGTCGCGCTGTACGAGCACCGCGCTCGTCTCGCGCGCGTGGCTGGCCTCCAGCGCCGCCAGGCGCTTGGTCTGGGCGGTCACGAGCTGCTGCTCTTCGGCTACGTGCGTCGTCGCGCTCGCGTTCTCGCGCGAGATCGCTTGCAGGTCGTCGACGCGCTCGATCAGGTCGGCGAAGCCGTGCGCCTGCAGGATGACCGTGGCGATGTCCGGCGGCGGCGACTCATATGAGGCGACGACCTGGGCGACAAGCACCTGGCGGTCGCGCGCGAGCTGGATCTGCAGCGAGCCCAGGCGCGTACGCGCCGCGCGCAGCTGCGAGCGCAGGCTTGACAGCACGCTGCGCTCGACGCTCAGGCTTGATTCCAGGGCGCTCAGCCGCGTCTGCAGGTCGTCGATGCTGCCCTGGAACCCCTCGATCTGATGCGTGTCGGCGCCCACGCCCGAGCGCAGCTCGCCTTCGCGCGCCCGCGACGCCGCAATGCGGCTTTCCAGGCTGCCGGAGGTCGAGCCGATCGCGCCCGGCACGGTCAGCAGGGCGGTGGCGGCCAGGATGGCGCCGGCGAGGGGGAGGGTTCGCTGGAACAGGCGCATGCGGACCGGACAAGCTAGCCCGCGAACGGCCGGAGCACAAGCGTTCCGGTGGTCGTGCAGGTCGTCTTGCACACGCGCCCATAGCTGGACATTAAGCAGATGGCCTCTATTGGTAATCTCAAGCTTACAAAGGGTTATAAACAGTGGCTGGGGGAAGCCGGAGGGGTTCGGATCGTTCTCGCGTGGCCGCATGAAGGAGCCCACGTGGAGGAGACGCAGCGAACCAAGATCCTCGAGGCGACGGCGGCGCTCGTCGCCGAGCGGGGAGTCGCCGCGCTGACGCTGGGCGACACGATGGCTCGCGCCGGCGTCTCGCGCCGAGTCTTCTACGGATGCTTCGACGATCGCGATGCGGCCCTGCTGGCGGCGTTCGACCTGGGCGTGGAGCGAGCCGCGGAGCGAATCGTGCCCGCCTACACCGCGCAGTCGCGCTGGCGCGACGCGATCAGGGCGGGGCTGGCCGAACTGCTGCGCTACATCGACGACGAGCCCGCGCTGGGACGGCTCTGCATCATGCACTCGCTGAGCGGCGGTCCCCTGCTTCAGCGCCGTCGTATCGAGGTGCAGTCGATCCTGTGGGAGGTCATCGACCGCGGCCGCGCCCAGGGCGCGGCCAGCAGGAACGAACCCCCGCCCGTCGTGGCCGAGGGCGTGGTCGGAGCAGTGGCGACCGTCATTCAGACGCGCTTGCTCGCGCAGGACGCCGAGTCGCCCGACGAGCGCCCGACGATCGAGCTGTTCGGCTCCCTGATGAGCCTGATCGCGCTGCCCTACCTGGGCGCCGGCGCCGCCCGGCGCGAGCTGACCCGCCCAGCCCCCGCGTCCCGCGTCGCGAGGGGCGACTCGCCCGGCGCGCCCGCGCGCTACGAAGACCTCGGCGTGCGCCTCACGCACCGCACCGGTCGCGTCCTGCAGGCGATCGCCCGCTATCCGGGCGCCAGCAACCGTGAGATCGCCGAACGCGCCGGCATCGTCGACCAGGGACAGATCTCCAAGCTCCTGTCACGGTTAGAGGCCGCCGGCGTGATCGCCAACTCAGGCGAGGGCACCTCGCGCGGCGCCCCCAACGCCTGGCGCCTGACCGAGCACGGCGAGCACGTCGAGCGCGGGGTCGAGGGACGCTTTGGGCTTGGCTCGGCGGATACCGGTCCAGGGGCGGGGGATGGCGCCGAGGCCGGCAGCGGCGCCGATGTGGACAGGTCCTCCTCCGCGAGGCGGTAGCCGCGGTTGAAGCTATCCGGCGCCGGCTCAGCCGACCAAGAAGGTCAACGCCCGCCCGACCCCGCCCGCGGGAACGAGCGTCAGCCGATAACGCCCCGGGCCGAGCGTTCCGGCCGCGCTCAAGTGCGCGTGGTCGCGCCCGGCTGCTGCGGCGAGCGTCCGTGTATAGGGCAACATCCGCCAGCGGGTGCGGCCGTGCACAGTGACCTGCTTGGCGAGCGTGACATGCACGCGCGCCGCCACGCTCAGTGTGAACGCGAACACGATGCGCGAGACCTGCGGTCTGCCGTGGCTCAGCGCCGCCGTTGCGGTTCTTGTCAGGGCGGGCGCTGACAGGATCGGCGCGACCGATCCGAGGCTTGGCGACTGGAGCGGTCCTCCGGACAGCGGGCCGCCGCCTGCGGCCGTGTTGGGCGGGCTGGCGGACGCGGCTTCTTCCTGGGCGCGTTTAGCGGCTTTTTCTTGCCTGGCTCGTTCTTCGGCTTCGGCAATTTCTTTTGCCGCTTTGGCCTCTTCCGCGAACAGCTGTTGTTCTTCTTCGGCCCGCCGTTTTTCAGCGGCCCGCTGTTCTTCTTCGGCTTTGCGTTCGGCCGTGCGTTCTTCTTCGGCTTTGCGTTCTTCCGCGGCTCGTTTTTCTTCTGCGGCCCGTTTTTCTTCGGCGGTCTTCTGTTCTTCGAGTTCTTTAACGCGTGCTGCTTCGCCCGCGGACTCAAACGCCGCGATCCCGTGCGGGGTGCCGACGCCGGTGGGGCCGTCATAGCCGGGGCGTGCCAGACAGATCGCAGTGGCAGAGCACGACGCGTCCTCTTCGGCGAGCGTACAGTTGGAGGCGCCGGTGTTTTCGTTGAACCCCTTCGCGCACGCGCCGTTGGACCCGGACGTCACGTCGTGCAGCGCCGTGGGGTCAGCGGCGAAGTTTTCGTACAGCGTCCGGGCGGGATATTTGACCGCCAGCCCACCGGCGCTCGTTCCCGCGCCGCCCGCGAGCGCGAACGTGGAGGCGATGATCGGCGAGGCTACGCTGGTGCCGCCGATCGGGATCCAGCCGCGGTATTCGATTTCGCCTTCGCGAACCGGCGTGGAGTCGTAGATCGCCACGCCGGTGTAGGGGTCGGCGTCGGCCGAGACGTCGGCCACGGCACGATGGGATCCGCACCCGACCGCCGACCAGTCGGCCAAGCTCTGTTGCCACGCCGGCGCTGCCAGCACAGTGCTGCAGCCACCTCCGCCGGCGCCATCACCGTTCCACACCGTCTCTTCCTTCCACGCCCCGCCGGCGGTGAGACTCAGGCGCGTGCCGCCGACCGCGACGACGTGAGGTGAGGAGGCGGGGTAGTCGGCGAAGCCTCGTTCGGATTCTTCTTCCAGCCCCCAGTCCAGATAGCCGTTGTCACCGGAGGCGGCCGTGATTACGGTGCCCGGATGGTTGAACGCGTCGGTTTCGTCTTCCTGTGTCGTGATGCCCTGCTCCGGGCCGCCCCACGAGTCGGAGATCTCGGTCGCGCCGAGCTGCACGGCCTTGTCCTCGGCTTCTTCGAGGTCGGGGTTGCTGTTCGAGTGGGCCTCGACGAGGAGGATCTTGCAGCTCTCGCAGACCCCGCGGGCGATCTCCACATCGGTCGCTATCTCCTGAGCCCAGCCTGCGTCAGTCGCGGGCGAGCGCAGCTTGACCTTGGTGAAGCAGCCGTTCGCCGTCGTGCATGGAGTCAGACCGTACTGTTCGTCGAAGACTTTCAGGTCGTGTTCTGCGGTCGGGTCGTCGAATGCGTCGACGAGCGCAAGCGTCTGCTGCGTCGCGGGTGCGGTCGGGTCGGATAGGCCGTAGGCGCTCAGCAAGTTCTGGGGGGACAGGCTGCCCGCCCACGGTTCGTTGAATTCGATCCGTTCCAGCGCCGGGCCGGCCGTGAGTCTGGATGCTCGGGAGCCCCGCAGTGAGTGCGGATGCTTGGCCACGAGTCGCAGTCCGAGGCAGCCGGCGTAACCAGGCGGTGGCGCTGAGCACAGCGCGCCGACGCGGTAGGCGGAGGGTGACAGCGCGGCCCCGGCGGAGGAGGTGAGCGCGAGGGTAAGCAGCCACAGGCAGAGCGCCCCGGTGAGCGCGCCACTGGCTGCGGTAGCTGCCCGGTTGGCTGTCCTCATCGTTATGTTGATCGTCGGCGTACTCACGGAGAGGCTTGAGCAAAGGGTAGGCGATGCAGACGGACGGTTCGCCGATCACGAGTCGGTCACACGACGCTCACAACTCGTCACCGGACCGTCACAGGCAGATCACGCGAGCGTTACCAGTGGCGATGTCATACGGCGCAGGATTGCCTGAAGGCGGGTCGCCGGTCCATGCCGCGGCTCGTGTTCAAAATCGCACACAGGAGGACTCCGTTGCGCAATCGACTCCTCGCGGTCGCCGGTCTGCTGGCGAGCACGGGCGTGCTCGGCCTCGCTCAGGCCGGCGCCACGCCGCCGCCCGCGACCTCGACCCCGATCAAGCACCTGGTCGTCATCTTCCAGGAGAACGTGTCGTTCGATCATTACTTCGGCACGTATCCGAACGCCGCCAACCCTGCCGGCGAGCCGGCGTTCTTCGCCTCGCCGCATACGCCGAGCGTTAACGGGCTGACCGAAAACCTGCTCACCGAAAACCCGAACTCGTTCAACCCGTTCCGCCTCGACCGCTCGCAGGCGATCATCTGCGACCAGGACCACGACTATACGGCCGAGCAGCAGGCGTTCGACGGCGGGTTGATGGACAGCTTCCCCCAGTTCACGGGCGATTGCGCGGACAAGTCGCTGCCGATGGGCTATTACGACGGGAACACGGTCACGGCGCTGTGGAACTACGCGCAGAACTACGCGATGAGCGATGACTCCTTCGGCACCACATTCGGCCCGTCCACGCCCGGCGCGCTGAACCTCGTCTCCGGGCAGACGCACGGCACGATCCCGGCGTCGCTGCCGGAGGTGACCGAAAACGGCTCGGACATCGGCGACGCCGACCCGACGTATGACGACTGCTCGGCGGGCAAAACGATCGCGATGGCAGCGACGAACAAGAACATCGGCGATCTGCTCAACGCCAAGGGCGTCACCTGGGGCTGGTTCCAGGGCGGGTTCGCGCCGACGGCGAGCAAAGAAGGCAAGGCCGTGTGCGGCTCCAGCCACAAGAACATCGGCGGCGAAACGGTCGCCGACTACAGCGCCCATCACGAGCCGTTCCAGTACTACGCATCGACCTCGAACCCCCACCACCTGCCGCCGAGCTCGCCGAGCATGATCGGGCGCAGCGACCAGGCCAACCACCAGTACGACCTGTCCGCGTTCTACACCGCGCTGCAGATGCACGAGCTGCCGGCGGTGTCGTTCCTGAAGGCGGCCAAGTATCAGGACGGCCACGCCGGCTACTCCGACCCGCTGGACGAGCAGGCGTTTCTCGTGCACGTGATCAACGAACTGCAGAGCTCGCCCGACTGGTCGAGCACGGCGGTCGTGATCGCATATGACGACTCCGACGGGTTCTACGACCACGTGCTGGGGCCGATCGTCAACTCCTCGGCCTCGCCGGCCGATCAGCTCAACGGTCCGGGCAAATGTGGCAAAGGCACACCCGCGGGCGGGTATGAGGATCGCTGCGGCTACGGTCCGCGGCTGCCGCTGATGGTGATCTCGCCGTGGGCGAAGCACGATTACGTGGCCAACTCGGTCAGCGATCAGAGCTCGATCCTGCGCTTCGTCGAGGACAACTGGGGCACCGGGCGCATCGGCGACGGCTCGTTCGACGCCAAAGCGGGCCCGTTGGACAACATGTTCCACTTCGACCACCCCCGTCATCAGGGAGAGAAGCTGTTCCTGAGCGAAACGACCGGCGAGCCGGTCCATTGATGGCGAGATGGTGAAGTCCGGCTGAGCGGGCTTCGTCAGGCAGGGCGCACGAGCGGGGCGGGGAGCGGTTCCCCGCCCCGCTCACCATTAGGCTGAGGGCTGACATGCGACGCCCGTTCGGCTTCCTGCTGGCCACCGAGCCCCCGTCCAAGCGGGTGGGCGTGCTCGTCGCGGTTGCGGCCGTGGCGCTGTGCACGCTGTTGATCTATCCGCTCAAGCAGATCGCGCCCGTCGTCTCGCTTGGGGTCGTGTATCTGCTGGCGGTGCTCGTCGTGTCCGCGATCTGGGGCGCATGGCTGGGTGTGCTGACGGCCGTGCTGAGCGCGGGCGCGTTCAACTTCTTTCACCTGCCCCCGGTCGGCCGGTTCACGATCCGGGACTCCGACAATTGGGTGGCCCTGATCGCGTTCGCGCTTGCCGCCGCCCTGGCCAGCTCGGTCGCGGAGGTCACGCGCGCGCGGACGCGCGAGGCGGAGGAGCGCCGGCGCGAGGCCGATCTCGCTGCGGAGATGGCGCGGCTGCTGCTGCGAGGCAACAACCTGGCGCAGGCGCTGCCGACGGCGGCGGCGCGGCTCGCCCAGGTGCTGGGACTGCACTCGGCCGCGATCGAGATGGAGGCCGTCGAGGGCGACGAGCGACGGGTCGCGTTTCCGTTGCGCGAAGGCACGCGCCGGCTGGGGACGCTGCTGGTCGGGGCGGATACGCCCGAGCGGAGCCTGCGCCGACTGCAGGAGCGCGTGGTGCCGGCCCTGGAGGCGCTGCTGAGCGCGGCATCCGAGCGCGATGCGCTGCTCGGCGAGGTGGTCGAGACGGCGTCGCTGCGTCGCGCCGACGTCGTCAAGACGGCGGTGCTGCGCGCCGTCTCCCACGACCTGCGCTCGCCCTTGACGGCGATCGCCGCGGCGGGGGAGGCGGTTGCATTGCCGGGGCTGTCCGAGCACGAGCGCGAGGAGCTGGCGTCGGTCATCGAGCAGGAGACGCGCAGGCTGTCGCGGCTGGTGGAGAACCTGCTCGACCAGTCGCGTCTGGAGGCCGGCGTGGCCGAGCCGCATCGCGAGTGGACCGCGGTCGAGGAGGTCCTCGGCGCCGCGCTGGAGGAGCTGAGCGCGAAGACAGAGGAGTTCACGCTGTCGGTCGACCGCGAGCTGCCGCTGGTGCGTGCCGACTCCGCGCAGCTGGAGCGCGCGTTCGTGAACGTGTTGGAGAACGCTCGGCGACACTCGGGCGGGCATCCGGTGTCGGTGCGCGCCCGCGCCGTGCGCACGCACGCGGGGGAGAACGATCGCGTGATCGTGCGCATCGTCGATCGCGGGCCGGGGATTCCGCCGCTGCAGCTGGAGCGTGTGTTCGAGCCGTTCTATCGCGCCGGCACGGCCGGCGGCGGGCACCGCGGCTCGGGCCTGGGGCTGGCGATCGCGCGCGGGTTCGTGCAGGCCAACGGGGGCAAGCTGTATGTCGAGTCGCTGCCCGGCCAGGGCGCGACGTTCGTGTTCGAGCTGCCGCTGGACCCGGTCGTTCCGTCCGAGGAGTCCCAGGAGCCCCCGGTGGGGGTCGCGGCCACGAGCGGCGGGGCCGGTGCGGCGGGGGTCGACGGCGCCCCGGGTGAGCCGCGCGCCGCCGGCGAGCGCGATGGCTGACCCTGACAGACCGCGCGTGCTGGTCGTCGACGACGAGCTGCAGATCCTGCGGGCGCTGCGGGTCGTGCTGCGCGACGCGGGGTTCGAGGTCGTCGCCGCGCAGACGGCCGCGGAGGCGCTGGATCGCGCCGCGGTGCGCCCGCCGCAGGCCGCGATTGTGGACCTCGTGTTGCCCGACGGCGACGGGATCGTCCTCACGCGCAGGTTGCGCGAGTGGAGCGAGATGCCGATTCTCGTGCTCTCGGCGGTGGGGGAGGAGGAGCAGAAGGTGCGCGCGCTGGAGGCGGGCGCGGACGACTACGTGACCAAGCCGTTCGGCGCGCGCGAGCTGGTCGCCCGTCTCCAGGCGGCGCTGCGGCGCGTGTCGCCGAGCGAGGAGCCGCGTATCGAGGCGGAGGGGCTGGAGGTGGACCTGGCCGCGCGCACGGTGCGGCGCGAGGGCGAGCTCGTGCACTTGACGCCGATCGAGTTCGACCTGCTGCGCGTGCTGACGCGCAATCGCGGACGGTTGATGACCCACCGCTCGCTGCTGGTGGAGGTGTGGGGCCCGGGGTACGCCGATGACGTGCAGGCGCTGCGCACGCACATCGCACGACTGCGGGGCAAGATCGAGCCCGCGGGCCCGGTGCCGCGTTACATCGTCACCGATCCCGGCGTCGGTTACAGGTTCGCGGGGTAATCACCGCTCGGGCTTTGGCTGGTAAGCCATAGCCGGTTCTTTCATCGGATTGCGGTTCAAGCCGCTTACCGCACCTGCGGCATATCGCGAGCGCTTCGGTTGCGATTCTTGGGCAATCGTAGCACGCGTGCTACATTGGTGTTATGGCGCGTGAGATCACTCAACGGCAGCTGCGCAACGACAGCGGCGAGATCATGCGGGAGCTCGACCGGGGCGAATCGTTCATCGTGACTCGTAACGGCAACCCTGTGGGTGAGCTGCGACCGATCCGCCGCCGCCGGTTTGTGCCGGCTGAGGTGGCCATCGCGGCGTTTTCCGGCGTGGGTCATATCGACTACGACGAGTTCCGCGCCGACATCGATCGTTTCGTAGACCAGGACCCTACGCCGCGTGTCTGAAGAGTCCGCGAGCCCCGAGAAGCCGACTCGGGGCTTGCTGGACACTTCCGTGGTGATCGATCTCGAGATGCTCAGCGCCGACGATCTCCCGATCGAACTTGCCGTGTCCGCACTCACGATGGCCGAGCTCGCCACCGGTCCGCAGGCCGCCGCCGATCCAGAGGAGCGTGCTCGTCGAGTCGGACTCCTGCAACATGCCGAGGCGACGTTCGAGCAGCTCCCGTTCGATGCCGCGGCGGCGCGTGTCTATGGACGGATCTACGCGGCAGTGGTTGCGGTCGGTCGCAAGACACGAGGCCGGCGCGCCATTGACCTACTGATCGCGGCTACTGCCCTATCAAATGAGCTGCCGCTCTACACACATAACGTTGATGATTTCGCCGGACTCGAGGGTCTACTGGACATCGTTGCCGTGCCGTCCCCCACCAAGCCGGACAGGCGGCCTGCGGAGTCCGAGGCGACACCGTAACGAAATCGTTATACGCAGCTGACTGATCGTTACGCGGCCGTGACGGCCGCTCGCCAATAGTTGCAGGCATGGACGTTGTGGCCGTACTGCTCGGGATCGTCGCGTTCCTGATCTTGCTCGCCCTGATCGAGGGAATCGACAGGGTATGACGCTGTCGTTGCCTATCGGCGCGCTGATCGCGCACATGAGCGGCGCCGACGTGTTCGGTCTGGTCGTGTCGGTGTTGATCATCGGTTACCTGTTTTACGCGCTCGTCCGCGGGGAGAAACTCTAGTGACTGTCGCCGGCTGGCTGACGATCGTCCTGTTCGCGCTCGTCCTGACCGCGCTCGCGTTTCCGCTGGGCAGCTACATGGCGAGGGTGTACACCGGCGGACGGGTGTTCCTGTCGCCTGTGTTCGCCGGGCCGGAGCGATTTTTGTACGGCCTGTTGCGGGTCGATCACGAGCGCGAGCAGGACTGGAAGCAGTATGCGAAAAGCCTGATCGTCTTCTCGCTCGCCGGCTGGCTGTTGCTGTATCTGATCCTGCGCACGCAGAACGCCCCGTGGGTGCCCCATGTCCTCAACCCGCTGGGCTACAAATCGGGTTCGTGGAACGTGTCGTTTAACACCGCGTCGTCATTTATGACGAACACGAATTGGCAGTATTACAGCGGCGAGACGACCATGAGCTACTTCAGCCAGATGCTCGGGCTGACCGTGCAGAACTGGCTGTCGGCGGGCATCGGGATCGTTGTCGCGGTCGCCCTGGTGCGCGGGATCGTCGGGCCGGAGCCGCGCCGGGACGGCGTGGCGGGCAAGAGTCTCGGCAACTTCTGGCAGGACCTCGTGCGCACGATCCTGTACGTACTGGCGCCGCTGTCGGTGATCGCCGCGATCGTGCTCGCCTCTCAGGGTGTGATCGCGAACTTCGCCAACTACCTGACCGTTCACACGATCACGGGTCTGAACCAGACGATCGCGATGGGGCCGGTCGCCTCGCAGGAGGCGATCAAGTTGCTTGGGACCAACGGCGGCGGGTTCTTTAACACCAACTCGGCGCACCCGTTCGAGAATCCGACGGCGTTCACGAACTTCTTCGAGATGCTGATCGTGCTGCTGATTCCCGCCGCGCTCGTGTTCATGTACGGGCGCATGACCGGCAACCGCCGTCAGGGCTATGCGATCTACGGAGCGATGATGGTGATGTTCCTCGGCGCGGTGTGCGTCGTCTACATCGCCGAGGCGCACGGCTCGCCTGCGCAGCACGCGGCCGGCCTGCACACCGGCGTGATCCACGGCTCCACCGGCGGCAACATGGAAGGCAAGGAGCAGCGCTTCGGGATCGCCGGCTCGGCGCTGTTCGACGTCGTCACGACCGTCACCTCGTGCGGGGCGGTGAACAGCGCGCTGGAGTCGTTCACCGGTATCGGCGGAGCCGTCCCGTTCGCCAACCTGTCCGCCAGTGAGGTGATCTTCGGCGGCGTCGGCACGGGGCTGTACTCGATCCTGCTGTACGTGCTGCTGGCGGTGTTCATCGGTGGGCTGATGGTTGGGCGCACGCCCGAGTGGCTGGGCAAGAAGCTCGAGGCGCGCGAGATCAAGCTCGCCGGTCTCGGCATCCTGATCACGCCGCTGGCGGCGCTGTTCTGCACCGCGCTGGCCACCTCGAGCAGCGCCGGGCGCAAATCGATCTCCGAAGCGGCGCTCTCCAAGGCCGGCGGGAGCACGCCGCAGGGCTTCTCCGAGACCTTCTACGCATACCTGTCGCAGGCGAACAACAATGGCTCGGCATTCGCGGGCTACACCGGCTACATCCAGCCCAACGCCGGCAACGCGGGCGCCCACGGCATCACCTTCGCCGACCTGCTCGGTGGCTTCGACATGCTGTTCGCGCGCTACGCGCCGATCCTGTTCGCGCTCGCCGTCGCCGGCGCGCTCGCGGGCAAGCGCGTCACGCCCGCGGGCCTCGGCACGATGCGCACCGACAACCCCACGTTCGTGGTGCTGCTGATCGGCGTGATCGTTCTCGTCGGCGCGCTTACCTTCTTCCCCGCTCTGCTGCTCGGCCCGATCGTTCAGGGCCTGACCGGACATCTGTACTGATATGCGTCGCGACATCGTCACCTCGGTAATCGCCATGATCGTGTTCACGATCCTGCTGGGGCTCGTGTATCCGCTGGTCATCACCGGCGTCAGCCAGGTCGCGTTCCCGGGCAACGCCAACGGGCAGCAGATCCACGTGAACGGCAAGCTCGTCGGCTCGAGGATCATCGGCCAGAACTTCGGCACGCCGGTGCTCGAAAAGAACGGCAAGCCCAAGGAAGTGAAAGGCGGAGTAGTGGTGACCGAACCGGACCCGCGCTACTTCCAGTCGCGCCCGTCGGCCACCGAAGGCGGGGCCGACAACGCCGCCGCCAGCACCTTCTCCAACAAAGGCCCCAACAGCGTCAAGACCAGGGAATCGTTCGCAGAAAACATCAAGTCCTACCTCGAATTGAACAAGCCCTACGACCCTGGGCTGACGGTAGGGAAGATCCCCGTCGACGCGGTCAATGCCTCGGCGTCGGGCCTCGACCCCGAAATCTCACAGGCCAACGCCTGGATCCAGGCCCACCGCATCGCGGCCGTTCGCCACCTGTCGCTCGCGACGGTCAACGGGCTGATCGCCCAGTACACGTCGGGACGCGGGCTCGGGTTCTCCGGCGAGCGGGGCGTGAACGTGCTCCAGCTCAACCTCGCGCTCGACCGGGTCGCGCCAGGAGGTAAAGGCTGATGTCCACCATCCCCGCCAGCCACGAACGTCAGGCGATCTCGCTGTTCCAGCGCGACATCGTCAGGCGCGCGCTGATCGACAGCCTCAAGAAGCTCGACCCGCGCGTGCAGATCCACAACCCGGTGATGTTCGTCGTGGAGATCGGCTCGGTGATCACGACCGTGACGTGGCTGATCCAGGCGTTCGGCGGCAAGCCACTCGGCGGCGGTCACGAGCCCGCGTGGTACACGTTCACGATCGCGATCTGGCTGTGGCTGACGGTCGTGTTCGCGAACATGGCCGAGGCCTTCGCCGAGGGTCGCGGCCGCGCCCAGGCCGACACGCTGCGTTCGATGCGCAAGGAGACGGTCGCCACGATGCGCGACGGCTCCGTCCGGCCGGCGGCTGAGCTCACGCGCGGCGATGTGGTGGTCGTGCCCGCGGGCGAGCTGATCCCCGGCGACGGCACCGTGATCGAGGGCATCGCCACGGTCGATGAGTCGGCGATAACGGGCGAGTCCGCGCCCGTCATCCGCGAGTCCGGCGGGGACCGCAGCGCTGTCACGGGCGGCACGCGCGTGACCTCCGATGAGATCGTCGTGGAAATCACCCAGGAGCCCGGCCAGTCGTTCCTGGATCGCATGATCGCGCTCGTCGAGGGCGCCGAGCGGCGCAAGACCCCGAACGAGATCGCCCTGAACATCCTGCTCGCCGCGCTGACGCTGATCTTCATGATCGTCGTCGCGACGCTGCGCCCGTTCGCGCTGTTCGCGGGCACGTCGATCTCCGAGACGACGCTGATCGCGCTGCTCGTCGCGCTGATCCCGACGACGATCGGGGCGCTGCTGTCCGCGATCGGGATCGCCGGCATGGATCGCCTCGTGCGCCGCAACGTGCTCGCGCTGTCCGGCCGCGCGGTGGAGGCCTCGGGCGACGTGGACGTGCTGCTGCTCGACAAGACCGGGACGATCACGATCGGCAATCGTCTTGCGTCGGAGTTCGTGCCGATGCCCGGCGTGCCCGAGTCCGAGCTGGCCGAGGTCGCGCAGCTGGCCTCGCTCGCGGACGAGACGCCCGAGGGACGCTCGATCGTCGTGCTGGCCAAGCAGTACGGCATCCGCGAGCACGACATGTCCACGCTGAACGCGGAGTTCGTGCCGTTCACCGCGCAGACCAGGATGAGCGGCGTGGACATCGACGGGCGGCGGCTGCGCAAGGGCGCGGGCGACGCGATCGTCGCGCTCGTCACAAGCGAAGGCGGCTCGCCGCCGCCCGAGCTGCAGGTCGAGCTGGACCGCATCGGCAACGAGGGCGGCACGCCGCTGGCGGTCGCGCGCGACAATCAGGTGCTGGGGGTCGTCTACCTCAAGGACACGATCAAGGAGGGCATGGCCGCGCGCTTCGAGCAGCTGCGCGCGATGGGCATCAAAACCGTGATGGTCACCGGCGACAACCGCCTGACGGCCGCCAAGATCGCGCAGGAGTCGGGCGTCGATGACTTTCTCGCCGAAGCCACGCCCGAGCGCAAGCTCGCGCTGATCCGCGAGCAGCAGCAGGACGGGCGCCTCGTGGCGATGACCGGCGACGGCACCAACGACGCGCCCGCGCTGGCCCAGGCCGATGTGGGCGTGGCGATGAACACGGGCACGCAGGCCGCGCGCGAGGCCGGGAACATGGTCGATCTCGACTCCAACCCGACGAAGCTGATCGAGATCGTCGAGGTCGGCAAGCAGCTGTTGATCACGCGCGGCGCGCTGACGACGTTCTCGATCGCCAACGACGTCGCCAAGTACTTCGCGATCCTGCCCGCCGTGTTCGTCGCGACGTACGCGACCTCGCCGGGGGGCAAGGGGCCGCTGCACGTGCTCAACATCATGAATCTCGGCTCGCCGCAGTCGGCGATCGTCAGCGCGATCATCTTCAACGCGCTCGTGATCCCGTTGCTGATCCCGTTGTCGCTGCGCGGCGTGCGCTACCGCCCGATCGGCGCCAGCGCGCTGTTGCGGCGCAACCTGTGGATCTACGGCCTCGGCGGGATCATCGCGCCGTTCATCGGCATCAAGCTGATCGACCTAGTCGTCCACAACCTGCTCGGAGCCTAGAAGCGCACTGGACTCTCCGCGATGAGCGAGCCCGCCGCGTCGGGCTGGCGTCGGCGACAATGCCCGCATGGCCTCACCGGACCGCGGACACCTCAAGGTTTTCATCGGCATGGCCCCCGGCGTGGGGAAGACGTATCGCATGCTCCAGGAGGGCGCCGCCGAAGCCGACGCGGGACGCGACGTGGTCATCGGCTACCTGGAGTCGCATGGTCGCGCTGAGACGCTCGCGCAGGCCGAGGGGTTGGAGATCATTTCCCGCCGGCCCGTCACCTATCGCGGGACGCCGCTGCGGGAGATGGACCTGCCCGCGGTGCTGGCGCGCAAACCCGAGCTGTGCCTGATCGACGAGCTCGCGCACACAAACGCCCCCGGGGTCGAGCACGAGAAGCGCTACGAGGACGTGCGCGACGTGATCGAGGCGGGGATCGACGTGTACTCGACCGTCAACGTCCAGCATCTGGAGAGCCTCAACGACCAGGTCACGCAGCTCACGGGCTCGCGCACGCGCGAGACGATCCCCGATGAGGTGCTGTCGATGGCCGACGAGGTCGTCCTGATCGACCTCACGCCGGAGGCGCTGATCGGGCGACTCAAAGCGGGCAAGGTCTACCCGGCCGAGCGCGTGCCGGCGGCGCTGAACAACTTCTTCAAGATCGAGAACCTCGCCGCCCTGCGCGAGACGGCGCTGCGCCAGGTGGCCGAGGACGTCGAGGTCAAGCGCCTAATCCGTGAGCCGGCCCCGGCGGTGCGCCGCGACGAGGAGGGGCTGCCGGCGCCTGAACGCGACGGGCCACAGGCGATCGCCGAGCGGCTGCTCGCGCTGGCGACGCTGGAGCCGCACTCCGAGCGCGTGGTGCGCCGCGCGTGGCGCTCGGCCCAGCGACTGGACGCCGAGCTCGACGTGCTCGTCGTGCGCCCGCCCGGGCGTGAGCCCAGCGCGCAGGATCGCGAGCGCCTGGAGGCGCTGCGGCGGCTCGTCTCGATGCTGGGCGCGCGATTGCGCGTGGAGGAGGGCGAAGACGTGGCCGCCGTCGCCGTGTCGGTCGCGCGCTCGCTCGGCAGCACCTATGTGCTGATCGGCGCGCCCTCGCCGCGGCGCGGGCTGCGCCGCCTGAACGACTCGCTGTTGCGGAGCCTGCTGAAGGGATTGCCGGGCGTTGACATCCGCATCGTCGCCGACCCCACCCTGCGCGGGCAGGCGTCCGAGCCCGAGCGCCAGAGCGCGCCGGAGGCCGACAGGCGCGAGACCCGGGTCCAGGCGCCGTCCGCCGAGCGCGTGCCGGAGTAGGCGCCCATACGCGGGCGGTCTCAGGTAAAGGTCGCGTTGACCGAGCAGGTCCCGGCGTAAGGGCGGCGTAAAGCTATTAGCATCACGCACCCCGCGGCGCAACCCTGCGCCCCGACCGCTGTTCCAGGAGCGACATGACACGACCACGAAGTTCCCGTCCAAGGCTCCCGCGGCCGCTCACCGCCCTCGCGCTATCGCTCGTGCTGGTGACCGTCCTACTGATCGCGCCGGGTGCGCTCGGCCAGGCGCAGGCCCCGCGCGCACACGCGGCCTCCTCCTATCTGACGGGCATCGGCGACGAGTCGGACGAGATGTTCGGCAACCCGCTGTGGGCGCAGCTGCACACGAAAATCGTCCGCTACATCGCCCCCTACGACGCGGTCGTGCACCCCTATTCGCTGGACAAGGCCATCCTCTTCATCCGCGAAGCCGAAGCCCACCACCAGCAGGTCCTCGTCGCGTTCTACCACTCCGAGTACTCGCCGCTGACGCTGCCGAGCGTCGCCCAGTATCAGCACGACGTGCAGAAATTCGTCAAGCGCTTTCCCCACGTGCGCCAGTACCAGGCCTGGGACGAGGCTAACCGCGGCTACATCGCGCACACGCTCGCCAGCCCATCGGCGGGCGCCGACGCGCGGTACTACCAGGCGCTGATCCGCGTCTGCAGGGGCTGCACGGTCATCGGGCTGGACGTGCTCGACGCCCAGGACATCGGCCCGACGCTCGAATACATCTCCGAATTCAAGCGCGAAATCGGCCGCCTGCGGACGATCATGCCGAGGATCTGGGGGCTGCACAACTACTCCGACATCAACCGCTTGGAATCCTGGCGCACGCACGAACTCGTGCGCGCCCTCGGCGGTCAGGTGTGGCTGACGGAGACCGGCGGCATCGTGCAGTTCGCCGGCTCCTTCCCCAACCGCGGCGGCTCGGGCCTGACGCGCGCGGCGAGGGTGCTCAAGTACATGTTCGCGGTGGCCGGCTCGCAGTCGCAGATCAAGCGGCTGTACATCTACGATTGGACCGGCGGCTACTCCTCCACGCGCTTTGACGCCGGCCTGATGAGCGCCCACGACCAGCCCCGCGCGGGCTACGTCGTCGTGTGCAGACAGCTGCACGGGGCCAAATGCGGTGGCGTCAAGCTCGCCAAGAACTGACCCAGGTCCACCGCTCAGGACACATCCGCTCAGCAGGATCAGTGTCGAAAGCGCTGCCACCGATCGGAGATCGACGGAATCTCCGATCGGCCAGCACGCGAATGACCGCGGTCACCCCGCCGGGATTCGCCGTCCGCGGGGGCTCGACCCCACTTCAACCCGCACGGGTGACGCCGGCTCGTTGCGTAGCAGTCGCATCGCGCACATGGCCAGCAGGCCGCAGGCAGCCGCGATCGGGGCGAGCGTCCTCAGGGGGTAGCGGCTGCCGTCGTGCAGGGTCAGGTTCAGCGCGGTCCTGTCGCCGGCCGAGCGGATGTCGAGCAGGCCCTGATGGTCGATCCCGAGCACCGTCGGCGCCAGCGCCGCGAACAGGCACCAGCCGATCAGCGCGAGCAGGCCGTAGCCGAGCGTCGCGTTCGACAGGCGCAGGCGCGGCGTCGCCCACGCGGCCAGCGCCACGCCGCCCCCCGCCGCCAGCAGGAACGGCCAGATGCCCCCCCAGCCGCGGCCCAGGCCGTAGGCCGAGGCGATCGTCGGCTGGAAGAAGCCCTCGTCCAGGTAGCGCATCCACACGACCGTCTCGTTCTCATAGCCCACCAGCGGGTGCGTGATCGTCGCGATCACCGTCGTCGCGATCGACACCGCCGCCAGCGCCACCGTCGGTCCCGGCCAGCGCTTCAGCGCGAGCGCGACCGGGAACGTCAGGAACGGCAGCATCGTCGTCAGGAACCGCGGCCCCATGAAGCCGCCCCCGAACGGCAGGTAGTAGCCGGAGTTGTAGCCGATGTAGCAGAGGCAGATGCCGCCAATCGTCAGCGCCTCCGCGCGCTTGCCGCTACGCCTATACAGCAGCACGGTCCCCAGCGCCCCCAGGATCAGGATTGGAGAGATCGTCAGCAGCCCGCGCGAGTCCAGCAACAGCGTCGCCAGCACCTTCAGGCTCGGCAGGGAGATTCCGAAGAACCCTTTCTGCTGGCGGGGGATGCTCGAGTAGGCCAGATGCGTCCAGGAGTGAAACGCGTAGTGGTTGTACAGCCCCAGCGGCACGATCCCCACCACGCCCCCCGCGATGTAGGAGCCCGCGCGGCGTGCGATCAGCGCCGGGGTGAGCGCGTCGCGGCGCGAGAGCAGATACAGCCCCAGCACGGCCGCGACGAAGAACAGCGGGTACTCCGAGGCGACCGCATAGCCCATCGCCAGCCCGGCGAGTCCCAGCAGCATCGCGCTGGGCGGGCCGTCGCGCTCTCGCAGCATCAGCGCGAACGCGCCGAACCCCAGGAAAGCCGTGAACACGTGGCTGAACAGCAGCGTCGACAGCGGCAGCACCATCGTGCCCAGCCCGAGCGCGACCGCCGCCGCCGCGCCGTAGCCGGGCTCGAAGCGATCCGCCACGCGCCACACCAGCAGCAGCAGCAGCAGCCCTGGCAGCACGTTCGTCCACAGGCCGATCAGGTAGATCATCTCGTCGCCCGGGTGGTTCGGCGGCGCCACGTGCGCGTCCGTCCACGCTTGCGCCCCGACCAGGTTCAGCGTGTCGTAGAACGGCAGCGCCATCAGCGCCAGACCGGGCGCTCGGGCAGAGTAGTAGTGGCCCTTGTAGTAGGCCTTGTCGCCCGTGTTCACCTGATACTTGTCGATCGTCGTGCCGCCGTCGTTCAGCGAGCGGATCAGGTCGTAGTGCGAGGTCTGATTCCACGAGAACGACTGGATCAGCGTCGCGTAGGAGAGCCCCACGAGCAGGATCGCGGCGAGCGCCAGGCGTTTGCGGATGGTTAGCTTCATCTCAACTTTTCCTTCGTATTCTCATCGCGCTTCCCATGGGCTCGCAGGGCAAGCTGGGCAAGGACGCAGGGAGTGTGGCGTACTACGTACGCGAACGACCGAGGACGCCGATCCAGCGCAGGCATGCGTGCTCATGGGTCAGTCCGTGCCGTGTAGCGCCGCCGGCCCGGGTTCGATTTCGTAGATCACCAGCGAGCCCACCCGGCGGCGCTTGACGCCCAGCCCCGCCACCGGTTTGGCGGCGGCCGCCCGCACGTTCGGCGGCTCGGCCAGCGCGTAGCCGACGATCCCCGGGAGTTTGGGCATCGTCAGGTGCAGCACGACCGTCTTGATGCCGTAGTAGCGCAGCTTCTCGATGCTCGCCCTGTCCGGAAACCCGCTCATCCCGCCGCGCAGATCGTCGACCTGGGGGATGTCGAACGTGCTGTTGCCGATCGGGATCTCATAGAAGCCGTCCGTGGAGTAGTACTGCCACACGCGATCGGCCGCGCCGTCGGTCGGCAGGTCGAGCAGCGGTCCGCGCAAGCCGATCTCGGCGGGCTGCGGCTGGGGCACGACCGGGTGGGCGAGGTGGCCCGCGCCTTCGCCGAGCAGGCCGAGCAGCAACACCACGCCGAGGATCGCCGCGGCCCAGCGCACCGTGTGGCGCTTGCCCCACGCGCCGGCGCGCACCAGCAGCCACTGAACGCCCGCGCCGGCGAGCAGCGCGTAGAGGAGCGTCGCCAGCGTGAACACCCTGCCTGGCACCCGCACCCCGTCCCAGCCCGGGGCATAGTCGAACAGCAGGCGATACGGATAGCCGGCGCCGGTCAGTCCCAGCCCCATCGCGAGCACAGAGCACACCACGATCCCGCTCGCCAGGCCGAGTCGCAAGCGATGCGTATACACAGACCCGCCAACTCCCGCCAGGCCGATCAGCGCGAGCACGAGGATCAACCCGCCGGGCCAGAACACGTCCTCGTTCTTGGAGTGCACGTGTTCGCGCGCCGGGGCCGTCACGCTTCCCCACACACGATTCTCCGAGGAGGCCGACACCAGCGCCGCGGGTCCGGATGAGTAGGTTTTAACTTCCTTCAGCGTGCGCTTCGCCGTCGGGTACTCGTTGGCGACCTTCAGGTATGGGCGGGCCTGGTAGACGGCGACGACGCCGAGCACGGCGACGCCGATGCAGGTGACCGCCAGCAGGCGCCGCGGTATCAGGGGTCCGCGCGCGCCGCGCGACTCGACCGGCGCCGCGGCGGCGGTCGCGGCATCTTCCCCCGCACTCTCGCGCCAGGCGGCGCCGGGGCGCAGGCGGCCACTCCACCAGTACGCCAGGACGAGCAGCGCGAGGATCGCCAGCAGGTAGCAGTACTGCAGCCCCAGCGTGAACCCCAGGCTCACCTGCCACGCCGATACCAGCCAGCCGGCGAGCACGAGCCCGCGCGAGGACCGCCGGTAGCCGCGCAGCAGCAGGAACAGCGCCAGCGGGATGCCGCCGCTGGAGATGACGTGCAGATGTCCCGCCTCGGTCACGCGGTAGGGCGCGTAGGCGAACGCGATACCGGCGGCGGCGCCGCCGAGCCGCCCGAGTCCCAGCTCGCGCGCGAGCAGGTACGCGCCGACGAAGCACAGCGACCACGCCCACAGGAACAGCAGGTTGTAGCGGACCAGCGCGGCGACGGTGCCGTGGCCGATGAACGCCGCCGGGCCGTAGCCCAGCAGCGAGTCCGAGAACGCCAGGCTGAGCGGGTGGGGGTAGAACGCGTTCGCGTCGAACAGGTGCAGCGGGTCGTGCAGCATCGCGTGACCGACCCACGCGATCTGCCAGGCGGTGCGCACGGGATCGCCGAGATCGGGTGCGATGCGGCTGGGCAGGTGCAGGATCAGCGGCCAGCTCGTGAGCACCGCCAGCGCAATCCCGCCGAGGATGACCCACGCCAGCTCCGCTCCTCCCAGCTTCGGGGACGGCGCCCAGCGAGCGGGCTGCTTGGCGGCAGGCGAAGGTGCCGGCGTGTCGAGAAGCGCGCTCGCCATCGAACGGCGCAGCATACGCGAGCCGTCCGGCGCCACGCGTCGTTGCGGTATGTCCATTGTGGCGCACGAGCGGTGTCCTGTTAGGACGTTCCGGTGAGTGGATTTGCGTAAGACTGTTGCGCCATGAAGGCGCTCGTCGTCGGAGCCGGTGGCGTGGGGGCGGCGTTCGCCGCGATCGCCCAACGGCGCGAGGTGTTTACGCGCGTCACGCTGGCCGACGTCTCACCCCAGCGCGCGCGCGAGGTGGTCGCGCGCCTGGGCGAAGCCGACCGCTTCGCCGCCGAGCGCGTGGACGCCTCCGATCGCGCCGATCTGATCGCCCTGATCGAGCGGACGCGACCCGACGCGGTGCTGAACGCCTGTGACCCGCGCTTCAACGAGTCGATCTTCGGCGCCTGCTTCGATGCGCGCGTGACCTATCTCGACATGGCGATGACGCTGTCCGAGCCCCATCCCCAGCGCCCCCACGAGCTGCCCGGAAAGATGCTCGGCGAGCACCAGCTCGCCGCGCACGAGCAGTGGGAGCAGGCCGGCCTGCTCGCGCTCGTCGGGATCGGCGTCGAGCCCGGGCTGTCCGACGTGTTCGCCCGCTACGCCGCCGACGAGCTGTTCTCACAGGTGCACGAGATCGGCGTGCGCGACGGCGCCGACCTCGTCGTCGAGGGCTATGACTTCGCGCCCACCTTCTCGATCTGGACGACGATCGAGGAGTGCCTGAACCCGCCCCTGATCTGGGAGCGCGAGCGCGGCTTCCACACTACCGTGCCCTTCTCCGAGCCCGAGATCTTCACGTTCCCCGATGGCATCGGCAAGGTCGAGTGCGTGAACGTCGAGCACGAGGAGGTCGTGCTGATCCCTCGATGGGTCACCTGCGAGCGAGTGACGTTCAAGTACGGGCTCGGCCGCGAGTTCATCGAGGTGCTGCGCACGCTGCACAAACTGGGGCTCGACTCGACCGAGCCCGTGAGCGTGCGCGGGCAGCAGGTTGCTCCGCGCGACGTGATCGCGGCCGCGTTGCCCGACCCCGCGACGCTCGGCGAGCGCATGACCGGGCGCACCTGCGCGGGCACCTGGGTGACGGGGACCGGCGTGGACGGCGGCGAGCGCTCGACCTACCTGTACCACGTCGTCGACAACGAGACGACGATGCGCGAGTACGGCTCTCAGGCCGTCGTCTGGCAGACGGCGGTCAACCCCGTTGTGGCGCTGGAGCTGCTGAACGAGGGGCTTTGGCAGGGCGCCGGCGTGCTCGGCCCCGAGGCGTTCCCGCCGGGGCCGTTCCTGGAGCGCCTCGCGGCGCTGGGCTCCCCCCACGGGGTGATGGAGGTCGGCTGAGGAAGGTCGCCCGGAGGTGGGTTGAGCCGAGGCGGCGGGCGAACCGCACTGGATGATGGTGGCGGGTTGGGCGGGCGCCCGTCGCACGGCGCTCACCACGACGGTCCCTCCCGTCCGCGTGTGTGAGCGCCGTGTCCCCGTGACGGGCGGCGTGCCCCCGGTTCAGAAGTCCACGCGCGCGGGCACCGGTTCGGTTGGCGGCGGCTGCTCGAGCACGTCGGGGGGCGCGGTTTCCAGCTTGCGCGAGAAGTACTCGCGGAAGTACGGCCGCGAGACGAGCATGATGATCGCGCCCAGGATCATGCCTCCGATACCGAACCACAGCGGCAGCGTTATGCCGAGGATCGGAGGTGAGCCCACGTTAGCTTCGTGGCCGTAGTAGAACGCGGCCTTGACCCCGATTCCGAACAGCATCAGTCCGCCGATCAGCGGACCGATGCCGAGCAACAGCATGTTGCGCGCGCTCTTGGTCAGCTCGTGGCGGTAGTAGTAGCCGCAGGCGACGCCCGTGAACCCGTAGTAGAAGCAGATCGGGAACCCGATCGCGGTGAGCGAGTCTTCGAGCACGCTCGCGGAGAGCAGCAGCAGGGCGATCGTGACGGCGATCGAGAGCGCGCCGAAGCCGAGCGTCGAGACGGTCGGCGTCAGGTAGCGTTTGTGCACGCGGGCGAGCAGGCTCGTGACCGCTTTCCAGTGCGCCATCGACAGCGTCGTACGGGCCGTCGGCAGGATTGTCGTCTGCGTCGAGGCGGACGCGGACGTGAGCACGGCGATGACCAGCAGCTTGTTCAGGGTGCTGCCGAGGACGCCCGTGCCGAGGGCGTTGAGAACGTCTTCCTGGTTGGCTTCGTTGGTCAGGAAGCCGACGCCGTGGAAGGACTGGGCGGCGGCCGTGACGACGACGTAGATCAGCACGAGCAGGATCGTCGATACGACCGCGGCCTTGCCCGGGCCCTCGGCCGGGTCTTCGGACTCCTCGTTGACGGCCACCCCTGAGTCCCACCCCCAGTAGATGAACACCGCGAGCAGCAGCGCGACGACCAGGTCGGCGAAGTTCATCGCAAACGGGTTGATCCAGGAAAGCGACGGCTTGATCGAGCCGGCCGGGGGATGGCTGCCGTAGACCTTGGCGAACGCCACCACCGAGAAGATCCCGAGAATGAGCACCTCGGCGCCGAGCAGCACCTGCTGGATGCGCGCCGAGAGCTCGATCCCGCGGTAGCAGATCCAGGTCATGATCGCGATCCACAGGACCGCGGCGATGACGATCGCCGCTTTAGATTCGCCGAGAGCTGTGAACCCGAACAGCTTGAACGTGTAGATAGCCGCGATGTCCGACAACGAGGCCATCACGATCAGGTCCGCGAGGAAGATCGCCCAGCCGTTCAGCCAGCCCGTCACCGGACCGAACGCGCGCGTGACCCACGCGAACGTCGTCCCCGCGTCGGGGTCGGCACGGTTGAAGTATTTGTAGGCCGAGGCGACCAGCAGCATCGGCAGGAACGCCACGAGCATCACCGCCGGGGCGTGCACGCCGACGCCCTTGACCGCGACTATGAACCCGAGTGTCGCCGCCAGCGAGTAGGCCGGCGCCGTCGAGGCGACGCCGATGACGATGTTCGAGACGTAGCCGATAGCGCCCTTTTTCAGGCCCTTGTCCATGACCCCCGACGGCTCGGGGGCTGAGGATGCGGCGACGCTTGCACTGGCCATTGGAACTCCTCTCGGATAAGGTCGTGGCAAACGTTACGTCCTCGGCCGCCGCGCGCCAATGGGCGCGATCCCCAAAACGTACGGCGATCGTTATACATCTCGTACAATGAACTCGACGATAGTTGAACGCACGATGCCTTGAGCTGGCCATCCTGTCGGAGTAGCGTTATCCCCAATGTCTAGTGAGCTGTTGACTCCCACGTCCACCGAGTTGCAGCAGCTGGCCAAGCGCCACCTGTGGATGCACTTCACGCGCATGGGCGTCTACGAGGAGGGCGGCGAGATCCCCGTGATCGTTCGCGGGGACGGCTGCTACGTGTACGACGAGCACGGCAAGCGCTACCTCGACGGGCTCTCGGCGCTGTACTGCGTGAACGTCGGCCACGGCCGCGCCGAGCTGGGGGAGGCGGCCGCGCGCCAAGCCGCCGAGCTCGGCTTCTACACCAACTGGAGCTACGCTCACCCCCGCTCGATCGAGCTGGCCGCACGCATCGCGGCGCTCGCGCCGGGCGACCTCAACCGCGTGTTTTTCACCTCCGGCGGCTCGGAGGCGGTCGAGTCGGCATGGAAGCTCGCCAAGGCCTACCACGCCGCGCGCGGTGAGCCCACGCGCCATAAGCTGATCTCGCGCAAGCTGGCCTACCACGGGACCTCGATGGGGGCCCTGACCGCGACCGGGCTGCCGCCGCTGCGCGAGCCCTTCGAACCGCTGACGCCCGGCGGCGTGCACGTGCCGAACACGAACTCCTATCGCTGGCGGGAAGACCGCGATCCGCTGTGGGCCGCGGACGCGATCGAGGAGGCGATCCTGTTCGAGGGTTCCGCGACGGTTGCCGCGGTGATCCTCGAGCCGGTGCAGAACGGCGGCGGCTGCTTCGTGCCCCAGGACGGCTATTTCCAGCGCGTGCGCGAGATCTGCGACCGCCACGGGGTGCTGCTGATCTCCGACGAGGTGATCTGTGCGTGGGGGCGGCTCGGGCACATGTTCGGCTGCGAACGCTACGGCTACGCGCCCGACATGATCACCACCGCCAAGGGGATCACCTCGGCCTACGCGCCGCTGGGAGCGGTGATCGCCGCAGACCACGTCGCCGAGCCGTTCCTGCACGGCGCCGCGATCTTCAACCACGGGTTCACGTTCGGCGGGCACCCGGTCGCGTGCGCGACGGCGCTCGCGAACATCGACGTGCTGGAGCGGGAGGAGCTATGCGGGCACGTGCTCGCCAACGAGGCGCGGTTCCGCGAGGTGCTCGACGGATTGCGCGACCTGCCGATCGTCGGCGACGTGCGCGGCGCCGGCTACTTCCACGCGATCGAGCTGGTCAAGGACAAGGACACCAAGGCGACGTTCAACCAGGAGGAGGCCGAGCAGCTGCTGCGAGGGTTCCTCTCGGGCGAGCTGTACCGGCGCGGGCTGATCTGCCGAACCGACGATCGCGGCGACCCGATCGTCCAGCTCTCGCCGCCGCTGATCGCCGGCGAGGAGCAGTTCCTGGAGATCGAGTCGATCCTGCGCCCGGTGCTGAGCGAGGCCTCGGAATGGGTGGCACGGTGGAGCACGGGGGCGAGCGGGTGATGGCGCGGACGGCGAGGGCGAGATTGTGGAGCTCACGGTCGAGAGCCTGATCTCCGAGCTGGGCCTGGAGCTCTCCAGCGGGCAGAGCGCCGCCAGGGCCCACGTGCGCTGGGTGCACATCACCGAGCTGGTCGATCCCACGCCGTGGCTGAAGGGCGGCGAGCTGCTGCTCACCACGGGCATCCAGCTTAAAGGGCCGAAGGTGCAGCACGAACTGATCGAGCGGCTCGTCGAGCACGAGATCGCCGGGCTGGGATTCGGCACGGGGTTCGCCCACAAGAAGCTGCCGGTCGCGCTTGTCAACGCCGCGCGCAAGCGCGACTTCCCGGTGTTCGAGGTCCCCTACGAGCTGCCGTTCATCGCGATCACCGAGCGGGTGTTCGCGCAGCTGGTCGACGAACGCTACGAGCTGCTGCAACGCAGCATGGCGGGTGACGTGCTCGCCGAAGCGCTGACCGGCAACCTCTACCCCGAAGAGCTGGCCGCCAAGCTGCGCCCGTTCGGGATCGGCGAGCAGGCGGCCGTGCTGGCGTTCTCGCTGCCCGACCCGACCGTCGGGGCGCCGCTGCTGGAGCGCGCGCTCGAGCGCGCCGGCGTGCACAGCCTGGTCGCGATTCGCGCGGGCCTGCTGTGTGCGGTGATCGCCATCGACGGCGTCGAGCCCGATCCGCTCGAGCTGGCCGGCATGGCTCGCGCCGAGCTGGCGGCGCGGCTGGGAGAGGTCCGCGCCGCCGCCAGCCGCCCGGCGGCGACGCACTCGCTGCGGCTGAGCTTTCACGAGGCGCGCTGCGCGCTGGAGGCTGCGCGGCTGCGCAACGGGGTGGCGAGCGAGACGATCGCCTCCTACAAAGATCTCGGCGCGTTCCAGCTGCTGCTGTCGCTGCAGGACGACGATGCGCTGATGTCCTACTGCCGCGGCGTGCTCGGCCCGGTGGAGCAGGGCGAGGGCGAGTACGGCGACGAGCTGCTGCGCTCGCTGGACGTGTTCATCGAGAACAACGGCCATTGGGAGAAAGCGGCGAGCGCTCTGTACTGCCACCGTCACACGCTGCGCTACCGCATCCGCCGCGTCGAGCAGCTGACGGGGCGCGACTTCTCGCGCGCCCGCGACCGCATCGAGTTCTGGCTGGCGTTGCGCGGCCGGGAGCTCGCGCGATGATCGTCGGAATCCCCAGCGAGATCAAGCTGGACGAGTATCGCGTCGCGATCACTCCCGCGGGCGTGCGCGAGCTGAGCGCGCGCGGGCACGAGGTGCTCATCCAGGCGGGCGCCGGCGAGGGCAGCGCGATGAGCGACGAGCAGTTCCGGGCACAGGGCGCGCGCATCGTCGTGGATGCCGACGCGGTGTTCGGGGGGGCCGAGCTCGTGCTGAAGGTCAAGGAGCCCCAGCCGCTGGAGGTGAGGCTGCTGCGCGAGGGGCAGACGCTGTTCACCTACCTGCACCTGGCGGCCGAGCCCGAGCTTGCGCACGGGCTGATGGCCTCGGGTGCCACCTGCATCGCGTATGAGACGGTCGAGGACTCAGCCGGGCGGCTGCCGCTGCTGGCGCCGATGAGCGAGGTCGCGGGCAAGATCGCCACGCAGGCCGGCGCTTTCATGCTGGAGAAGCCGCTCGGGGGGCGTGGGATCCTGCTGGGCGGCGTGCCCGGTGTGGCGGCCGCGACGGTGCTCGTGATCGGCGGCGGCGTGGTCGGCATGAACGCCGCGTTCATCGCGATCGGCATGCAGGCCGACGTGTTCGTGTTCGACCGCTCGATCGATCGCTTGCGTGAGTTGGAAGTCGCCTTCGGCGGACGCGCCTCGACCGTCTACTCCTCCACTTTGGCGATCGAGGAGATGCTGCCTAACGCCGACCTGGTGATCGGCGCGGTGCTCGTGCACGGCGGGCGCGCGCCGCACGTGATAAGTCGCGAGCAGCTGAAGCTGATGCGCCCCCATGCCGTGCTCGTCGACGTCTCGATCGATCAGGGCGGGTGCTTTGAGACCTCGCACCCGACCACGCACTCCGATCCGACATACGAGGTCGACGGTATCACCCACTACTGCGTCACCAACATGCCGGGCGCCGTGCCGATCACCTCGACGTACGCGCTGACGAACGCCACGCTGCCCTACGTGCTTGCGCTGGCAGACAATGGGCCGCAGCGAGCGATGGTCGCCGACCCCGGGTTGCGTCTGGGACTGAACGTGCACGATGGCGAGATCATGCACCCCGCCGTAGCCCAAGCCCTACAGCTGGAGGAGGCCCGGACGTGAGCACGCAGACAGAGACCCTGAGCAACTTCATCGACGGGGAGCCGCTCGCCTCCGAAGGCGAGAGCGAGCCGATCCTCAACCCAGCCACCGGGGAGGAGCTGGCACGGGCGTCGCTATCGACCGCCCAAGACGTCGATCGCGCGGTCTCGGCCGCGCGTAAAGCGTTCGGAAGGTGGTCGACCACGACGCCCGCCCAGCGCGCGCAGGCTCTGCTGGCGCTGGCCGACATCATCGACGAGCACGCGCCGGAGATCGCGCGCTTGGAGGCGCTCAACGCGGGCAAGCCGATCGAGGCAGTCACGGGCGACGAGCTGCCGGTGATGGCCGACAACCTGCGCTTCTTCGCCGGCGCCGCGCGCTGCCTGGAGGGCAGGGCGGCGGGCGAGTACATGGAGGGCTATACCTCGTTCACGCGTCGCGAGGCGGTGGGGGTGATCGGGCAGATCACGCCGTGGAACTACCCGCTGATGATGGCCATCTGGAAGATCGGCCCGGCGCTCGCCGCCGGGAACACGATCGTGCTCAAGCCGGCCGAGACGACGCCGATCACGACCATCAGACTGGTCGAGCTGGCGGCCGAGGTGCTGCCGGCGGGGGTACTCAACGTCATCACCGGCCACGGCCGGCCGACCGGACAGGCATTGATCAGCCACCCCGAGGTGGACATGGTCTCGCTGACGGGCTCGGTGGACACGGGCAAGCACATCGCGCGCACCGCCGCCGACGGCCTCAAGCGCGTGCACCTGGAGCTGGGCGGCAAGGCGCCGGTGCTCGTGTTCGATGACGTCAGCCTGCAGCATGCCCTGGAGACGATCGCCGGCACCGGCTACTACAACGCGGGCCAGGACTGCACCGCGGCCACGCGCGTGCTGGCCGGCGCGAAGGTCTACGACGACGTCGTCGCCGGTCTGGCCGAGCAGGCGCAGGGACTGGTGATCGGGGACACGCTCGCACCCGAGACGACGCTCGGGCCGGTCAACTCCTCCCGCCAGCGCGAGCGCGTCACGGGCTTTCTGGAGCGCCGGCCCCAGCGCGCGGAGATCGTCACGGGCGGTCGCGCGCCCGACCGGCCGGGGTTCTACCTGGAGCCGACCGTCGTCGCTGGACTGGAGCAGGAGGACGAGATGATCCAGCGTGAGATCTTCGGACCGGTCATAACCGTGCAGCGCTTCTCCGACGAGGAGCAGGCGATCGCCTGGGCGAACAGCACCCGCTATGGCCTCGCCTCCTCGGTCTGGACCCGCGACATCGGTCGCGCGCTGCGCGTCTCGCGCGCATTGCGCTTCGGCTGCGTATGGATCAACGACCACATCCCGCTCGTCTCCGAGATGCCCCACGGTGGGTTCAAGGAGTCGGGGTATGGCAAGGACCTGAGCGTTTACTCGCTCGAGGACTACACCGTCGTCAAGCATGTGATGGCGAGCCTCGACTGACAGCGAGGTGCACCTCCCGGGACGGCGATTGCGGGGGGCGAGGAGCAGGACTGCTACGGTCAGCCCACGGGCGGCGAAGTCGTCCGCGAGGTTCTTGTCTTTGTTGGCGCTCTCAAACGCGCGGATGGGGTCAGTCGAATCTCCATCTGCAGCGGCGGCCCGAAGGCCGCCAGAAGGAGCAACACCAACATGCATCATGAAACGTTCGCCGACCTCGGCGTGTCCGAGGTCGTCGCAAACGAACTCGCCAAGCGCGGGATCGAGCAGCCGTTCGCCGTCCAGAAGCTGGTCATCCCCGATGTGCTCGCCGGGCACGACGTGCTCGCGCAGTCCCCGACCGGGTCCGGCAAGACGCTCGCCTTCGGCATCCCGCTGGTCGAGCGCCTGAAGGGCACCGACGCGCGCCAATGCGCGCTCGTGCTGGCGCCCACGCGCGAGCTGGCCGCGCAGATCGTCGACGACCTGCGCGACATCGCGCACTCCCGCGCGCTCTCGATCGCCGCGGTGTACGGCGGCGCCGGGATCGTCAAGCAGGCGCGGATCGCCGCGCGCGCCCACATCCTCGTCGCCACGCCCGGACGGCTGCTCGACCTGATCGACCGGCGCGACGTGTCGCTGAGCCGGGTCAAGCTGCTCGTGCTCGACGAGGCCGATCGCATGCTCGACATGGGTTTCAAGCCGGTCGTCGATCGCATCGTCAAGATGTGCGCGCGCGAGCGCCAGACGCTGCTGTTCAGCGCCACGCTGCAAGGCGAGGTGGGGCGGATCGCGAAGGCCTACACCTCCAACCCCCGCCGTCACGAGCACGCGCACTCGCAGGAGCGCAAGGGCGACGTCGAGCACCGCTTCGTCACGGTCTCCCACGAGGGCAAGGTCGCGCGGCTGGTCTCCGAGCTGGACGAGTCAGAGCGCGGACGCACGCTCGTGTTCGTGCGCACCAAGCGCGGCGCCGATCGGCTGGTCAAACGCCTCGCGAGCAACAGCGTCAAGGCGGTGGCGATGCACGGGGACAAGTCCCAGGGTCAGCGCGAACGCGCCCTGGCGAGCTTCGAGTCCGGGACCGTGGACACGCTCGTGGCGACGGACGTCGCCGCGCGCGGGATCGACGTCGCCGGGATCACGCACGTGATCAACTACGACATCCCCGGCACGCGCGAGGATTACGTCCACCGCATCGGGCGCACCGCCCGCGCGGGCGCCAGCGGCGTCGGTGTAACGCTCGTCACCCACGAGCAGGCGCGCGAACTGTCGGTGATGATCGGCGACCTCGGCCTGCATCGCGAGCTGGAGCTGGGCGGCCTGCCCAGCAGCGCCACCGGCCAGCGCGACCCGGACAACGGCCGGAGCGGCTCCTCGCAACGCTCAAAGCGCGGTGGCAATCGCCGCCGCAGGCCCTCCGACAGGAACGCGACGCCGCGGCGTACCGCTAAGAGCGGTGGCCGAGCACCTGGTAGATCGAGGTAAAGCCGGTTCTAAAGCCGTTGCGGGCTGCGCGGAGGTAGAGCCGCCAGACGCGCATGCGCTCGCCGCCGGCGAGGCGCTCGGCCTGCTCGCGGTTCGCGTCCAGGCGGTCGATCCAGGCCGACAGCGTGTCGATGTAGTCCTGGCGCAGACCCTCCACGTGGTCGGTCTCAAAGCCCGCGCGCTCGAGCGCGAGCTGGATGCGCGACAGGTGCAGCGGCGCGGCGTCCGGGAACACGTAGCGCTCGGAGAACGGACCGGCCTCGGCGTCGCCGTGGCGCAGGCGGGCAATGCCGTGGTTGAGCAGTCGCCCGCCCGGCTCAAGCAGGCGCGCGAGCACACCCGCGTACTCGTCGATGCGGCTGGAGCCGACGTGCTCGACCATCCCGATCGAGGCGATCGCGTCGAACCTTTCGCCGCCCACCAGCCCCAGGTCGCGGTAGTCGCATACGCGAATCTCGACCTGCCCCTCCAGGCCCGCTTCGGCCACGCGCCGACGCGCGAGCTGCGCCTGAGCGGGAGAGAGCGTGACACCGAGGGCGTTCACGCCGTGCTCGCGGGCGGCATGAATCACGAAGCTGCCCCAGCCACAGCCGACGTCCAGGACGCGCTCGCCCTCGCGCAGCTGAAGCTTCGTGCACACGAGCTCGCGCTTGGCGGCCTGCGCCTGCTCGAGCGTGGCGGCGCCGCGCGAGAACAGCGCGCAGCTGTAGGTCATCGAAGCGTCGAGGAACAGCGCGAAGAACTCGTTCGAGACGTCGTAGTGATGTCGCACCGCACGCTCATCGCGCTCACGGCTATGGCGGCGTCCGCGCGGGCGCAGCTCGCCCGCGGGGATGCGCGGCGGTCGCGTCAAACCGCAGCCGCGCACCGCGGCCAACGCCAGCCGCGCCCGGGTGACGCGGTCGATCGGCGGGACGTGGAAGGAGTCCAGTAGGCCGATCACGCGGTCGAGGTCGTCGGCTTCCAGCTCGCCCGCCGCGTACGCTCGCCCCAGTCCCAGCTGACCGGGAGCGCGCAAAAGGTGTGCGATCGCGGTGGGCGAGCGCACCGTGAACACGGGTCCGTCCGCGACCGTCGGGCCGAGTTCCGAGCCGTCCCAGAAGCGCACCCCGAACGGGCGCTCGGGGAGCGCTCGCGCGAGCTCACGGCGCAGCGGCGCGGGCGAGGCGAGCAGGGCGTAAGCCACCTATCCCCTCGCGCTCTTCGGTCGGTGGGCACGTGGCCGAGCCATCACCCAGCAGGGTATGTCACATCGGGTTCACGCGGTCCGCGGGTCGCGCTGGTAACTTGCATGCTGGCATCATGGATGACGAACATATTCCCGGCGGCGGTCCGGAACACAGCCGGCCCGGGCCAGACGACATTCAGCCCGCGTCGAACGAGACGCTCGATCGTGTGCTCACAGGCCTGATAACGGTCCTGCCGATCGTCGCGTTGTTCTTCGTCGGCTGGCAGCTGTGGGATGGGCTGTTGCGCCCCTCCGATCTGGTCGTCTTCGCGATCATGTACCTGCTGACCGGGCTCGGCGTCACGGTCGGGTTTCATCGCCTGTTCACCCATCGCAGCTTCAAGACCTCGCCGGCGCTGCGCGGGGTGTTCGCGGTGATGGGCTCCGCCGCGATCGAGGGGCCGGTCATCTCCTGGGTGGCCGACCATCGCAAGCATCACGCGTTCTCCGACCGCGAGGGAGATCCGCACAGCCCGCACGTGGATCACGGCGTCGGCTGGCGGGGAGCCCTGCGCGGGCTGGCGCATGCACACGTGGGTTGGCTGTTCATTCACACCCAACGCGGCTCGCGCGAGCGCTATGCCCCCGACCTGATCGCCGACCCGGTGGTGTCGTTCGTCGATCGCACGTTCTTTCTGTGGACGATCGTCGGGCTGGGCGCCGCGTTCGGGCTCGGCTACGCGATCGGCGGCTCGTTGCGCGCCGGTCTCACCGGCCTGCTGTGGGGCGGCGCCGTGCGGATGCTCGTGCTGCACCACATGACCTACTCGATCAACTCGCTGTGCCACTTCTTCGGGCGTCGCGACTACGCGACCGAGGATCACTCGCGCAACCTGCTGTGGCTCGCGCTGCCCACGCTCGGAGAGGCATGGCACAATAATCACCATGCGTTTCCGACCTCCGCCAGCCACGGTCTCAGCTGGCGCCAGCCCGACGTCTCAGCGCTCGTGATCCGCACAATGGCCCGTCTGGGACTGTGCTGGGACGTGGTCACGGTGCCCGAGGAGCGCCGCATGAACAAGCGCTATGTGGCCGCATAAGTCGCCGTGCGAAACGCAACGAGCAGTCGCTGAGCCGTCCTGTCGGCTAACGTCGCGACCGTGAGCTCTCCGTTTTCGTCCGATCCGGACGAGGAGATAATCCCCGAGCCCGGGTCGGATACCGACCTGCTGACGCATTACGACATCTTGCGTCTGCGCGCGCCCAACTCCGGGCCGTACACGCTGTCGGGCACGAACACCTGGATAGTGGGACGTCGGCCGGCCTGGGTCGTCGATCCGGGCCCGCTGATCGAGTCCCACCTGGAGCGCGTGTGCAAGGCGATCGACGGACGGGGCGGGCTTGGCGGGGTGGCGCTCACGCACGACCACGAGGATCACTCGGAGGCCGTGCGGGAAGTATTGGCGCGCTTTCCCGCTCCGCTGGCGGCCGGACGCGGCGAGGTCGACGTAAAGCTCGAGGAAGGTGTGCGGTTCGGGCCGTTCTGCCCGGTGGCCACTTCGGGGCACGCGGTCGATCACTTCGCGCTGATCGCCGATGGCGCCTGCTTCACGGGCGATGCCGTGCTCGGCGAAGGCAGCGTCTTCATCGCTCCGCACCGCGCCTCGATGTCTCACTACATGCTCGCGCTGACGCGATTGCGGATGCGAGAAGACTTCAACGTGATCTGCCCCGGCCACGGCCCGGTCGTATGGGAGGCTCACGCCAAGCTCGAAGAGTACGTCAACCATCGCCTCGACCGTGAGCACGCCCTGATGTACGCGCTCGGTCAGGGCCTGCGCACCGAACGCGAGCTGCTCGATGCGGTCTGGCCGGATGTGCCGGAGTCGATGCGCCCGCTGGCGAGCGTCACGCTCGCGGCGCACCTGAACAAGCTCGACGACGAGCAGGTCCTGCCTTCCGGTGTGCAGCGCCCGACCTTCGACAGCTTCAACTGGTGAGTCCGCCCGGCGCCGGCGCGGACGCGGACGCCGGAGAGGCCCCTGCGGGCGCGGCTGCATCCGGGAGGAGCGCCGGGCGGACGCCGGTGGGGGCTGCGTCCAGCTCGCCGTTCCCGCCGATCGCCGACTACGGCTTCCTGTCGGACTGCCACACCGGCGCGCTGCTGGCCTCGGACGGCTCGATCGAGTGGATGTGCCTGCCGTACTTCGACTCGCCCTCGGCGTTCGGCGCGCTGCTCGATCGTGGAGCCGGCAGCTGGCGCGTCGGGCCCTACGGCCTGTACGTGCCGGCCGGGCGGCGCTACATCCCGGGCACGAACATGATCGAGACGACGTGGATGACGCCACAGGGATGGATCCGCGTGGTCGACGCGCTGGCGATGGGCGAATGGCACGACAACGAGCACGGCTCCAGCCACACGCGCCCGCCGACGGACTTCGACGCCGACCATCTGCTCGTGCGCATGATCGAATGCGTGCAGGGCCAGGTCCAGGTGGAGGTCGTCTGCGAGCCGATGCTCGACTACGGCGCCACGCCGGCCGAATGGCGAAAGGTCGAGCTCGAGTCCGATGCGCGAGAGCCGCCCCATGCGCACGACGCGATGGCGATGGACGCTTCCGATGGCCGCACGATGTTCAGGCTGTTCAGCGACATCCGCATGGGTATCGAGGGCAACCGCACGCACGGGCGCCACACGATGGCCGAGGGCGAGAAACGCTTCTGCGCGATCTCCTGGACGGAGTCGCGCGGGGGCCCGCACACGGCCGAAGAAGCGGAGCGGATACTCGAGCGGACCGGTCACTTCTGGCGCGGCTGGCTGGCCGAAGGCAACTATCCCGACCATCCGTGGCGTCGCCATCTGCAGCGCTCGGCGCTGGTGCTCAAGGGACTGACGTTCATGCCCACCGGTGCGCTCCTCGCCGCGCCGACCACCTCGCTGCCCGAGACGCCGGGCGGCGAACGCAACTGGGACTACCGCTACTGCTGGATGCGCGACGCCTCGTTCACGCTGTGGGCGCTGCACGCGCTCGGCCTGGACTGGGAGGCCGACGACTTCATCGAGTACGTCGCGGAAGTCCCGCGCAACGAGGACGGCTCGCTGCAGATCATGTACGGGGTGAGAGGTGAGAAAGACCTCAAGGAGTCGACGCTCGACCATCTCAGCGGGTACGAGGGATCGACGCCCGTGCGCGTCGGCAACGGCGCCTACCGGCAACGCCAGAACGACGTATTCGGCGCGGTGCTCGACTCGGTCTACCTGCACTCCAAGCAGCGTGATCACATCCCCGAGCGCCTGTGGCCGGTGCTGGTCGACCAGGGCAAATGCGCGGCGGCGGCGTGGAGGGAGCCCGACCAGGGGATCTGGGAGGCGCGCGGGGCGCCCCGGCATTACGTCTCCTCGAAGCTGATGTGCTGGGTCGCCCTGGATCGCGGTGCGCGGCTGGCCGAACGGCGCGGCAACGAGGAGGTCGCCACGGAATTTCAGGCTCTCGCCGGCGAAGTGCGCGAGGACATCCTCACGCGCGGCGTCGACTCGCGCGGCGTCTTTCGCCAGCACTACGACACCGACGCGCTGGACGCCTCGACCCTGCTCGTGCCGCTGCTGCGCTTCCTGGCGCCCGATGACGAGCGCGTGATCGCCACCGTGTGCGCGATCCGCGACGAGCTGACCGAGAACGGCCTGGTGCTGCGCTATCGCACAGAAGAGACCGACGACGGCCTGCACGGCAAGGAGGGAACCTTCCTGATCTGCTCGTTCTGGCTGGTCTCGGCACTGTCGGAGATCGGCGAGGACCGTGAGGCCGAACACCTCTGCGAGCGGCTGCTGTCCTACTCCTCGCCGCTCGAGCTGTATGGCGAGGAGCTGGAGGCATCCAGCGGTCGCCACCTCGGCAACTACCCGCAGGCGTTCACGCACCTGGCGCTGATCAACGCGGTCACGCACGTGATCGCGGCGCAGCAGCAGGGCTGAGCGTCGTTCAGTAGCCGGGGTCGCCCGGCATCAGCACGCGGGCGGAGTCGCCCTCGACGATCACCTTCGGCAGCACCGGCTCGACCTTGAGGTCGCGCGCGTGCGCGAGCAGTGCATCGACCGAAGCGAACGGGACGAGTCGCTGCAGGTGTGCGATCGTCGGGAACACGAGCACGATGCTTTCGGCCGCGTGCGCGTCGAGTGCGGCCTGAGGGGTGAACCAGCCGAGGTCCACGCACTCCTCGCCATCGATCCGCGGCTCCTGGCCCTGCGGCAAGGGCGCCAGGAAAAAGTGCGTGTCGAAGCGGATCTTCACCTCGGCCGGGGTGATCCAGCGCGAGAACGCAACCAGATCATCGGGCTCTGCAAGCGTGATCGCGGCCTCCTCGCGCAGCTCGCGTATCGCGGCGGCGCGAACGGCCTCTTCGCCGTCGCCGTCGTCGGCGTCGACGGCCCCTCCCGGAAACACCCACACTCCGCCCATGAACTTCGCCGCGGGCGTGCGCCGCACCAGCAGGACCTCCAGGGCATCTGCTCCGCCCCGCAGCAAGATCACGGTCGCGGCCTGGCGCGGGCTGGTGGCAGGGCCGGGGTTGTAATCCTCGCCCGGTGCGGGGCGATCGTCGGCGGTGGAGCTCGTGGAGGCGAGAACGTCGGAGGCGCCTCGCTCGCCGTCATCCTCGGGATCCATCGTTCGACCACCCTACCCGTCCGCGGGGATGGCCGGTAATCTGTCGGGCATGAACGCGACCAAGACCCTGCAACGCTGGATCTGCGAGTCCTGCGGTTACATCTACGATCCCGACGACGGCGATCCCGACGGCGGCATTCCCGCGGGTACGGCCTTCGAGGACATCCCCGATACGTGGTTCTGCCCGGTCTGCGGCGCGCGTAAGCGCGACTTCACCCTCTACGAGGACTGAGTCGCTGCCGGACTGGCAGGCGCTGCTGGCGCTCGACCGCGAGCGCGTGTGGCATCCCTACGGCCCGCTGCCCGCTGCGCCGCCCGAGCCGCTGCCGGTCGTCTCCGCGCAGGGCGTGCGCCTGCACTTGGCCGACGGCCGCGAATTGATCGACGGCATGGCCTCATGGTGGTGCGCCATCCACGGCTATCGCCATCCCGCGTTGGACGAGGCCGTGCGCGAGCAGCTGGGACGGATGGCGCACGTGATGTTCGGCGGGCTCACTCACGAGCCGGCGATCCGCCTCGCCGAGCGGCTGGTCGAGCTCGCGCCGGAGGGCCTCGAGCGCGTGTTCCTCGCCGACTCCGGCTCGGTGTCGGTGGAGGTCGCGATCAAGCTCGCGTTCCAGTACCAGCGCGCGCTGGGCCGTACCGGTCGTACGCGGCTGCTGACCGTGCGCGGCGGCTATCACGGTGACACGTTCGGCGCGATGGCCGTATGCGACCCAGTCGGCGGGATGCACAGCCTGTTCGCGGGCGTGCTGGCCGAGCACGTCTTCGCCGAGCGCCCGCCCGGCGGGTTTGACGCCGGGCTGGACGAGAGTTGGGCTGCACACATCAGTGAGCTGATCGCCACGCACGCGCACGAACTTGCGGCCGTGATCGTCGAGCCGGTCGTGCAGGGCGCGGGGGGGATGTGGTTCTACGCGCCCGAGTCAGTGGCGTTGCTGCGCTCGCTCTGCGACGAACACGGGCTGCTGCTCATCCTCGATGAGATCGCCACCGGCTTCGGGCGCACCGGAGAGCTGTTCGCGTGCCGGCACGCAGGCGCGGCAACGGGGGCCGCGTCGTTGTCGCCGGATGTGATGTGTGTGGGCAAGGCGCTCACCGGCGGCTACATGACGCTCGCGGCGACGCTCTGCACGCGCGCCGTCGCCGAGACTGTCTCGGGCGGCGAGGGTGGCGGCTTGATGCACGGGCCGACCTTCATGGCCAACCCGCTCGCCTGCGCGGTCGCGCTGGCTTCGTTGGAACTGCTCGCCGATGGGAGCTGGCGTGAGCAGGTGGCGGGAATCGAACGGGGGCTGCACGCGGGGCTGGAGCCCGCGCGGGAGCTGCCGGGCGTCGTGGACGTGCGCGTGCTCGGTGCGATCGGCGTAGTGCAGCTCGATCGTGAGGTGGACATTCCCGCCGCGACGGCCATCGCGGTCGAGCGGGGGGTGTGGCTGCGCCCGTTTCGCGATCTGATCTACACGATGCCGCCGTATGTGATCGGCGCGGAGGATCTCGCGCGTGTCAGCGGGGCAGTGGTGGCCGCCGCCGGCGGTTGGGAGGTAGCGGTTTGAATTCTGTCGGTCGGTGGACTACACTGACAGGTGGCTAGTGCACTGATCGCTGTGTTCAGGTGCCTCCGAGGAGCCCGGGTGACCGGGCTCCCTCCGGTTAAGTAAGCCCCTGACGGCCGTAAGCTCCTGACGGCCGCCGAGGTCGTCTTCGCTGCGACCGCCAGGGCGCCCTGCTATCTCTTCAGTCGGTCAATGACCAACAACGCGACAAGCAGTGCGATGGCCAGTGCACTCATCGGTGTGTTCATAGCTCCTCCTTTCTCGGGGCGTACGACCCCGGAACGGCCCGAAGGAGCGGCATTCACGCCGTGGCGACTTGCCACGACATCGATGCTAAGAGTCGCTTGGGATGAAACTCTCGGGCGGACACCAGCGCCGCCACGGGAGCGCACCGCCCGCTCGCGCAAAATCGGCCGCCGCTGGGGTTGGCACGTCGCCTATGCTCAGAACCTCGATCTCCCCGAGCCGTGAGATCGTCTCGCGATTGGAGAGTTCCAGCTCACCCGGCGCCTCGGCCCATGGTGTGAGCACGACCGCGCACACATCCAGTCCCGCCGAGCGCGCCGACTCGACGCTCAACAGCGTGTGGTTGATCGTGCCCAACCCCGGACTCGCGGCGATCACAACAGGCAGCCCGAGCGCGGCGGCGAGATCGCGCACCGTGAACTCCTCGGCGAGTGGCACCAGCAGGCCGCCCACGCCCTCGACGATCAGAATGCCTTCACCGGGGTTCGCGCCGGTTCCAGCTGCACGGGCGCGCGCGATCAGGTCTGCCGGGTCGATCGCCTCGCCCATGAGCGCGGCCGCAAGGTGGGGGGAGACGGCCGGACCGTAGCGCAGCGGCGCGACCTCCTCGGGTGACATGCCGGCGACGCGCGCGAGCAGCTCGTGATCCGGCGGCCACTCGGTCTCCGAGGGCTCATCCAGGCCGGTCACGATGGGCTTGTGTGCGCGGACTCGCACCCCGGCCTCGGACATCGCCGCCAGCAGCGCCGCGCTCACCATCGTCTTGCCGACGCCGGTGCCTGTGCCGGTGACAAACAACCCGCGCATCCCAGCGCTCCGGTGCCGGCCGGCGCGGCTAGGCCGCGCGGTGGATGACCATGTCGCGCTCGCCGTCGAAGGGAGCTCCGCTCGGTGAGACCGGCTCGCGCGGCGCAAGGGGGGAGGCGACGGGCGTCAGCGTCGAGACCTGGCGCTCCAGCTCAACGACCTCGATCGCGCGCCCCGAGGCGTGCGGCGCGCGCGCGTCCGTCGCCGCCAGATCGAGTCCCAGCGCGCGCGCCGTCGCGCCGATGACGTGCGCGGCCTCGCGCAACTCCTCGGCCGTATGGCTGGCCATCACCGCCAGGCGCAGTCGCGACGTGCCCTGGGCGACGGTCGGCGGACGGATTGCCTGGGCGAACACGCCGCGTTCGAGCACCGCCTCGCACAGCGACGTCGCGTCGCGCTCCTCGCCCACGATCACCGGAACGATATGCATCTCCACATCGCCCACCGGGATGTCCTCTGCGCTCAACGCACGGCGCAGCACGCGTGCGTTGGAGCGCAGCCGCTGCACGCGATGAGGGCGCTCCTCCAGCAGCTCCAGCGCCGCCAGCGCCCCCGCGACCGCGGGTGGGGGCGGGGCGGTGGAGAAGATCAGCGGACGCGCGGTGTTGACCAGGTAGCGGATCGTCTCCCGGCGCGCGCAGGCGTACGCGCCGTAGGAGCCGAGCGCCTTGCCGAGCGTGCCAATCACGATGTCGATCTCGCCTTCCAGCCCGGCCTGGGCGATCGCGCCCCGTCCGCCCGGGCCGAGCACGCCCGTGGCGTGTGCCTCGTCGACGATCGTACGCGCGCCGTGCTCCCGCGCCAGCTCGACGAGCTCGATCAGGGGAGCGACGTCGCCGTCCATCGAGAACACCGAGTCGGTCACGATCAGCCGGCGCCCGGCGCCGCGGTGACGGCGGATCAGCCGGTCCAGATGATCCATGTCGCCATGCCCGTACACGACCACCTCCGCGCGTGAGAGCCGGCATCCGTCGACGATCGAGGCGTGGTTGAGCTCATCGGAGAACACCACATCGCCGCGCCCCGCCAGTGCACCGATCGCGCCGGCGTTGGCGAGATAGCCGGAGCCGAACAGCACGCACTCTTCACAGCGCTCGAACGCCGCCAGGCGCTGCTCCAGACGGCGGTGGATCGTCATCGTGCCCGACACCAAGCGCGAGGCCCCCGCGCCCACGCCCCAGCGCATCGCCGCCTCCGCCGCCGCCTCGCGCACGCGCGGATGGTCGGCGAGACCGAGGTAGTTGTTCGAGCACAACAGCAGCACCGGCCTGCCGTCGAGCAGCACCCGCGGCCCCTGCGGCCCGCTCACCATGCGCAGGCGCCGGTCGAGTCCGAGTCGCTCCAGCTCCTGCAGGCGCTGCTCGATCTCGTTCATCCTTCGCCTCGCTCGCTCAATCTCCCCAGCCCGCCGCGGCGGGAACCGGATCGTCCTCGACCGATCTCGGCGAGGCGAGGTGCGTGGGCACCCGGTTGGGCGCGCCGTCGGGGCGCGGCGGAACATTGCGCTTGGCCTTGAAGCGCAGCTGCGTCGAGGGGTCCCACAGGCGAACGCTCAGAGCCGGCGCGTCGCCGCCGTCCGGCTCCCTGGCAGTGGCTCTGGTCCGGAGCTTGCCCGCGAGCAGCTCCTCGACGACGTCCGGCGTCTCACCGTCCAGCCAGCCCGAGCGGTTGTCCGGGCGGGGGTTGGCGCCGTTGTCGGGCTGGCGCGCGACATTCAGCCCCAGCTCCTCGAACATCGTCCGGTCCTGCTCGGGCTCGGAGCCGAGCGTCGTCAGGAAGTTGCCCATCATCACGCCGTTCAGTCCCGCCTTCACCGCCAGCGGCTGCAGCTCGCCGAGGTTCTCCACGCGCCCACCGCACAGCCTGAACAGCGCCTCCGGGAGGATCAGGCGGAAGATCGCGATCCACTTCACCGCCTCCCACGGGTCGATCGGCTCGCGGTCGCCGAACTTCGTCCCGGGCCGGGGGTTCAGCAGGTTGATCGGCACGCTCGTCGGGTTGATCGCGGCGAGCTCGAAGGCCATCTCCACGCGCTGCTCGCGGCTCTCACCGAGGTTGAGGATGCCCCCGACGCACGTCTCCAGGCCCGCCTCGCGCACGGCCTGGATCGTCCTGATGCGCCCCTCGTAGCGGACGGTGCTGGAGACCTCGTCGTAGTAGCTCTCGGCCGTCTCGACGTTGTGGTGCACGCGCTGGATGCCGGCCTCGCGCAGTGCCTTCGCGCGCGCCGCGGACATGTGCCCGATCGAGGCGCAGCGCTTGAGGTTGGTCTGCTCGGCCACCAGCTTGGCGCCCTCCAGGATCTTCTCGAAGTCACGTTTGGACAGCCCCTGGCCCTGCGTGACCATGCAGAAGCGGTGCGCCCCCGCGGCTTCGGCGGCCTTGGCGTGTTCGAGGATCTGCTCGGGGCTCATCATCGCGTGCATCGGCGTCTCCGCCTCGGCGAAGCGCGACTGCGCGCAGAACCCGCAATCCTCGGCGCACCCGCCCGACTTGGCGTTGACCAGCGAGCACATGTCGGTCGAGTCCTCGAACCGCTCCACCCGCACCGCCCATGCGCGCTCGACAAGCGCTTCGATCTCGGCGCGATCCTCGATCTCGCCCAGGCTCGCGGCCTCCTGGCGGGTGATCAGCGGCGGCATTCCCTCACGTTATGCGCCGCCTCGGACGGGTTATCTGTTGTGCCACTCGGGCGCGCGTTTCTGCGCGAACGCTCGCATCCCCTCGCGCATGTCCGCCGAGGCGAACGACGCGCGACGCAGCTCGATCGCCTCCTCCTCCACAGCTCCCGCCAGTGTTCCCTCGGCCGCCAGCAGCGCGGCGATCACGCGCTTGTTGCCGAGCTGAGACAGCGGCGCGTTAGCGGCCAGCTCGCCGGCCAGGTCAAGCGTCATCGCCTCCAGCTCGTCCGCCGCCGCGACGCGGTTGACCAGACCCCAGCTCAGCGCCGTCTGCGCATCGACGTAGGAGCCGAGCAGGAACAGCTCGCGCGTGCGCGCCGCACCGATCGCGTCGATGAACCGTCGCAGCCCGGTGTGCGAGTACACCAGCCCGAGCTTCGCCGGCGGCATCCCCAGCTTGATCCGATCGGTGGCCACCCGCATGTCGCACGCCAGCGCCAGCTCCAACCCGCCCCCGATCGTGTGTCCCGGCAGCGCCGCCACCGTCGGCCACGGGAACGCCTCCAGCGCGTCGATCGCTTCGGTGAATGGATGCGCCACCAGTCGCTCCGCTCGCTCCTCGAATTCGGCGTCCGGGATCTCGCCGATGTCGTATCCCGCCGAGAACATCCCGTTTGCCCCGGTCACCACCACGCACCGCACGCGTCCTCGCGGGTCGGCGTACTCGCCGAGCATCGCCGTGATCGCGTCGAGGATCGGATGGTCGAGCGCGTTGCGCTTCTCCCGGTTGGAGATCGTCAGCCGCACGACCCCCTCGGCCGGCTCGTCGACGAGCAGCTTCCCGTCCGCGAGCTCGCGTATGTCGCCGTCGGACACCTGCCTCTTACCCCAGCACGACCAGCGTGTCGCCCTCGTTGACGGCCTGGCCCTCCTCGCAGCGGATCTCCGTCACCGTCCCGGCGTCCTCGGCCTCGACCGGCATCTCCATCTTCATCGACTCCAGGATCGCGACCGTGTCGCCCTCCTCGATCTCGTCGCCCACCTCGCACTCGATCTTCCACACCGTGCCCGTTATGTGGGCCTCCACATCAGTCACGCCATGCGCCTCCTGGTTGCGGAGCCTCGGCGTCCAGCCCGAGACTCAATTGCCGAGAACCGCGGCGGACAATAGCCTCTGGACCCGACCCCTCCATGAACCCCGACATCCTCATCGTCGTCGCCGCCCTAGACGAGGCCGATCGCATCTCCTCCACGCTTGCCGCGCTCGCGCTCGCCTTTCCCGCGGCGCCGGTGTGGGTGGCCGACGACGGCTCGACCGACGCCACTCCCGAGATCGCTCGCTCCGCGGGCGCGACGGTGGTACGCAGTTCGTGCGTGATCGGCAAGGGCCAGGCGATGAGCGTGGGGGTACGGGCCGCGCTTGAGCGGGTGAGCGCAGACGATGCGATCGTCGTGCTCTGCGACGGCGATCTGGGGGACTCCGCGCGCGAACTGTCCGCGCTCGTGGATGCGCTGCGCCGCAGCGACGCGGATCTCGCCGTCGCCGCGTTCGCCACGCGCGTGGGCGGGGGATTCGGGTTCGCGCTCGCCTTCGCGCGCTGGGCAATCCGTCGTCGCTGCGGCCTCTGCACGCGCGCGCCCATCTCCGGTCAACGCGCGCTGCGCGCGGGAGTCGCTCGCGACGTTCTCCCGTTCGCTCCCGGGTTCGGCATGGAGATCGGCATGACGATCGACGCCGTCCGCGCCGGTCACCGCGTCATCGAGGTGAATCTCGATCTCGCCCACCGCGCCACTGGCCGCACGCCCGCCGGCTTTCTCCATCGCGCCCGCCAGCTCGCTGACTTCATCCGCGTGTACTTCGCCCGTGGCTGACTGCCATCACCGAAAGCGCTCACGCAACGCCGACAGCTGCGGTGAGCGGCGCCGACCGCAAACAGACGAAGGGACTCAGCTGCGGCTCACCCACCCCACACACGCGCCGGTTAGGCTCAGCTTCAGCTCATGATTCTCGCCATCGACCAGGGGACCACCGGCACAACCTGCTTCGTCTACGACGAGCATTTCGAGCCAATAGGGCGCGCGTATCGCGAGTTCCGTCAGCACTTCCCCCAGCCCGGTTGGGTCGAGCACGACCTCGCCGAACTATGGGCCGTCACGCACGCTGTGGCCGGGGAGGCGCTCGCGGACGCCAGCGACATCCGTCCCGGCGAGCTCGCCGCGGTGGCGATCGCCAACCAGCGCGAGACCGTCTGCGTATGGGACCCGTCCACCGGCGAGCCGCTGCACCGCGCGCTCGTCTGGCAGGACCGCCGCAGCACGCCTCTGTGTGAGCGGCTGCGCGCGGACGGGCACGAACCGCTCATCCGCGCGCGCACCGGCCTCGTGCTCGACCCCTACTTCTCCGCCACGAAGATCGCCTGGCTGCTGGAGCACGTCCCCGGCCTGCGCGAGCGGGCGCGGGACGGTCGCGCCGTGTTCGGCACGATCGACTCGTGGCTCACGTTCAAGCTCACGGGCGAGCACCTGAGTGACGCCTCCAACGCCTCGCGCTCGCTCCTGTATGACATCTCCGCCGGTCGCTGGGACCCCGAGTTGCTCGAGCTGTTCGGCATCCCGATCCGCGCGCTGCCCGAAGTACGTCCCAGTGCCGGCCTGTTCGCACAGACGCTGCCCTCGGCGCTGCACGGTCACGCCGTCCCGCTCGCGGGCGTCGCCGGCGACCAGCAGGCCGCCCTGTTCGGCCAGGCCTGCGTCGATCCGGGCCTCGGCAAGAACACGTACGGCACCGGCTCGTTCGCGCTTCTGAACACGGGGTTCTCCCCGCCCGAGCCCGCGCCCGGTCTGCTGTCCACCGTCGCCTGGCAGATCGGCTCATCGACGACCTACGCCCTGGAGGCCTCGATCTTCGCCACCGGCGCCGCCGTGCAGTGGTTGCGCGACGGCCTGCGGATCATCGACTCCGCCGCCGATACCGAGTCCCTTGCGGCCTCGCTCGATGCCAACGACGGCGTCTACTTCGTACCCGCCCTCACCGGTCTGGGCTCGCCCCATTGGGATCCCCACGCGCGCGGGACGATCGTCGGCCTCACCCGTGGCAGCACCCGCGCTCACCTCGCGCGCGCGACGCTCGAGGCGATCGCCTACCAGACCCACGACGCGGTCCGCGCGATGGAGGTCGCCTCTGGACAGATCCTTGCCGAGCTGCGCGCCGACGGCGGCGCCACCGCGAACGCCTGGTTGATGCAGTTCCAGGCCGACATCCTCGGGGTGCCCGTCGTGCTCGCCCAGACCTCCGAGACGACCGCGCTGGGCGCCGCCTACCTCGCGGGCGTAGGGATCGGCAGGTGCACGCTCGCGGACATCGGTGCGCTGGGAGCCGAGCGCGGGCGTCACGAGCCGCGCATGTCCAGCGATGAGCGCTCGCGTCTGCTGGCGGGCTGGCATGAGGCGCTGAAATGCGCGCGTAACTTCCGCGCCCCTGCGATGTAGTCCGGTTTGATGAGCGATCTCGCACCGATGCGCGAACAGGTCTACGCCGATCCGCGGCCGAAGGAGTACTTCGACCAGTTTCACGAGCGCGCGCGCACGCGCGAACCCAACTGGGTGTACGAGGCCACGCGCCTGCTGACCTCGCTCTACGCCTACACGCTCCTGCGCGTGCGCTCCATCTCCTCCGAGAAGGTCCCCGGCCGCGGCGCCGTCATCCTCGCGCCCAACCACTTCTCGTTCATGGATCACTTCCTGATGGGCTGCTACATCCGCCGCAAGGTCCGCTTCATGGCCAAGTCGCAGCTGTTCTCGTTTCCCATGCGCTACATCTACAGCCCCGGTGGCGTGTTCCCCGTGCGTCGCGGCGCCCGCGACGAGGAGACGTTCATCACCGCCGAGACGATCCTCGCCCGCGGCGGGGCGATCACGATGTACTGCGAGGGCGGGCGTTCGCGCACCGGCCAGATGGCCGCCCAGGCCAAGCCCGGCATCGGCCGCCTGGCGCTCGAGAGCGGCGCGCCGGTCGTGCCGATCGCGATTCACGGCTCCTCGCGCATCCGCAACTGGAAGCGCCTGCGCTTTCCCCAGGTCACAGTCCAGTACGGCGACGCGATGCGCTGGGAGCGGGTCGCCGACCCCACTCGCGCCCAGCAGCAGGCGGTCGCAGACGCGATCCTCACCGAGATCCGTGGGCTCTACGCAGGGCTTGAGGAACACGGACGCAAGGGCGCGCTCGAGCGCGCTCGGGCCGCTCGGCGCTCGGAGGGCAGTGCGCGCCGCGCCGCGCCTGCTTGAGCTTGTGAGCAGGCCAATCGATGGGGCAGCGATCGTCCGCCGCACGTTTGAGGTCTACACTGCGCGTGCAGCGTTCCTACTCTCGGCGAGCGCGGTTGTGGTCGCCGTAGTCGGAGGCCCAAAGGCGCTGGGTGCCTCCGTCTCTGGTGTGGCGTCACTGCTCGAGGCGCTTGTCGACATTCTCGCGCTGACAGTGTTTGCTGGAGCCACCGTGGGGGTGGTTGCGGATTTCATCCACGCTGCGCCCGAGAGCGGTACGGGTACGCTCCTGAGGGCCGTAAAGCCTGTGCTCGGCAAGCTCATCGTCGTCGGGTTCCTCGCAGGCGCCGCAATCGCGCTCTGCTTCGCCTTCGGCCCCCTCCTCTTGATCGTCGTCGTGTTCGGTTCGGCGCTCGCCGGTGGGGGATTGGGAGTCGCTCCGGTCTTCGCCATCGTCGGTGTGTTGAGTCTGCTACTGCTGCCGGTGCCGGGTCTCTATCTGATGACGAGGTGGGCCGTCATGGCTCCCGTCGTCGTGCTCGAGCGGCCGTCCGGGCTGGGTGCGCTCGGACGCAGCGCCGATCTGGTGTGGGGGAGTCGTTGGCGGATACTCGGGCTCATCCTGCTCGTCCTGGTCTTCGCCGCCGTGCTCAACATCGTGATCGCCCTGGTGGCCGGTTTGGCGGGAACCGACGCACGCAACGTTGCCGGTGCGCTCCTCGACATTGCGATCGCACCTATCCCCGCGATCCTCTGTGCGGTCCTCTACTTCGAGCTGCTCGACGCGGCGCCGCTCGCCGATCCGTCGTTCTAGTCGGTCCAGATCACTGCGGCCGGTAGTCTGAAGACCGATGTCTACAGCGCCCGAATTGCTCCGCCCCGATCTCCTGCGCGAGCGGTCGATTCTTGTCGTGACGGCGCCGTCAGCCGAGGAGGGTTCGGGGGAGTCGTTCGGGCGAGCCGTCGCGGAGAGCGCGGAGCGGCTTGGTGCGCGGGTACGCACGTCGGCGCACGACGCGGTGGCGGTCGAGCCGGGCGGCTTCGACTTGCTGGTGGTCGATGGAGCGGCACTGTTCGCCGCGGGCGGTCTGGGCGCGTGTCTGGAGGGTGCGTGGGAGGCGACCGCGGCGGTCGTGAACGGAGCGTTCTTGCCGGCCACGCGCGGCGGGCGGATCGTCTACCTCGCGCCGGCACCCGGCGTGGGGGAGCAGGCCGAGGCCGCGCGCGCCGGACTGGAGAATCTGGCGCGCACGCTCTCGGTCGAGTGGGCGCGCCACGAGATCACGGTAGTGACGATCGCTCTCGGCGATCACACGGCCTTGGGCGAGGCAGCGACGCTCGCCGCCTACCTCGCCTCGCCCGCGGGGGCGTATTTCTCGGGCTGTCAGCTGGACCTGCGCGGCGTCTGAGACCGATACGCAGCCGGCATGGCCTTGCACGCGATCGGCTGGGAGAAGAGGGTCGGACCATGGACTGCCTCCTGGCCGAGCCTTGGCACGCTGATCCGCGGGTCAGCGACGATCCGCCGACGAGACCGACCGGGTCGCACCGCCCAACACCGCCGAGCGCGTTGCGACGTCCTGCTCGTCTCGTATCGTGACACCGTGTCTTTCCGCGCCCTCCGATCTTGCCCGAGCCGTCCGCAAGACGAGGACGACTCCGTGGATGCGGCGTTGAAGCAATGCCGACTCGCTAGCGCGCTCCGATGAGCGATCGCGATCCCTATAAAAATTTCACCGATCGGCTCAAATTGTTGATCGGCAAGCATCCTGATCTGATTACAACGACCCTAGGCAACATTTTCACGATGCGGTTTGATCGGGAACAAGACCCATGGGGATCTCGCCGAGATTGGCATCTCCGAGTTCATAAACCAGTACATGTACGATTTTCGTTCGGTCCATGTCGGCAAGGATCTGTATCGCGCTAAGTCACATGAGGAGGACATAAAAGTCATCAATGAGGTTACCGAGGATGAGTTCTCTATAAGCTTGAAGGCGTATGGCGACGGTCCGCTGCAACTGTCGACGGACAAGAACTCCCGTATGTTTCCGAGGCTCTCTCAAGAGTCGGACGAGATCACGGACGCGACGATAATCCGTGGCATATTTGGCGACGTTGCTTTTACAGAGTTCCACAATATCAATGTACTCCCTCTGATCTACGACGAGAAAAGGCAACGATGTAACATCCTTGTCTTTGACTATTCGCGGGCTGAAGCCGCGACAGCGCGAATCGTCAAATCAGACCAGGGAAGGGGCCGGAAGCATCCCGTGTTCCGATTCTACGACGCGGACGGCGACTATATCTGCGAGGTTCGATATGGGGATGCAGCGGCTAACCCTCTCCAGCGTGGCCTATGGACTCACACTAAAAACGGGCTTAAGTACTTTGACAGTATCACCAATGGCTGGATCGACTACTCCCATAACCTTGTTCTCGTGCAGCTCTTTTCTCATGCGCTCGTTTCATCCGCCTTTGGTCACGAGGCTGCCCTTGAGCTCCTTCAGCAAGACGTCGTTCGTCGTCTAAGGCGCCAGTCCGGACTTGACGGGTCATGACCCAACTCAGCTTCCCCGACCGCGTAGTGCCAGCGGACACACGTACTCAAGGCATCAAGTACATCGGTTCAAAGCTCAAGCTACTTCCGTACATTCTACAGCTTGCCCGGGCTGTCGATGCGGTAACGGTGCTTGACGGTTTTGCGGGTACAACCCGTGTATCGCAAGCGTTTGCCCGTAACGGATACAGCGTTATTTGCAACGACGTGGCGGTTTGGTCATCGGTATTTGGAACGGCCTACCTGACTAGCTCTGGGAGCCGTGCCGATTATGAATCACTGATTGATCACCTGAATGGTGTCGAGCCGATTGACGGATGGTTTACCGAGCATTACGGGGGTCAGCCAAATTCAGGGTGTAGTGTTCAAGGCGATGGGCTCAAGCGGCCTTGGCAAGTTCACAACACTCGAAAGTTGGATGCGATTCGCGAGGAGATCACTTGTCTAAAACTAGACCCGGGCACGGAGGCTGTGGCGCTAACTAGCCTAGTTCTTGCCCTTGACAAGGTGGACAGTACGATAGGGCACTTCGCTTCGTACCTGCGTGAGTGGTCGCCTCGTTCGTACGGCGAGCTTGTACTGCAAGTGCCGGAGATCGTTGAGTCCGACAGTGCGCACTCGGTAATCCGAGCGGACGTATTCGAGGCTCTAGAAGACGTCACTGCCGATCTTGCATATTTTGATCCTCCTTATGGATCTAATAACGAGAAGATGCCGCCTTCGCGGGTGCGGTACGCGTCGTATTATCATATCTGGACGACCGTGTGTCTTGCGGATAGGCCGGGCCTTTTTGGCAAGGCCCGACGGCGAGATGATGCGGGGGATAGGATTGCAGCGTCTGTATTTGAGGACTTTCGGAAGAATGCCGAGGGTCAATTCATAGTGCTGGCAGCGATCGACAAGCTCCTGAGTGTCGCTAATGCGCAGTGGGTGATTCTTTCATATAGCTCTGGTGGCAGGGCGACCGCGAGCGAACTAAATGAAGTCATACGCAAAAATGGGAGAGTGTTGGATGTTGTGGAGATTGACCTAAAGCGCAACGTGATGGCGTCAATGTGCTGGACGAATGAATGGCTGCGCGAGGCGCAAGTACCAAATCGCGAGTTTTTGTTCCTCGTTGAAAAAGGGTAAGCTGGTGGCGCTGGCAGCTTGGAGCAGTGTGGAAGCATCCCGGTAGCCCTACAGCCGGACCTCAGTCCGCGGGATCTTAATTGCGTGCTTGTCCCCGGGAGGTCCCGCGCCCGCGACCAGCGGGCGCGGGACCCGAGCGGCGCTTCTCAGCCCGTCATCCCCCCGAAGAGCCCGCCGGTGATGTGCAGCGTCTGGCCGTGGACGTAGTTGGACCAGGGGGTGCACAAGAAGAACACGCCGCCCGCGGCCTCCTCGGGCGTGGCCGGGCGGCCGAGGGGGATCAGCATCGAGGCCATCTGGCGCATCTGCTCGGGAATGCCGAGCTGCACCTGCTCGCCGCCGATCTCCATCGTGTTCTCGTCGACCTTCGCCTGCGTCAGGCGCGTGTCGATGAAGCCGAAGGCGACCGCGTTGACGTTAACCTTGAACTGGCCCCACTCCTTGGCGATCGTTTTCGTCAGGCCCACGACGCCCGCCTTGCCGGCCGAGTAGTTGGCCTGGCCGGCGTTGCCGAACGTGCCCGAGGTGGAGGAGACGTTGACGATCTTGCGGAAGACCTCCTTGCCTTCCTCGCGCTCGGACTTGGCGGGCTCGCGCAGGTGCGGCGCGGCCGCCCGGATGACGCGGAAGGGGACGACCGTGTGGATGTCGATCATCGCCTGAAACTGCTCGTCGGACATCTTGTGCACCGGCGCGTCGATCGTGTAGCCGGCGTTGTTGACGATGATGTCGATCTTGCCGAACGCGTCGATCGCGGCCTGCACGAGTTGGTCGGGAGCGCCGGGCTTGGTCAGGTCGCCCGCGAACACGGTCGTCTCGCCGGCGATCTCCTGCGCCGCCTGCTTGGCGACGTCGCCGTCGAGGTCGTTGATCAGCACTTTCGCGCCCTGCTCGCTGAGCAGCTCGGCCGTCGCGCGCCCGATCCCGCGCGCCGAGCCGGTGACGATCGCCGCCTTGCCGTCGAGTACTCCCATGGTGATGTCCTCGCCTTCTCCTGTTGTCTTGGTCGTCTGTCGTTGTGGGCCGGGAGCCTATCCGTCGCGCGCGGTGTGCGGGGGAACGCCCGCTCGCTCCCGGGCGCGCCGTCTACAGGGCGGGCGGGGCTTCCAGTATTCGCCCGAGAATCTCGCGCATGATCTCATCCGAGCCGCCCCCGATCGGCCCGAGGCGCGCGTCGCGGGCGGCACGCTCGACCCACACCTCGCGCATGTAACCGGCGCCGCCGTGGATCTGCAGGCAGGCGTCCATCAGCTCGAAGCAGGCGCGCTGCGTGAGGAGCTTGGCCATCGTGACCTCGCGCAGGGGCTCCTCGCCGGCGACGAAGCGGCGCAGCGCGTCGTAGGTGACACAGCGCGCCTGGTAGGCGCTCGCGGCGAGGTCGGCGAGCTTGTGTCTGATGACCTGGTGGCCGGACAGGGGGCGCCCGAACGCGTTGCGCTCGCGCGCGAACTGCGCGGTGCGCTCCCACGCCAGGCGCATCGCGCCGACGGCGCCCAGGGCCATCGCCAGGCGCTCCCACTGGAAGTTGGCCATGATCAGCTTGAAGCCGCCGTGCAGCTCTCCGAGCAGACGGTCCTCCGGCACGAACACGTCCTGAAAGGCGATCGTGGCGGTGTCCGAGGCATGCCAGCCGAGCTTCTGGAGCTTGGCCGAGGTGACGCCCTCGCTGCGATCGACGATGAAGAAGGAGATCCCATGGTGGCCGCCCTCGGGCGTCGTCTTGGCGGCGGTGACGATGAAGTGCGCGCGGATGCCGTTGGTGATGTAGGTCTTCTCGCCGTTCAGCACCCAGCCGCCGTCCACGCGCTCGGCGCTCGTGCGCAGGCCCGCGACGTCAGAGCCGGCGCCGGGCTCGGTGATGCCGAGCGCGCCGATCCTCTCCCCGCGGATCGCCGGCGCGAGGTAGGTCTGCTGCTGCTCGTCTGAGCCGAACTTCCAGATCGGCGGCGTGGCGATGTTCACGTGCGCGCCGATCCCCGCGGCGGTGCCGCCCGAGCCGATGCGCGCCATCTCCTCGCACATCACCGCCTCGTGCAAGTAGTCGCCACCCTGTCCCCCCAGCTCCGTGGGGTACTTCAGGCCGAGCAGTCCCTGCGCGGCGAGCTTCGGGAACACCTCGTCGGGAAACCATTCCTCGTCCTCCCAGCGCTGCGAGTGGGGCGCGAGCTCGCGGTCGATGAAGCCGCGGATGGAGGTCCGCAGCTCCTCGTGCTCGTCGGTGAAGGGGGGTGTCAGTTGGGCCATGGCGGCGACAACAACGTAGGGACCGGCTCAGAGCCATCGTCGCAGGCTCGCTCGCCGCGGGAGTCCCGCCCAAGAGCTCTGAACAAAGTCATATAGGAAGAAGAAAAACTATGCCTCTGGAGACCACTTCATGCTATACAGAAAGCGTGAGACGCACCACATTGGAAATCGACGACGAAATGCTCTCGCGGGCGCGAGAGATTTTGGGCACGAAGGGCGTAAAGGACACGGTCGACGAGGCCCTGCGCGAGGTCGTGCGCCGCGAGGCGGGCAAGCGGCTCATCAAATGGCTCAAGGAGAACGAGGACTTGCACAACCCCGAGATCATGCGACACGCGTGGCCGCCCCCACTCATCTCGTAGACAACAGTGTGCTCGCCCGCACCGCGAAGGTTCCGATCGCGGCTCGTGTGGACCCGATGATCGAAGAGGGACTGCTGGCCACATGCTCATTGACCGACCTCGAGCTGCTGTTCAGCGCCAGGTCGGGCGCCGATCATCGCGTACTACGCGACGACCTCGAACTGCGTTTCGGCCGCGTCCCGATCGACCAGCTGATGCTCGACCGCGCCGTCGAGGTCCAGGGCCTGCTCGCCGAGCGCGGGCAGCACCGCGGCGCCAACATCCCGGACCTGGTCGTCGCCGCGGCCGCCGAGCGCGCCGGGCTGACGGTGCTGCACTACGACGCCGACTTCGACCTGATCGCTGCGGTTACCGGTCAGCCGGTCGAGTGGGTCGTGCCGCGCGGCTCGGTCGATTGAGCGGCTCAGAGCCCGTACGAGCGCCCGATGACCTCGAGCATGATCTCGTCCGTGCCCGCGCCGATGCGGTTCAAGCGCATGTCGCGCCAGACGCGCTCGACGTTGTACTCGCGCATGTACCCCGCGCCGCCGTGAATCTGGATGCACTCGTCCGCGACTTCGCACGCCACGCGCGCCGAGTGCAGCTTCGCCATCGAGATCTCGCGCACGGGGTACTCGCCGTTGGCAAAGCGCCACGCCGTCACATACACGAGCTGGCGCGCGCTCTCGATTTTCGTCGCCATCTCCGCGAACTTGTGGCGGATGACCTGGAAATGGCCGATCGCTTTGCCGAACGCTTCGCGCTCTTTCGCATAGGCGAGCGTGTGCTCGAAGCATTTCTGCGCCCCCGCTACGCACCCCGCAGCGCCGATCATGCGCTCGCCCTGCAGCTCCCACATGATGTGGTAGAAGCCGCGACCCACCTGCCCCAGCACGGCCGACTCGGGCACGCGCACGTCCTGGAAGGCCAATAGCGCCGTATCGGAGGCGTGCATGCCCATCTTCTTCAGCTTCTGCTCGCGGATCACGCCGGGCGCGTCCATCGGCACGAGGAACAGCGTGAAGCCGTCATAGCCCGCGTCCGGGTCGGTCTTCGTCACGAGCACGATCACATCCGCACGGTGGCCGTTCGTGATGTACGTCTTCGAGCCGTTGATCACGTATTCCTCGCCGTCCTTCACCGCGCGCGTCTTGATGCCCGCGACGTCCGAGCCCGCGTCGGGCTCGGTGATGCCCAGGCACAGGATCTTCTCGCCCCTGATCGCAGGTTCCGCCCACGCGCGCTTCTGCTCCTCGGTCCCGAACGCGAGGATCGGCGGCATCGCCATGTCCGTCTGCACCGCCACGCCCATCGACAGCCCGCCGCAGTTCGCATTCGACATCTCCTCCGCCAGCACCATCGCCGAGAAGTAGTCCCCGCCCTGCCCGCCGTACTCCTCGGGCTTGTCCAGGCCGAGGAGGCCCAGCTCGCCCATGCGCGCGAACACCGAGTCGGGGAACGTCGTCTCCTCCCACTCGGCCGCGTGCGGCGCCAGCTCTTTGATCGCGAACGAGCGGATCGACTCGCGCAGCGCTTCGTGCTCGTCGGTGAAGATGAAGTGCTTGCGCGCGGCCCCATGATCGGGCTTCAGCACGCTCTCGGCGGTGGCGGCCATATCGGCGGGTCTCCTCGGTCTTGGGTCTTCGGGCTTGGCTGTCATGCGCGCTCCACGACACCCTGGCAGGAAAGCGCGCGGAGGGGCCTTGGGAGGCTAACGCAGCGCGGTCCGAAAGTAAACAGTAGCGCTGCTTACTTTGTGTCGAGCCCGATCCGGTTAGGATGCGGTGCATGTCCAACCCGGTCCTCTACGACCTCACCGACGGCATAGCCACGATCACGCTCGACGAGCCCGGCACGCGCAATGCGCTGTCCGCAGAGCTGCTGACGGGGTTGATCGAGGCGTTCGAGCGCGCGCAGGCCGACGCTGATGCGCGCTGCGTTGTGCTGTGCTCCTCGCACGAGCGCACCTTCTCCTCGGGCGCCAACCTCGGCGGCTTCGCCGGCGACACGGCGCTCGTGCACAAGCACTTCGCCTCCGAGCGCTTCGTCTCGCTGTTCCGGCTGATCGGGTCGCTGACCAAGCCGACGCTCTGCGCCGTCCGCGGCCATGTCCTCGCCGGCGCGCTCGGGATCGCGCTGGCATGCGATCTGATCGTGGCCTCGGAGGAGGCGTCGTTCGGCACTCCCGAGATCAACATCGGCACCTTCCCGTTCATGATTATGGCGCTGATCTATCGCAACGTCCCGCGCAAGAAGGCCACTGAGCTGCTGCTGCTGGGCGAGCGCTGGTCGGTCGCTGAGGCGCACGCGGCCGGGATCGTCAATCGCGTTGTGCCGGCCGCCGAGTTCGACGCCGCCGTGGCCGAGTGGGCGGGCAAGCTCGCGTCCAAGTCGCCCGTGATCATGCGCCTCGGCAAGGAAGCGATGCGCCGGCAGCTGGACATGCCTCTGGACGACGCGCTCGACTATCTGCGCGCCCAGCTCTCGCTGGCCGTCTCCACCGAGGACATTGTCGAGGGGGTCACGGCCTTCTTCGAGAAGCGCGAGCCCGTTTGGAAAGGGCGGTAGACCGGGCGAGACGTTCTCCGACGCCGGATCGATTGGGCGACGGGCGGGGTGGGGAGAAGTAAGCAGTAGGACTGTTTACTTCTCGCGCGGCGTGTGATCCGGTTAGGATGGCTCATGGCCGCATCTTCCACCGAATCGAGCCTGCTGCGTCCCCTGGTCGAGGACCTCGAAGCCCGCCGCGCGCGCATCATGCTCGGCGGGGGACAAGACAAGATCGACCGCCAGCACGACAAGGGCGCGCTGACCGCGCGCGAGCGCGTGGCGCTGCTCGTGGACGAGGGCACGTTCGTGGAGCTCGGCATCCACGGGCGTCCGCACTCCTCCCAGCGCGCGATGGACGGCGTCGACGCTCCCGCCGATGGCGTGATCACCGGCTACGGCAAGGTGGACGGGCGACTGACGGCGGTGTGCGCGTACGACTTCACGGTGATGGCCGGCTCGATGGGGATGACGGGCGAGTTCAAGGTCACGCGCCTGCGCGAGCTGGCCCTGACCAAGCGCATTCCGTTCGTATGGCTGCTCGACTCCGCCGGCGCGCGCGTGCAGGAGGCCGCCGGGGCGATGTTCGCCGGCTCGGGGCACCTGTTTCGCGAAGAGGTGATCATGAGCGGCGTGATCCCGCAGGTCGCCGCGCTACTGGGGCCGTGCGCGGCCGGGACCGCCTACATCCCGGGCCTCGCGGACTTCGTGCCGATGGTCAAGGGGCGCGGCTCGATGGCGCTCGCCGGCCCGCACCTCGTGCGCGCCGCCGTCGGCGAGGACGTCACCCAGGAGGAACTCGGCGGCTCGCGCGTGCACTGCCGCAAGTCCGGCGTCGGCGACATGGAGGTCGCCTCCGACGAGGAGTGCATCGAGCGCATCAAGGAGTACCTCTCGTACATGCCCCAAAATTGCGAGCAGTCCCTGCCCGTGCGCGCGGTCTCCGACCCGATCGACCGGCGCGAGGAGTCGCTGCTGGACATCCTGCCCCCGTCCAACCGCACGCCGTATGACATGTACGAGGTGATCCGCGCGATCGTCGACGACGGCTCCTACCTCGACATCAAGGGCAGTTGGGCGAAGACGATCATCACCTGTTTTGCTCGCTTCGGCGGGCGCCCGGCGGGGATCGTAGCCAACCAGCCCAAGCAGCTGGGCGGCATCCTCGACAACGACTCCGCCGACAAGGCCGCGCGCTTCGTCAACCTCTGCAACGCCTTCGCGATCCCGCTCGTGTTCGTCCAGGACGTGCCCGGCTTCATGGTCGGCACGAAGGTCGAGGCGCAGGGCATCATCCGCCACGGCGCCAAGATGCTCTACGCCGTCGCCAACGCGACCGTCCCGAAGATCACCGTGATCACCCGCAAGGCCTACGGCGCGGGCTACTACGTGATGAACGGCCGCGCATACGAGCCCGACCTGATCGTCGCCTGGCCGAGCGCCGAGATCAGCGTGATGGGCGCCGAGGGCGTCGTCGAGATCGCCTTCCGCAAACAGGTCGAGGAAGCCGCGGACCCCGAGGCCAAGCGCGCCGAGCTGATCGAGGGATTCAGGAAGATGTTCGACGTCTACATCGCCGCCGGCAACGACCTGATCGACGACGTGATCGACCCGCGCGAGACCCGCGAGACGATCTGCAGGGCGCTGGAGATGTCCGCGGGCAAGCGCGTCGAGCGGCCGTGGAAGCGGCACGGGGTGGTGCCGGTATGAGCGTCGATAACCCGGTGGTCCTGACCTGCGCCATCTCCGGCGTGCTCGCCAACCGCGAGCAATGTCCGGCGATCCCCTACACCCCAGCCGAGTATGCCGCCGAGGCGCGGCGGATCGTGGACGAGGGCGGCGTGATGATCCATATCCATGCCCGCAAACCGAACGGGTCACCGAGCTTCGAGGTCGAGGACTACAGGGCGATCTCCGAGGCGATCCGCGCCGAGGTCGGGAACGCCGCGATCATCAACTTCTCGACCGGCGCCGTGGGCGTCTCGGTGGAGCAGCGCGTCGCCTACCTGCGCGAGTGCCGCCCGGAAGTCGCCGCGCTGAACATGGGCTCGATGAACTACGCCAAGTACTCGCGCTCGCGCAAGGACTTCGTCTTCAAGATGGTCTTCGCCAACCCCTTCGAGGAGATCGTCGCGCTGCTGGAGGCGATGAACGAGCTGGGCATCAAACCCGAGCACGAGTGCTTCGACATCGGGCACGTCGGCTCGCTGGAGCCGCTGATCGACATGGGCGTCCTGCACCCGCCGCTGCACGTGGACTGCATCATGGGGGTCGTCGGCGGCATCCCCCCGAGCGCGCGCAACCTCGCGGCGATGGTCGACAACATCCCTACGGGCTCGCACTGGGGCGTGATCGGCATATCGCGTCAGCAGTGGCTGCTCGTCGCCGCCGCCCTCACGCTCGGCGGCTCCGTGCGCGTCGGGCTGGAGGACAACCTGTATCTGCCCAATGGCGAGATGGCTTCCTCCAACGGCGAGCTGATCGCCCAGGCCCGGCACATGGCCGAAGAGGTCGGACGCCGCCCCGCGACCGTCACCGAGGCGCGCGCGATGCTGAACATCACACAGCGCGAGGGAGTCGCGGCGTGAGCCTGCCGCTTCAGGGCATTCGCGTGCTCGATCTCTCCCGCCTGCTTCCCGGTGGGTTCTGCTCGCTTTTGCTCGCCGACTTCGGCGCGGACGTCCTCAAGGTGGAGGACACATCCATGGGCGACTACATCCGCTGGTCCCCTCCGTATGTCGAGGGGGCGGACGACAGCGCCAAGTCCGCGCTGTTCCTGGCGCTCAACCGCAACAAGCGCTCGATCCGCCTCGATCTCAAGCAGGAGCGGGGCCGCGAGGCGCTGCTGGCGCTCGTGCGCGAGTACGACGTGGTGCTCGAATCCTTCCGTCCCGGCGTGCTCGATCGGCTCGGCGTCGGCTACGAGCGCATGCGCGAGGTCAACCCCGGGGTCGTCTACTGTGCGATCTCCGGCTACGGCCAGACCGGGCCCCGGCGCGAGGCTGCCGGGCACGACATGAACTACCTCGGCCTCATCGGCCTGCTCGGCCTCACGGGCGAGGCCGGCGGCGCACCCGTCCAGGCGGCGGGCCAGATCGCCGACCTCGGCGGCGGCGCGCTGATGGCCGCGTTCGGGATCCTCGCCGCCCTGCGCGAGCGCGACGGGGACGGGACGCCCGCCCACCCCGGGTCGGGGGAGGGGCAGGTCGTGGACGTCTCGATGGCCGACGGGGCGCTCTCCTGGTTGGCGATGGTCGCCGGGGCGCACTTCGCCGACGGAGTCGTACCCCGTCGCGGCGAGCTGCCGCTGGCCGGCTCGCTGATCTGCTACCGGCCGTATGAGTGCGCCGACGGCTGGGTCACGCTCGGCGCGCTGGAGCCGAAGTTCTGGCAGGCCTGGTGCCGTGGCGTGGGTCGTGAGGACCTGATCGAGCGTCAGTTCGAGCACCCTGGCTCCGCAGCTCACGCCGACGTCCGGGCGATCTTCCGCGAACGGCTGCGCGCCGAGTGGGAAGACTTCGCGCGCGTACACGACTGCTGTCTCGAGCCCGTCCTCGAGCTCGACGAGGCGCTTGACTCCGAGCTCGTACACGCGCGCGAGATGGTCGTCGAGATCGACCAGCCGGGTGCCGCCGCGCCCGTGCGCCAGCTCGGCGTCCCCGTCAAGCTGAAGCGCACGCCGGGCTCGCACGCGCGGCTGCCCGGGCCCGCGCTGGGCGAGCACACCGAGCAGGCCCTGCGCGAGGCCGGCTACACCGCCGAGCAACTCGCCGAGCTGCTGGCCTGCGGCGCGGCAATGGGCTCCACCCACCCGGCGGAGTCCTCACCGCAGGCGACGTTCCGCGCGTGAGTGGGGCCGGCGATCTTGGCCGCCTCCACCGACACCCGCAACGACCGCCCGTCCGGTGGCGGCGCTCCTGAGCCGGAGCTGCTGAAGATCGGCGAACTGGCCGAGCGCGCCGGCGTCAGCCCCGGCACGGTCAGGCACTATCTACGTGAGGGCCTGCTGCCGGCGCCGGTCAAGACGAGCCGCAACATGGCCTGGTACCCGGCCGGTAACGTCGAACGGATCGCGCTGATCAGGCGCCTGCAGGAGGAGCGGTTCATGCCGCTGCGGGTGATCCGCTCGATGCTCGACTCCGAGCCCGAGCGCGTCCGTGCCCTGATCGAGTTCGAGGATCGCGTCGTCGAGCGCGCGCTGGCCAGCGCCGAGGAGCGCAGCAGCAGCGCGCGCGTGAGCGCCAGGGAGCTGCGCGAGCGGTATGACATCCCCCAGAACGTGCTCGCCCGTCTCGGCGAGATCGGTGTGCTGACGCCCTCCGGTCGCGGCTACGGCCCCGACGACGTCCAGATCGTCGAGGCGATCAGCCGCTTCCGTGCCGGCGGCTACGACGAGGCGCTCGGATTCACCGTCTACGACACCCTCCGCTATCGCGAGGCGCTGGAGCCGCTCGTGCAGGAGGAGGTCCGCTCGCTGCTCGACCGCCTCGCCGGCGAGGTCGAGCTGGAGCGCGCGCACGAGATCATCGAGGCCGGCGCCGAACCCCTGCGCGAGCTGATCGGGGCGATCCACTCCAAGCTCCTGCTCGCCGAGCTGTCCCGTCAGCGCGGGCGATGAGGTCACCGCCGGCGGTTGCCTCGAGTCGCTCTAGAGCTATGCTTTGGGCGTTGACTGACTAGTCAATCTATTTCCGTGGGTTGGGACTCGGCTCGCGAAGGGGAGTGCACACATGAAGGCAGCGGCCGTCCAGCTCAACTCCACCGCCGACTTCGGCGCGAACCTTGCCACCGCCGATCGTCTCACACGCGCCGCCGCCGCGGACGGCGCGCGGCTGATCGTGCTCCCCGAGAAGTGGACGGCGATGGGCTCGGAGGAGGAGTTGCGCTCCTGCGCCGAACCGCTCGACGGACGCGCCGTATCCTGGGCTCGCGACACCGCCGCCGAGCTCCGCGTGGACCTCGTCGCCGGGTCGTTCCTGGAGCGCATACCGGGGGAGGACAAGCTCGCCAACACCTGCGTCCACGTGAGCTCCTCGGGAGCGGTTCGCGCCGTCTATCGCAAGCTGCACATGTTCGACGTTTCAATCGACGGGCGCTCCTACCGTGAGTCCGACATCGAGCTCCCCGGCGAGGAGATCGTGCTCAGCGAGACCACGACCGGCGCGACGGGCGCCCCCGGTGTCGAGGCCGCGCCATGTGGGGCGGGCGCCCCCGGCGTCGGGCTGGGCCTGGCGATCTGCTACGACCTGCGCTTCCCCGAGCTGTTTCGCACCCTCGCCGTGGGCGGCGCGCGCATCCTGGCGCTGCCCTCGGCATTCACGCTGCCGACCACCCGCGATCACTGGGAGGTCCTCGTCCGCGCCCGTGCGATCGAGAACCAAGCGTTCGTGCTCGCAGCCAACCAGGTCGGCCCCCATCCCGGCGGCACTCGTTCGGGCGGGCGCTCGATGATCGTCGACCCCTGGGGCGTCGTGCTCGCGCAGGCTCCCGACGGCGAGCGTCACATCCTCGCCGAGCTCGACCTCGAGCGTCAGGCGGAGATCCGCGCACAGCTTCCAGTCCTGGCTCATCGTCTCCCCGAGGTGTACGCTCGATGAGCGCCGCGGAGCGGCATGGCAATGGCGGCCACGAGCGCCTGACGGGCTCTCGTCGCGACCAGAAAGGCCGGCCGGATGGAGGTCCGAGCACGAAGACCCGGGCGAAGACCGCTGCCGACAAGCGCCGTGCGATTCTCGATGCGGCCGTGCGCGTGTTCGCGCGACAGGGCTTTCACGCCTGCCGCGTCGCCGATATCGCCGACGAGGCGGGCGTCGCCTACGGGCTCGTCTACCACTACTTCGCCTCCAAGGATGAGATCCTCGACACGCTCTTTCTCGAGCGCTGGGCGATCATGCTCGAGACGATTCGTCACGTCGACGCCGAGTCGATCCCCGCGCGCGAGAAGCTCGCGGCGATCGCCTCGTTCATCATCGACTCCTACACCCACGACCCCGACCTGATGAAGGTCATCATCGTCGAGGTCACCCGCGCGGCCAACTCGTTCGGACAGACCCATCTCGCCCAGATCCGCGAGGCGTTCACGCTGATCGCCGAGATCGTGACCAAGGCGCAGGCCGACGGGGAGTTCAAGCCACAGATCACGGCCGAGTTCGCGGCGATCGCCTTCTACGGCGCGATCGAGCAGGTGCTGACCGGCTGGATCTTCGGCCTGCTGCCGCGCGGGTCCGAGCACTACGAGCAGGCCAAGCGGCTCGTCGTCGAGACGATCTGCGGCGGACTCGACGCGTCCGGCGGGGGCGCCTAGGGGCGCATGAGGTGAGCATGGAAGGCTCACGGTCTCCGCGAAGAATCCATCCCGGTGGGACCTTCCAGCGAGGCGCGTCGTCTCGGAGCAATAGACTCCCTTAGCGACATGGAGAACGAGGTGATCAAGCGCCTGATGTGGTCCGGTCTGCTCGCCGGGATCGGCGCGCTGTCGAGCATCGTCGCCCACCGCCTCGCCACGCGTGTGTGGCTGCGGCTGTTCGACGAGGAGCCGCCCGAGTGAGCGCCTCGCCCCTCGACGGCGGGTCCGGCGCCGGTGGACGAGGCCCGAACGGGCATGGCGGCACGGACTCGCCGCGCGGCGACACCAAGGGCATCGCCGGCGCGATCGCCGAGGTCTCCGAGCGCGCGACCATGCTGGTCCGCGAGGAGATCGAGCTCGCCAAGGCCGAGGTCGCCGAGAAGGCCACGAGGCTCGCCAAGGGCGCCGTCGTCGGCGTCGCTGCCGGGATCTTCTTCATCACCGCCCTGTTCTTCGTGCTGATCGGCTGCGCCTGGCTGCTCTACTACTACCTGCCGATCGGCAACCAGTTCACCTTCTTCTGGGGCTTCTTCGCGATGGCCCTGATCCTCGTCATCCTCGGCTCGATCGCCGGCCTGATCGCAGCGCGTGCGGTCAAACGGGGCGCCCCTCCGACGCCGGACATGGCGATCGAGGAGGCGCGTCGTATCCGCGACACCGTCTCCTCGGGCGCCTCCGACGGTTCGGACGCCTCCGACGGTTCGGGCGCCGCTTCGCTGCCAGGCACGGCCGCCGCGTCCACTGTGGCCGGGACAGCCGGATCGCCGGCCTCCGGACCAACTGCCACACCAGCCCCCTCCTACGGGGCCGCCGCGCCACACGCCGTCGATCCGTCCGCGCCAGGCGGCGGAGAGGGAGCTGCCGCCTGATGCCCCAGCGTTCGCCCGCCGAGATCCGCGACTCGATCGAGGCCAATCGCAACGAGCTCGCCGTCTCGATCGTGCAGCTGCGCGGCGAGGTCGCCTACCTGACCGACTGGCGTGGGCATCTGGAGCGTCATCGCAACGAGGTTACGGTGGCGGCAGCGGTTGTAGGTCTGTTCATCGGCGGGCGCATGCTGCGCCGCCGCCGCCGTCGTCGCTGATCAGCTCAGCAACCTACGCGGAATCGCACCCACCCCGATCAGCCCGGGACCGGTGTAGGTCCCGATCACGGGACCGACCTCCGAGGTGAACACCGGCTCGGAGTCGAAGATCTCGCGGCAGCGCTCGATCAAGCGCTCGGCCTGCTCGGTCGCCTGGATGTGCTGCACCACCCATCCGTCCGAGCCTTCGTCATGCAGTTGCTGTGCATACTGCACCATCCGCTCGAACGCCCGGCCCGCGGTGCGCACGCGCTCCACGGGGACGATTTCATACTCCATCGAGAGGATCGGCTTGATCCGCAGCGTCCCCCCCAGCCATGCCTGCGCCTTGCCGACGCGCCCGCCGCGGCGCAGGTACTCCAGCGTGTCCAGGCAGAACCAGATCTTCAACGCCCTGCGGGCCTCGCGCACCCGCTCGGCCACCGCGTCGCGGTCCGCTCCCGCCCCGGCCACCGCGCAGGCCGCGAGCACCAGCAGCGCCATCCCGCCGCATGCGGTTTCGCCGTCGATCACCTCGACTCGCCCGCCCAGTCCGCGCTCATGAAGCAGCCCGTGCGCTTGCCTGGCCGCCTCGCACGTACCCGAAATGCCCCCCGCGAGGTGGATCGAGACGATGTCCCTGCCCTGCTCTAGCAAGGGCTCCCACACCGCGAGAAAGTCACCGATCGAGGGCTGCGAGGTCGTGGGCAGCTCGGGATCTGACGCCAGGCGCTTGTAGAAGGCGTCGAACCCCTCCATCTCCAGCTCGCGCTCGGGCTGTCCCTGCCAGCCGACGTACAGGCTGACCTGATGGATGCCCCGCTCGTCCGCGAGCTCGCGCGGCAGGTATTGCGTGCTGTCGGTTACCACCGCGACGGACTCAGGCATCCCTTCACGGAAGCTATCGCAATGGCAAGACCTCGCGGAATCTCACGTCAGGCATCGCCGGGTTGCAGGGCCCCCGTCACGCGCGGCAAGGGCTCGCCAAGCATTCAGCCGAGCCGATTCTCGATCTGCGTCAGACCGGGCGCGAGCGCTTCGGCCTCGTCTGCCGGCTCCATCGCATCGCCCTCGACCCCGAGTGTCTGCGCCAGCTCGCCGGACTCGTGCATCTCCATCACGATGTCGCACCCGCCCACGAGCTCGCCCTTGACGAACAGCTGCGGGATCGTCGGCCATTGCGAGATCGCCGAAAGCTCCTCGCGGATGCGCGGGTCCGGCAGCACGTCCACGGCCGCGAACGGCGCCTGCAGTGACTGCAGCGCCGCCACCGTGCGCGCCGAAAACCCGCACGCCGGCGCATCTGGCGTCCCCTTCATGAACAGGATCGTGTCGTGCTCGGAGATCGCCTGCGCGATCGCGTCGCGGATCTCAGTGCTCTGCTCGGTGTCTGACATGGCTGCTCCTGGCTGTTGGGCTCTGGGACTCTGTGGGCTACCCGGGGGAATGGGTCTTCAGCGACAGCGCGTGAATGGGGCCGCCGATCTCCGCGCCGAACACGTCGTAGACGAGCCTGTGCTGCTCGATGCGACTGCGACCCGCAAACGCCGCCGCGGTGACGGTCGCTTTGAAGTGATCGCCGCCGCCGGTCCAGTCCTCGACCTCGGCCCTCGCTCCCGGGATCGCGGCCTCGATGCGCTGCTTGATCTCCTCGGCATTCGGCATGCTCTCCGCAGCTTAGAACACTCCTTCACCCCTCGCTATACTTTGGAAAGCGATGGTGACGATCACCGACAAGGGTGCCGAGAAGGTGCGCGAGTTCCTCGCCGCCCAGGAGGCCGATGTGAGCCTGGCCGGGCTGCGCGTCGGCGTGCGCGGCGGCGGCTGCTCGGGCTTTCAGTATCAGCTGGCCTTCGACGAGCAGCGCGACGAGGACGCTGTGTTCGAGACCCACGGTCTCAAGCTCCTGGTCGACAACGACAGCCTCCCGTTCGTGCGCGGCTCGGTCATCGACTACGAGGAGACGCTCCAGGGCGCCGGCTTCAAGGTCGAGAACCCCAACGTCGTCGCCGCCTGCGGCTGCGGCTCGTCGTTCAGGGTAGCCGAGGAGGAGCAGGTCTCAGCGGTCTGATCGCGCCGGAGTACGTAGGGTGCGCACCCGATGCCCGTTCTGCCAGTCAGCCTGCGCCGTCTGACGCCCGACCGTCTGCGCGACGACGTGCGTCTGCGTGCGCTCGCCGTCGGCACGGGGCTGATCCCGCCGCGCACTATGCACTCCGCCGAGGACGCCGCAGTGCTGCTGGGGGCGGCTCGTGGGGCGCGGCGAGTGGTCGAGATCGGCGTGTATGAGGGCTCCTCCGCCGTAGTCCTGTGTCAGCGGCTGTCCGCCGGAGCGGAGCTGCACCTGGTCGATCCCTTCGGCCGTCACCCCGATGCTCTGCCCGCCGGTTGGGGTGCAACCGAGTGGGCAACCCGTCGTGCCGTCGCCCGCGCTCTGCGCCGGCGTGGCCCGGGCGCTCTCGCTGTGCATTGGCATCCTTGCCTCTCCGCTGAGCTCGCCGCGCGCTGGCAAGAGGAGGTCGACCTCGTGTTCATCGACGGCGACCACTCCGAGGCCGGCTGTGAGCTCGACTGGGATTCGTGGCATGGCTTCGTCCCGGTCGGCGGCCACGTCGTCTTCCACGATGCTCGCGCCGACCTGCCCGGGGGGCGAGGGCTGCCAGGACCGACGGCAGTCGTCAGCCGTCTTTTCCGCTCAGGCGCCGGGCGCGCCCCTGGCTGGGAGATCTCCGCCGAGGCCGATCGCACCGTGGCGGGGCGGCGCGTCAGCTGAACCCAGCGGAGACGGCCGCTGCCCTACTTGACAACCACACCCATATCAGGTCGGCTCGTTCGCTAGCGAGCGCCAGAGGTAACGGCAGGCAAGGGTTCTGTATGGGCGCCACGGCAGCGCGATCTGCTCCATCGCGACGGCGTCCGGCAGCCCGTCCAGCTCATAGGCGCGTTCGATCGCCCGGCGGATGCCGAGGTCGCCGACGGGGAGCACGTCGGGGCGCTCGAGGTGGAACATCAAGAACATGTGTGCCGTCCACACCCCGAGCCCCTTCACGGCGGTGAGCTCCACGATCACCGTGTCGTCGTCCAGCTCGTCCAACCGCTCCAGCTCCAGCTCGCCCGAGAGCGTGTGCTCGGCCAGCGACCGGAGGTAGCCGACCTTCGCGCGCGACAGCCCCGCGGCGGCACGCAGCTCTTCGGGCTCGTCCTCCAGAATCTCCTCGGGTGTGGGAGGACGGCCGTCGAAGCGATCCGTCAACCGCCCGTAGATCGCGCGCGCCGCCTTGACCGACAGCTGCTGGCCCGCGATCGCGCGCACCAGCGCGCCGTAGTGGTCCTCTCGGTCCGGTCGTCCATCGCGCGCATGGGGCAGCGTGCCGACGGCCGCGATCACCTCGGCGAGCACCGGATCGGCGCGCTCGAGGTGCGCGAGACCCTTGGGCCGCGACGGCCTGCGCGTTCTCGATGCCGCAGGGGCCGAGACCTTGGGTTGCCTCGGCGTTCCCCGCTTCGGAGGGGCTGGACGGCCCGCCACGCCGCTCCTCAGACCGCCGGGAGCGCTTCGGCGCCGATCGGCTCGCCGTCGAGCGCGTTCAGCGTGCGCTCCAGCGACATCCTGATGCAGGTGAAGCTGGGCGTGTCGCGCACGGTATAGCGCGAGGCCTCGGTCGTGCGCAAGCGCTGCACGAGATCCAGGAACGTGCCGACGTCGTCGGTGTCGAACGCGACCACGAACTCCTGATCGTCCAACCCGAAGGAGTACGTCGTGTGGTTGTCCACGCCCGGATATTCGCGCCCGACCTGGATGTGTCCCTGCATGATCCGCCAGCGCTCCTGCGCGGGCAGTCCGTACCACTCCCGAGACTTGACAAAGGGGTACACAAACACGTAGCGGCCCTCGAAGCCGCGCGGGCTGGTGCGCTCGTCTTCGGAATACTCCGAGTTCTTGCGCATTCCCAGGAACGAATAGGGGATCTCGGCCCACTTCATCAGCCCGCTCTGCGCCATCACGACGTGCAGCTCGTGGATGCGCTCCAGGTTCTCCGCCTCGGCGATCAGCAGCAGCTCGGCGTCGCCGCGCGTGCCCATCAGCGAGAACGCCTGCAGCAGGTGTCCGTCGGCGAAGTCCTCGCATGCAGCCAGCAGCTCGCGCTTGTCCTGCTCGCGCTGAGAGGCGTCCAATCGTCGCCACGCCGGATCGAGCTTCAGGAACGTGTACTTGACGAAGTGTCGAGCGGCCACCGTGCGATTATCGCAGCCGCTCGCGTATCGCCCGGTCTGTGTCGTCCCCAGCGGTTAGACTCAGCGACGTGCGGGTCGCACTGATCTCGCCCTATTCCTGGACCTATCCGGGAGGCGTAACGCGTCACATCGAGGCGCTTGCGGTCGAGCTGCGGGCGCTTGGACACGAGGCTCGCATCCTCGCGCCCTACGACCATGACGACGCGCTCGCGCGCCGGCTGCATCGCGGGGCGCGCCCGCAACGCCTGCGGCCGCCCGCGGACTTCGTCTCGCTCGGACGCACGTTCGGGCTGCCGGCCAACGGGGCCGTGTCGAACATCACCGGCGCCCCCGGCGCCGTGCTGGCCCTGCGTCGTGAGCTCGCCGGTGGGCGCTATGACATCGCTCACCTGCACGAGCCGGTCGTGCCGATGGTCTGCTGGGACGTACTGCGCGGCGCCTGCGGTCTGCCGCTCGTCGGCACCTTTCACACCTACTCGGAGAACCCGATCACCAACGGCATCGCGGCGGTTCCGCTGGGCGGACGCCGGCGGATGAACCGCCTGCATGTGCGCATCGCCGTGTCCGAGGCCGCGGCCTGGACCGCGCGGCGCTTCTACGGCGGGCGCTATCGGATCGTCCCCAACGGCGTTCATCTCGGGGAGACTCCCGTCCGCGGCGAGGACGGTGCCGGACCGTTGCGCATCCTGTTCGTCGGGCAGGCCGTCGAGCGCAAGGGGTTGTCGGTGCTGCTGCGCGCGTTCGAGGCGCTGCGCGACCACGTTCCGGCTACGCTCACGCTCGTCGGCGCGTCCTCTGAGGAGGTCGCGCACATGACGCTTGACGATCGCGGCATCCGGGCGCTGGGCAAGGTCTCCGAGGAGCGCAAGTCGGCTGAGCTTGCGCGGGCGGACGTCCTCTGCGCGCCCTCCCTCGGCGGCGAGAGCTTTGGCATGGTCATAACCGAGGGTCTGGCCGCGGGTACGCCCGTGCTTGCCTCCGACATCCCCGGCTACCGCGACGTACTGCGCGACGGCGTCGATGGGCAACTCGTGCCGGCCGGCGACCCGCTCGCGCTGGCGCAGGCGCTGCGCCGACTCGCACTTGAACCGGCTCGACGTGCGCGCATGTCGCTCGCTGCCCGCGAGCGCGCCGAGCGCTTTGCGTGGCCGCACGTCGCCGGCGAAGTGCTCGACTGCTACGAGCAGGCGCTCGCGGTCGGCGAGCCCGCGACACGCCTCACCCGGATCGCGGTCCGCCACGGATTCGCCCCCGCCGATCTACTTCCGCGCGTCCCCCCCCAGCGGCTGCCCTCGTTGAAGGCGCAGGCGCCCACGCCTACGCCTTCCTCTGATCGTGCCCGCCGTGTGCGCACGCTGCGCCGGCTCGGTGTTGCCGGCAGCTCGCTGCTCGGCGCCGGACTGGGCGCACTGGCTCTGCAGCACATCGGCGTCACCCGCGTCGCCGCCTCGCTCGTCGCTTCCAAGCCGGGTCTGCTGTTGGCGGGCCTGGCGGTGATGTGCGCCGCGATGTTCGTACGGGCGCTGGCATGGCACGCGATCCTTGTCGTCGCGCCGACCTGGCGACGCGCCAAACGTCGCGACGCGATGCAGGGCACGTTCATCGGAGTGCTGATGTCATCGACCCTGCCGGCACGCCTGGGGGAGCCCTCACGCGCGCTGATCGTCGCCCGCCGTCTCGGGCGCGCGCGCGAGACGCTTCCGGTCGTGCTCGGCACGATGGTCTCGCAGACGCTGCTGAACCTGCTCGCGCTGCTGATCCTCGGCTGCGTCACCCTTTCCAGCGTCAGCGTGCTCGACGGTCACGATCGCGCGCTGTTGCTGATCGCGCTCGCGCCGTTGGCAGCGCTTCTGGCGGTGCTGTTCGCACCCGTGCTGATTCCGCCCGCGGCGGTCTCCAGGTCGCGCCGCCTGCAAGCGCTGCTGGCCGGGTTGCGTGACGTGCTGCTACGCCTGCGCGACGGGCTGCAGGTGTTTCGCAGGCCCCGCCGGGCGGCGGTGGCGACCGTGACACAACTCTGCGCGTGGACGCTGCAGTGGCTGTCCTGTTGGCTCTTGCTGATGGCGCTCGGCCTGGATTCGCATGCTGGGTTGGCCGCCGCGGCGGGCGTGCTGTTCGCGGTCAACGTCACCGCGGTCATCCCCGCCACACCCGCGAACGTCGGCGTGTTCCAAGCCGCCTGCGTGGCGGTCCTGGCCGGCGCCTACCACGTCTCCACGCCCGACGCGATCGCCTACGGCATCGTGCTGCAGGCGGTCGAGGTCGCAACGGCGCTGTTGATGGGCGTGCCCGCCCTGCTCAACGAGGGGCTCTCCTGGCGTGACGTGCGCCTGCGCACGATGCACGCCGCGCCGGTCACACTGGGCCCGCTGCCCGCCGAGCGCGCCGGAGGTCTCTCGCGCGTGGAGAGCTGAGGGAGGCTCTCTTCTCAGGCGATCGCCGGCTCGTCCTCGGACTCGACCGCTCCGTCCGGCGGATCCTCGTCGGCCAGCTCGCCGAACAGCGAGGGGTCGCGCGCCGAGCCCCTGATCAGATCATCGGGTGAGCCATCCGGCAGCAGCCGGCCCTGGCGGGTGCCGAAGTAGATCGCCTGTGGGTGGTGTGCGACCAGCGCGAGCGTCGACTGCTCCGGTTCGGGTGCGAAGCCATCGGTGATCTTCATGCCGATTCGCTCGAGACGGAGCAGCTTCTCGACCTTCAGGTGCTCGGCCTGCTCCGGCACCGCCGGATAGCCCCATGAGTAGCGACGCCCCTGCGTCGCGTCGATACCGAGCATCTCCCGCACGCGCCAGTGCAACCACTCCGCCAGGCCCTCGGCGGTCTGCACGCCGAGACCGTGCACGAACAGCTGCTCGGCGAACTCGCCTTCGGCCTCCAGCCTGGCCATCAGTTCCGTGACCTCCGAGCCGACGGTGACGGCCTGCACGGCGATCACGTCAGGCTCGGCCGGCGGTTTGCCGTCGACGGCCGGCCTGAAAAAATCGGCCAGGCAGATCCGGTCGCCCCTCGGCTGGCGCGGGCAGACGAAGCGCGTCAACTCGGTCTCGCGATCCTTCGGGTCGAGCACGACGATGTCATTGCCCAGCGCGTAGCACGGGAAGAAGCCGAGCAGCGCGCGTGGGTGCAAATAGGGTGCTCGCGCCTCCGCCCCGTCGGCGCTTTGACTTGAGCGGTCGCCGTCCGGGCGCTCGACCGCCTCGCTCCACATCCGCTCCAGGCGCGGACGGAAGTCCTCATCGAGCAGCTTTTGCCACGCCTCGCCTTTGACGCCGCGCCCGCCCCAGTGCAGCTTGAACAGCACATGCGTGTCGAGGTGGCGGTAGACCTCCTCCATGTCCACATCGATCTCCTGCACCCCCCAGAAAGGAGGGGTCGGAATCGGTACGTCGGTGCGTGCCGCCGAGCGTACCGAGTCGTCGGCGAAGTTCAGCTCCTCTTGCGGCGCCTCACCCTTGGCGCGGAACTCGGTCGCGCCCGCAAGCAGCTTCTCCACGAGCGCGTCGCGCGCCTCGGAGTCGATCAGCTGGTCCATCACAGACAGGCCCTCGAAGGCGTCCTTGCAGTAGAACACCCCCGGCGCGTACACCTCCTGGGACTCTTTCCCACCGGGGTACAGCGCCCGGTAGCTGAACGCCCGGTTGATCGCCGCCCCCCCGATCAGCACCGGGTAGGAAAGGCCCTTCGCGTGCAGCTCCTGGATGCACGCCGGCATCTGCTTGGAGGTCGACACGAGCAGCGCGCTCAGCCCGATCGCCGTCGCGTCGTGCTCCTGCGCGGCGTCCACGATCGTCTGGATCGGCACCTGCTTGCCGAGATCCACGACCGTGTACCCGTTGTTCGTCAGGATCGTGTTCACGAGCGACTTGCCGATGTCGTGCACGTCGCCGAAGACCGTCGCCAGCACGACCGTGCCCTTCGTATATCCCTCGATCTTGTCGAGGTATTTCTCCAGCTGCGCCACGGCACGCTTCATCACCTCCGCGGACTGCAGCACGAACGGCAGGATCAGCTCGCCGGCGCCGAACTTGTCGCCGACCTCTTTCATCGCCGGCAGCAACACCTCGTTGAGCGTCGGCACCGCGCCGATCTTCTGCACGCTCTTATCGATCCACTCCTCCACGCCCTCCTTGCGCCGGCGCAGGATGTGGAAGTGCAGCGCCTCCTCGGGCTCCATCCCCGCGGTCGGATCGGCCGCTCCCTGGGCGCCACCGTCCTCCCCGTCCCTTTTGGACTCGAAGTGGGCGATGAACCGCTCCAGCGCGTCCTCGCGACGGTTGAACACCAGATCGTCGGCCAGCTCGCGCTCGTCGTCGGAGATCTCGCCGTAGGGCGTTATGTGATTGGGATTGACCATCGCCAGGTCGAGCCCCGCCTGCACGCAGTGGTGCAGGAACACCGAGTTCAGCACCGCCCGCGCGCCGGGCGAGACGCCGAACGAAACGTTCGACACGCCCAGCGAGGTCTTCACCTGCGGGATCTCCTCCTTGATGGCTTTGATGCCCGCGATCGTCTCCACCGCCGACGGTCGCCACTCCGCCTCGCCGGTCGTCAGCGTGAACGTCAGGCAGTCGAAGATCAGCAGCTGCGGGTCAAGTCCGTGCTCCTCGCAGCACAGGTCGCGGATGCGCTTGGCGATCTCGACCTTGCGCTGCGCCGTCTTGGCCATCCCGACCTCGTCGATCGTCAGCGCGATCAGCGCCGCGCCGTGTGCGAGCGCGACCGGTACGACGCGGTCGAGCTTGGCGCGGCCCGCCTCGAGGTTGACCGAGTTGACGATCGCGCGCCCGGGGATCTGCTCGAGCGCGCGTTCGATCACCTCCGGCTCGGTCGAGTCGATCTGGATCGGCGCGGGCTGCGTCAGCGAGACCTTCTTGGCCACGAGTCGCATCTGTTCGTCCTCGTCGGTGCGCTCGGTCAGCGCTACGCACAGGTCGAGCACGTGCGCGCCGCCGGTGACCTGGTCCTCGGCGATCTGCACGAGCCCGTCGTAGTCGTCGGCGAGCAGCAGCTCCTTGGCCTTGCGCGAGCCCTGCGAGTTCACGCGCTCGCCGACCATCGTCGGCGCCGGCTCCTGCGTGAGCGGGGTGGCGGCGATCATCGAGGACAGGTGGGGGGGGCGGGGGTCCGGACGCGGCCCCACCGGCCGTCCGGCGACGCGCTCGACGATCGCGGCGATGTGCGCCGGCGTCGTCCCGCAGCAGCCGCCGACGATCCCCACGCCATAGCGCTCGACGAACTCCCGCAACGCGTCCGCGAGCGGCTCGGGCTGCTCGGGAAAGATCGTCTCGCCATCCGGCCCCTGCAGCGGCAGCCCCGCATTCGGGATGCATGCGACGGGAACCGGGCAGAACTCGCCGAGGAAGCGGATCGCATCGCGCATGTCCTCCGGTCCCGTCGAGCAGTTCAGGCCGATCACATCGACCCTCAACGCCTCCAGGGTCGTGAGCACGGCGGAGATGTCGGTGCCCAGCAGCATCTTGCCGCCGTTCGGCAGCAGCGACACGGAGGTATGGATCGGGAGTGTCCGCCCGGTGCTCTTGAACGCCTCGCGCGCCCCGAACACGGCCGCCTTCACCTCGAGGATGTCCTGCGCGGTCTCGACGATCAGCAGGTCCGCGCCGCCGTCGATCAGCCCCGCCGCCTGCTCGGCGAACACCTCGACCAGCTCGCCGAAGCGGATCTGCCCGAGCGAGGGGTCCTCCGAGGCGGGCAGGTATCCCGTCGGGCCGATCGAGCCCGCGACGAAGCGATCCTCGCCCGCGGCCTTGCGCGCCAGCTCCGCGGCCTTCGTGTTGATCTCGACCGTGTACTGCGCCAGCCCCCACTCCTCGAGCTTGATCCGCGACGCCTGGAACGTGTCGGTCTCCACCACCTCCGCGCCCGCCTCGAGCATCGAGGCGTGCACGCCCTCGATCACGTCCGGGCGGTTGAGCACGAGCGCCTCGTGGCACTTGCCCTGCAGACCCCCGTAGTCCTCGCTCGTCAGCTCGAACTGCTCGAGCGTCGCGCCCATGCCGCCGTCGTAGACGACGACGCGCTCTTTCAGGGCTTGCAGGTAGTCGCGCATTTGCAGGCAATGCTAGCCGTAGGGCCTCACCCGCCTCGCGCAGCGCTGATACTGCGTGCCCGCTTTTGCAAGCGCTCGCTTTCCCCTGACGCGATTCGCGACGGACTCGGGCTGGAGACCCAAACGAGACCCAGGTCTCGCCCCACCCCAGCCCGCAACCCGTATGCGCCTGCGCCGACGGACGCTCACCAGGCGCTACTTGATGAACAGCATCTCCGAATACTTCGGCAGCGGCCACAGGTCGTCCGCCACGATCCCCTCCAGCCGATCGGCCACGTCGCGCACGTCGTCCATCGCCGGGATGACCCGGTCGTGCATGTACGCCGCCCACTTGACGGCGGTCTTGTCGTCCTGATTCTCCTTCAGGTTGGCGTCCTCCAGCTTGAGGATCGCGAAATGCAGCTCCTTGATCAGCGGCTGCACCTCGCCGATCAGCTCCTCCAGGCCGGCGGCCTTCAGCTCGTTCAGATGGCGCACGGCGGCCGGCAGTATCTCCGTGCGGGCGATCGCGGCGGCGGTCTCGGACTCGATGTTGATCTTGGTCGCGTACTGCTCCAGGAACACCTCGTGGCGGGACTCGAGCTCGCGCTTGGAGAGGACCCTGTACTTCTTGAACAGCGCGATCGTGCCCTTGTCCACCAGCCACGGCAGCGCATCGGGCGTGGAGCGCAGGTTGTACAGCCCCCGCTTCTCCGCCTCGGCGTGCCACTCCGGCGAGTAGTTGTCGCCGCCGAACACGATCCGCTTGTTCTGAGCGTAGCTTTCCTTGACGACCTTCGCGACGGCCTTCTCCAGGCCACCCGAGCCTTTCATCGCGGTCTTCAGCTTGCCCGCCAGGTCGTCGATCGCCTCCGCGACGATCGTGTTCAGGACCGTGTTGGGCAGCGCCAGCGACTGGCTGGAGCCGAGCGCGCGGAACTCGAACTTGTTGCCGGTGAACGCGAACGGGCTCGTGCGGTTGCGGTCGCCGCCGTGCAGCGGCAGCGGTGGCAGCACGGGCGTGCCCAGACCGAGGAACGAGCCCGGCTTGGACTGCTGGGCCTTGCCCGCCTCGATCGCCGCGAACACCTTCTCCAGCTCCGAGCCGAGGAAGATCGAGATGATCGCCGGGGGCGCCTCGTTGGCGCCGAGGCGATGATCCTGGCCGGGCGAGGCGATCGAGGCCCGCAGCAGCGCCTGGTGGACATTCACCGCCTGGATCACCGCGGTGCAGAAGAACAGGAACTGCAGGTTCTCCGAGGGCGTGTCGCCGGGCTCCAGCAGGTTCACGCCCGTGTCGGTGCCCATCGACCAGTTGTTGTGCTTGCCCGACCCGTTCACGCCGGCGAACGGCTTCTCGTGCAGCAGGCACACCAGCCCGTAGCGGCGGGCGACGTTCTGCATCACCTGCATCGTCAGCTGCTGATGGTCACAGCCGACGTTCGAGTTCTCGAAGATCGGCGCGACCTCGTACTGATTGGGCGCCACCTCGTTGTGCCGCGTCTTCACCGGCACCCCGAGCTTCGCGAGCTCCTGCTCGGTCTCCATCATGCAGGCGAGAATCCGCTCGGGGATCGAGCCGAAGTAGTGGTCGTCGAGCTCGTGACCCTTCGGCGGCTTGGCCCCAAACAGCGTGCGCCCCGTCGTGAGCAGATCGGGACGTTCGAAGTAGTACTGCTCGTCGATCAGGAAGTACTCCTGCTCGGGCCCCACGGTCGTGAACACGCGATCGGCGCCGTCTTTAGAGCCGAGCAGCTCGAGCGCGCGGATCGCCGCGCCCGACAGCGCGTCCATCGAGCGCAGCAGCGGGATCTTGTTGTCCAGCGCCTCGCCCGTCCACGACGTGAACGCCGTCGGGATGCACAGCAGCGCGCCGTTGGGGTTCTCCAGGATGAACGCCGGGCTGGTCGGGTCCCAGGCGGTGTAGCCGCGAGCCTCGAACGTGGCGCGGATGCCGCCCGTGGGGAACGAGGAGGCGTCGGGCTCGCCCTGGATCAGCTCCTTGCCGGAGAACTCGGCGATCGCCGTGCCGTCGCCGGCGGGGGCGTAAAAGGAGTCGTGCTTCTCCGCCGTCGATCCCGTCAGCGGCTGAAACCAGTGCGTGTAATGGGTTGCCCCCCGCTCCATCGCCCAGTCCTTCATCGCCTGCGCGACCTGGTCGGCGAGCGAGGTGTCCAGCGCCTCCCCGTGCTCGAGCGTGCGCTGCAACGCCCGGTAGACGTGCTTGGGCAGCCGGTGGCGTTGCAGGTTGGCGCTGAACACGTTCGACGCGAACACCTGGTTCCCCGGCAGCGTCAGGTCGGGGGTGCCGAGCGCCGAGCCGTTGGCGCTCCACTGGGCGGCGGTGACGTTGTGCTGACGGGTCCTGGGCATGGGCGGGGCGATTCCTCCTATGAAGTGTTTGGGCGGCGTTCGAGCGGGGTGGGCCGGGTACCCGATCCGCGGGCCGGCGCCGGGCGCATTGCCGGAGTGCAATCGTAGTGCCCGCGCGAGCACACGGCATCACCGTCTGGCGAAATCCGTGCCCGGTCTTTTCGACACCGGGCCAAACCGGGCGGCTATCCCGACGTCGCGGATGTGGCGGGTACGTAGCGGCCGGGTTCGACCTGGCCGGTTTCCGGGTTCACATGCGTGGCGGGGGGCCTGGGCGCGATCGCGACCGTGAAGTGGCCGTGCGGGATGCCACCGTCCGCCAGCCGCGCGCGCGAGCGGCCGGCCAGGCCGGCGGCGATCGTGTAGTGGACTTTGTAGACGCCGGACTTCACCGGGGTGACGCGCCAAGTGAACGTCTGCGTGTGCCCGGGCGCCAGCGGGCCGAGCGCCCAGGTGTTCACGTAAGCGGTCTGACTCCCTCCCGGAGGGCTGATGGCCTGGCTCTGCACGGGGCGTTTGGGTACCGCGCCCGGGCCCTGTTCGACGACCCAGATCGGACGCTTGCTCGAGGCCAGTTCGGGGAAATGAGATACATAGCTGAACGAGTCGATCGTGACCGCGAGGTTGGGAATCGTGGCCGTGCCCGTGTTGCGCACCCGCAGCGTCATCGTGGCCGGGCGCGCGACCGCCTGTATGGCGGGAAAGCTCGGATGCACGACCGCGACGGTGAAGGTCGCGTCCGGTTCGTGCGCGTCCTGACGCGTTCCCCCGCCGCAGCCGGCCGCGAGCGCGGCGCAGGCGCTCACGAGCAGGACCACGGTGGACGTATGACACCCCCTCACAGCGAGGCCACGATACCAGCGGGGTCCCCGGCAGGCCGACATGCGGCGGCGGGTTGAGGTGGCGCGCCGCCATCGCATCGCGTAGAGTTCTTGTCGATCGCAACCGCCACCCGAGGAGGGGCGTCAGAAAAGATGGTTCGCAGTGCAGCCGAGCGGGCGTTCCTGCCGACGCGGAACCTGCTCGAGGAAATCGGGGACATGATGATCCTGACGGGCAGGACCATCTGGTCGGCCCTGCGCCCTCCGTACCCCTATGGAGAGGAGTTCGTCGCGCAGTTCCTGTTCGCGCTGCGTCTGTGCTGGTTCCCGCTGCTCGTCTCGACCGTGTGCCTGTGCTACGCCGCTCCGGGGCTGCAGGCGGCGAACTTCTTCGAAATCTTCGGGGCGCTGGACCGGGTCGGAGGCATTTTCGTGCTCGCTGCGATCCGCGAGATCGGCCCGGCCGTGACCGGGATCGTGCTGGCCGGCGTCGCGGGCACGGCGATCACCGCCGACCTCGGCGCGCGCAAGATCCGCGAGGAGCTCGACGCGCTGCAGGTGCTCGGGGTGGATCCGATCAAGAACCTCGTCGTGCCCCGCTTCCTGGCGCTGATGGTCGTCACCGGCCTGTTCAACATCTACGCGCTGCTGTTCGGCATCTTCGGCGGCCTGCTCGCCGAGCTCGTCAAGGGCCAGCCGCTGGGGCCGTTCTGGGCGACGCTGTTCGCGAACGCGTCGACGACGGACCTGTGGGGATCGGTGCTGAAGACGACGCTGTACGGAGCGATCATCGCGATCGTGTGCTGCTACAAGGGCATGACCGCCTCCGGCGGCGCCGAGGGCGTCGGCCGCGCCGTCAACCAGGCGGTCGTCATCACGTTCCTGGGCATCGGCGCGTTCGACTACGTCTTCACCCAGATGCTGCTCGCCACCCACCCGAACATATTGGTGATCAAGTGATGCAGGACGTGGCGCGGCTTGCCCGCGGGGCTGCGGCGGCCGGCCGGTTGCGCCGGGATCGCGATGGAAGGTGCCCGAGCTCGGCAGGAGCTCCGCGATGAACGAATTCCTGGCGATGCCGCGCGAATGGATCGCCTCGACCGGCGAGATCGCGGGGTTCACGGGCAACGTCGTGCGCGACGTGTACGGCCTGCGCGTGTTCCGCTTCTTCGGCGAGGGGCTGCGCCAGGCCGGCATCCTGATCGTCTCCTCGACGCTGATCATCTGGACGCTGATGTTCATCCTCGGCCTGCAGTGCGGCATCGAGGGCGCCTACTTCACCGAGGCGCAGGGCGCGCCGGCCTACTCGGGCGTGTTCACCGCCTGGTGTGACCTGCGCGAGATCACGCCGTACGCGTTCGGCTACATGATGTCCGCGAAGGTCGGCACGGGCATCGTCGCCGAGCTCGGCGCGATGCGCATCTCCGAGGAGATCGACGCCCTGGAGGTGATGGGGATCGACTCGATGACGTTCCTGTGCGCGACGCGCCTGCTCGCCGCCTGGATCGTGCTGCCGTTCATCTACCTGGCCGGGATCGGCGCCGCCTTCCTCGCTTCGGACATCGCCGTCGTGCAGCAGATCGGGTATGTCTCCTCGGGGGGGTATCTGCTGATCTTCTGGCAGTTCCAGAGTCCGCCGGACTTCCTGTACAGCCTCATCAAGGCGATGTTCATGGCCACCGCGATCGTGCTCGTAGGGTGCTACTACGGCTACAACGCCAGTGGTGGGCCTGTGGGGGTGGGCAGGGCGACGGCCAAGTCGATGGTCCTCAACATCGTGCTCGTGCACATCATCGGAATGCTCGGCACGCAAGTGTTCTGGGGCTCCAACCCGCGGGCCCCGATCGGAGGTTGACCGACATGGCCGAGGAGAGCGTGCCGGCCGGCGACGCCGGGTCGCGTGGTGAGTCCTACGAGCAGATCGAGCACCACCCCGCGCCGGTGGAGCCGGGCGGCGAGGCCGAGCTCGCCGCCGCTCGGCCGGTGATCGAACACGAGCGGGGCGAGCGCTCTGCGCCGACCTCCACGGCTGCCGCCGCCGAGGTCCCCGTGCAGCGGGACGCGATCGAATTCATCGACGTGCACAAGGCGTTCGGGCGCAACCATGTGCTGCGCGGGCTCAACATGAGCCTGCCGGACGAGCAGATCTCGATGATCCTGGGTCCGTCGGGAACCGGCAAGTCGGTGTGCATCAAGCACATCGTCGGCCTGCTGTACCCCGACGAGGGAGACGTGCTCGTGCAGGGGCGCTCGATTCCGAGCCTGTCCGACGCCGAACTGTTCGAGATCCGCAAGAAGTTCGGGGTGCTGTTCCAGGACGGCGCCCTGTTCGGGTCGATCAACCTGTACGACAACGTCGCGTTCCCGCTGCGCCAGCACACCGAGAAGGGCGACGAGGAGATCGCCGAGATAGTCAACCGGCGCCTGCGCGAGGTCGGCCTGGGCAACGCCGGGACGAAGATGCCAAACGAGCTGTCGGGGGGGATGCGCAAGCGCGCCGGGTTCGCGCGCTCGCTCGTGCTCGAACCGGAGATCGTCCTGTTCGACGAGCCCGACTCGGGACTTGACCCGGTGCGTACCGCCCTGCTGTGCGAGCTGATCAAGGAAGTCCACGCCGAGAACGGCGGCTGCTACGTCGTGATCACGCACGACATCATGAGCGCGCGACGGGTGGCCGAGCACATCGCCGTCCTGTGGCAGGGCCAGATCGTCCAGTCCGGTCCGGCGGCCGAGCTGTTCGCGTCCGAAAACCCGTTCGTGCGGCAGTTCCTATCGGGTGATTCAGCGGGCCCGCTCGGCATGGAGTGAACACCGCCCGGTTCCTCTCCGCTCTCATCGGCGGCGTGACGCGCAAGCCGTGGTTGACGCTCGCCCTCGCAATGACGCTTGCGCTCGCGGGCGCCGCGCTCGCCCTGGGGCTGAGCCCGAGCGCGAGCACGAGCACGTTCGTATCGAGCTCCAGTCCGCAGTACCGGGCGACGCAGCGCTACTACCAGAGCTTCGGCGAAGAGCCGGTGGACGTGGTCGTGCGGGGCAGCCTGCAGCAGCTGCTGCTGAGCTCGGACATCGACAGGCTGGTGGGGCTGGAGGGGTGCCTGTCGGGCAACGTGCCGGCGAGCGCGCTGGCATCGGAGGGGGGGACGGGCGGACCGTGCGGACAGCTGGCGAAGGCCCGTACGGTGAAGGTGGTGCTCGGCCCGGGAACGTTCGTGAACGAGGCCGCCGAACAGATCGACGAACAGCTGACCAGCCAGACCAAGCAGGCCGAAGCGCAGGCGCGCGCGGCGCAGCGGGTGGTGACCCAGGCGGCGCTCGCACAGGGGCATTCGGCGGCGGAAGCCCATACGCTCGGAGCGCAGGCGAGCTCGATCACGATGAAGCGATTCCAGGAGGGGATCGCGACGCTGGCGCTGCAGTACGGGCTGACCTCCAAGCCGAGCCTCGACGATCCCGAATTCGTCTCCACGCTCGTGTTCGACTCCTCAAAGCCGGCCGGCACGCCCAAGCAGCGCTTCGCCTACCTGTTCCCCAGCCCGAACGCGGCGCTGATCTCGGTGCGGATGAAGCCCGGGCTGTCCGAGGCGGCGCGCAGGCAGACGATCGCGCTGATCGGTCGGGCGGTGGCGATGAGGCAGTGGCGACTGGCGCACGGCGAGACCTATCTGGTGACGGGCGAGCCGGCGATCGTCGCAGACCTCACGAGCTCGATCAGCCACTCGATCGAGCTGCTCGGCCTCGCCGTGCTGGCGGTGATGGCGATCGCGCTGAGCTTGATCTTCCGGGAGCGACCGCGGTTGCTGCCGCTGGGGGTGGCGCTGCTGGCGAGTGCGCTGACGTTCGGCGCGCTGGCGCTCGTCAGCTCGTCCCTGACCGTCGCCCAGGTGGCGGTGCTGCCGGTGCTGGTCGGGCTGGCGGTGGACTATGCGATCCAGTTCCAGTCGCGCGTCGGTGAGATCCTCGCCGCGGGGATGTCCGACGGGCGTGCCGCCATAAGCGAGGCGGCACGGGTGAGCGCCCCGACGATCGCGACGGCCGCCGCCGCCAGCGTCGCGGCGACGCTCGTGCTGACGCTCTCGCCCGTGCCGATGGTGCGGGGGTTCGGCGTGCTGCTGGCGGTGGGGATCGCGATTGCGTTTGCGTGCGCGCTGACGGTCGGATCGGCGGCGCTGGTCGTGGCCGGGCATCGCGGATCCGAGAGCTTCCCGAGCGGGCGGCCGAGCGACCCCACGGACGGAGTCGTGTCGAGCGGCACGCGCTCACCGGCGCTCGGGCGCGGGGGGCGTGCGCTGACGGAGTCCGTCGAGCGCTCGCGCGATCTGCTGGCGCCGGCCTGGCGGGGGGCGCGAGAGCTGTTGACGGACAACCCGTTGACGCGGTTCATATCGAGGACGGCGCTCGATCGCGCCGTGCGCCATCCGGGACGGGTGCTCGGAGTGGGGCTCGCGCTGGCGGCGCTCGGATGGGGGCTGGACACCCAGACGAAGGTGCAGACCAGCATCGAAAAGCTGGTGCCCCAGGACACGGCCTCGCTGCGCAACCTCAACACGCTGGAGCGCCTCAGCGGCGTGGGCGGGGTGGTCAACCTCACGATCGGCGGCGCCAATGTGCTCAAGCCGGCGACGATCGAATGGATGAGCGCGTATGAGAGCGCGATGCTCAAGCGGTTCGGCTACACCGCCAACCGGGGGTGCGGCAAGGCCAGGCTGTGCCCGGCGTTTTCGCTGCCCGACCTGTTTCAGCACGAAGGCGCCTCCTCGAAGCTCTCGAGCGCCGAAGTGAACGGTCTGCTCGACGCGATCCCGCCGTACTTCTCCCAGGCTGTGATCGCCCCGGGCCGGCGCCTGGCCTCGCTCGCGTTCGGCATTAAGCTGATGAGTCTGGACGAGCAGCAGCGGGTGATCGAAGCGATGCGCGCGAGTCTGCACCCGCCCAGGGGCGTGAGCGCGCGGCTGGTGGGGCTGTCGGTGCTGGCGGCGCAGGCGAACGCGCAGGTCGCCTCGCCCTGGCGGCGCCTGCAGACGCTGCTGGCCGGGCTCGCGGCGGTCGCGCTGGTGCTGCTGATCGCATTCGCGGGCGATGTCCGTCGCGCGCTGACGCCGTTGACGCCGATCGTGCTCGCGAGCGGCTGGTCGGCGCTGATCCTGTTCGTGGTGCGGGTGCCGCTGAACCCGATGTCGCTCACGCTGGGGGCGCTGGTGATCGCGATCACCACCGAGTTCAGCGTGCTGCTGTCCGAGCGCCACCGCCAGGAGCGGCTGGCGGGGCATGACGTCGCGCAGGCGCTGCGGCGCACCTACCGCCACACGGGCGCGGCCGTCGCCGCTTCGGGGGTAACGGCGATCGCGGGGTTCGGCGTGCTCGTGCTGTCGGACATCGCGATGCTGCGTGACTTCGGTCTGGTGACGGTGATCGACCTGAGCGTCTCGCTCATGGGGGTGCTCGTCGCGCTGCCCGCCGCGCTGGTGCTGGCGGACCGGTCGCGGGTGGGCGTCGAGTGGCCCACTCTTCGCATGCGCCGGCTTACACGCCATGAGCCGACCTGAGGCGCGATACGGGCGCTATGTGGGGTTGCTGGCGCTCGTGATCCTGGTGCTGATCACGATCAACACGATCGTGACCAAGCCGAACGGGGCCAGGGGCATCGAACCGGGTCATACGATCCCGCCGTTCGCCGCGCCGCTGGCGCTGGGAACGCTGAACGGCGATGTGAACGTGGCGACGCGCGCCGACGAGGGCACGGCGGGCCGGATTCCGGCGTGCGCGGTGCGGGAGCCGGGCGCGCTGAACGTGTGTGCGCTCTATCGCGGCCGACCGCTGGTGCTCGCGCTGTTCGTGGACGCGGGCTCGTGCCCGGACGTGCTCGGCCGGATGCAGACGCTCGCGGGCGCGTTCCCGAAGGTGAGCTTCGCCGCGGTGGCGATCAAGGGCGAACGACGGTCGTTGCTCGCGCTGATGCGCAAGCGCGGGCTGAGGAGTCTGCAGGTCGCGTTCGACAGCGACGGGATCCTGGCGGGCCTGTACAAGGTGGCGAGCTGCCCGCAGGTGTCGTTCGTGCTGCCGGGCGGCATCGTGCAGAGCCCGGCGCTGCTCGACACGCCATCGCTGCAGACGCTGCGCGCACGGGTGGCCGAGCTGGTGGCGGCGGCTGGGCGCGAGGCCGGGGGGCGGGTGTCGCCGGGATGAACATCGAGCAGGCGCCGAGGATCGGCTGGCGGGCGCCGGAGATCGAGGAGGAGCTGCCGCAGCTGCGGATCGTGGTCTCCCACGCGCGCCTGCCCAGAGCAGGCGCGGCGAAGCGAGGCTCGCCGCCGGGCGTCGAACGGCGACTGCACGACCTGTCCAACCGCTACCGGGGGGCGCGCGCGGTCGGCGTGCGCCGCGAGCCGGTGCCGTCCGCGTACCGAGTGTTCTATCGCCAGATCGGACTCGACCCGGAGGTCGCACGAACGCCGATCGAGGAGGCGGTGCTGGAGCGGATGCTGCGCGGCGGGTTCCTGTCGGAGGGGTTGCTCCAGGACGTCCTGCTGATCGCCCTCATCGACACGGGCGTGCCGGTGTGGGCGCTCGATGCCCAGGGGGTCCAGGGGGAGCTGGGCGTGCGACTCAGCCGGGAGGGCGAGCCGCTGGGGCGGGTCTCCGACGCGTGGTCGCTGCCGGCGGGCAGGCTCGTGGTGGCGGACGACACCGTCGCGCTGGGCCTGCTGTTCGGCGAGCTCGCCGGAGACTGCGAGCCGGGCGCGCGCACGCGCGATCTCACGCTGTTTGCGGTGCAGGTCGCGGGGGTGCCGATGCTGTACGTGGAGGAGGCCCTGTGGAGCTGCCGCTACGGTTTGGAAAGAGCCCGGTAATGGGTCTGTCGAGCGCGGGCGCTGGTAAGATCGCTGACAGACGAGACACACACAGTGGAGGAGTGGCGTAGTCACAGTGCAGCCGACCATCGAGCGCATCGATCGGGTCTTGACCGCGGGGACGGACGAGCGGGTTGCCAGGCGCGCCCTGCGGGCGCAGGTGGCCAGGCTGGAGCGTGAGCTGTCGGCGATCGTAGTCGACGGGTTTCCGCATATCGCGCCGCCCGCACACGCGGGTGCGGATGGGCTTCAGGATCGGGCCGCCGGCGCACCGTGCCTGCTGGACCTCGGGCGACTGGAGCGCACGCGCGACGAGCTGGTCGGTCGGCTGCAGCTGGCGCGGCGAGCGAGCGCCGAACGGGTCGAGCTGGAGACGCGCGCGCGCGAGCTGCTGGAGCGGATGAAGCGCGAACCCGCTCGCTACAAGTTTGTGCGCCTGCCCGTGCGGGACCTGGGGGAACACGGTTGCGGGGTATGGGAGGTGCGTCCGCGCATGGGCCTGATCGGGATGCTCGCCGGCTGGTGGCAGGTCAAGCTCTCATCAGGCTGTCCGTTACCCAGGGGCCACGCTCCGGCGTGGTCCTGACCCCCCGCAGCATCGCGACCAGCGTCTGACGCTGGCGCTCGGTCAGCGAGCCGAGCGTCTTCTTCTCGGACATCGGCAGCTGTGCGAGGAACTTGCGACAGCGCGTCTGACCCCAGCGGCGCTGGCTCAGCAGCAGGTCGGCGACGGCCATACTCTCGGCCTCCCAGGGACAATCGAGGAGTACGTCGGCGACGTCGATCAGTCCGGTTGAGATTCTGCGCTTCAGCTCAGCGCGGGCAAGGCGGACCTTGTTGGCGCGTTCGAGGGCGCGCATGTACTGGGGACCGGCAGGGGCGATCGTCGCCGTCGCGTTCATGATGAGACTCTCCCCGTCGCCGCCGCTGGGACGCGGACGGGCGACATCTATGCTTGATTTCGGACGTATGGAACGCTCGTCCTGACCGCCTGAGATCGGTCCGCGACAGCGTCGCGGAGAGCCAGACTCAGCGATATAACCGCCCCCGTGAGGGGGCCCTCCCGGTAGATTGTCATCGTCGGGACTCGTCCCGAACGGTCATGCAGAGCGCTCAAGGAAGCTACGACAGCGGGGGGCGTCCGGTCAACCGCGCGCGCACGGATCGTGCGCTAGCAGCGACCTTTTTCTCGCCCGATCTACTTGTGAAGATTTGGACAAGTCCCGAGCGGGGGTTTAGACGTGTAAGGAACGTTACGTGCGGTTACGCGCGCGGACCGGGCAGCGGACCATGCTCGGCCTCGAACTCGCGCTTGACGCGGGCGAAGACGGCAAGGGCCCGGTCGATCGTGGGTTCGTCGTGGGTGGCCATCACGCTGGTGCGCAGCAGCGCGCCGCCCGGGGGCACGGCGGGGTGCAGGGCGGTGTTGACGAACACGCCGGCGTCATACAGCGCGCGCCACAGCAGCGCGGCCTTCCAGTCATCGCCCACGAGCACGGGCACGATCGGCGTCACGATCGCGGGGGCGCCCGCGGCGTCGGAGCGCACGCCAGCGATCGGAGATCGGCCGCCGGCGGCGGCGGCGCTCACGCCTGTGGGCAGCGGCTGGGGGGAGACCACGGCGAAGCCGAGCTCCGCGAGGCCGTCGCGCAGACGCCAGGCGTTGTCGAGCACTCGCGCGAGCAGGGGCGGGCCGTCCGCCGAGCGCATCACGCGCAGCGCCCCGAGCGCGGCCCCGAGCGCGGCCGGAACGGCAGAGGCGGTGAACAGGAACGCGCGCGAGTAGATGCGCAGATACTCGATGACGTCGGCCGGCCCCGCGACAAAGCCGCCGCAGGAGGCGAGCGACTTGGAGAAGGTGCCCATGCGCAGATCGACGCGCTCCTCCACGCCGAGCAGCTCGGCGGCGCCCGCGCCGCGCAGGCCGAGCACGCCGGCGCCGTGAGCCTCGTCGACCATCAGTCGCGCGCCGTAGCGCTCGCACAGGTCGCAGATATCGGGCAATGGGGCGATGTCGCCCTCCATCGAGAAGACCCCGTCGACGACCACCAGCACGCCGCCACCGTCGCCCTGCGCGCGCTGGAGCATCTTCTCCAGTTTGTCCAGGCGGTTGTGGCGAAACGGCCGCAGCTTCGCGCGCGAGAGCAGGCAGCCGTCGAGGATCGAAGCATGGTCGCCCGCGTCGACGATCACCGTGTCGGTGGGTCCGAGGATCGTGCCCAGCACGCTCAGGTTGGCCTGATGGCCGGTGGTGAACACGAGCGCGTCCTCGGCGTTCATCCACTCGGCGATCTCCCGCTCGAGCTCCAGGTGCAGCGGGATCGTCCCGTTCAAAAAGCGCGAGCCCGTCAGCCCGGTGCCATAGCGGTGCAGGGCGTCCTCGGCTCCCTGCATCACGCGCTCGTCGCCGGTCAGCCCGAGATAGTTGTTGGAGCCGAGCATGATCCGTTGGGCGCCCTCCATCTCGACGACGGGCATCGCGGGGGAGGAGAGGACGTGGAAGTAGGGAAGGACGTCGGCCTCGCGGGCGGCGCGCAGGACCTGTTCGCGCTCGTGGCCGTGGACCTTGGCGAAGACGTCGATGGGGGGCGCCGCAGGTGGCTCGCCGGAGGGCGAGCCGTACCGGGCGCCCGGCGGGTCGCCGGGGGACGTGGAGGAGGCGTCGGTCGGAGCGTGCATGTAGGGTGCGGGCGGTGAGCGTCGAGATCACACCGGTCTCCGGCAGGCGGGACCTGAAGGCATTCATCGACGTGCCGTTCGGAGTGCATGCTAACCACCCGCTGTGGGTGCCCCCGCTGAAGCTCGAGCGCAGGCTGTTCTTGAGCCGCCGGATGAACGCCTTTTTCACCCATGGCGAGGCCGAGTACTTTCTCGCCCGCCGCGATGGACGGGTGGTGGGTCGGATCGGCGCTCATGTGAACGATGCGTTCAACGACCACCAGCATAAGAACTGGGGTTGGTTCGGCTGGCTGGAGCTCGAGGACGACCAGGAGGTGCTGGACGCGCTGCTGGAGGCCGCCGAGACGTGGTTGAGGGCGCGCGGGAAGGAGCGCATGGTGGGACCGGCGAGCTTCACGATGAACGACGAGAGCGGCGTGCTGATCGAGGGCTATGACGTGCGCCCGATGATCGCCCAGCCGTGGAACCCGCCCTACTACCGCGAGCGCCTGGAGCAGGCGGGGATGGGCAAGGCGATGGACCTGCTGATGTGGAACCTGGAGGTCGAGAACCGCGACAAGGTGATGCCCGTGATCTGGGAGCTGGCGGGCAAGGTGCAGTCAGAGCACGGGATCAGGGTGCGCCCGATGCGCCGCCGGCAGCTGCGTAAAGACATGGACGCGTTCGCGGAGGTCTACAACGCCGCGTGGTCGAAGAACTGGGACTTCGTGCCCTACTCGAAGAAGGACCTGGACGCGTTTGCCCAGGAGTTGCATATCGCGTTCGACAAGCACTGGTTCATGCTCGCCGAGCGCGAAGACACCGGCGAGGTGGTCGGCATGGCGATCACGATCCCCGACCTCAATCAGGTGCTCGAACGGATGAACGGCAAGCTGCTGCCGCTTGGCTGGTGGTATCTCCTGCGCAAGGGCCGCATCATGGATCGGGTGCGCGTCGGGTTCCTGGGCGTGAAGCCGGAGTACCAGCACACGGGGGTGGCGGCGAGGCTCTATCAGCTGCACTTCGACGCGGCGGAAGCCCGTCCGCAGAAGGGCGGGGAGATGGGGTGGATCCTGGAGACGAACACGGCGATGAACCGCGGCATGGAAGCGATGGGCGGCAAGGTGGTCAAGCGGTATCGGGTGTACGAGCGGGAGCTGTAGGGGCGCGCGTACGGGCGCGTCGGGCATGATCGCCGGCGCGGGGCGGAGCGGTGCGGGCTGAGGAGGGGTCGAGCCCGCGCGGGCGGCGAGGCGAGCTGGAGGTGTCCGCGGTCGTTCGCGTGCGCTGAATTGGAGCGCTCGCAAAAGCGGGCTTATCCCCGCGGAGGCGGTGGGGGCAAAAAAGGGGTCGGGGCCGAGGACTACACTGGGCCGGGTGAGTCAGGCGCATGCGATCGAGATGGTGGTGCAGGAGGTGGACGCGGTGCCGGTGCTCGTCCCCGAGCCGGTGCGGCGCGGGGGGCTGATCAGATCGGTGGCGCCGGCCACGCAGGCGATGGTCCTCGCCGCGAGCGGGTTTGCCGCCGGCGCGGCGGTGGTCGGGCTGGCGGTGCGCAGGCGCGGGCACACCGTGCGGGGATCGGCGAGGCGTCGGGGTGCACGCAAGGGCAGCAAGCGGGGGGGCGAGACCGTGAAGATCGTCGGGACGCGCTCGCTGCTGGTGGACGTGCATCTGCTCGGCGGCGCTGAGCGCTGAAACGGCGGGAGGGCTGTCGGTGGAGCTGCGCGTGGAGGTCCGTCCCTCCGGCCCGTTCCGGTTGCCGGGACGAGTGGGTATGGACGGTGTGACGCGCAGACGCGGGGGCGTGATCGAACGGCTGCTGCACGACGAGGAGGGGGAGCCGGTGGCGGTGCGCATCGCGCAGACGGCCCCGGACAGCGTGGTGTTCGGGGCGCGCGCGAAGAGGAGGGAGAGCGCGTCGCACGGCATCGCGCGGATGCGGTTCGCGCTCGGCGTCGATGACGATCTGCGCGAGTTCCGTACCCGCTTCAAGGGTGATCCGCTGATCGGAGGTTCGCTGCGGCGACGTCCATGGTTGCGAGTGGGGCGCAGGCCCGAGCCGTGGGAGGCGCTGGTGTGGGCGGTGTGCGAGCAGCTGATCGAGTACGAGCGCGCGGCGGCGATCCAGGGCCGGCTGGTTGCAAAGCTGGGGCGGCGCTGGACCGGGCGGGGAGCCGAGGAGTGGGCGAGCGGGCTGCGCGACCTGCCGACGGCTGCCAGGGTCGGGGCGACGGCGCCGGCGATGCTGGAGTCCTGCGATCTCGCCCGCGCGCGCGCGCTCGCGCTCAGACGGGCCGCCCGCGAGGTGGCGGGCGGGCGCGTGGACCTGCACGGAGCCCAGCCCGAGCGCGGCTGGAGGCGGCTGCGCGCGATCCCGGGCATCGGCGCGTGGACGGTCGAGATGCTGGCGCTGCGCGGGCAGGGCCGCTACGACCAGCTGCCCGCGGGCGACCTGGGGCTGCTGAAGCTGGTCGGGCGCATCCTCAGCGGCGGCGACCCGCGGGCGCGGGCCTCGGAAGAGGACGTGCGGGCGATGTTCAGACCGTACGGCGAGTGGGCGGGGCTGGCCGCGGTGCACGCGGCCGGGCTGTAGGCGCGCGGGTGCGCACTGGCCGGGCGAAGCGTGAGGCTGCGTGCCGGAAACCACGAGCGCTCGCTCGTCGCTGACGCGATCTGCGACGGACTGGGTTGCGGTCCCGAGCGGTCCCGGTCTCGCCCGCCTCAGCCCACAGCGTTGGTCAGTCGCGATCGCGCGTGAGCAACAGCGCGAACGTGGGGCAGGCCTGGGCGGCGCGCCGGGCGTGGTCGAGGACGGCCGGAGTCAGCGGCTCGGAGTCGACGATCGGGTAGCCCCAGTCGTCGAGCGAGATTCGCTCGGGCAGCAGCTCGGCGCACATCCCATGGGCCTCGCAGGCGATCGGATTGACGCGCACGCGCTGGCTCATCGGAATGACACCGGTTCGTGGGTGGGGGCCGCGGCCGGGTGGTGGACGGGCAGCGGCAACTCGCCTGGGCGAGTGCATCCGTCGCAGGGCCCGTGCCGGGCGTGATCGGCGAACTCGGGTCCGAACGCGTCGAGCGCGCTGGTCACGAAGCGCGCGGCGCCGTCGGGGTGGCCGCAGGCGCCGCGACGGTGAACGAGCCCGGCCAGCCGCGCGATGCGCTGGGTGGCGTTCCCCTGGGCGAGTCCGCCGGCGACCTCCGCCACCGAGGTGGCGATCGAGTCCAGCCCGTGCACGCACGGTCCGCACTGCCCGGCGCTCTGTCCCGCCAGCCAGCGCGTCACGCGCGCGGTCTCGGCGACGGGGCAGGTGTCCTCGGAGAGCAGCAGCACCACGCCCGCGCCGAGTGAAGCGCCGTGGGGCGCGAGATGTTCGTCTGAGAGCGCCACCCCGCGCAGGAACTCACCGCCGATCCAGCTGCCGCCGTAGCCGCCGACGAGCAGAGCACGGGGGTTGGCGAGGGTTCCGCCGGCGGCGTCGATCAGCGACACGAGTGAGGCGCCGTGCTCGATCTCATACACCCCCGGATGGGCCAGCGCGCCCGACAGCGTCACGAGCGTCGATCCGGGCTGAGAGGGCGTGCCCAGCCGGCGAAACCACTCGGGACCGTGGCGGGCGATCAGGGCGAGGTGGGCGAGCGTCTCGGCGTTGGCGACGAGCGTCGGGCGCCGGCGGACTCCCTGCTCGAAGACCATCGGCGGGGTGAAGGTCGGGATCGCGGGACCGCCGTTCAGGTGATTGACGAGCGCCGCCTCCTGCCCGGCGACGTAGGTCCCCGGAACGGCCGTCAGGTGCATGCGCGCGGAGTCCGAGGACATGCCGCGTCGCTCGGTGATCGCGTGGGTGCTCGCCTCGACGCTCGCCTGGGCGGACTCGCACACGCACACGATCAGCTCGTCGGCGCCGACGGCCTGCGCGGCCAGCTGGGCGCCGTCGAGCACGAGATGCGGCAGCGTCTGCATCAGCGTGCGGTCCTTCAGGCTCGCCGGCTCGCCCTCGGCGGCGTTGACGACCACGACCGCGCGCTTGCGCGAGGCGGCGACCGCGCGCAGCTTGGTGGCGGTGGGGAATCCCGCGCCGCCGTGCCCGCGCAGGCCGGCCCGCTCGACCTGGTCGATCAGAGGGGACTCCGACCGGCGCCCGCGACGGCGCGGCGAGAGAGGCGCCTGGCCATGGACGGTGAGGTGCTCGTCGAGGCTCATCGCGCCGTGGGCGGGGATGCCCGCGAGCAGCCGCGGCAGCGTGCCGGGCGCCTGCGTGGATGAGATCTCCTCGGGTGGGTCGATCATGAGGGTCTCCTCGCTCACTTGCCGCTCCCCTGCGAGGTGCTGGACGCGGTGGAATGGTGCAGCAGCGAGGACGGAGTCCCGGAGCGTCGTGCCCATTCCGATCCGAGTGGTCCGCTGGGCATCCAGATCGCCAGGAACAGCGAGAACGCGCCGGCGCCGCCGAGCGCGGCGCCGCGACGAGGAAGGTGCTCGGGCCGGCCGTCGGCCACGCGCACGATCACCGCGGCGAACACAGCCAGCAGGCACGCGAGGCTCAGCGCCAGCAGCCATGTGCTGTTCACGTCGCTGCCGGTGCCGAAGCCGTGCAGCAGCGCTATCGGCCAGCTCGCGTAGGTGAGCCAGTGGATCGCGCGCCAGCTCGCGTAGCCCATGCGCTGGCGCAGCAGGCTCGTGAGCGTGACGGCGATCAGCAGATCGAACGCCACGGCTCCGAGTCCCAGCCAGAACGGGCGATAGGAGCCGGCGAACGGGACGACCGCGTCGATCAGGGAGATCGGCGCGAAGGAGTCGAGCACGGAGGTGAGGATGTGCAGGCACAGGAACACCATCGCCAGCAGCGCCACGTTGCGATGCAGCGCGTCCACCACGAACCGTGGCCAGCGGGGCGTGCTCCAGCGGCGCACGTCCACGACGCCGAGCACGACCGCGGCGGTCAGCAGCAGCAGCGCGACGGCGCCCGTGGAGCGGGTCAGATACCAGTACAGGCTCGGTCCGGTGGCCAGGATCGCGGTCATTCGCGGGAAAGGGTCGGCGGTGGCGTGGGATGCGGTGGTGGGGCGTCCGTCGAGCGCGAGCCGGGTCGCGGGGCGGCCGAGGTGATTCTTGCTCGCTGCGCGTCCGGTGGCCAGGCGCCGATCGTGTAGATCCGCCCGCTGGGACTGACGAGCCGAGCCGGCACACCCATCCGCGCCAGCCAAGCCGGAGCAGCGCCCGCGCGGATGAGGGCGGAGGTGGTTGCGATGTTGGCGTCGGCGCAGCTCGCCGCGGCGACGCTGACGGTGCGCCACGTTCCTCGCACCGGCTCGCCGGTGAGGGGGTCGATGATGTGGTGCATCGTGTGGCCTCCGTGGCGCCAACGTCGCACCGCGGTGCTCGAGGTGGCCAGTCCGCCGGAGCGGATCGTGACTGTCTGCCCGGGCGCTTGGTGGTTGCTGCGGTGATCGTCGGTCACGCGCACGGCCCAGCCCTGTGTCGGAGCGGCGCCGCTGGTGGCGATGTCCCCGCCGACGCCCACCAGCGCGCCGCACCCTGCGGCTTGGGCGGCCGCCCGGGCGGCGCGGTCGGCCGCCCAGGCTTTGGCGGTCGCGCCCAGGTCGATCGCGAAGCCGGAGGGTACGCGCACCGTGCGCGCGACGTGGTCGAACATCACGCTGCGCCAGCCGCAGACTGGGCGTGCCAGGACCATCGGGGCGGAGGGGTGCTCGTGCGCGGAGGGTTCCTCAGACGGCGAGTCCGTCCCCGCCGGCTCCAGCAGCAGCCAGTCGCGGTCGTAGCCGGCGAGCATCAGCGCCGAGCCGACGGTGGGATCGACATCCCCGTCCGTCAGCCGGGCGGCTCGCAGCGCCAGCGCCAGCGCCTCGCCGAGCAGTGGGCTCACGCGCACCGCGCGTCCGGCGCGCGCGTTCGCACGCGCGATCTCCGAGTCCGAGCGAAAGCGGCTGCACGCGCGGTCGATCGCGTCGAGCTCGCGCTCGACGGCGGCGCGAGCGGCGTCGAGCGCGCGCGGGTCGGTCAAGCGCAGCACGACGCTCGTGCTCCACGTCTCCCAGCGCGCCTCTCCGAATCGCGCGCGCGCGGCGGAGGGGACGGGCGGTCGTGTCCCGGCGATGGACGGGGAGTCCGCCGTGGCCGTGACTGACTGCTCGGAGCTCATCTCACGAGCCTCCCGAGACGATGTGTCCCGCTGGTCGATGCGAAGCCCGGTGCGGCCGTGGCTGAGGTGACAGAACGCATCGTCACGATCCTCCCGAGACGACCGGTGGCGCGGATTCCTGCACGGGCGCGGATTCCTGGGCGGGCGCCGGTTGAGTCGGCGTGGCTTCTTGCGTGGGTGTCGATTCCCGGCTTGGCGCCGATTCATGCGTGGGCGCGGATTCTTCGGTCGGCGCGGATTCCTGGCTTGGCGCCGATTCATGCGAGGGCGCCGATTCCTGAGTCGGCGCCGATTCCTGAGTCGGCGCCGATTCCGGGCCGGCCCGGGGAGCTTCGGCGGGGGGCTGGACCGAGCCGGAGGAGCCGGAGGAGGTACTGCCGGAGGAATGGTGGGGGGGACTGGCGGACCGCTTGGTCGAGGATGTCTTGGCGGCACTGCTGCCGGGAAACGCGCTCGCGGCCACCTCCGAGAGTACGGCGGTCAACGCGACGCTGCCGGCGATCAGCCAGCGGTTGAGCCGCTGCAGCCGGCGCAGCGCGGCGTCGCGTGTGTGTGAATGCGGACTCATGTCAGTGGCGATGAAAGAGCGAAGAGGCGTGTAGCCAGGGACCGAACTGGGGAATGACGGCGACGGCGAGCACCGTGCCGCCGGCCAGCGCCCCGGCGAGTGAGAGCCCGCGCCCGGCGCGCCCGGCGAGGGCCGCGCCCGGGGCCTGCCACGCGGACAGGTCTCTGCCCTCGGAGGCGCCTACGGCGGCGAGGATGTCGGCCTTGGAGGCCGTCTCTGCGCCGAGGCCGACGGCGGCTGCGACCTCGGGCAGGTGTCCGAGAACGTGCAGCGCGGTGAATGCGACCCACACGATGAAGCTGATCTTGTGGAGCGGCAGCAGCGTGCTGCGCGAGGAGGGTCCGATCGCCAGCAGCGCCACGCCGCTGGCGAACACGATGACGGTGGTCAGCACCACGATCGGGGCGATCATCCGCAGGGGCGCCGGCGGCGGACCCTTGCGGCGGTAGCGTGGGTTGGCGGTGTAGTAGCGCACGAACCGGTAGCCGGTGCCTGCGAGCTTGAGAGCGATCGGTCCGATCAGCAGCATGCCCACGAACAGGTGCACCCACAGCAGCGATCGCAGTCGCAGAAGCGTCACGCCGATCGTTGCCAGCAGCACGAGCAGCACGATCCCGGTGGCCGTCGTGAGTCGTTCGTTGCCGCCTGTTCCGCCGGCTCGCAGACGCTCCAAGAAGGGTCGGTCGGCGGAGACGCGATCGCTGTCGTGTCGCTTCACACCGGCATGTCGGCCGCGCACACAGATGTCGCCGTCGTGCTCACGGGAGATCGTTCGAGGGTCGAGCGACATGCAACGAGTGTGTGACGCGCAGCTAAGGAACGGATAACCGCTTGATGAGAAAGCTCATCGAATCGCTCGTTTGGAAAATGCCTGCACTGCGGGGCTTATCCTTGAGCTATGGCCAAGGCGACGGAAGCGGGCTCCGGCAGCGGTGGCGCGAAGGCGACGGCGGGCGCGGCGCTGGGGCAACGGCACGCCGAGGGCACGTCGCCCGGCGGTGATGGGGGGCGCTCGGACGGGGCCGGCGCGGGCGCCATCGGCGCCGAACGAGCGCGGATCCTGCTGGTGGAGGACGAGCCGGGCATCGTGGATTTCGTGCGGCGTGGGTTCGAGGCCGACGGGTTCGCGGTGGAGGCGGCGCCGGACGGGATCGAGGGCGAACGACTGGCGCTGGCGGGCAGCTTCGATGCGATCGTGCTCGACCTGATGCTCCCGCGCCGCGACGGCCTGGAGGTGCTCGCCTCGGTGCGCCGCGCCAGGCCGGAGGTGCCGGTGATCGTACTGACGGCTCGCGGTGAGATCGAGGATCGCGTCGCCGGACTGGACGCCGGCGCCGTGGACTACCTGGTCAAGCCGTTCTCGCTCGCGGAGCTGCTGGCGCGCGTGCGTGCGCAGCTGCGCGTCGTCGCGCAGACGTCCGCGACGACGTTGCGGGGGGAGGACATCGAAGCGAACCTGCTCACCCGCAAGGTCCGTCGCGGAGACGCCTCCGTGCAGCTGTCGAGCACCGAGTTCGAGCTGCTGGTGTACCTGCTGCGCCACTGCGGGCAGGTGCTCTCGCGCGAGCAGATCCTGAGCGCAGTGTGGGGCTATGAGCACGACCCGGCGACGAACGTCGTCGACGTGTACATCGGCTATCTGCGCCGCAAGCTCGGCCGCCGCGACGACCCGGCGCCGATATTCACGGTACGCGCCGTCGGCTACCGCCTCGGCGGCGCCGCCGCCTGAGCATGTCGATGGGTCCGGCGCTCTCACGGATCGTCCCCGCCGGGCTGCGCTGGCGCTTGGCGGGATGGATCGCGCTCGTCACCCTGATCTGCACCGGGATCGCGTTCGTCGCCGTCTACCGGGGCACGGGCACGCAGCTGCGCCGGCAGATCGACCAGGAGATTTCCGGCGACGCGGCCGAGTTTGCGCACAACCTCACGAGTGCGCGTGTTAGCTCGCCCGCCGCGGTGGCGGGTGTGGCGAGCTCCTACGTCCACAACCAGCCGTTCAGCGCCAGCTCGACGTTCCTGTTCGCGATCGTCCCGGGCGTGGGCACCGCCACCAACCGCCCCGAGCTGTTCGCGCACGCGCGAGCGGACAACGGCGAGACGCAGACCGAGCAGGCGCAGGAGAACCGACTCTCCCGGCAGCTGGTGAGCGTTTCCCCGGGATACGCCACGCTGGCGCTGCCCGACGTCGGCAACCTGCGCCTGATCAAGCGCGTCGTGCACGTGCGTGGAGGACCGCGCGTGACGATCGGTGTCGGTGAGCCGCTGGCTAGCGTGACGCACGCCCAGAACGGTCTCGGGCGCGCGTTCGTCCTCGCCGGGATACTGGCCCTCCTCGGTGCCCTGCTGGGTGGCTACCTGATCGGGACGCGCTTGTCGCGGCCACTGCGCGGGATGGCGACGGTCGCTGCGCGGGTGGACGCCGGCGACCTGTATCCGCGCATCCACGATCTCGGCGGCCAGGGGGAGGAGGTGCGGGTGCTCGCGGACGCGTTCAACCACATGCTCGACCGCCTCACCGACGCGTTTGCCGGCCAGCGCGCGTTCGTGGCCGACGCCTCACACGAGCTGCGCACGCCGCTGACGGTGATCCGCGGCCAATTGGAAGTGCTCGCGGCACAGTCGAATCCCTCCAGCGAGGAGGTGCGGCGCGTGGAGCGTCTCGTGCAGTCGGAGATCGCGCGCATCAGCCGGCTCGTGGACGATCTGCTGCTGCTGGCCAAGGCCGAGCAGACACAGTTCCTGCGGATCGAGCCGATCGAGCTGGGCGGCTACGTGCAGGAGCTGTGGGATGGGATGAGCCTGCTCGCACAGCGCCGCTTCGAGCTCGGCCCCGTCCCGCAGGGAACGCTGCGCGCTGACCCCGACCGGCTCGCTCAGGCGCTGCGCAACCTGATCGGCAACGCGATCGACCACACCGCCGTCGAGCGCGGTCTCGTGCGCATGCTGGTGCAGGAGGTTCCCGGCGGGCGCATACGGTTCGTGGTGGAGGACGATGGTCCGGGCATCCCGGCCGCCCAGCGTGAGCGTGTGTTCGACCGTTTCTACCGTACCGACGCCGCCCGTGATCGTGCCTCGGGGGGCACCGGTCTCGGGTTGGCGATCGTGAGCGCGATCGTCGAGGCCCACGGCGGCGGAGTAGCGGCTGGGCGCTCGCCGGAGGGGGGCGCGCGGATTGAGGTCGAGCTGCCCCGCTTCACGCCCGACGGGCGCGCGACGCGCGCGCCGGGTCCGCTGGGTCGCGAAGCCGTGGAGCTGGTGCGTAGGTGAGCGCCGCCGAGCGGATCGCCGCGCGCCGACTGGCACGGCGCCGGCGTATACGGCGCCGCCGCATGCTCGCGGGCGGCTCGTTCCTGGCGATGGTCGCGCTGGGCGTGACCGTGCTCGTCGTGATGGGGGGAGGCTCGGGCTCGCAGGGCGCCGCGGTGCGCGACCACGCGCGCCATGGCACGGCTCGTGCCGCGCCCCTGCCCGCGGGATTCGTGGTGCGCCGCCTCGGGGCGGAGCTGTCCTCGCCGCTGCAAGACGCTGCCGCGGTCGCGCTCCCGGATGGCGCGCTCGCGCTGCTCGGCGGGCTCGACGGCAGCGACACCTCGACCTCCGGGGTGCTTATCCTCGCCGGGGAACACGTGTCCGTCCGAGCCCGGCTGCCATTGCCCCAGCACGACGCCCAGGGCACCCTGCTCGGGAGCGAGGCGTTCGTATTCGGGGGTGGGCAGGTCAGCTCGTATGACCATGTGCTGCGCTTCGATCCCGTGGCTGGAGTCGTATCACAGGCCGGGACCCTGCCGCGAGCGACCTCCGACGCGGCGGTCGCGAGCGTCGGCGGGACCGCGTATGTGGTCGGCGGCTACGACGGGGCGCAGGCGCTCGACACGATCGTGGCATGGCGCCCAGGGGCCCCGGCGCGCACCGTCGCGCGCCTGCCCCTGTCGTTGCGCTACGCCGCCGTCGCGGCGGTCGCGGGAGAGCTCGTGATCGCCGGAGGCACGCACGGGGAAGCGGCGCAGCGCGAGATCCTGCGCTTCGACCCGGCCAGCGGACGGGTAGTGGCGATCGGGCGCCTGCCCGGCGTGCTGACGCACGCGGCGGCCGTGGCGCTCGACGGGAGCATGTATGTGCTCGGAGGCCGTGGTTCGGGGCCCGACTCACAGACCGGGGAGGTCCTCGCGATCGCTCCGGCGAGCGGCCGGGTCACGCCGGTGGGGCGCCTGCCGATGGCGCTGTCCGACGCGGCCGCGGGGGTCATCGGGGGGCGAGTGGTGCTCGCGGGCGGGCGGAGCGCTTCCGGGACCGTGACCTCGATCTACTCGCTCACGCCGCTCGCTTGAGGTCCGGCGGTTGGGCAAGGCCGGGCGCGGCGCGACTCCACCGTGGTTGAGCGGGCATCGCGCGTGGCCGACATCGAGTGGCCGACATCGCGTCCCGTCCGCGACATACGGCGGTCTCGCTGATGGCGAGGACGCGTCAGGGCGCGTGCAGCGTCGCCGCGAAGCGCATCGCCAGGGAGTGGGGTGGGGCGAGGTCGACGCCGTCGGGATTGCTGAGGAAGCCCGCGCTCGAGCCCGCCACTCCCGTGTGGCCGTACTGCCAGACGATCCGGTTGGTGTGGGGGTCGATCACGATCACGCGCTGGTTCTTATCGTCGTTGGCGAGGATGTCGCCGTTGGGGAGCGGCAGCGCCAGCGAAGGCTGATTGAGTGCTCCGGGGCCGGTCGGCGCATAGCGCCATTGCAATCGGCCGTCGCCGGTGAACGTCTCGATCGCGCCCGGGTCGACGTAGTCGGCCGACAGGAACAGCCCGGGGCGCACCTCGTTGGTGTCTGACGGGTAGCTGAAGCCGGGCGGATGGGTGTCGAACAGCGGGCGTCCGTCGGGGCCGAGCACGTCCAGCCAGTCACCGTTGATCTCGGTGATCGCGGTGTCGCCGCCTGCCATGGGGAACGCCCCGTTGGGGCTGCCGTAGGTGGCCCCGAGCCGGTGTTCGCAGCTCCCGGTCTGACCGAGCTGACGCGCTGGGGCGTGCGCCGGGGGATGGATCACGAGCACGCGGCAGTTCTTGATGTCGGCCGTGAGGATGTCGCCCGAGGGCATCAGCAGCGCATCGTCCGGGTTGTGCAGGTAGTCGGGTTCAGAGCCCGGCACGCCGGGGTGCCCGTAGCGATAGACGATGTGGGCGCTGGCAATGTCAACTACGCTGATCGCAAAATCGTCCTCCTGGGTCACGATCACTCGGCTGCCGTCCGGTGAGAAGAAGGCGTCGTCGGGCAGGTTGAACGTCTGGCCGGGATGGAGGTCGCCGGGGGCGGGAAAGCGCCACAGGATCGTGCCGGTCGGGCTCACCTCCAGCAGCCGGTTGTTGTCGCGATCGGCGATCAGCACCGGACCCGGCAGCACCGAGGGGTCCGAGCCCGGAGCGAGCGTCGCCGTGTCAGCCGAGGCGTGAGCCGCGTCGCGTCCGCTCGCCGGCGCCTGCGCGACCGCCTTGACATCGACGCTCCCGTTCGCGCCCGCGTGCCCGGTGACTTTCGCGGCGCCGTGATCGCCGTCCTGGCCATTCGCGACCGCGACCACCACGATGAGCGTCGCGAAGACGACGAACGCGGCCGTCCGCCTACGTCGGACCGTGCGCCTGCGCCTGGCAGCGTGCCGACGGGTCGTCCGCTCCGTCGGTCTTGGCTGCGGGGACACGCGGCCAGGATGTCCTCAGCGGGTTAAGCGAACGTGAGGAGTCGATGAGAAGGCCCTTATGCTCGTCGCCCGCCCTACAGCTCGTCGTCGCGCCGGTAGCCCAGGCGCGAGGAGATGCGGGCGGCGGTGGAGAGCAGGTGCGGACCGAGCGCGTCGGTCAGCTCGGCGACGGAGATCGCTTCCGGGCTGGCGGCGATGCCGACCGCGGCGACCACCTCTCTGGACTCATCGCGTACGGGGACCGCGATGGCCTGCAGGCCGGGTCGCAGCTCTTGATCGTTGACGGCATAGCCGTCTTCTCTGATCTGCTCGAGCTCCGCTCGCAGGGCCTGCTTGCTCGTGATCGTGCTCGGGCTGTTGCGCTCCAGCTTCAACTGCGCGATGAGGTCGCGCTGAACTTCGTCCGGCAGGTGGGCGAGCAGGACCTTGCCCATCGCGGTGCAGTATGCGGGCATCCGCGAGCCCGGGTGCAGACCGACGTCGGTCTCGCGCTCGGTTCGTCGCCAGCTGCGGGCGCGGTCGACATACAGGATCTCCGCCCCGTCGAGTACCGCCAGGCCGACGGTGTAGCCGGTGCGTTCGCGTAGCTCCTCCAGGAACGGGTGAACGTGCTCGCGCAGCCCGGTGGAGTTCAGTGCGGACATGCCGAGGTCGGTCACGCGCAGGCCCAGGCGGTACTTGCGCGAGCGGCCCTGCTCGAGATACCCGAGCGCGAGCAGGGTGGTCACGTAGCGGTGGGTGGTCGAACGGCTCATGCCCAGCTCGTCGGCGATGTCGGCGATGCCCAGCACCGGATGCTCTGAGGTGAAGCACCCCAAGATCGCCAGGCCTCGCTCCAGCGACTGCGAGTAGCGTGGGCCGCGCAGGATCGGCAGCGCCCATGGTGGCGTGTTTACCTCGGCGGCGGCAGCAGCGGCGGGCGCTCTGGAGCTCATTCTCGGCATCTGTGGCCTTTGTCCTGAGGCGGCCGATCAGCCGGTCGACAGCCTGTAGTGGCGTGAGGCCGGGTCGCGCTCGAGCAGGCCGAGCTCCACCAGCGTGATCGCGTAGCGATGGGTCGTGCTCGCCCCCAGCCCGAGCTGCTTGGCCACGTCGGTGACGCGCCGCGCGCTGCCGTCTGAAGGGAACGAGGCGAGCACCATCAGCCCGCGCAGCAGCGATCGCGAGAAACGATCGTCGTCCAACCGCTCTCGATAGGAGGCGAGCTTGAGGGCGCCGATTCCTCCCAGCAGTCTCGCCAGGGCGTCCTCGTCGGTGGCTCCGCGCACGACCTGCTTGACCTGCATCTTGGACAGTGTGATGGTGATGTCGTTGTTCTCTGCGTCGTCGTTATCGGCCATTGTCTGTCACTCGGTCGGGCTCGGAGGTGACCCTGACACGCTTGCCACATAGTTCCGGGCCCCAAGTTCCTATACAAGAGGAAAGTCGAATACTTGATTTTCAAGACTCATGCTGGACGGACTCAAGTATTCGATGCCGGTCCAGCTGGGCGACCCTGTGTGAAGGCCGTCGCGCCGAGAGATACGCGGCGAGGCGGTCCGTCACGCGGCCGGACGCTCGCCTGGCGTTGAGGATCAGCATGGTCGGGCGTGCGAGGCAGCCCATCGCCTCCAGTACGACCGGCATGGCCAGGCGGGCGTGCGGCGAGGATGACACCGACAGGTCACACAGGTAGAAGCTCGTCATCGCGGCCACGATCAACGTGTGGCTGTGGCCGCCGGGCAGCTCGCTCACCTGACTGATCGCCTCGGTCGCGATCGTCGCGATGCGATCGGCGGCCTCGTCGGGGGATCGGTAGTAGTCGATCAGTCCCCGCCTGCCGGTGGCGATGTCCTCAGCCCGGTCGGCGAGGCTGTCGAGCAACGAATGCAGCGCTCCAACCCAGGGGAAGTAAGCGCAGCCGAGCGTCCTGGCCACGCCCGGATCGAGCACCGGATCGGCCGCGGCGGCGATCAGCGCGAACAGGTCCAGCGTGGAGCCGGCCGCCGCGCCCGTCTCCCACCAGCGCAGCCGCGCGTGCGCCTTGCCCGAATCGCGTGCCCAGCGTTCGAACGAGTCGTGCCGGCCGTTGCCGTCACCGTGGTTGAGGCTCTGGTAGGTGGCCACGCGTTCGGTCGCTGCACGCGCGAGCCCGGCGATCGTCGCGAACGATGGCAGCGCCGTCAACGCCGTGCGGCAGGTCGCGATCAGCGCGTGAAGATAGCCGCCGTCCTCGCCGCGCGGGCGAAGCGCGTAGTAGTCGTGGTGCGGCTCGCCCGGCGCGATCGCCGCCAGCAATGCGCCGTTGAGCCGTCGACCGTTGGCGATCGGGTTCTCGCTGGGCTCCTCGGAGAGGTTGTCGAGATAGTCGAACAGCGTCTGGTAGGCGACGACCGCGCGCACCGCGGCATGCCGCCCGGCGGGCTGCGCAAACGCCGCGAACGCGGCCGCGCCCTCGAGGTTGCCCCGCTTCTCGCCATGGGCCTGCAGCGCCAGTCGGCGCAGCGTCGGATCTGGGATCTCGGCCGCTCGTGCGCGCCAGACGCGAACCTCGCGGCACGCGTCTGGGAACACTCCCAGCCAGTAGTTTCTCGCCGCTCCCGCCAGTACCGGCAGGGCGCCATCGGTTCCGATCCATTCGCCCACGCGAACAGCTTTACGCAGTCGCGAGGTCCCTCCGGTCTCAATCTTGAAATCCGGCGCGGGCCGGGACGCGCGCGGCCGCGAACCCGGGGATCGCGATCACGACGAGAGCCACGGCCGTGATCAGCGTCAACGTCAGCGCCACCTGTGTCGGCGCGACCGCGAACGGCGCCGGAAAACCGGTCGTCAACGTCAGCCAGCGTCCGGCGAGCGCGTGTCCGTAGATGCCGATCACCCCGCCGATCGCGCACCCGACCCCCACCGTGATCGCGCTCTCCAGCAGCAACGCTCGCCACAGCTGTCTGGAGTCATACCCCTGGATCTTCAGCGAGGCAAGCCGTGCTCGGCGCTGCCATACCGCCGCACTCAGCGCCGAGGCGACCGCCAACCCGGCCGCGATCAGCAGCAGCGTGGAGATCTCGGCGAGTGTCTCCAGTCCCTGGCGTGCGCTGGCCTCCGACTGCCTGTCGCGTTCGCCGCTGGTCCGCACCGACAGACCCGGCCGATCGCCGACGGCGGCCATGACCGCTCGCCTGCCCGCGGCGGCGCTGACGCCGGGCCGCAGGCTCACCTCCAGCGCCGAGGGATCGACGGTCTGCCAGTAGTGGCTGTAGTCATTGCTGTCGATCGTGATAGTTCCAGGCGGCCAGCCCGAGTTCGTCATGATCGCGGCCGTCTTGAACGTCGCGGTACCCGAGGGTGTCGGCAGCGAGAACGCCTCGCCGACGTGGAGGTGGCGTTCGTCGGCGAACGCGCTCGAGACCGCGGCCCATCCGCCCTGGCGCAGCAGCCGGTTGGTTCGCGTGAGGTCTCCGTGGAGCAGTTGGCTGGCTTCCACCATCGCCGGGTCCCGCGGTGATCTGGCTCGTATCCACAGCCGGCGCGTGCCGACGTCCAGCAGCCCCCCCTGGTAGGAGCGCACGGACGCGACACCGGGCGCTCGCGCGATCACGGCCGCCGTGCGCCCGGGTTCGAACCGGTTCACGTTGAAGATGTCTCCGCCGGTTCCCACCCAGATGTCGGCGGTGCCGAAGTACTGGGCCGTGGCGCGATCGATGCCGCGTATGAGATCGCCGCGGGCGCCTCCGATCGCGATGCTGCCGTAGACGGCCAGCCCGGCGATTCCGGCCAGCGCGACCGCGCGCATGCTCGTCGCGCGAAGCTCGGAGACGGCTACGACCAGTGCGCTGCTGCGAATATGGTCGCCCATCCATGGCAGCGCGCGCGCGATCCCGGCGAACATCGCGGGGATCAGCAGCAGCGTGCTCAGCGCCAGCGCGACCCCGCCGACGATCGTCAGGCCCGGCGCGATCAGCACGAGTGCCGTCACGACGGCGATCGAGGTCATGCCCGTGATCCCGAGCGTCCTGGTTGCGCTCCCGCTGATGGTCTCGCCCCTGCCTCCGGACTCGCGAAACACGGCGTCCACGGCTTTGCCCTCACGCAGGTCGAACGCGGGCGTGAGCGAAGCGAGCACGGTGGCTATCACACCGCACCCGAACGCGGCGAGCACCGTCTTTGCGTGCACGATCTGCTTGGCGCCGATCGGGAACGCGGCGGTCAGGTAGGTGGGCACGCGGTGGAAGAACGCGCTGGAGAGCACGTCGCCGAGCGCCACGCCGACAAGCGAGGCCACGACTCCCAGGACGAGCGCCTGGAAGGAGAGCAGCAGCAGCACCTGCCGCCGGTCATACCCCTGTATGCGCAGGTCCGCGACGAACCGGCGACGCTCGGGCATCGTCAGCAGCATCGCGTTCAGGGCCAGCAGGAATCCCACCATCACGCTGATCGCCGAGAACAGCTCCGTGGACTGACTGTTCGGCTTGATGGCTTGATCGAGCAGGCGCAGCTCGTTGTCCGCGGGCGCCACATCCAGGCGCCCGCCCGCGATCCGCCGCAGCTCGCCCGCGACGAGCTGGTCAGACCCGGGGCGCGGCTGGACGAGAACCTGCGTGACCCGCCCGCGCAGACCCATGAGGTGCTGTGCGACTCCAAGCAGGGCGATCGCCACCGGGCTTGACGTCAGAGCTCCGAACAGCGAGCCGCTCAGCACCGCTCCGACTCTTACTCGGTGAGCGCTCCCGGCGGCCAGCAGAGTGACCAGGCTGCCCGGTTCCGCCCCGATCGCACCCGCGACCACCGCCGGGAGGATCAGCCCTTCCGAGAAGCGGAACCCGCCCGCGCCGAAGTTCTTGGTGTCGAGGCTGCCGAGATCAACGATGCCCGCGGTCACACCGAGTATTTGAACCGCCTTTGCGCCTCGGGGACCCGCGATCGAGACGTTCTCACGCAGGATCGCCGCCGAGGAGCGCACGCCCGGGAGGTGTTGCACCATGGCTGCCCGTTGCTGTTCGAATCCCGCCTCCGAGCGCGCCGTGAGCTGCAAGCGCGCCGAGCCGATCACCTGCTGGATCAGAGCGCCGGCCGAGCTGGTGAGGCTCGTGTTGGCGACCAGCACGCCGAACACGAGGGCGACCGCGACCGCGATGCCGCTTCCCGCGAGCAGCTCCTGAGCCAGGTGTGAGCGCAGCCGCCGCCAGTAGAGGTAGAACAGCATGCTCGTGCGGACCCCGCAGATCCGGGGGTTGAACAGGTTCCTCACGAGATGATGGCGGCCGGTTCGACGCTATCCACGCTGTCGGTGAGATGTCCGTCGCGGAGCGTGTATGCGCGATCCATCAGCTCCTTCGCGTCGGGGTCGTGTGTGACGAGCAGGCCGGGTATGGCGCGTTCGTGGCAGATGTCGCGAAGCAGCTCGAGCGTTTCGCGGCCGCGCCTGGAGTCGAGGTTGCCGGTGGGCTCGTCCGCGAGCAGCAATCGCGGCTCGTTCACGAGCGCGCGCGCGATCGCGACCCGCTGGCGCTCGCCCATCGACAGGCGCTCGGGAGTGTGCTCTGAGCGCTTGCCCAGACCGAGACGCTCCAGCCACGGCCGCGCCCGTCGCCGCGCCTCGCTCAGCTTCAGGCCTTCGGCGGTGAGCTTGATCGTCGCGTTGTCCAACGCGGAGGTGTTGGGCATCAGGTGAAACGACTGGAACACGAACCCTACGTCCCGCAGGCGATAGCGCGCGCCCTCGCGCTCGGATAGGCCGCCGAGGTCTCTGCCGTCGAACAGCACGCTCCCCGCTTCGGGTGCGATCAGCGCCGCCGCGAGCAGCAGCAGCGTGGTCTTGCCGGAGCCGCTCGGCCCGTACATCGCCACGAATTCGCCCGGCGAGACGGTGAGCGAGATGCCATCGACCGCCCGCACGGTCTCCCCGCCGCCGCTGGGATAGTGCTTGACGATCTCGCGCAGCTCCAGTGAGCTCAACGCCCGGACCGCTCCGCACCGCCGGCGCTGCGCCTGGGCAGCGGTACGACGGTTCCCCGCTCTTCGGTCGTGCACACCTCTCCGTCGGAGATCGACATCATCACCCCCGCGCCCTGCAGGGCGCCCATTTCCTCCGAGACCACCAGCAGCGCCATGTTCAGCTCGCCGGCCAGCTCGCGCAGGAGCACGTAGAAGCGGTTGCGGTCGCTGAGGCTCGGCATCACCGCCGGCTCGTCCACGAGCAGCACACGCGGATCGTGCACGAGCGCGCGGGCCAGCATCACGAGCGTTCGCTCCGCAAGCGACAGCGACCCCGCCGGCTCATCGCCGCAGGTCGCGGTCACGCCGACCCGCTCAAGCGTTCCGAGGGCCCGTCGGCGCGCGTCGCGGACGGTCAGTCCCTCGCTGCCCAGCGACATCGCGACATGATCCACGACGCTCTCGCCGGGGTTGGGTCGCCAATCTCCGGAGGCCATCAAGGCGAGCTCCCGGCGCAGCAGGTGCCCCCGTTCCGCCCCGGTCATCTCGTTCAGCGCGCGACCGTCGAAGCGCACCGTGCCCGTGTCGGGCCGTTCGATCCCCGCCGCCAATCGCAACAGCGTCGACTTACCCGAGCGACGCGCGCCGTACAGGCCGACGAACACACCTGCTTCTATCTCGAACGACACTTCGTCCAGAACGACGATCTCGCGGCCACCGTCGGGAAAGCGCTTGCCGACGTTCGCAAATGAGAGCAGCGGCGTCATGGCGCCTATGACGCTATTGCTTCCGCGCCCTCATACGCTCGTTGATGCGTCGTCGCGTTTGTGCGGCCCAGTCGACGTCAGACTGAAGCTGCCGCCAAACCGCGTCGCGCGTGCAGTCCATGACCAGCGCGGTCCAGGAGCGCATTTCACCCGTGGTGGGCGCCACCAACTGTGCCAGCCTCAGGCACTCGCGCTCGTAGTCTCGCAACGCCGCCACCAGTCGGGGAGCGTCCTCGTCGCGTGCGACCACAAGCTTCGCGTGCAGGCCCAGCCTCACCGGCTCGCGTGGGAGCAGCGTCTCCATCCACGCCGTCAGTGCGTTCTCGGTCAACGCGGTCGGGCGATACACCACGCGCGTGCGCCGCCGGTTCTCGCGACGAGGCTCCTCGTGAGCCGCCACCAGACCGTCGGTGACGAGCTGGTCCAGCAGGCGGTACACGTCGTTGGTATCGATCCGCCACGTTTCGCCAAGCCTTGCCACCAGGCGACTCGCGAGGTCACCCCCGTGGCCGGGACGCTCGAGCACGATGCCGAGCAATGCTCCGCGCAACGGCGCCGAGGCGCCGCGCATCCATCCTCGGGTGTTCGTTGTCGCTTCGGCCATCCCTGTCTCCTGCGGTGTCGAGCAAGATATCGCACACCGCTCAACATGTGTAGAACGATTCCAAAAGTTGCCACTAAGCAGACGGTTAACGTCGCCCTAATCAAGTGTGCGTTCGTGTCGCTATGCAAGGCCACGGCTCGCCCTGGCGTGCCCGGCGACGCTGATGGGCGTCTCCACAGCAGGCGGCAGGCCGTTGTCTCTGACTCGGTCACCGTGCTCGGTCAGGGCACGACCACCGCCGCGCCCGTGAATCGCCCAGCGCGCAGATCCTCGAGCGCCCGTCCGGCCTGCACCAGCGGGTACGAGCTCACGCTCGTGCGCACAGGGACGCTCGGCGCGAGCGCCAGAAACTCCTCGGCGTCGCGCCTGGTCAGGTTGGCGACCGAGCGCACCGTGCGCTCCTCCCACAGGCGGTCATAGGGGAAGCTCGGGATGTCGCTCATGTGGATGCCCCCGCACACGACCGTCCCGCCCGGGGCCACCGCCTCCAGCGCCCGGACCACCAATGAGCCGTCGGGCGCGAACACGATCGCCGCCTCCAGCTCTCGCGGCGGGGACTGCCCGGAGTGTCCCGCCCAGATCGCGCCGAGCTCGCGCGCGAGCTCCTGGGCGCCGGCGTCGCCCTCGCGAGTGAACGCATACACCTCGCGACTCTGCGCGAGCGCCACTTGGGTGATGATGTGGGCGGCCGCGCCGAACCCGAACAGCCCCAATCGCCGCGCTGCCCCGCACATCCCCAGCGCGCGGTAACCGATCAGCCCGGCGCACAGCAACGGCGCCGCCTGTGTGTCGGGATAGCCGTCGGGGAGCGCGAAGCAGTAGCGCTCGTCCGCCACCGTGTATTGAGCCATGCCGCCGTCGATGTCACACCCGGTGAACCGCGCTCGCCGACACAGGTTCTCCCGTCCCGAACGGCAGTACTCGCATTCGCCGCACGTCCACCCCAGCCACGGCACCCCCACCCGCCGGCCGTCCAGTGGCGAAGAGGAGGAGCGCACGACCCCCACGATCTGGTGTCCGAGGATGCGCGGCGGGCGCGCGATCGAGACCTCGCCGTCGAGCAGGTGCAGGTCGGTCCGGCACACACCGCACGCCTTGACTTCCATCAGCAGCTCTCCCGGGCCTGCTTGCGGCACGGGCAGCTCCACGGCTCGCAGGGGTTGGCCGACGCCCTCGAACACCATCGCTCGCATGAGCTCCCTCTCAGCCAAAGAACAGCTCCGCCGTCTCATACAGCGCCGGATCGAGCAGCTTGGGCTCGCGCAGCGCGTCTTCCAGCGCGACCTCGACGATCTTCGTGCCGCGCAGCCCGACCATCGCTCCGAACCGCCCTGCGGCGACCGCATCCATCGCGGCGACGCCGAACCGCGTCGCGAGCACGCGATCGAACGCGACCGGCGTGCCTCCGCGCTGCACGTGCCCGAGGATCGTCACGCGCGTCTCATATCCGGTACGTCGCTCGATCTCGCCCTCGAGCGTCACCCCGATCCCCCCGAGCCGGGCGTGCCCAAACGCGTCGGTGGGGGCGTCATCGTCCTCGCGTATTTGCAACGTTCCCTCACGCGGGGTGGCCCCCTCGGCGACGACCACGATCGAGAAGCTGCGCCCGCGCTCGTGGCGGCGGCGCAGACGCATGCACACCTCCTCGACGTCGAACGGGCGCTCCGGCACGAGGATCGCGTCGGCGCCGCCGGCGAGCCCGGCGTGCGTGGCGATCCAGCCGGCATGGCGGCCCATCACCTCGACGACCATCACCCGGTTGTGCGACTCGGCGGTGGTATGCAACCGGTCGATCGTGTCGGTCACGATCTGCACCGCCGTCTGAAACCCGAACGTCACGTCGGTGCCGCCGAGGTCGTTGTCGATCGTCTTCGGCACTCCCACCACGGGAATGCCCTCGCGATGCAGCCGCAGTGCCACGCCGAGGGTGTCCTCGCCGCCGATCGGGATCAGCGCGTCGAGCTCGCGTGCGGCGAGCGTCTGACGGATCGTCCGCAACCCGCGATCGTCCTCGCCGCCGGCGAACGGGTTGGTGCGTGACGTGCCGAGGATCGTGCCCCCGCGCGGGAGGATGCCCGCGGTGCTCTGCAGCGTCAGCTCGATCGCGTCGTCGCTCAACACCCCCGCCCAGCCGTGGCGAAAGCCGAGCACGCTGTGCCCGCCGTCCATCAGTCCCCGCCGCACGACCGCGCGGATGACCGCGTTCAGCCCGGGACAGTCGCCGCCGCCGGTGAGCAGACCAACCCGTGCCATGCCTGCATTGTTGACGATCCGCCGCGGCGTGCGTCTCACGCCGGCCCGGGTGGCTCAGGCGTTGACCAGCCCGCGCCGCAGCGCGTAGCCGACGAGCTCCGCGCGCGAGGAGAGGCTGAGCTTTTGCTGGATGTGCGCGCGGTGGGTCTCGACCGTGCGCACCGACAGGTACAGCTGCTCGGCGATCTCGGCGTTGGTGTGTCCTAGCGCGATCAGCCGCAGCACTTCGAGCTCGCGTTCGGAGAGGTCGTCGGGTGGTCCGGGCAGGGGCTCGGAGGCCATCCGTGCGCCCAGCCTGGGGTTCAAATAGCTTTCGCCGCAGGCCGCGCGCCGCACCGCCTCCACGAGCTCGTCGTCGGCGGCCTCCTTGAGCACGTACCCGATCGCGCCCGCGCCGAGGGCGTGGCGCGCGAACGCTGGCTCCTGCTGCATCGTCAGCACGACGATCTGCGTATCCGGCGACTCCGCGCGGATGTCGGGGATCGCCTCGAGGCTCGAACCGCCGGGCATGTTCAGATCGAGCACCAGCACGTCCGGGCAATGACCGTGAACGTACCGTCGCGCGCTGTCGAGGTCCCCGGCCTCGGCTACGACCTCGAACCCGGATTCGCCGTCGAGCAGCAGACGCAAGCCACTGCGCACGACCGCGTGGTCATCGGCGAGCACGATCCTGATCGTCTCCAGGGCCGGCTCTCCATCGGCCTGCGCCGGGCGTGTGTCTTGATCTGGCGTCACCGACGTTGAACGTAGCGCGTAAGGAGCCCGCGCGCCTACGGGAAAAGTACGGTGATTCGCGCGGCTCGGTACGGATGCGCCTTGAATCGTGCCGTTATCTTTAGACTCCCTGTCCGGGCAGGAACTCGTTCGTGAACGGCGGCAGTCCGCCGTTCGGGTTGTGCTGGAGCAGCCCGTGCGCCAGCATCCATGCTCCGAAGCTCGCCCACGCAGAGGGCGCCTGCCAGCCATAGGGGCTGCTGGGGCTCGCCGGTGTCGCCGCGGGCAGCGTTTGGCGAATCGATTCCAGCTGGAGCGCGGGTTCCAGCGATGGGTTCGCCTTGACCACCAGCGCTGCCGCCGCCCGCGGGTTCGCGCGCACCGCGCGCTCTCCCCGGGCCAGCGCCTGCATGAACGCGCGCAGGTCCTGACCACGAGTGCGTGCCTCGTCTTCGCGCACGACCAGCACGAGCTCGTCGTACTGCGGGACACCCGCCTGGTCGATGGGGATTGTCAGCGGGCGCTTGTGCATCAGCGTCAGCTGGATCGCCTCGTAGTTCCAGTAGCCGCCCAACGTCGCGGCTACCTTCTTGGAAAGCATCGCCGGCACGAGGTTGAACCCGACGTTCACTTCCCTCACGCTTGCGGGGTTCACGCCGGCGGCCTGCAATGCGGCTCGCAGCTCGGCCGCCTGGTAGGGGATCCCGGCGGTCCCCACGGCCTTGCCCGCCAGATCCGCCACGCGGCTCACGTGCGCTCCGGGCAGCGCGATGATCGAGGTCAGCGGGCGCTGCACGAGCGCGCCGATCGATACCAGCTTCAGCCCCTGATCGCGCGCGAGCAACAGCTCGGGCTCGTAGGAGATCGCCATGTCCACCTTGCCGGCCGCGAGCAGCTTCAGCGGATCGGCCGTTTCCGGCGGGACGACCGGGTGTACTTCCAGCCCGACCGCGCGAAAGTCGCCCCCTGCGATCGCGGCGTACAGCGGCGCGTGGTCGGCATTGGGGAACCAGTCGAGCATCACCGTGAACGGCTTGACCCCCGGCGCCGAGGTGACGTCCTGCTTGGTCCCGCACGCGCCCACCGCCAGCGCGCAGGTGACGCCGAGCGCGACGAGCGCGCCGCGGCGGAACGCCCGCCCGGCTCGTCCGCCTGCGGCAGGTAGGGCGCGCGGGCGGTGACGGCGGTCGGCTGGGTGCGCTCTCAACGGATGTCTCCTCTCGATCGGTGCGCCCACGGCGCCAGGCGGCGCTCGAGCAGGGCGAGGGTATAGAAGCAGGCGATCGCGAACACGAACAGCACCACGGCGGCGGCGTACGCGCGCGAGGTCTGCAGGGCGTTGATGTCGGCGTCGATCTCGCGCCCAAGTCCCGGGTAGGGGCCCGAGGTGGCGGTCGAGGTCTCGGCGATATAGGCGCCGATCACCGCGACGGCGAGGGCGATCCGCGCGCCGCTGATCGCGGCGGGCAGCGCCGCCGGCAGCTCGGCGAAGCGGAACGCCTGCCAGCGCGAGGCGTCGAGCGTGCGCAGCAGCTTCAGCTGCTCGGGGTCGACCGACGCGAGCCCGTCGACGGTCGTGACCACCACCGGGAAGAAGCAGATCAGCACGATCACGAACAGCTTCGGCAGCACCCCGAAGCCCCACCAGAACACGAGCAGCACGCCGATCAGCGCGACCGGGATCGCCTGCGAGCCGACGGCCAGCGGGTAGACGGCGCGGCGCAGCGGCGCGAACAGGTGGATCAGCACGCCGAGCGCGAATCCGCACAGCAGCGCGAGCAGGATGCCCACCCCCACCTCCTCGGCCGTCGGCGCGAGGTTGGCCGACAGCAGGCCGGCGTTGTTCCATAGCGCCACTCCGACTTCGTGGGGGGCGGGCAGCACGAACGTGTTCACGCTTCCCGCGTCCACATACGCCTCCCACGCCCCGAGCGCCACCACGACGAGCACGACCGCGGGCAGCGCGTTCACGATCCGGTCTCTCATAGTCATCGCGCGCTCCCGCGTGCCAGCGCGATCAGTGCCCGCTCGCGCAGCGCCACCACCTCGGGATCGGTGCGCCTGCGGGGGCGCTCCAGGCCCACCTCCAGTTCCGCCACCACGCGGCCGGGCCGCGGTGAGCACACCGCCACGCGGTCGGCCAGCACGATCGCCTCCTCGACGTCATGGGTCACCAGCACCACCGTCCGTGGCTCTCTGCCCAGGGCGCTCGCCAGCCACGTGTGCATCTCCACGCGCGTGATCGCGTCCAGAGCGCCGAACGGCTCATCCAGGCACAGCAGCTGCTTGCCCGACAGCAGCGTTCGCACGAACGCGACCCGCTGGCGCATCCCGCCCGAGAGCTCGTACGGACGGGCAAGCTCGAAGCCCTCCAGGCCAAGCTCGGCGAACAGCGCCCCCGCTCGCTCGCGCGCCCGTGCTCGCGGCACCCGGGCGATCCGCAGCGCGAGCGCCGCGTTGTCGAGGGCGCTCAGCCACGGCAGCAGCAGGTCGCGCTGGGGCATCAGCGCCGCCGGCGCACACTCGATCGAGCCATGGTCGGGCCGCTGCAACCCGCAGATCAACTCCAACAGCGTCGTCTTGCCACACCCGCTTGGCCCCACCACTGCCAGCAGCTCACCCGCGGCGGCGTGCAGCGAGATGTCCGCCAGCGCCTGCACCGGGGCTCCGTCGCGGCCCCCGTACGCGCGGCTGACTCGCCTGACGAGCACGGCCGGCGCGCCGGAGCCGTCCGTCTGCGGTCTCGTCTGCGCTCTGCGACTGGGCTGCAGCCCTGTCTGCACGTTGCTCCCTTCGCGGGCATTACCCCACAGGTTCAACGGGTCGGCGCAGGGTCATCGCATGCGGTGCGCCATCTCAGCCGGCCCTTGCTCTCCCGCCAGCTCCCCTTGGTTGCTCTGCTGAGCCGATGATGCTACTGCGTCATCGCGACCCCGGGCCGCGCGAGCGCGCGCACGAAGTCCTCGAGCTGGGCCGTCGTCCAGCACTCGAACGCGGTGCAGTGCTGCTCGTAAGCGGCGATCACCGAGTCGCCGTAGTTCCAGTACAGCCGCGGCTCGGGGTTCAGCCAGAACGTGCGGCCGGCCCGCGCCGCGATCTGGGCGAAGATGTCCGCGCGCGGGTCGCGCCCGTTCGTGCGCGCGTCGCCGAGCACGATCACGGTCGCGCGCGGGTGCAGGTCGTCTTCCACCTGTACCAGGAACTCCGACCATACGCGTCCGTAGTCGGTGTAGCCGGAGATGTCGGCCACGCCGGCGTCGCCGGAGATGCGCTCGCTGATCGAGCTGAACTCGCGCTCGTGCTCGAAGATGTCGGTCACCTCGCTGATGCGCTCGATGAACACGAACGAGCGCATCCTGCGAAAGCTGTCGTGCAGGGCGTGGAGCACAGAGAGGAAGAACACCGACGCGGAGGTCACGCTGGTGGAGACGTCGCACAGGACGTAGATCTCCGGGCGGCGCGGTCGGCGGGGGCGGTACTTGAGCACGACCGGCACGCCGCCCGTCTGCAGCGACGCGCGCATCGTGCGCCTGACGTCGACGTGCGCGTGGCGGCGGTGTCCGCGCGCCTGCAGCCCTTGCGTGGCCAGGCGCCGGCGCAGCTGCGCGACGACGCGGTGCACGGCGGCGAGGTCCTGCGACGGGCCCGAGGGCAGCGCCCGGTCGAGCTCGCCCAGCGGGCGCGAGGGGGGCAGCGAGCCGGTGCGCTCGACCTGGGCGCGTTCGAGCTCGCGCCGCAGCAGCGCCTCGAAGCGTCTGAGCGCCTCGCGCGGCAGTCCGTCGCGGCGCGGGTCGTTCGCGGGGAGCTCCGGCTGGGGCTCCGAGCGCAGCCCCAGCGCACGCCTGATGCGCTGCACGTCCACGCCGATCACGCCCGATCCCTCCTGGCGGCGGGCGAACGCGGCGATCGCCATGCGCGCGAGGTCGCGCATCGCGCCCTCCGAGCCGTCGCGCAGCGCGGCCGCGATCTGCGCGCGCAGACCCTCCAGCTGTTCGTCGGTCAGCTCTTCGAGGTCCAGCCCGCCGGCGGCTTCGTCGCTGTGCTCGCGCACGTCCTCACGGATCGCCTGAAGCTCGACCGCGCGGAACATGAAGCGGTCGAACACGAGCTCGAACACGCGCCGGTCCTCCTGGCTCTTGGCGAGCGTCGCCGCCAGCGCCTCGCGGAAATCGTCCTGCTCGGTCCAGTCGATCTCGCCCAGCACCGCGAACGCGTCCAGCAGCTCCGAGGTGCCGACCGCCACGCCTTCGCGGCGCAGCTCCTCGCCCAGCTCCAGCACGCGTGCGGCGAACCCCGCCGGGGGTGCCGGTGGGCTTGCGGGGCTCGGCGGACGCTCAGAGGGCATCGGCCGTCGGGCGGAGCTTGACCCCGACGCGCTCGGCCACGAGATCCATGTCGGTGCGGTGCTTGACGATCACCGACATCGTGTCCGTGAAGGTCTGCTCGTCGATGTCGTCCACCCCGAGCAGCAGCAGCGCCCGCGCCCAGTCGATCGACTCGGCGATCGACGGCGGCTTCTTGAGGTCGAGCTCGCGCACCATCCCGATCACCTCGACCAGCCTCCGCGCGACCGTCTCTGAGAGCTCCGGCGCGTGCAGGCGCACGATCTCGAGCTCGTGCTCGAGCTCGGGGTAGTCCAGCCACAGATACAGGCAGCGGCGCTTGAGCGCCTCGGTGAGCTCGCGTGAGTTGTTCGAGGTCAGCAGCACCACCGGGTGCGTGCGCGACTCCACGCGACCCAGCTCGGGGATCGAGATCTGGAAGTCCGAGAGCACCTCCAGCAGCATCGCCTCGAACTCCTGGTCGGTCTTGTCGATCTCGTCGATCAGCAGCACCACCGGGCGCTCGGAGGCGATCGCGCTCATCAGCGGTCGCGCGAGCAGGAACTCCTCGCCGAAGATGTCCTCCTGCACCGCCTCCCAGCCGGCGCCGTCGGCCTCGACCTGGATGCGCAGTAGCTGCTTGCGGTAGTTCCACTCATACAGCGCCTTGGCCTCGTCCAGGCCCTCATAGCACTGGAGTCGCACGAGCTCGCGGCCCAGGTAGGAGGCGAGCGACTTGGCCAGCTCGGTCTTGCCGACGCCCGCCGGTCCCTCCACGAGCACGGGCTTGCCGAGCTTCGTCGCCAGATAGGCCACCAGCGCCGTGGACTCGCCCGGCAGATAACCCACCTCGCGCAGTCCTGCGGCGACCGCCTGGACGGAGTTCGGCCCCGGAGAGGTGGTGTCGGGCGGGGCGGACGGGGACGCGGGCATCGCCGGGCCAATGATAGGCCCCAGCATGACGCGGGGCGGCTAGGCCGAGCGCTGCTCGGGCTCGGTCGGCGCGTCCTCGAAGGACAGCTGCTCGCTCGCGGGGTCGGCGGGCACCGGCCGGCGCGCGGCGCGCGGCGCCTTGTACACGGGCAGCGGTGAGGGCGACGTCGGCGACGGTGCGGATGGCGGCGCGGGCGGGAGGCGCGGACGGGTATGCGCGACGCGCTCCCCGCGCGACGGACGCGTGATCGGCGGTTCCAGAGGGCGAGAGGAGCTTCGCATGCGTGAGCCGGCATAGGCCAGCAGTCCGGCGGCCCCGAGCGCGAAGAATATGCCCCACTGCACGCCGACGTTGCCCGCCACGCCATGACTGGAGATGCTGGGCTTGTCGAACAGCCTGAAGACGAGCAGCAGTGCCGTCCACAGACCGGCCGCCATCACGACGGCGCCGTCGCTGCCCGGCAGGTGGAAATCACGCCCCTCCGCCCGCGCATACAGCAGGTAGATCACCGCCACCGCGACCAGCAGGACGGCCGCCTCGACGAACGAGAAGGCTCCGAACGCGTTCAGATTGCGGCTCTGCAGCGGCGTGGTGCGGGGTGCGTTGACGACCGCATTCTGCTGATACCACGGCAGCAGCATCGTCACGAACAGCCCCAGCGCCGCACCGGCGGCCAGGTGTTGGTCGGGCTCGAGCGCGCGCCAGTCGCGCATCAGCCGTGCCATCGAGCCAACTCGCCTCCGCGTCCGATCGTGGTGTCGCGCGCCATGTCCAGTCAGTCTAGGTGCGCCACCAGCCGTCAGCGTGCGGTCGCGGCCGGCGCGACCCTCAATGCTTGCTCAGCACGATCGTGCCGTTGGCCGTGGAGAAGTTGCCGGCGAGGTCGGTGGCGGTGATCGTAACCTGGTAGGCGCCGGTCTGCGAAGGGGTCGTCCAGAGGATCTTGGGCTTGCCCCGTTCGACGGTCGCGCCGTTGCTCCACACCATTCTGCCGCTCCGCTTGATCGAGATTTTGACGGTGGCGATCTTCGACAGCGACACCTGCACGCCCGCGCGCGAGCCGCTGCGCAGCGTGGTGGTGATCAGCGAGACGATCGGGGGTGTGCGCAGGTCGGTCGTGAAGTGCTGGGCGGTCGTGCAATAGATTTCATCGCCCGCGATCGGCGCCTGGGCGCCTTTGGCGCTCGCCTGCAGGCGTTCTGGGACTCGCGCCACGGCCATGGCCGCGCTCGCCCCGCCCGTTTCCGAGCTACCGCCGCCTGGCGGCGCCGGCGTGGGCGTTGGAGAGGGCGAAGGCGTGGGGGAGGGCGCAGGGGTGACGGCGGTCGCCGCCGGCGGGCCTTTGCGCGTGCGTTCGCACAGATGCTGCAGGAATTCGGTCAGCAGTTCGTGATAGTTGAGGTCCGATTCGCCGTACTGGTCGTACATCGACCACGCGCCCGTGTCGTAGTGGGGAACCTCGGCCCGCGCCTCGGCGTCGCCTTCTTCGAACAGCCGCAGCCCGAGCGGGTCGTGCGTGATCGAGGTGTAGTCGTAGAGCCCGACGTCGGCCTGGATGAAGCCGTTGAGGATGCGGTCGCTCGGAGCGTAGGTGTACTCGGCGTACTCCGCGCCGGCGGCGGTCTTCACGTGCACGCCTGTCGCGGGCGCCGTCTGGAAGATGCCGAGCGCCTGCTGGGCCGCGGTCAGGTAGGCGGGTTCCTTGAAGCGTGACCAGGCGCGCGCCATCACCTGCAGGGCGGTGCCCTGCGAGAGCCCGCTCGTCCACGGGGGTGAGCCGCCGTCGAAGTGGAACATGTACTCCCACGCGATCCCACCGGCGCGCTTGGTGGCCAGCGGCAGCACTTCTGAGAGCAGCTGGCGCAGGTTCGTGTTTTCGTGGCCGGAGAGGTAGTAGCCGTTGGCCTCGCCGAACGTCCCCAGCCACTGGATCTGGATGCCCTGACCGGCGTAGTACTCCCACACGAGCTTGCTCGGCGGAAAGCTCACGCGCACGCGTGAAGAGACCAGCGGCTGGGTCGTCCACCACTGACGGTTCTTTTCGAGCGTCAGAAAGATCACGGGCAATCGTGTGGGGATGAACGCGCCCGCGGCGGCCATCCCTTGCGTGTTGGCGATCACCGCCCCCAGTTCGGCGCGGCGCGTCCCGCTGAGCTTCTTCAACGAGCTGTTCGCCGCCGCGTACGCCGCGGTGTACTGCCGGTAGGCGGCTTCGGCGATCGCGCCGCTGCTCTTCAGGCTGCTCAGCGCGGCGGTCACGCTCGGTCCGCGGGCGCCGGCCTGCGCGGGGATCAGCAGCGCCGCGACCGCGCCGCTCAGGGCGAGGGTCGAAAGCAGGTTTCGTCGCACACGAGCGCGCTGGACAAGTGGACGGAGCATCGCGCGGATGCTATGGGCCGCGTCTGCGCCGACCCCTCTCTGCACGGCCCGTTGCAGCCGCTCGCCGGCATGTTTGCGCATGCCCCATCAAACCCACGGCAGCGCCGCAGTTGCGCTTTGTGATGACACTTGTTGTCAGCATCTCGTCGCGCTACTGTACGCATATGTTCGATGAGAACGTAATCCAGGAGGCTGGCCGGCGGCTGTCGGAGGCCGCACCGCCGAACTCACGGGTGATCCTGTTCGGATCTCATGCACGGGGGGAGGCCAGAGAGCACAGCGATCTGGATTTCCTAGTGATCGAGCCGTCGGTCGAGGACGTGGTCGAGGAGACATATAGGTTGCGCTGCACGCTGAGAGGGCTGAATGTGTTTGTCGATATCGTCGTTGTCACGGATGAAAATGTCCGTGAATGGCGTGACGTGTATGGCACAGTGATTCACTCGGCGCTAGATGAGGGCAGAGAGCTGGCGGCGTAGTGGCGATGTCGATCGACCTTGCTCGGCGACTGCTCGATGCCGCTGACAATGACGAGTTGATGGCGAGATCGCTACTCCCCGTCGAAGGGGTGACCGATGCCGGGATTGGGTTTCACGCTCAGCAAGCCATAGAGAAGTCCATCAAGGCCATACTCGCGCTCCAGGGAATCGAAATTTCCGTTTACCCATGACCTGGACCGTCTCAGCGAATTGTGCGCGGAGTCCGGAGTAGCGCCACCTTCGACGCTCGATGGGGCGCAGAGGCTAACGCCGTTCGCTGCGGCTGAGCGCTACGGATCTCCGGTCCCAATCGACCTCGATCGCGACCAAGCACTGCGGTGGGCTGCTGCGGCCGTCGAATGGGCGCGGCAGCAGATCCAGCCGGCGAGTGTCGGCGACACGACGCCGGACACGGCCGACCCTCAGTAGCCGGGAGCGCGTCCCCCGTAGTCGCGCTGCCGTTTCAGTCGGCCTACTGGTCCTCGCGGCCGACCTCCTGGTCGTCTGCTTCGAGCGTATCCTCCTCGTCGTCATCGGCATCCCCCTCGATCGAGTGCTCGCCGCCGGGGTGGTAGGTGACCTGGAAGCGCTCGATCAGCTCGTCGCGGCGGTGCTCGTCCACGGGGGACTCGTCGGAGACGAGCACCCATTCGTCGCCCTCGAAGTCCTCCATGTTGAAGATCTCGTGGTCGAGGTCGGGGGAGTCGTCGACGACCAGCAGCACCTCCGTCTGAGGATTGAAGTAGGTGCCCGGACGGATCGTCAGCTCGTCCAGCTCGAACGTGCGGTGCTCGGCCATGGCGCGTTTATACCCGACCGCGCCACACCGATGCACGCCGCCGCGCCCCGGGCATGTGATTGTGCTCAGGGGTCGAGCTCCGCCAATGTGCGCGCCACCTCCGCCTCGATGTCCAGCGGTTCGAGCCCCTGGCGTTCGCGCCGTTCGTTGCGGGCGACGACGAGCTGCAGCACCTCTTCGGCGATCCCGGGGTCGTGGCCGGTGCTCGCGGGTGCAGCCGCCAGCAGCTTGGCGACCTCGGCGTCGATGTCGAGCGCGGTCTCGCCCCGGCGCACGCGCCGGTCGCTGCGCGCCTGCAGCAGCTGCCTGATTTCCTGCTCGCGCTCGGCCTGTTGGAGCGCGGGGTTCATGGCGATCGAATCGTAGTCGGGCGCGCTTGCGCCGAACGGCGATCCGCCACCCGGCGTCTCGCCCTCACCGGGCAGCCCGCCCGAGCCGATCTCGTCATACATGCTCCCTTTCGAGAGCAGGAACACGATCGACATCACCACCGACAGTCCCACCGTGCCGAACACGACGATCGGGAATGCGCTCTGCATCGACCGATTGTACGTCCGCGCGCGCGAGTCGATTGCCCGCGCGTTGCCCGTGCGCTCTCCCTCCGCTACCCTGCTCGTTGACTGACTGGTCAATCTACGGAGGCGCGAGAGCAGAGAAATGGTCGATTTCACGTTGACAAACGAGCAGCAGAGCCTGCGCGAAATGGCGCACGACTTCGCCGAAAAAGAGATTCGCCCCGTCGCCTGGGAGTACGACAAGGACGGCACCTGGCCGCAGGAGATCATCGAGAAAGCCTGGGCGCTCGGCTTGATGAACTCCCACATCGAGGAGGAGTACGGCGGCGCCGGCGCCGGCTACCTCGACGGCTGCCTGATCGAGGAAGAGCTCTCGTGGGGCTGTTCGGGCATCCAGACCTCGCTCGGCTGCAACGGCCTGGCGACCGCGCCGATCGCGCTCGGCGGCTCGGAGGAGATCAAGAAGAAGTACCTGGGCATGCTCACCGAAGCGCCGAAGCTCGCCTCCTTCTGCCTGACCGAGCCCGACGCCGGCTCGGACGTCTCGGGCATGCGCACGACGGCCGTCAAGCAGGGCGACAAGTACGTGATCAACGGCTCGAAGTGCTTCATCACCAACGGTGGCTACGCCGACTACTACACCGTCTACGCGAAGACCGACAAGGACGCCGGCCACCGCGGCATCAGCGCGTTCGTGGTCGAGCGCGACTGGGGCGTGGTGGTGGACAAGAAGGAGGACAAGCTCGGGCAGCGCGCCTCGAACACGGCGACGATCTCCTTCAACGACGTCGAGGTTCCCGCGGAGAACATGCTGGGCGAGGAAAACCACGGCTTCAAGCTGGCGATGGCCACGCTCGACCGCACCCGCCCGGGCGTCGCGGCGATGGCGACCGGGATTGCGCGCGCGGCCTTCGAGTTCGCGACCGACTATGCGCGCGAACGCGTCCAGTTCGGCGTGCCGATCGCGATGCACCAGGCGATCCAGTTCATCATCGCCGACATGGCCACCGAGATCGAAGCCGCGCGCCTGCTGACGTGGAAGTCGGCGTTCATGCTCGATAACGGCGAACGCAACACGCTCGTCTCCTCGCACGCCAAGCGCTTCGCCGCCGACACGGCGATGAAGACAGCCACCGAAGCCGTGCAGGTGTACGGCGGCTATGGCTTCATCAAGGAGTACCCCGTCGAGAAGCTCTTCCGCGACGCGAAGATCATGCAGCTGTACGAGGGCACCTCGCAGATCCAGCGGCTGGTGATCGCGCGCGAAACGCTGCTCCCGCGCCGGGTGGAGGAGCCGACTGCGGTTCCGGCGTAGGTTCCGAAGCCGCGCGCGGCGAAATGGACGGAGCCGCATGACTACGAATAAAAGGCTGATGGTGTGGGCCATGCCGCATGCGGCATTGCCAGAGGGCCCGCATGCGGGCCCTCCTCGGGGCGTGCATGCACGCCCCGACCGTCGGCGCATGCGCCGACGTATGACCTGCCGCATGCGGCAGGTCACGAGACCGCACATGTGCGGTCTCG